>JAZUKN010000089.1:0-4081 GCA_045643285.1 Eubacteriales bacterium
ATAGAGGTGTACATATCGTCTCTTACAAGACGTTCGTTAAGGAGTACGGCGTCCTCGTGGTTGTAGCCTTCCCACGGCATAAAGCCGATGAGAGCGTTCTTGCCGAGAGAAACTTCGCCGTGTTCGGTAGCGGGGCCGTCGGCTACGACGTCGCCCTTGTTGATGCGCTGTCCCTTGACGACGACAGGTCTCTGGTTGACGCAGGTACCCTGGTTGGATCTCTTGAATTTGATTATATTGTAAACATCGAGTTTTCCGCTGTCGGTGAGGACTACGACCTCGTCGGCGGTGACGGATTCGACGATACCGCTTTCGCGGCAGAGGACTACGACGCCGGAATCGACGGCGGCTCTGTATTCCATACCGGTGGCAACGAACGGCGCTTCGGTGACCATAAGGGGAACTGCCTGCTTCTGCATATTCGATCCCATAAGCGCACGGGTGTTATCGTCGTTTTCAAGGAACGGTATCATTGCGGTGGCAACGGATACGACCATCTTTGCGGAAACGTCCATAAGGTCGATATCGAGCGGATCGAATTCGCCGATCTCGTCTCTGTAACGTCCGACGACTTTCTTGGAAGTGAAATGTCCGTTTTCGTCGATCTGTTCGTTTGCGGTGGCAACGGTGTATTCGTCTTCTTCATCGGCGGTGATGTATCTGACTTCGTCGGTGACGACGCCGTCCTTGACTACGCGGTACGGTGCTTCGATAAATCCGAAGCGGTTTACGCGCGCGTAAGTTGCGAGGCAGGAGATAAGTCCGATGTTGGGGCCTTCAGGCGTTTCGATCGGGCAGATGCGTCCGTAATGCGTATAGTGAACGTCACGCACTTCGAAGGAAGCTCTGTCACGGGAAAGACCGCCGGGGCCGAGTGCGGACAGACGGCGTTTATGAGTAAGTTCGGCAAGAGGGTTCGCCTGGTCCATAAACTGAGAAAGAGGAGATGAACCGAAGAATTCTCTTATGACCGAAACGATGGGTCTGATGTTGATGAGCGACTGCGGAGTGACGGTCTCGATATCCTGGGTTGTCATCTTTTCCTTGACGATCTTGTCCATTCTGGAGAAACCGACGCGGAGCTGCTGGAGCAGGAGTTCGCCTACCGAGCGCAGACGGCGGTTGCCGAGATGGTCGATGTCGTCGGTCTTGCCGACGCCGTGAGAAAGGTTGACAAGGTAGTTGACGGATGCGAAGATATCGTCAACGGTGATGGACTTGGGTACGAGTTCGTTTATTCTGTCGGCGATGGCGCGTTTGAGCGTCTTGAGATCGTCGGTGCCGACTTTGTTCAGTATCTCGAAGAATACTTCGCTCTGTACCTTTTCGTCAAGACCGAGTTCTTCGTTGGTGTAAGGGCAGAAATCGGAAGCGTCTACCATCTTGTTGGAGAAGACCTTGACCTTTACGACCTGTTCGTCTTCTTCTACGTCGAGGAGCACGCTCCATACGCCGGCTTTTTCAAGCTTTTCGGCGTCCGCTCTGCTGAGCTTTCTGCCGGCTTCGAATATGATCTCGCCGGTAAGGGGATCCGCTGCCGGGGCTGCAAGGGCGTGACCTTCGATACGTCTTGCAAGGGCAAGCTTCTTATTGAATTTATATCTGCCGACGGGAGAGATATCGTATCTCTTGGGATCGAAGAACATACCTTCGAGCAGGGCTTTCGCTGTATCCACGACGGGGGGATCGCCCGGGCGGAGTTTGCGGAAGATCTCTTTGAGAGCTTCGTCCTGCGGGGTGGTCTCGTACTTCTCAGCTTCGCTCGTCATAAGGTCTTTTTCGAGAGTCGCGTTGATGAGACGTTCATCCTTGCCGTAAAGCTCGAGTATGTCTTCGTTCTTGGAAAGACCGAATGCACGGAGCAGCACGGTGACGGGGATCTTGCGGTTTTTATCTATCCTTACATAGAATACGTCCGACGTATCGGTTTCGTATTCGAGCCATGCTCCGCGGTAAGGAATGATGGTGGACGTGAAGATGTGACGTCCGGATTTGTCGTCGATCTTATCGAAATAGACACCGGGAGAACGGACGATCTGCGACACGATGACACGTTCGGCGCCGTTGATGATGAACGTGCCGCTGTCGGTCATAATCGGGAAATCGCCCATATAGATTTCCTGTTCCTTGACTTCCTCTGTCACCTTGTTGGAAAGGCTTACTCTCACCTTGAAAGGAACGGCGTAGTTCACGTCTCTTTCCTTACATTCCATAATGGTGTATTTGGGAGGAGCGCTCATGTTGTAATCGACGAATCTGATCTCAAGATTGCCTGAATAGTCGGTCATCGGGGAGAAGTCGTCAAGGACTTCCTTGATGCCGTGTTCAACGAAATCGTTGAAAGATTTTTTCTGTACCTCAATGAGGTTCGGCATTTCGAGGACTTCATTATTCTTTGAAAAAGATTTTCTTTCCCTCGTGCCGAGATAGCAGGTTTTTGTTTTGACCATAGACCTTTCACTCCTTCAAGTCGTCCGCATTTGTTATATTTTTGTAAATTTTCGTTTACTCGATAATTAAATCATCAAAAAAAGTTGCTTTTAGCGGGCAATTTAGTGCAGTTTATTATCATATCACCGTTTTGCTCGATTGTCAAGAGTTTTTTGAAGAAAAATTGCAAAAACGATTGACACGGCGGAAGTGTCGGTGTATAATCAGTAAAGAAAAGTATAAACAAATTATTAACAAACCGAAAGGAAGTTTTTTCACAATGGCAAAGACAGTTTGCAGTTGGGATATACTTATCCCGTTCATCACCGATGCTTTCGTAGGCTACGGCATCCCCCGCAAGGACGCCGAGATCTGCACCGACGTTCTTCTTGAATCCGACAGACGCGGTATCGAAAGCCACGGTGTCAACCGTTTCAAACCCATTTATCTTGACAGGATCAAAGCCGGCATCCAGAACCCCGTTACCGAATTCGAGGTAGTACGCGAAACCGCTACCACCGCGGTAGTCGACGGTCACGACGGTATGGGACAGGTCATCGGCTACAAGTCGATGAGCCTCGCCATCGAAAAGGCAAAGAAGTACGGTATGGGTATGGTCGCCGTCCGCAACTCCTGCCACTACGGCATCGCAGGCTATTACGCAACTATGTGCACCAAGCAGGGACTCATCGGTATGACCGGCACGAACGCGCGTCCGTCCATCGCTCCGACCTTCGGCGTTGAGAATATGCTCGGCACAAACCCGCTCACCATCGGTCTTCCCACCGACGAACCGTTCCCCTTCGTTATCGACTGCGCCACCTCCATCACACAGAGAGGTAAGATAGAATACTTTGCGAGAATAGGCAAAGACACCCCTGCGGGTATGGTCATCGGCCGTGACGGCGGCGCCCTCACCGATTCCGTTGCGATACTCGACCAGCTCAACTGCGGCGAAGCAGCCCTTGCTCCTCTCGGCGGCATCGGCGACGAGCTTGCAGGCTACAAGGGCTACGGCTACGCTACCGTCGTCGAGATCCTCTCGGCAGCTCTCCAGCAGGGACAGTTCCTCACTGCCCTCACCGGCAAGAGAGACGGCAAGCTCGTTCCGTATCACCTCGGTCACTTCTTCATCGCCATCGACACCAATGCGTTTATGGGTGAAGCCGAATTCAGAAAGACTGCCGGCGACATCTGCCGCGCTCTCCGCGCTTCGACCAAAGCTCCCGGTCACGACAGGATCTACACCGCAGGCGAAAAAGAATGGGATATCTGGCAGGAAAGAAAAGATGCCGGCGTTCCCATCAACGACGCGGTACAGAAAGAAATGAGCACCGTCCGTGACGAACTCGGTCTTACCCAGTACGTCTTCCCGTGGGAGAAATAAAACCAACGAAATAAATCCCTTACGGGATTTGTGAAATATCCTGCGGATGTGAAATACGCCTTCGGCGTGTGAAATGCTCTGCGGGCTTGAAAAAGGGATTTATTTCATTTCACATTGCGAAGCAATATTTCACTATTCGGAAATTATATATAATTTCCCTGCTTGCTATGGCATGAGACAAAGATACCCGCTGAAAAAGAAAAACTTTTCAGCGGGTTGTTTCTTTTAGCTCGACCAAACCGGGATTTGTCTTAATATGTATTT
>JAZUKN010000090.1:0-2380 GCA_045643285.1 Eubacteriales bacterium
TGGACGCGGATGTACCACTGCGAGAGCAAGTACGATGTTTACGACCTCGAAGAATTCTTTTCGATCAACCGCGAGAACGGCAAGCCAGACTACGATTTTTACTACCAGCGAAAGCGGCAGGAGAACGGATATTACCGTCAGCCGTCACGCGAAAAGACGATTGACAAGAGTCTCGATGACGTTCCTCTTCTCATCATTCTCGTGCAGATCGTCGTTCTTATGCTTGGCGGACCGGACTTTCTCACAGAGGAAAACGACGCGCCGAAGTACGAACCGATCACGCCGGAGATGATCGAAACGACCAGATTTTTGCGGCAGGTATCACGTCAGGCAGTCCTCATGGACAGAGAAAAGCTCTACTCAAAGGAAGACGTCGACAGCTATCTCGACCGACTTGAAGAGACTATCATCACGGAAGAAGCGCGGCGAAAGAAGATTTACAACAAGATCCGCAACTGCAAGGATGACGGAGAGATCGAAAAACTGCGCGGCGAGATTCACGCAATTTCCGAAAAACTCCGTCCCGTTCGGCGAGAGAAAAAAGACCTTGAAGCGCTACTCGTGAGGTGCGGAGAGCTCGAATCGCTCGTCTACGCGGAGCAGAAAGCGCGGCACAGGAAGATCGCACGGGAGTATATTCTGCCCGATGATCTGCGCGAGCGGTGGAAAAACGACCTTGAAGACGATGGGTATCTCTACGGATTTGAAGTCAAGGAAGAACAAAAGCCGGCACGGAGAAAACCCGTCATTTACGAAAGACCGATCGAGCCGGAGCGGTATTACTACGACGAGCCCGTGCTAAACGAAGTCAGAAGAATGCCGAAAGTGCGCGACGACGCACGATGAAAGGAGAACAATGGCAAGCCACTATTTAAGAAAAAACGGAACGTACTGCGTGCGTGTTTCAAACGGACTGGTCGGCGGACGGCAGCAGCTCGTTTCCGTCACTTACAAACCGAAGCCGGGCGCGAAAAAATCGGCAGTGCTGAAAGACCTCTCGGATTTTGAAAAGCAGTTCGAGAAAGCCGTACACAACGGGACTTATCTTCCCGGAATGAAGACACACACCGAAGACTATTTCTTTGCGGAAATGCCGCTCGGTGAGTATATTAACGATTTCTATTTTCCCGAAATCGAAGAAAAACTCTCGCCAAACACGGTAAGGTTTTACAGACAAGTCTGTGAACAGTTCATCATTCCATCGTTCGGGAAGTACCGTCTTTGCGATATTACTTATCACAATTTGCAGAACTTCATTGATTTTCTTGCGTACAGGACAGAGCGAAAAGACGGAAAACAAAAGCACGGGCTTTCTCCCGGAAGTGTAAAACGGTATGCGACAGTGTTTCAGTCGGTGATGTCTCACGCCTGCCGCTCCGGTTATCTCGAAGAAAATCCGCTCCGTCACGACTCCGTAACGTACCCGAAAATCACTCAGCAAAAGCTCGACGTTTACACGCCGGATGAAGTGAAATCGTTCTGCACCGCACTTCGAGATGAGCCGAAAATGACGCAGACGCTTCTTCTGACCGCTCTTTTGCTCGGACTTCGCAGAGGAGAGATCGTCGCGCTGAAATGGGATGACGTTGATTTCGACAGAAATTCCGTTACTGTCAGGCACAGCGCGTACAAGCTCAAAGGTGAAAAGCAGGCGTTGAAAGCTCCGAAGTCCCTTCACGGAAACCGGACTGTTTTCTTCCCTGACAGTTACAAAAAGATCCTGCTCGACTGGAAATGCGAACAGGAAGAGCAACAGAAAAAGTCAAAAAAGGTAGACAAACAGGACAATTATGTTTTCACAAATCCGGACGGCGGAATGATAAGCGTTTACACACCGACGCGGATCTGTCAGAAATTTGAAGAAAAACACGGGATGAGGCATCTCAAACTTCACGGGCTGAGGCACACTTTCGGCTCGATCATGATCGCCATGGGAACAGATCCGGAAACCGTCCGTGACATGATGGGACACGACAGCGTGAAGACGACTGACATTTACCTGCACCCGTATGACGTAAACAAGAAAAAGGCCGCCGAGCGTTTCGGCAGTCTTATTGAAGGAGATAAAAATGCAGCTGATGACCTTACAAAAAGCGGTTGACAAAATTCGGGCATACGATCCGAACACCGCAGTGAACTTTTCAATGCTCTCCCGACTTGTCGGCGACGGTATGATCCCATACGAAAAGCACGGAAACAGAACGATAATCGACTACGACAGACTTGTTGTTCGGCTCAAAGATATGCTGTTTCTGTCGAGGCGGGAGCAGATAAATCCTCCGCATATCCGCTCGATCTCAGATGCCCTCGACGAAGCAAAAGCGGAGATAAACAGACTCGGCGTCGGCAGAGAACGGCTCAGAGAGCTTGTGAACTGCGG
>JAZUKN010000091.1:0-1944 GCA_045643285.1 Eubacteriales bacterium
AATGCCGAACGGCAAGGTGAGCATCAGTGCGACTTTCCAGGCTGTCGAAACGACAGAGTCCGAAGGACCTGAAACCCCCGCCCAAACCGCATGCCCGCAGGATGAGACTTGCGTCTATGCGAAGTTCAACGATGCGGACACCAAGGCTTGGTACCATGACGGCGTACACTTCTGCGTTGAGAACGGCTATATGCAGGGCGTGTCTGCAACGGCATTCAATCCTTCCGGAACCACCACCCGCGCTATGATCGTCACCATGCTGTGGCGTATGGAGGGTGAGCCGGTCGTGAACTACGCCATGAGTTTCAAGGATGTTGCGGCAGACCAGTGGTACACCGAGTCAATCCGTTGGGCACAGTCTACTGATGTTGTCGATGGTTACAGCGCAGAAGCCTTCGGTCCGGACGATCCCATCACCCGTGAGCAGCTCATCACGATCCTGTACAGATACGCCGAGAAGCTCGGTCTTGACGTATCGGTCGATGAGAACACGAACTTCCTGTCCTACGACGACGTCTTCGAGATCAGCGAATACGCACGTCCTGCGATGTTCTGGGCACTTCAGAACGGAATCATCAACGGAACGAGCGAATCGACGCTCTCACCGAAGAACGACGCAACGAGAGTTCAGGTGGCGGCGATCTTCGAGCGTTTCTGCGAACTGCTCGAAACACTTTCTGTAGCTGAAACAGAAGCTGAATAAAGGAAAAAAAGCAAACCAACTAAATAACAAGAATCCGGATCGGCTCAAAACCATCCGGATTTTTGTTTGAAAAGATTTTTCAACAAAAACACATTTTCCCATTGACAAAAGTGAATCCATAATCATTTTTGTATAAACAGCGTGTCATTCACAGACGGTATGCGATATTATGATCAGACCAAAACGTATAACCAACTCAGAGAAATGTCCGACCGGATATGCGAGGAACACGGACTGTACGTCATCCGTACTCCGGAACATTCTTCTCTGTCGTATGCTGACTGGCAGAAAGAAAACGATGAGGTGAGCTGCACAAAGAAACATCTTTACGAAGACCTTGATGCAGTGCTCGAATATGTCACGAGCTTTGAGCAGTTCAAGCGAGAGATACAGAACCGTGGGTACGTTCTTGAATACCGCGGCAGTTTTCTCCGCATCCGACCGGACGAGGGAAAGAAGGTCTACCGACTTGACAGACTTGGAGATGGTTACACAGTCGAGGACATACGCGAGCGGTGCCGACAGAACTACTATGACAACTCACGGGGGGGAATACGATTACTACTCGCTTCCGAGACGCGACAGATCAAAAGGTATCGCCGGACTGTACGGGTACTATGTGTACCTCTTGAAGATTTATCCGAAAATGGATCTCTCACTCAGCCGAGAAGTATACGTTTCTTTGAGAGAGGAATCTCGGAAAGCGAAGATATACAGCGATGAGGCGGTGCTGCTCGACGACAACAAGATAAAAACTGCGGATGACATGAGACGGTTCACGCAGTCTGTCAGTGATCAATTCAGAGAGCTTGCCATAAAAAGAAGCAAACTGAGGAACAAGCTCCGCCGAATGACCGACAGTGAAGCTATGCAGCCGATCAAGGATGAGATGTACGCGCTCACAGATGAGATGAAAGAGCTAAGACGGAAGATGAAGCTGTGTGAGGACATCGCCCGCCGAAGCGGAGCAGTGGAAGCTGTCGTGAACACGATAGACAGTTATGAAATAACGGCGGATAAGAAAAAGATAACGAAAGACTACTTGACACGCGACAAGTAGTGGAGTATAATATAAACGAAGGGAGATGATACTATATGCCGGAAATAACACGGTTTTACGGAATAATCATCAAAATCTTTTTCAGAAACGAACACAGTCCACATCATGTTCATGCAATTTACGGAGAACACAACGGACTTATAGATATTTCCACTCTTGAGATGATTGAGGGAGATCTACC
>JAZUKN010000092.1:0-3231 GCA_045643285.1 Eubacteriales bacterium
GCGATGCGTTCCTCTCTCGCAGATACGCTTCTCGGATACTCTTTTAAGAGCTTGTCTTCAAGCATATACCGCTGTGAAAGGTGCGAAGATTTTTGAAGTTTGAGCTTTGCGACGTCTGCGTCAAGCTGCATTTTCTCCATGATCTTCGGATTTCCCGACGCAAGAGCTTTGATTTCGGCGTAGGAAAGTGCGGTGTCGTCAACGTCTTCCGCCGTGCGAACCGGGGACTTGCTCGTCATGATCTGAGATATAAACTTCTGCTTGGATTCAAGAAGCTGGTACATATATGCGTCAAAAGTCCCTTCGGTGATATATCGGTAAATCTCAACTTCGGGGTTCGAGTTGCCCTGCCTGACGATTCTTCCGAGACGCTGTTCAAGGTCAGACGGTCGCCACGGGCAGTCGAGATCGTGGAGTGCAATCAGTCTTTCCTGCACGTTTGTACCCGCTCCCATCTTGAAAGTGCTTCCCATAAGAACACGTACTTGTCCGCTTCTCACTCTCGAAAACAGGTCTTTTTTCTTCGCGTCCGTGTCGGCGTCGTGAATAAATGCGATCTCACTTTCAGGAATTCCGTTATCTATCAGCTTACGTTTTATGTCATCGTACACCGAAAATCTGTCGTCTCCGTGTGGTGTGGAGAGGTCGCAGAACACAAGCTGAGCGGACTTATCCGGTGCGGTTTTGTTCCGGATTTCAAGCACATTACGCACACACTCGTTCACCTTACTGCCGTCATAATCGGGCAGACTGTTATTGATAAGTCGCTGATCGAGCGCGGCTTTTCGTCCGTCATTTGTTATGAGAAGCATATTGTCTTCGTCCGACGGAACCATTCTGTTGTGTACTCTCGCGGCTCGTTCGGCAAAGGATTCGACCATTTCTTTCTGAATATCGGATGCCGGAACTTTCCCGATGTGGAAGTTTGCTTTCGGCACGGGAAGGTTTAACATATCCGCAGTCTGCACGTCGGCTACCTCTTTGAACATACTCATCAGCTCCGGAATATTGAAAAACTTTGCGAATCTTGTCTTCGCTCTGTATCCCGAACCGTCCGGTGCGAGTTCAATCGCCGTCACTGTCTCACCGAAAGTGGAAGCCCATGCGTCAAAATTCGTGAGTCCTTTTTCTTTCAGCGCGTCGTATTGGAGGTATTTCTGCATCGTGTAAAGCTCTACCATTGTGTTAGAGATCGGCGTTCCCGTTGCAAAAGTAACGCCTTTTCCGCCTGTCAGCTCGTCAAGATAACGGCACTTCATATAGAGATCACTGCTCTTCTGTGCTTCTGTCTGGCTGATTCCGGCAACGTTTCTCATCTTCGTGTAGGCGGCAAGATTTTTGTAAAAGTGAGCTTCGTCCACAAAAAGACGGTCTACACCGAGTTGTTCAAAGGTCACAACGTCGTCCTTTCGGCTTCTATCGTTGAGCTTATCGAGCTTGAGCTGTAACTGCTTTTTTGTTTTTTCAAGCTGCTTGATCGTGAACCTCTCGCCTCTCTCGTGTTTGAGTGTCTCGATACTTTCGAGAATCTCGTCGATCTCCGCCTGTATCGTCTGCATCTGCCGCTCTATCGACATCGGTATCTTCTCGAACTGGCTGTGACCTATGATAATGGCGTCGTAGTCGCCTGTTGCGATACGCGCACAGAACTTTTTGCGATTCTTCGTCTCAAAGTCTTTCTTCGTTGCGACAAGGATATTTGCACTCGGATAAAGCTGTAAATACTCACTTGCCCACTGAGAAATGAGGTGATTCGGCACAACAAACATACTCTTTGAGCACAGTCCGATACGCTTCTGCTCCTGTGCGGCGGCAACCATCGTGAAGGTTTTCCCTGCCCCTACGACGTGTGCGAGAAGCGTGTTCCCTCCGTAAATGATTCGTGCGACGGCGTTCACCTGATGCTTTCGCAGAGTGATCTCCGGCGACATACCGTAAAACTGAATGTGTCCTCCGTCGTATTCTCTCGGTCGGATCGAGTTGAACTTCTCGTTGTAGAGCTTACATAGACGTTCACGTCGCTCCGGATCTTTCCATATCCATTCTTCAAACTGACGGCGTATTTCTTCCTGTTTGCCCTGCGCGATAGTCGTCTCTTTTTTGTTCAGTACTGCTTTTTTGTTACCGCTTCCGTCCTCTACATAGTCAAACACACGCACGTCTTTTAGGTTCAGCGTGTCTTCGATAATGTTGTAAGCATTCGCTCTCGACGTACCGTAAACGCTCATCGCCTTGACGTTGTACTTGTCGTAAGTCTTGTCTGTTATCTGCCACTGTCCCGTTATCGGCTCAAATTTTACTTGGATTCTGTACTTGTAATAGTACGGTGTGCCGAGAAGTTCATACAGAAACGCCTGTATGTCTTCGGGCGGAATCCACGTTGCTCCGAGTCTGACACCGATCTCTCCGGCAGTCAGATCCTTCGGCTGTACCTTTTCGAGCGCTTCCACGTTGATCGCGTAATCGTCGGGATACAGAGCGGCACTTCGTCTTGCGACTTCAAGTTTTTCTCTCACATTACCCGAAAGATACTCGTCAGCCGGAAGGTATTTCGGTACGCTCTCGTTGCCGAATCCGTACAGAGGATTGAGGAATATAACGCCTTTAAGGTCGGAATAAATTTCTTCTTCCGTCTTCCCTGTCAGTGACATCATATATTCCATATCGACAAATGCGCGTTCTCCGAGCGTTACCGCCAGTGCTTCGCTTGCCGTGTCGGTCTTGTCAACATAAAGCTGAGGCTTGATCGTGCGCTTCGAGAAGATGTCCGCTTTCGCTTTGAGATTTCCCTCTTCGTCGAGTTTTTCGAGCGAACAGAGGAGAAAATATGCGTTGTCGTCATCGAAAACGGAAGCATTGCCACGACTGTTGATGAGTCCGTACTTTGCAGTAAACTTATCGTATTGCTCGTTCAGTTTTTTCTGCAAAGCCGAAATATACTCGTCGGGATAGTTCTCAAGCTGTGCGTCGATCAGTTCGCGGACGGTGTCGCGTATCGCTATCATTCCTTTGATCCTGTTCTCTCCCGTGACCGATGTTTCTACCGGTCGCATGATGCTGTTCTCGCGGTAGTAAACCTTACCGTCAACGACTGTGTACGAAAAATTCCGCACGGTCGAATCAGCAGGAAGAACTCCATCGCCGTCTTCTCCTGTCAGTTCGTCTCCCTGTATCTCGTCGATCTCGGCGTGAATGTTCTCGACGGCTTCTGAGATCAGGTCTTCGAGCTTT
>JAZUKN010000093.1:0-41696 GCA_045643285.1 Eubacteriales bacterium
AAATTCTTATTTATCGTTCTGTTTTATTGCCAGTTTCGCCTTTGTATTACAAAAGGCTTCGGGCAAAGCCCATACCCCTGAAGTTGCGCGCATCCTAAGGCTCCCTCCGGGAGGGAGCTCCCAACGAAGTCGGGTGAGGGAGAGTGCGTTACAATGAAGTTAGTACAAATCTAAAGTCACGCAGGCTCCTTCCGGCACGCTACGCGTGCCACCTTCCTCCTGGAGGAAGGCTTTTTGTTAGTTCCATTATAACACAAATCGGCAGAGAAAACAAGTCCTCTGCCGATATTTATATGTGTATCCGTAGGGGAGACCTGCGGTCTCCCGCGGGCGAACACAGTTCGCCCCTACCGTGTTCCGAAAACATCCTTATGAGAACGCTCCTAAAAGGTTCTTTTTGTTTGGAAGTTTATTCTACTGTTGTAGATCATATTCAAGAAATCTACCTTGACAGCAAGGAAAAAGAAGAGACTATACTCTACAAAGGTAGAGTGCAATTGTTTGTATTCGCGCGAGCTTGTGTACAAGAATTTATTTTACTTTTGTAGAGTATATTGAGCGGTTTTACAGTTGTAGAATTGATTGGAAGAATTATTTCGACAATTTATTTTACTTTTGTAGAATTACTCTGTGATCTATTTTGTTTTACAACCGTAGAGTATGTTTGGCCGCCAAGGTTGTTTTACATCCGTAGAATATAGTGGATTTTCTCTTCTTCTTTATTCTACAACTGTAGACTTTATTTCGTGTTCACAGCTTTACATTTGTAGAATCCGCACAGCCATATTGTTTCTACGTTTGTAGAGGTTTGCTTTTTCCTCATTGTACTACATTTGTAAAATCTATATTATCTTATTTCATACTACGTTTGTAGAATATATCTCTCTCGATAACACTACATCTGTAGAATCACTCCGTCAATCCGAGGCTTATCGTTATCGCGTTGTTGACTTCGCTCATCGTCTCGTTATCGAGATGCCCCATTTTTTCACCGAGCCGCTGTTTGTCAATCGTCCGCATCTGCTCAAGCAGTATGACGGAGTCCTTTTGCAGCCCTGCCCTCTCTGCGTAAATGTCTATATGTGTCGGCAGTTTCGTCTTGCTCATTCTGCTCGTTATCGCCGCCGCTATGACCGTCGGACTGTATCTGTTGCCGACGTCGTTCTGGAGTATCAGCACCGGTCTTATGCCGCCCTGCTCACTCCCGACCACCGGACTCAGGTCCGCGTAATATATATCCCCTCTGCGTATGTTCATAATCTGCCCTCTTTGTGTATCCCTTTGTTTTCATGACTTATTATTCACGCTTCATCGCGCGTTTAGTCATTCTATAGGGGAAATTTTCGTTTACAGTATATGCGTTTTTTCTCTCGTTCGCTCTTGTCAAACCGCGCGGATTGGTATATAATAACCGTGAAAGAACTTATAAAGGCAGATATTTTCATGAATGACAGACTCTTCCGTCTTTTTAACAAAAAAACCGTATCTCTCCTCGGCGCAGGTGTATCGAATATGCCGCTTGCATCCATGCTCGCGCCTGTTGTCAGCCGTCTGACCGTACGCGACGCAAAAACAGCCGACGCGCTCGGTGAAAACGCCGAAAAGCTCGTCTCTCTCGGTGCAACGCTCATCATCGGAGAGGACTATCTCAAAAACATCGACGAAGATATAGTATTCCGCTCGCCGGGAATCCGTCCCGATCTCGACGAACTTAACGAAGCACGCGCACGCGGTTCTGTTGTCACGTCGGAAATGGAGCTTTTCCTTTCGCTTCACCCGTGTCCTGTATATGCGATAACCGGAAGCGACGGCAAAACAACGACAACGACGCTCATGTCGATGCTACTTGAGCCTAAGGGAAAAGTCTTCCTCGGCGGAAACATCGGAGAGCCGCTTCTGTACCGGTTTGACAAAATTTCCCCGGACGACGCGGTGGCAGTCGAGCTATCGTCGTTCCAGCTCATGACAGTCGACGCGCCGATCGACGTTGCGGCGATAACGAACATCACGCCGAACCACCTCAACTGGCACACCGGAATGGACGAATACATCGAGGCAAAGAAAAAGATCCTCGCCCACGCCGGACGCGCAGTGCTGAACTACGACAACGAAGAAACGCGCAAGATCGCGCTTGATTTGCAGAAAACCGACACGCCCGTGACGTTCTTCTCGCTCTCTCCACTGCCCGACGGCACGCTCAGAAAATGCGACAGCGCGGTATGGCTCGACGGAGATACCGTTTATTCTCTCTTCCCCGAAGAAGGAAAAGTCGAAATAATGAAGCGCAGTGACATCAAGCTCCCGGGACTGCACAACGTCGCAAACTACATGACAGCTATTGCGGTAGCACATTATTCTACAACTGTAGAAAAAATCAAAGAAGTTGCGCGCACGTTCGGCGGAGTGGAACACCGTCTTGAATTTGTCCGCGAAAAGGACGGCGTGACGTATATAAACGGCTCGATAGACTCGTCTCCGACGCGCACAGCCGCCGCTCTTTCAGCGATAAATGACCGTCCCGTCGTGCTTATCGCAGGCGGTTACGACAAGCACATCCCGTATGAGCCGCTCGCGGACGCGGTATACTCGTCGACCGTTCACACAGTCGTTCTGACCGGCGCAACGGCGGAAACAATAAGGACCGCACTTGTAAATCATCCCGACTACGGCAAAAAATCGGCTGAGGGGTTCAGAATCATAATGAATCCCGACTTCGACGGCGCGGTGCTTGACGCAAAGAACGCCGCAAAAGTCGGAGATACGGTCATCCTCTCGCCGGCTTCGGCATCGTTCGATCACTTCAAAAACTTCGCCGAACGCGGAGAACATTTCAAATCGCTCGTAAATTCACTGTAAAAGATTTTATTTTATTGGGGTTTCACCCCAAACCCCACTTAAGGGACTTTTTGAAAAAAGTCCCTTAAGAATCCTCAAAAACTGTATTGGTTTAGTTCTATAAAGCTTTTTGAAAATCCTTAGAAAACTTTTTCTCGAAAAAGTTTTCTAAGCTGAGGTTTGGAGCGGAGCTCCAACAAAATAAGAAAAAACAAAACGGAGGAAATATGCTCGACTACAGAACAACGCTCCGTTCGCTGACATCGGTAATGTCGGTAAGCGGATGCGAAAGAGAAGCCGCGCGTGAGGTCACCGCACTGTACGGAAAATACTTCGACTCGGTGACAATCGACGCGGCGCGGAACATCATTCTCGAGAAAAAATCGAAGAAGAAAAACGCAGAAAAAATCCTGCTCGACGCGCATTTTGACCAGATCGGTATGATCGTCACGGGGATCACCTCGGAAGGACTGCTGACCGTCACGAACGTCGGCGGAATAGACAGAGTTATTCTTCCCTCTTGCGAAGTCTCGGTCTACGGACGCGAAAAACTCTTCGGAGTGATCGCAGCAACACCGCCGCATCTGCAAAAGCCGGGCGACACCGCCGCACCGGAATGGACTGACATCCGCGTCGACATAGGCTACACGAAAGCGGAAGCCGAAAAGCTCGTCCCGATCGGCTCGCCTGTCGCGTGGGAATACGACGGCGACGATCTCATGAACGGACGCTTCACGGGAGTAGGATTCGACGACAAGGCGTGCGCGGCAGGACTTATCACGGCTGTCGTGAACACACCTGCAGAAGAGCTTGCGTACGACGTTTACGTCACACTTTCGTCCGGTGAGGAGATCGGCGGAGGCAGTGCGACAAACGCGGCGTTCAAAATAAATCCGTATTTCGCAATCGTGACTGACGTGAATTTTGCGAAAACTCCCGGCGTTGAAGACGACGAAAGCGGAGTTATGGGAAACGGCGTTATGGTCTCCCTCTC
Source organism: Eubacteriales bacterium (assembly GCA_045643285.1). Taxonomy (GTDB): domain Bacteria; phylum Bacillota; class Clostridia; order Oscillospirales; family CAG-272; genus UMGS1696. The sequence continues at coordinate 3,830 of JAZUKN010000093.1, forward strand.
GGCTGTCACCGACAGAAAGCTGACGAAAAAAATTCTCGCGCTCGCCGACGAAAACGGGATAAAGTATTCTACAGTTGTAGAAGCCACCAACACAGGCACTAACGCAAACTGCCTCGTATACGCGAACGAAGGCGTACCTGCCGCAGTTGTCAGCCTGCCGCTCGCCGGAATGCACTCGTACAGTGAGATGATCGAAGAGAGCGACGCAGAACAGTTTGTCGGTATCTTCAAAAAGATCATCACGACGGAAATGTAAGGGAGAAACGACAATGAAATACGAAAACTTCACTCCCATAGAGCTGCTGAAAGAACTGTCGCTCGCGTTCGGTCCGTCCGGATGCGAAGGAAACGTCCGCGACATCATAAAAGAATACATCACGCCGTACGCCGACGAGATAATCGAAGACCGCCTCGGCTCGCTCGTTGCAGTTTACAAAAAGCGCGTCGCCGAAAAGGGCTATTCAATCGACGACGAGCCTGTCGATCCCGACGGAAAGCCGGATGTAACGCGCCTGATGCTCCAGTCGCATATGGACGAGGTCGGATTCATGATCAAATCCGTCGACAAGGACGGGTATCTGAAGATCGCGCCGCTTTCCGGCAAAGATCCGCGCACACTTGCGTCCCGTGCCGTTACAGTCGGCGACGAAGAACGCAAAACGCAGGGATTTTTCGGACTGAAACCCACACACCTCGGCGGTACGGGCGAATTCAAGGATATGTACATCGACATCGGAGCAAAATCAAAGGACGACGCGCTGACGAGAGTCAAGGTCGGCGACTTCGGAACGTATTCGTCGAAGTTCGTCGTGTTCGGCGAAAACGACACGAAAATCAAAGGCAAGGCACTTGACGACCGTCTCGGATGCGCTATCCTCTGCCTTGTACTCCGCCACCTCGCGGAGACGAAAGCCGCACTTCCGTTCGACGTGTGCTTCGCATTCACCTGCCGTGAAGAGATCGGCGGTACAAGCGCACAGACCGCAGCAAATCTCGTAAAGCCCGATATGGCGATCTGCCTTGAATCCACTGCGGTAAACGACCTCGGCGGCGACAGATACGGCTACGTCGGCTACCAGGGCAAGGGCGGATGCCTGTCGTTCATGGATCGTTCGACGATATACGACAAAGAACTGTATGAATTTATCCTCTCCGTCGGAAAAGAGAAGAATATCCCGGTACAGCCGAAGCAGTACGTCTCCGGCGGAAACGACGCAAGAGTGATAAACCGCTCCCTCGCAGGAGTCAGAGTCGCCGCGCTGTCCGCACCGTCGAGATACATCCACACCGCGTCAAACGTCATCGACGCACGCGACTTTGACGCAATGACAGAACTGCTCAAAGCCGTTATAGAAGCTCTCGCGTAAAAAGAAAGGTGGAAAACGATATGTATAATCTCATAAAGAAAATAATGAAGCCCGTGTCCGTCTCCGGCAGAGAGGACGCAGTAGTCGCCGTCATCGCGGAAGAGATCAGCCCGTTCGTTGATTCTCTCCGCATTGACGCGCTCGGAAACCTCATCGCATTTAAGTCCGGCACGGCAAAGAACAAAAAGAAGATCATGTTCGCCGCGCACATAGACGAGATCGGATTTATGGTGACGTACATCGAAGAGAACGGATTCATCCGTTTCGCACCCGTCGGAGGGATAAACTTCGCGTCCGCCGCGTTCACGCACGTGGTGTTTGAAAACGGCACGCGAGGCATCCTCGTTCCCGAAAGCGGTACAAAGCCCGCCGACTACGCCGCAGACAAGTTCGTATGCGACATCGGTGCAAAATCGAGACGCGACGCGGCACGCCACGTTAAAATCGGCGACACGTTCTCCGTCTGCGCCGATCTCGTCAAGCTCACAGGCTCAAGATACGCAGGCAGACCGCTCGACGACAGAATAGGCGCGGCTATCCTTGTCGAAGCCGCACGGGAACTGAAAGACACCGAATGCCCGAACGACGTTTACTTCGTCTTCACGGTGCAGGAGGAAGTCGGCTGCCGCGGCTCGCAGACTGCGGCGTTCGGCATACAGCCCGACATCGGCGTAGCGCTTGACGTGTGCGGCACGGGAGACGAAATGTCCGCAACTCCCATGGAAGTAAAGCTCGGCGGCGGTGCGGCAATAAAGATCAAGGATCACAGCGTCATCTGCGACCGTTCGCTCGTTGAGAAGATGCGCTCGCTCGCCGAAGAAAACGGAATAAAGTATCAGCTTGAGATACTTCTCTGCGGAGGAACTGACACGTCTTCGATGCAGAAAGCGGCAGGCGGTGCGATAGCAGGATGTATTTCGATCCCGACAAGACACATCCACTCGACGGTGGAACAGATCGACCTTTCCGACGTGCGCGAATGCGTAAAGCTCACCGAGGCGATTGCAAAGGATGAGTTCAAAGAGATATAAAACAGCACGGCAAAAAGAGGTTCACGGCGACGTGAGCCTCTTTATTTTTCACAAGGCACACATTTTTTTATTTTTTTCGTCAAAACTATTGACAAAGGCGGCACGGAGTGATATAATACCGATGTTCGCAAGCGAATGCGAAAGAAAAGAATGATGCTGGTGTGGCTCAATGGCAGAGCAGCTGATTTGTAATCAGCAGGTTGTTGGTTCGACTCCGATCACCAGCTCCAGGGGGAATTCCCGAGCGGCCAAAGGGGACAGACTGTAAATCTGCTGGCACTGCCTTCGGTGGTTCGAATCCACCTTCCCCCATCGGAAATAAAAGCACTTCAAACGAAGTGCTTTTTGTTTTCGATGCGTGGTTGGTGTATGAGGACTACCTCGAGTATGCCAAACAAACCAACGTCTTGCATATACGAACGGCATACTCGTAAACGATTTTTCGGAATTTGCGCAGCAGGTTCCGAAAATTCGTAATGGTTCGAATCCACCTTCCCCCATAGGAATAAAAAAACGACCTCTACGAGGTCTTTTTTTTATTCCTATAAGGAACGATGTATGAAAACCACCGTCACGCGCCAAACATAACTGACGATTCAGATAAAACATCACAGCGCGTGAAGCATTTTGCGCGCAGCGCAATATGCACGGTTCGAATCCACCGTATTATAAATGATATCCGTTCTCCGAACGGATGATATACCTTGCGGTATGATATCGCACTTCGTGCGATGATATACGCTTCGCGTATTTATCATATTTGAGCGAAGCGAAAATATATCATACTTGCGTAAGCAAGTATATCATACGGCATCCGCCGTATATCATATCGCGTCAGCGATATATCATTTTTCTTCCCCTTTTCCCACGGTGGATTTTTTTATTTTTACGCACTTTTTTCACCCACCCTCTTGACATTTTTTGTTAATCTTGATATACTATAGTAAACATACGTTATCTTTATAAAAAACGAGGTATAAAAACATGTCAGAAATCATCTTATCAAGCGGCGAATGGAAACTTATGAAGCTCATGTGGGTAAAGAGCCCGCGCACTATCGGCGAAATGGTGAACGCCCTCGCCGACGACACCGCATGGACGAAAACCACAATTTTCGTCATGCTCAAACGCCTTATCGCAAAGGGAGCAGTCCGCATGGACGACAGCGGAAGACTCCAGCAGTATTATCCGCTTATCGAGCGTGACGACGCCTCCTGCACCGAAACGGATTCGTTCCTCTCCAAGGTTTACGACGGCTCGCTCGGGCTCATGGTGTCGTTCCTTGCCGAGCAGAACAAGCTGACCGACGAGGATCTCGACGCACTCACGAAAATTATCGAGGACGCGAAGAACAACCGATAACGAAAGGATTCGCCGATGATCCAGAATATTATCACCCTCTCACTGCTTATCGCAGTTGTGATCTTTTTGCGCGCAGTTTTTCGCAAAAAGATCCCGGCGCGGCTTATTTATGCGCTGTGGCTCGCAGTCGTGATAAAGCTGTGTATTCCCGTCTCGCTTCTGCCCGTTCTTCCGGAGCCGGTGAAACCCGAAGCACCTTTCTCGCACGACGTGCCTACCGTATCTGTCGACAGCGAAACGGACAAAACGCCGCCTTTGTACGAAGTGACGGACGAACACGCTGTTCAGCCGACGCACAGCGATATAACGCCGGAATACAGCCCGTCTCTTCCCAATGTTGAACCGTACTCACCGACAACGCCTGTCAGCCAAACGCCCGACGTTCAGCCGATCGGCGATATAACAGAACCCGCTCCCGTCACCCCGTCTGAAAAGCCTGCCGTGGACTACACGCGCGTGCTGTTTATCGCGTGGGGTGTTTTGTCTGCGGCTGTCGCACTGTTCTTCGCGGTAACCGGAACGGTATTCTCCGTAAAACTCCACCGCACGCGCGAATACGTCGGAAAAGTGAAGAGATTCAAGGTATACACCACCTCCGCCGTGTCGACTCCGTGCGTGAGCGGACTTTATCCGACGATCTACATCACGCCCGACATGAAAGACGGCTTTTCTGATTCCCTTGCGCTGACGCATGAGTTGACACACATTCGTCACGGCGACAACTTCTGGGCAATATTCCGCATAGCCGCGCTCGTCGTATATCCGTGGAATCCGCTCGTATGGGCGGCGGCGATACTCTCAAAACGCGACTCTGAGTTCGCCTGCGATGAATCAGTCACAAAGAAAATGAACAAAAACGATAGGCTCGGTTACGCGCAGATGCTCGTTGATTCCGCATCCGCAAAGCCGCGTGGAGTCGTCGGACTCGGCAGTGCGCCGCTCGAAGAAAGGATCAAGGCACTTGTCGAAAACCGCAAAGACCGCATGATCTTCATTATCGTCGCGGTGGTACTCGCCGCAGCAGTTGTATTATGCTCGTTCCTCGGATTCAAAAAGTCCGATGCAGTCGACGAAAGCACGCACGAAGATACTGTAGCCGATACGGGCGAAAACGAAGACGGTTCTGAAGACTCAGACACCGATCACGCCGAAAAATACCTCAGTGTCAAGGTTATCAACGAAGGTGAATGCTCTGTAAAGCTCGTGACGGCAGAGGACTGCACACTGATAGAGTCATACCCTCCGTATTTTCGGAAAGAGGGCAAAACTTACGTCATTCTGCCTGATGCTTTTTCGGGCAACTTATACAGCTACGTCACAAATGAAAACGGTAATGCTTTCTGCTATACCATTGACCTCTCAACAAGCAAATCCCACAGTTTTTCCACCGATTCAAACGCTTCCCTCTCCGATTCTATCATTACGGGCGGCGCACTGTTCATCGCTCCGGCTTCATTTGATTCTGACGGAAAGGAAAAAATCTTCCTCTACAAAAACAGTCTCCTCTCCGGATCGACGGAAAGTATTACCGATATCCCGGTCAGCGACACAAGAGTGGATATTTCCGCGCTTGACGATGACAGTATCGTCTTCCTCGTCAACCGCAGGGACGGAGAAGACACTGTCCCGACCGTTTACAGATGCAACAACAATGAAAATACTGTTTCCGTCGTATTCGAGAGCCGTGACAGCGACGAAAAGATCTGCTGTATTGACGCATACGGCGGTCAGATATATGCCGTCACCGTAAAAGATGATAACGGCTGGAAGATACACAGTCTCAAGACCTACTCAAGGGACGGCGCGCTCATCTCGTCGGACGAATTCCGTGCGCTTGATTCGATCGTTCAGCAAAACGAATACAAGTATTACTATATGGAATACTTCGGCGACTACATCTCGATGAAGCTCGAAAGAGACGGATATTTCATAAACAGTCCGACATTCGAGAAAACCGATGACGGATACAGGGCGATCAGCTTCAGTTATACCGGAATGGCAAACACAACAATGGCGGAATCGGCAAACCGTCACTATTATACCGTCGGAATAAACAGTTCCCTCGGACAGATCGCTGTCATTGATACCGAAAAACACGAACCGTCGTTCATCCGTTTTGACATGGGAAAAGATAAAACCGTATCATCCGAAAAGATTTACTGCAACGAGGATGGCAAGCTGCTGTTCGTCACAACGGACACCGACGGAAACGAACAGCTCTGGGAGGCAAACGACTCTCTCGAAGAGATCGTTTTGAATGGCAAACCGGGCAGGATTACCGTCACCGCGGATTCTTTCAAAAAACTGAAAAAATACGTCGACGACGGCACGCTCGGTCAAAGCGGTGAGGATTATTACGACTATTTATACTCTTTCTTCATCGAAGGCTGGAAATTCCCCGAGGTCAACAACGTGCGGTTCTCCGATATTTCGTTCTCGTTCACATATCCCTTTGTCAATACCGACGGTATTGATATTGATTTTACAATTGTAGAATCTCCACTCGAGGAGCTTAAGCCCGGTAAATACAGCATCAAAGTCGCAGAGGGTATGATGGATTTCTACATTACCGGACTGAACGAAGAAAAAACGGAAAAAACCCGTGAGCTAAACAGGAAATACGAAGAAGTACACAAGCTGTTGCTGTTCTTCAACTCATGTAGGCTTTGGAACACCCCGGCTTACGGCAAGGGTGTGACATATCCGGGAGCTATGGATTTTGTTCATGTGTACTACGGAGAGACAGGCAACTGGTATAAGCTCGATGAAGAATCGCTTTACAGGCATCTCGAAGAAGACTTCGGCGTAACAGAACCTGAAAAATTAACTGTACGCGGAACTCTGCTCGGTGACGGTCAGTATAACTCTCTGTATGAGTGCTACCCTCAGGAACAACGTTCTGTTCTTGACGTAAAGGAAACATCGGACGGCATCGAAGTCACCGTCAGATTTTACGCCGATACCGAAATGCTCATCCGCTCGCACCTGATCGTGTATTATTTCGACAAGGATTCCCGTTTCAACGGGTACACTGTCCTTGAAAAAGGCAAGTACGAGCCGGCAGGAATACACTTTATTCCCGACGACGGGCTGATCAGGACAAATGAAGTAAGCAATCTGAAATACTATGTCTCCGTCGGGATGTTTGATGAAAAGCAGTACAAATACTACAACGGTTTTATAGACGGTCACTTGAGAGAGTACGAAATATACAATTACCTTATCACTTTTGAGCCGAAGCAGATCAGCGAAGAACCCCCCGTATCGTATTTTGACTTCACCGTACAAAACTCGAAAAAGGCTTCCCTGCCCGACGGTGAATACCACCGTAAAATAGTGGGGTCGAACACGCTGACCGTCACGGATCTCGATAATGAATCGGGTACCGAAGAAGAACCCGAATTTGCGTTTTATTTTTACAGATACAACGGTGACCGTGTATATGCAACGGACAACGAATCCGGGGACAAAAATGATGTGCCGGTCTACACGTACAAATGCAAGACCGTCTGTGCAAAGCTCATCACTTACAACAGCAGATATGCCTATATCGAAGACGAAGGACGGTTCTTTATAGACATCACAACGGGTGAGAGGATAAAGAATATCTCGGGCTTTGACATAAAAAGAATGGCGAAGTACATGCTGCTCGGCGGCGACTCAACTCTTCTGACATTTTTTGACACCGTCACGCAGAAATATTTCTTCTTCGACATTCTCACCGACCAAAAAGTCCGTGAACACATCTATAATTCCATTTACACGACGGCTGACGGCAGGTTTGTGTTGTGCTACGACTTTAACGGAGAGCATGAGCTGTCAGACAAAACAAAAAGCTATGTTTTCGAGATCGACGGTATGAAGGAGATATTGTCGGGAGAAAGCTACATCACCGATTTATACGTTGGCAAAAGGACGCTGTTCATAGATCGGGGAAATCCGCTCGAAAACAACGAATTCTGCGACGCGCTGTACAGCGAAAAAGGAGAAAAACTGATCGACTCGCCGTTCTCTTTCCCGTATATCATAAAAAACGAACGGCTGAACACGGAGAAAATACTGATATGGGAAAAAGTCGGGGAGAGCGAAAAATACAGATATTATATCTGTGACGCAGACCTCAAGCGCGAATACGAAAGCCGCGAATACGACGGTTTCTATGGGATGTGGGGAGAATACCAGGCAGTGCTCGACGGCTCCTCCTATCGCTTTGTGAAATATGACGAGACGGTATCTCTCAAAATCTGTGACAATAAAGACGGTCTGTATTTCCACAACGGCATTTCCGGTTCAAAGAGCGGGAATCTGACAGACAAAAACCGTATAAACCGATATGAGATCAACGTCGGGGATGCGGAAAACCCGATTTTCGAGCCGTCCGAGAGACCCGAATGCTATCCCGACGGACTGAACTTCGTGTTTGAAGATACAAACGCGGAAGAAGGTCAGCCGGGCAGAGGTTACGAATATGTCGTATCTACAGAAAACGGAATCATAGGCAGATTTGTTCTGTCAGAAATCGGCGGTTATTCATGAACCGCGTTTTTCCGCCTTTTTGGGAACTTTTTTCCACTTCCGAACGTCTAACAAATAACAATAATTTCAATTCAACAGGAGAAAACCGATGAAAAAACTGATTTCTTTGATCCTTGCCGTTACAATGCTTCTCTCGCTTGTCGCGTGCGTGAAAAAAGAAACACCGCCCGTCGACGAAAACGAAACCGAAAACACGGAAGTTAACGACAAAGTGCCGGATGAAACGGACGAATCCGATGAAACGGATAAAACTTCCGAAACTCCCGATGAGTCCGATGAGTCCGACGAAACACCAGATGAAACAGTCGAAACTCCCGATAAGTCCGACGAGCAGGACGAAACTCCCGACGAAGACTACAAAAAAATCCTGTACTTCTACAAGTACCGTGACTCTCAGACCGATTATATCTGGGGGACGGACAAAAAGCCCGACGAAGCGGAATTTGAAGCCCTTTACACATACGGCTGCAAGAACGACAACGCCCGCTCTGTCAGCACTAACAAGAATTTTGCCTATATCTACGACGGCACATACTTCTTCTATGAGTTTGAGAGCGGCGAAACATTCCATGTGCCGACCGACATTGACCGCGAAAGAGTATACTTCTCGGATCAAAACTGCGATTATGTAACTCTGATAAACAGTTCGTGGGAATATGCTCTGTTTGACATAAGAAAACAGGAATTTCTGACGGACTATTATCATTATCTCACCTGTATCGACGGCGGCAAATATATTTTGGTTCACTACGAACAGAACTATCATATTATCCGTCTCGAAGATATGAAAGAGCTTTTTTCCACTCAGAATTTTGTTGATTACGTTACAGTCAGCCACACGGTATTCGGAGACTGCGATCTGTTCTTAATGAAAGAAGATATGAACTCATACACCTATATCGGAGTATACAACTCGGAAGGTGTGCTGATCCACGAAAAACCGTTCTCGAAATATTCACTGACGAGCGGCGGAGAGCTGATAACGGCTGAAAAAGAGACAGACGAAAACGGGAATTACTTGAGCGGTCATTTCTCGATCTACGACGGCGAGATGAAACAGCGTTATCAGAGCCGCGACTATGAAAACGTCATCACGGTAGCCGGTGACTTCGCGGTCGTGAGAGAGGACGGAATGTATAAATTCATGCGCAGAGACGAAGAAGTATCGTTCCCGATCTGCGAAGTGGGGAATACCTATTTCCACCATCTGATCGGCGGTTACAAGAGCGAGACGACAGATGCGACGAAAATGTTCGAAAACGAATACGCATACGAGACGGGATACGAAGCAAACGTCGGAGACGCACAGAATCCGCGCTTTGAAGCAGTCGAAAATCCGTCCACTCTTCCGGCGGCGTACTATTACATCGTCGAAAACTTCGATTTGGAATACGGCGATCCCGGCTATGCTTACGAATACGTTATAGACCCCGAAAAGGGCGTGCTCGGCAGGATCGTTATGAAAGGCGTCGGCGGATATGCGAAGCCAGTGCTTTATCTCTACCCCGAAGAAGAAACGGACTTCACCGTAACGTTTGAACGCCCCGAAACACTGACCGTAACGTACCCGAAGTATATCTCCGAATGGAGCGGCACGGTCGTGCCCGACGGCACAATAACAGACGCGCGCGGACGGACGTATTATTCGCTCTATTGGGAAGAATCCGCTTACGTCCCTGCTGATTTCCGGGCGGGCTTCTGTGTTCGCCGTGACGACTGTGCGACGTTCCTCGAAGACGCACTTGCACAGCTCGGACTGACTGAACGTGAAGCGAACGAATTTATCATCTACTGGCTTCCCGAAATGGAGAAGAACGAGTATACTCTCGTCCATTTTGAATTGACCGAGGAGCGCGAGGCATACAACGGGCTGAACATCACGCCGAAGCCCGATTCCCTGCTCCGCATTGCCATGCACATAAAGCCGAGCGACACGTTCGTTCCCGTCGTGCCGCAGTATCTCCCGACATTCGAGAGAGCCGGTTTCACGGCAGTCGAATGGGGCGGAGCAAGAGAGAGGTAAGAAGTAATACCTGCCATAAAAATCAAGGAGAACACCGATGAAAAAACTGATACCGCGCATTTTGCGTACCTTGCTTTTGAGCATACTTGCAATAATTATGATTTTTATACTTGCCGTACCTGTCATCAACAACTGTATTTCGGCAAATTACGAAAAACGGCTCAAAAATGCTTCTGTACCCGACGGCACAACAGTAATTGAGTCCGCTTCCCTTACGGGGAAAAAGATGGGAAACGGAAACGGAATGCAGTGGTTTGGTTTTCTGCTTGTCGAAAGCGATATGAGCAGAGAAGAGCTTGAAAAATGGTATTCGGATCAAGTTGACTTAAGAGAGAATGAAGATCTGTGGGTTTCTCCTCAGGAAACGCCCAAAATAATAGAACATTCGAGACGCAATTTCAAAAAATACAAAAACAGCGAAAACTGTTATCAGATTTGTCTGTTCAAGAATTCAGTTGCCGGGCTTGAAGATAGCTTTGGAGAAAAAATACTCAATTTTGATCTGCGCGGTCATTGATACGAAATAACAAAAAGAACCTCACCGTTTTGGTGGGGTTCTCGTTTTGATTTGTTTTCTGTTACGGGTTTATCCACTGCGTCAGTGCGCTTGTGTCGGTGTATTTGCCGAGGTCGTCGATCACAACGCGGCTGTCATCAATCACATAAATGCGGACACACGCACTTCCCTTTTTGCCGGTCTTCGGGTCTTCCGCGGAAATGGCAAACGAGAGGTTTTCACTCTTCAGTGCGACGGAATATCTGTCCTCCCAGAACGGAAGCAACTCGTCAACCACCGTGAATTCCGTCTCGGGCGTTACGCCGACGGCTTTAATATCGGTGACGCCGTTGCGGTTGCCCTTTGCGAGAACGTCGAACTTGCCGCTAACGTTGAATGATACAGCAACGCCGGACGGTTTTTCGATTATTTTCACGAAGTCCGCGACATTTATACATCTGATGTGTTCGAGTGCGCGATCGTCCGTCATGGAGAGGTCGACGATTTCGCGCTCACCGATGAGCGATTTTTCGATTTTCGTCAGATATTTTGTGAATCCGCGCCATCTTACGCCACCTTCGCGGCATTCCGCGGCTATAGCGGCAATCGTTTCGTCGTCCTTTGCGGCGATGACATCAAGGACTTCCTTTTTCTCAACGAAGAACACGCCGAGAGTGCGGAAGCGTTCGTAATTCGACCAGATAACGCGCTTTATTGAAACAAGATCTCTGTCCCGTCTTTTGCTTTCCATAAACAATACCTCAAACAAACTTTTGTCGATAAAATTATAGCACAAGAGGGGGAGTTTGTCAAATGTTTTCTGCGCGGCGAGCGCAAGCAAACGGCTTCTCACGAAACTACACCCCTGTAAACCGCAGGGAAGATCATCGGTCTCACGTCGTATTTGCACCAACCCCACATAAGCGTAAGGAAAAAACACGAAGTGTTTTCTTCCTTTTTTCCGTGAAAAAAAGCTCTCTACTCTTCCCCGTACAGCGCGACTGCCATTTTTCTCATCGCGCTTGCTCTGTATCTGTATATACTGCTTCGCTCAAGCGCGCACTTCTCGCACACGTCGTCTATCTCTTTCCCATTGAAAAACAGCTCCGTCACCACTTCCCTCTCCGTTCCGTTCAGCTTCGTCATCGCTCTTTCCACCGCAGACAGCGTTCTCGTCAGAAATTTCTGCTTCCGTTCTATAACGTTGTGCTGTCGAATCGAAAGCTCAGCGCATCCGCGAATTTCTTCGTAATATTCAAGTGACGAGCGGTACAGCTCCAGATCTTTTAACAGTTCTTCCGTCTTTTTTGTGTATTTCCCCTTTGTCAATTTCATTCATCCTCGTTTTCATCGTATTCGTCGCTACCGTCGCACCTGACTACCGTAAATCCGTCGTCAATGCACGCCGTGCAATAGTATTTCCCGTCGAGAAGATACGCAGTGTCGCCGTCGTACAGCTCTTCCCCACAGCCCGTACAGCGCACTACCGCCTCTTCTGCGAACAAATTTTCTCTGTCTTTCGTAAAAATCCTTCTTTTTTACTGAAAAAATTTGTCGGTTTGCGAACATTTGTTCTATCTTCGTTCGTATTATAGCATAAGGGGAAATATTTGTCAATAGGCAAAAAGAGAAATAAAAACGGAGATTTTTCTTGTTTATTTCCCCCGAATGTGGTACAATGTAGGTACACGAAAAGAGGCGACTTTCAATGGAATACAAACTTACGACAAACCTGCACACTCATACATTCCGCTGTAATCACGCAAACGGTACGGAACGCGAGTACGTCGAAAACGCCATAGCCGGCGGACTCTCGACATTCGGCTTCTCCGACCACGGTCCGTGTGCGTTTACGGGAGAATACTACTCCGGCTTCCGTATGGCGAGAGAGGCACAGGACGGATACATCGACACGCTGACAGCACTGCGCGAGGAATACAGGGACAAAATCGACATAAAATACGGCTACGAGCTTGAATACTACCCTGCGCTGTTCTCGGAAACGTCGAAGCTCATAATGCGCCGCGAGGTCGACTATGTGATCCTCGGTCAGCACTTCACGAACAACGAAACGGACGGCGTTTTCTGCGGCAACGCAACTGAGGACGAAGGCATTTTCGCAGGATATGTAGATCAGGTGAACGAAGCGCTCGACACCGGATTTTTCACATACGTCGCACATCCCGACAACTTCAATTTCGTCGGCGACGACGCGATATACTACAAGCATTACTCAAGGCTGATCGAACACGCAAAAAAGGTCGGCATCCCGCTTGAGATAAACTTTCTCGGGCTTCGCTGGGGACGGCACTACCCGAAAGAGCGGTTCTGGCAGCTCTGCGGTGAGATCGGCGCTCCCGTTTGCGTCGGCTGTGACGCGCACTCGCCGGAGGACGCCGCCGACAAGGTATCATTCGCAAAAGCGGTCGAGTGGGTGAAAAAATACGGGCTGAATCTCGTCTTGTCACCGACTCTTCTGAAACCGCGCGAAATGTAACGACAATTCACATACATGATTGAGGTAAAATGGAAACTGAATTCACACAGGGTACAGAGGGCGGTCGTTTCGTGCGTGACTGCAAGATACGCATAACGTCGCGCCACTACGTCCACGATATCGAACGCTTTGCGAAATACGGCATTACACCGTCGCTGTTTGACGGAAGCGCACCGTCTCCGACCGGCACAGAAACCGTCGATCCCGAAGATTTTCCCGACGAGATGAACGACGCGCTCGGCGAGATTTTGCGGCTTGAGCACGAGAAATACGGCACTCCCGATTACATCATCGACCCGTTTTCGCCGGAAGAAAGCGAGGACGGCGGCGATGACTGCGAAGAATATGACGACTGCGAAGAGGACGGCATCACGTCGATAGAAGAGCTGAACCGCAAGATAGAAGCGCTTATGCGGCTTCTGTCTCCCGACGAGGACGACGGCGACGCGCTGATCTTCGAGACAACCGGAACTATCGAAAAATGCGTCCGCGACGGCAGAACGGTCATCGAGCTGCACTACACCGAGGGCGACTCAATGGACGGTACCGATACCGTCATACTGTTCGATCCGCACAGACCCGATTCGGCGGTCATCGACCACACGGGCGGCGTTGTAAGCACGCTCGTCTGCGAAGAAGGAGTACGGCACATCACCGTTTACAAAACTCCCGTAATGCCGTTCGAGCTTGCGGTCTACACGAAGAAATGCCGCGGGATGTTCACACCGTACGGCGGGCGACTCGAGCTTGACTATCTGCTTGAACTACGCGGAGCAGACTTACAGCGCACGTCAATGACGATCGAAGCGAGAGCGTATTAAAAACGAAGTATTCCACTTCGTGGAAAGATAAGTGCACTTCGTGCGTGAAGCGTACTTGTTTTACAAGTACAGTGAAGCGATTTTTGCAAAAGCGGAATACAGAACCTCACTTGCACGACATGAAAAACTTCTCTTTTATAATCATCCACCGCAACAGACTGTTTTTCGATTCAGTCTGTTGTTTTTTCTTGCATTTTTCGTTTTTTTATGATAAAATAAGATGAATAAATATATCGGGAGGCTATATATGGCTAAACGTGACGAAATAAAGTTCCGCGGAGTGCTCGGCGGCTTCCGCAAATCAGACGTGAACAACTACATCAAGGAGACGGACCTGCGCCACTCGTCCGAGCTTGAAGCTGTCGGCGAAAAACTCAAAAAAGCCGAAGAAGAGCTTGCTACAGAAAAGGCGAAAAACGCAGAACTTGAAAAAGAAAAAGCAGAGCTTGAGCTGAGGAAATCCGAATACGAAGACGAAAACAACGAGTTCCAAAACAACATTGTCGAACTCCAAGACGAAGTCGACTCTCTTGCAAAAGAAAAAGAAGAACTCAACAAGCGCATCGCATCTCTTGAAGAAGAGCTTGAATCGGCAAAAAGTGCGAAAACGCCTGCCGAACCTGTACATTATGCACCGTCTACTGCCGAAAAGGTTCACGCGCGGCTCGGCTCGTTCTCGGGTGCGGAGCGTTCATCGGAGGAAATAATCTCCTCCGCCCGTGCGACGGCACAGAAGATGATCTCCTCCGCCGAACGTGAATGCGAAGCAAAGCGCGCCGAATGTGAAGCGGCTGTCTCGAAAATACGCACCGAAACCGAAGAACAGGCGGAATACATCCGTGAACGGCTCGCAAAAACCGCAGGCGCGTTCCTCTCGAACGTCAGCGACGGACTGAGCGAATCCGTCGAGAGCTGTATCAGGGAAATAAATGCGTGCGTCAACGATATGGAATCGGAAATCAAATCCCTGCTCCAGAAAATTTCGGTCCGTTCCGAAGAAATGAACGGCAGAATAGCATATTATCGTGAATATCTCGCCGACGGAATGGGCGAAAAGCTCTCCGACATCGCCGAAAGCTCGGGCAGTGACACAAAATGACGCCGCTCGGTGAAAAAATACGCGAAAAACGTCTTGAAAAGGGCTTGACGCAGGACGAGCTTGCAGGAGATCGGATAACTCGGAATATGCTCTCGATGATCGAGCGCGGCATCACTTCCCCGTCCGTCGGTACGCTCGTTTATCTCGCTGAGAGGCTCGGTGTACCGGCAGGATATTTCATCCCCTCGGACGACGAAGAAGAAAAAAATCTCGCGCGGCTCGTTTTTGTCGACCGTATGCGTTCGGCGTACGGACGGCACGACTGGAATGAATGCGTCTCTCTTGCCTGCGGCACGGACGACAGCGAGATCGCATACATCCTCGCGTGCTCTTATCTTGAGCTTGCATATTCGGATGGGATCGGGCAGTTTGACGTCGGCACGGCGAGTCTCTTACTCGACAAAGCCGAAGAAGCGGGGAGAAAATCCGTCTACTGCGGTGAGAGCTTTTTGCGTACCGTTGAATACTACAGGCTGATGCTCGAAAGCCTCGCAACCGACGAGATACCGGACGGGCTGTGCGATCTGCGCGGCTGCGGCGAACACCTTTCCCCCGATATTCCGGCGTATTTCATTGAGCTGAAATGCCTCCGGAGCGGAGAAGAATCCCCTCTCGGCTATCCTCACAGCAGTCACCGCGCGGATCATATCTCAGCCCTCGAAGAATCGCTCGACGGAAACTACACAGACGCCATAAGACGACTCTCGCGCCTCTCAAACGACGACACCCTGCCGTCATATATGCTGTTCAGAGTCCTCAGCGATCTTGAGAACGCGGCGGACTTGTCGGGAAACTCGCGCCTCGCGTACAACACCTCACGGAAGAAAATGGATTTGATCTACAAGTGTAGAATAAAATAAAACAGGAGAACACCATGGCATACACGGAAGAAAAAAGCGCGTCGCTCAAATACAGAGACGAATATTATAAAGGGATAAACTCAATAATCGAAGAGAGACGAAAAGAAGTCGACAGTATTCGAGCTGAGTATATAAATCCCGAAAAGGCGGCAGCAAACCGCGAATTTTACAGAGAGGAATTAAAAAAGCTGTTCGGCTGGCCGCTCACGGAGTACGATAAATTCGCCGCACAGCCGATGGACGTAAAGACAGAAAAGCGCTTTGAGACGGACGACGCAACCGTTTTTTCCGTCCAGCTTGAAGTGATGCCGGAGCTGTGGTTCTACGGACTGTACTACGAAAACAAGAAGAAAACAGACGGTCAGCCTTTCGTCATCGTTCAGCACGGCGGCGCGGGAGGACCGGAAACACTCGCCGAAATGTGGGGACCGTCGAACTACTCGCTCATCGCCGACCGTATCGTGAAGCGCGGTGCGAATGCGTTTTTACCCGGACTTCTTCTCTGGGCAAAGGAAGACGCGCCCGAATGGATCGACAAATTCCGTCCGTTCGAGAAAGACGAGCGCGACTACGCCGATTTCCGTCTCCGTCAGGTTGGCGGCTCTATCACGGCAGTCGAGATTCTCGCCATCCGCAGAGTGATAAAGTATTACATTGAAAAAGGCGTTGCGTCCGTCGGTCACATCGGTATGACGGGACTGTCTTACGGCGGGTTCTACACGCTGATGACGACGGCTTGCGAGCCTATTATCGACGCGGCGTACATCTCCTGCCAGTTCAGCGACAGATACACCTACGACCAGTGGCCCGACTGGATATTCGACGGCGCGGCGCTGAAATTCCTCGACGCGGAGATCGCCGCCCTCATCGCACCGCGTCCGTTGTTCATCGAAGAAGGAGACGAAGACGATTTCTTCAAGACCGAGCCGTTCATCTCCGAATGTAAACGTACAGAGCCGTTCTATGCGGCAGCAGGTGCAGCAGAGAAGCTGAAATACCGTTCGTTCCGCGGCGGTCACCAGTTTGCGACAGATGACGACGGTGTGGAATTTCTTATGAATAATCTGAAGTAACGATATGAAAGTAATGAAAATTATCTCGCTGTTTACGCTTCTTTCGCTATTTTTCGGTCGTCCGGGTGCAAAACCGGAGAAAACCGAAGCTGAAAAAATAGCGGAAGCGTATGCCGCGTGTATTACGGAATCGGTGGTATTCGCCGAGAACGACGACTACGCGCCCGACGGCGACTACATCGGAATAAAAGCCATAACGGTCGACGGCTTCACTGTAGACGGAGAAAAGACGAAGTTCTTCGCGTACATCGCGTATCCCGAAGACGCGGACGAAAACACACCGGGCGTCGTGCTCGTTCACGGCGGCGGAGGACATTCGTACCTGCCGTGGGTAAAGCAGTGGCTTGACAGAGGTTACGCAGTCATAGCACCTGACGTAACAGGATATTTCCCGACTGAAAAAGGCGCAGGGGACAGTGAAACAGACACTCGCTGGACACGCACACCGTCCGATTTTCTTGACGGCGGCAAGCCTATCCCCGACAACGACGGCATGGCGCACTCGTCGGAATCAGCAGAAAAACAGTGGATGTACCATGCCGTAGGCGCTGTGATACGTTCGTTCTCGCTCCTCGCCGACAGCGGAAAAGTTGCCCCCGACAAAATCGGTGCAGTCGGCATCTCGTGGGGTGCGGTGATCGTAACGGAATACATCGGATTTGATCCCCGTCCGGCGTTCGCTGTACCGATATACGGCTCGGCTTATCTCAGCTACTCGCTCGCGTACATGGGCGCGACGTTCTCCGAGCCTGCGACGAAAGAGCTGTGGTCTGCGGAAGACCGTCTCGACGGAGTAAAATGCCCCGTGCTGTGGCTGTCGTCCGACCTTGACGGCAATTTCTCGCCGAACTCAAATTCGCTATCATATCTTAAAACCGCGAAGACCGACGGCATGCGCCTCTCGATAGTCAAAGGACTCGCGCACAGTCATTCTGCGGCGTGGAAAAGAAAAGAGCCGCTCGTCTTTGCGGACAGCATAGTAAACGGCGGCGAAGAAATGCCACTGTTCGTCACGCTTCCTACACGGGAAAGCGTTGAATGTGAGGTCCGCGGCGGAACCACTGCGCGGCTGTACTATCTCACTTCCGAGCCGACGTACTCGCTGAAAGACGAAGATGATCCGCTCTCAACAATGCCCGACTACGAATGGAAGAAGACCGAAGTGAAGATAGCGGACGGCAAGCTCGTCGGCGATATCCCCAAAGACGCGGTCGTGTATTACATTTCCGTGACGGAAAGCGGATGCACTGTGTCATCTCCGCTGACAAAAAGATAAAAACGAAAACGACTTACGTCGTTTTCGTTTTTTGTCCTGCGTATGTATACGCGGCGGACGGCGGACAAATCCCGAATCCAAACGATAGGTTTGGATAAATCAAACCGCCCCACGCGCAGTGGAATATAACTATTTGAAAACACGCAGTGTTTTCTTCTCTTCACTTTGTTTTCACAACAAAAAAACACGGATTTTACTCCGTGTTTTCTTTTTGCTTTTGTGTTTTTATTCGCTTTTTGCGTCGCCGTCTGAGCCGCTGTTCAGTGTCCATTCATCGGATGCCGTTTCAGAGGGAACTGTCTCTGCTGAAAGGTCTGTAAATTCCGCAGCTTCCGTGATGAGGTTCCCTTCTTCGTCGAAGCGGACCTTTTCTTCGATGACCTCGGCATACATTTTACGGTTCGTCACGCCTCTGATGAGGTAGTAGAGGATCACGCCGTGAGCGATAACGTCGATCGCCATGCTGAGAAGGTACGATCCGACAGAAACTTCTCCTTCCGCAAGACCCGCGTTGATGCCTAGAGAAGTTATTGCGATCATTCCGAGCAAAAATACGCAGTCAAGCACGAACGCCACCATTGCGGCGACCATGCACCCCGTATTCTTCTTCGAGAAAACGTGCATGAATACATAGAACGCAAACGCGGCTATGGCAATTGCCATCAGCACCGGACTTGTCGGCGAGAAAGTGTAATACGGGAATGAGAGCGAGAAAATGAAATACAGTCCCGCGCCTCCCATTTCAATTGCGATATTGACGACCGTGAATACGATAGACAGCAAGAGCTGCGAGCGCGCGCTGTTGTATTTTAAGACCGCCGCGGCGTATCTCGATTCGTCTGTCTGAACTGTTGTGTTTATTTTTTTCATATTGTACCCCTCCATATTTTGGTTAACAATATTATACCACAGTCAAACATATCATGTCAAGTAAAAAATGATTTTTTCCGCTTACGGAACATTCGCCCATCTCGGAGGAATAAGTCTGTCGTTCTGTTCTACGCAGTCTTTGCTGTTTACCACTACAGTCGAGCCGCCGTACGCCGTAAATTTCATACGCCCGTTTTCTTCCGTCCGGTCAAGCACCATTGTTACATTCATACTGTCTTTGTCGAACGTTTTCGTCACACCGTCGATCGTGTATTCCGCTCCCATTTTTATCTGATACAGCGCGTTATCGGGAACAGATGCGTTTTCATCGTATTTTTCAACACAGGACGCAGGCACCCAGCCGGTGAATCTTGCGGCATTTCCATGTTTATCAGTACAGCTTATCTGATACCAGTCCGAAACCTCTCCGGTGATCGTGTTACGAACAGTTGCGACTGCTTCGACGAATACTCTCTTGTGAAGCCACATGATACCGATCGATGTTGTACTGTCATCGGGAAAAGGATAAACGTCACATTCGACGGCTGCCATTCCGTCGGTGAAGTCCGGCGTCCGCTCGGAGACGATCTCGCAGGATGCTGTGTCTTCAATCGAAACAAGGCGCAGATACATCAGCTCATTGTCGCAAACCTTCTTAAACGTGTATGTGAGGTACTTTGATTCCGCCACAACATCACTGAACTGTTCGTCATATATGTCGATCCCTGCCGAGTAAATGAGTGTTGGCTTTGCGCTGACCTCCTCGATCACTACAGTATCGTGATCAATAGCGCACGGATCGTCGTGCCACCAGTCAGTACCGTTTCCAAAATGATACGCTTCTTCATCGGGAAAATAGCCGTCATACGTCCCCGTGAACGTGGAGTGATATTTTGTCAGATCAACGCCCTCACCGAATATCTTTTTCGCTATGTATTCAAGGTCGCGCCTGCTTATCGTTCCGTATCTGCCGTCAACAGATTCCGGAATACTGAATGTAGCGTGTTCATTATTCGCCGCATTGATACAGAGAAGTGCAGTCGCATACAGTGCGTTTCCTTTCAGCTCATCGCCCTTTGAATATTCATCGTGGAAGAAACGGACGAAAATATCCATAAACTGATTTATTTCAAGGAACGGATACGATGTGTCGAGGACGTGCTGTTCGTTTGTGACCGTGAGCTTCTGAAGCATTTCCGCCTCATCGAGATACAGCGCGTCGATTATCTCGTCGGTCAGGAACATCTCATCCCCGAGCTTTTTGCGGCTCTCGTTCAGCGCGATGAGATCGTCTTTTTTGATGCCGATCTCGTGAACTGCCTGATACAGCGTCGGGAGAGCATCCTGCTCCTCTGCGGTTTTTTTGAGGAATACATTGTTTACCCAATTATCAAGCTCATCCTGACCGCTTATCGTAATTTCACCGTCGTACAGGTGTCCGAGATATGCGAGATTGTACGTTATGTCGACGAACTTTCTGTTTCCGTGAAAATCAGTGGCATTTTCGTCTTCATACGACTTGAGGTACGTCTCGTATGCGTCGGTCAGCATCATTTTGCCGTCGACACGTACATATAAGTAATTCGCCTGTGCGTCGTACAGCACATAATCGTAATTTTTGCTTTCGTGAACGGGCTTGAAGTCCATATCGTAAACGGTGAAAAAATTCTCCCCACAAAGAATCAAATTCCCGTCGGGAAGCAGATCGAGCGAATAATAAACGTCGTCGGTGTGAAGCTGCTTTCCGTCGGACGAAACAACATCATGCGCCCGTCCGCGGAAACTGTCGTAGAATACTATCCTCTCGCCGTCATAGATAAACGTCGGCCACTCCATTCCGTCCCCGTCGTAAAGGATTTCAAAAGGATCGGTTTTGTAAATGCAGACCTTCTCAGACGTATCCGTGCCGTTATTTACGATTTGTTTGCCGTAGAGATATTCCGCTTCCCCGTTTTCCTTTGTCGATACTCCCTGTATTCCGTAGTTCCCGAGCACAAAAACGTAGTCAGTCAGATAGGTGCCTGCAATATTGTCATAAATGGCTGCGAGTTGTACGGCATCGGAGCTTTCGGCGTTCTGATTTTTTGGAGCGGCGATATATCTTTTTGATTTGACGAATGAATGTGTGTTCCCTGAAAGGACCTTTACGCTGATATTTCCGTAACCGTCTGTGTCAATAATTGCCGGTAAAGCGTTCTCGTCTCCCGTCGAAAACACAAGCTCAAATGTCTGTTCCGCGCCGTCGTGGAGCATGAAAATATCGTGAGAATAAAGATCGACATAATAGATTTCATGCGCAATTATCTCGACGAACCGTCCGATCCTCCTGCCTGACACGAGATTCGTGATCATGTACCGCTCATAAGTCTGATAGTCGGACTTTTCGGGAAGAGTAGCAAGAGGCGCGTAATCAACGCCGTATTTCTTCTCGTATTCCGCCGTGAGATACCATCTTAGCAGCTCAACACAGCCTTCTTCCTTTCCGCAGGTGTACATATAGTCGTCAATGCGGACAGTCTTCATTTGATAAAGGAGACTGTGCATATCGTTCACGCCGTTTGAGAGACCACAGCCATGTTCTCCGTTTCTGGGATAATAGTGGTCGGGGTTCTCGCCGGATTCGTAATCTTCCCACAGGATAAAGCCGTCCTTGTCAGGCGTGAGCGAGGTCATGACGCCGTACTCTTCCATAATTGATACTTTGATGTGATACTTTCCGTTCTCATCCGTGTAGATCGCATCGAGCGGTGCAACACAGCCGTTGAGAATTAAAAGAGCATCGTTTTCGCCGAGCGTCACAGGCTCAGAATCTCCGAAACGGACGGTGCGCTTTGAAGGATTATACGAAAAACCGTCAAGATTCGATCTTTTCACCAGATGAATCCCGGCAAATTCCGTCAGAGTGTCTATGCCGTACTTTTCGCAGACCGTCTGCAAAAGCTCTCTCGCCATTTCTGTATAGCTGTCCTCTTCTACAGCCTTGTCGTTTATGTAGTAAATGACATCTCCTGTTCCGTCATTTCCTCTGCTCCAATGGTATTTTCCCTCGGACGCCCCTTTCAGTCTGCCGTCTGATGATCTGAAAACGAACAGTTCCGCATAAGCGTGAGTGTTGTTCATCATCTCGGACAGAAGAACGGATACTTTTTCTCCGGTCTCGATGTCTGAACAAACGCTAAACGATCTCAGTGTGTTGATCAGCTTTGCAGGTCTGACGTAGAGCGGTATTTCAAGCGCGTTTTTCGCCTTTGGCACTGATTTGCCGTCTTTCACGGAAACGGAATAAGGTGTGAACGCCCTGACTTCCTCGTCCTCTATCGTGAATATCTCGCACATCCAATCATATCCCGATGTAACATAAACGAGGTATTCGTCAACACCGTTGAAGTCAAGGTCGCGGAATTCACTCGTCATTATCCTGTAGCTGTTCTCAACGATACAGTCTTTTATGAAAGCATCATACAGCGCGTCAGCGTCGGCTTTATTTACGGGAGAAGAGTAGTTTTTGAGTACCTTTATTTCAAATTCCTCATATTCGTACACGGTGCTCGAGGTTTCCGTGCGGTTTTCTCCCGTTGTCACAGACGAGAGAATTTTTCCGTCTCCGTCGTAGGTGTTGACTGTCGTGCTGATGATCTTGCCGTCATCGCTTTTCTTGATCATCTTTGTGAGAAGATCGTTTTCGTATGTGTTTTCAAATCTTGTGACTTCCTCGCCGGATGTGGTTTTGCGTCTGACCGTCATGGCATACCCGTGACTGTCGTATTTCGTCCGCATAGTCTCCTTGCCGTCCGTCAATACGATTTCTTCGTCAAGGTTTCCGTTTTCATCATAGAAATACTGATATACGGTTTCGGGAATGTTGTCTCCCCATTCCTTCATGATGTAGCTTCCGTATTCGTCGGTGTACTCGTAAGTGCGGTGCTGTTCGGTTGTGGTTTTGCCGAAAATCATCGCTCTTTTGGACACAGTGGTACAGTCATAAGACACGACGCGCCCATTTTCGTCGTATATGTATTCGTACTCACTCTCAAAACTGCTCAGTTCGGACTTTTGCTTGGTCTTCTCAGTTCCTTTGAGACGGTTTCCGTCTGTATTGTTCGTCCATTCGTATGTGTACGACATCTCATCCGAGACGTATTTTTCGCTGTTCTGACAGCCGTATTCATCGTAGGTGTACTCCGTCACGGAAAATTCTTCTCCGTCTGTGTATGCCGTTGATTTTATAAGTCTTCCGTATTCGTCGTATTCATTTACATACTTATGCGTGCCGAACGGTGTTGTTGCAGTTGTTACGGTGTTGAGAAGAACGGTTTTTGTCTCTTCGGAAGCAAATTTTTCGTCGAATACAAGCGGATTCTTCACAAAGTAAACGAAATCACTGTATTCTTCCGTGGAGCTGTGTTTATTGTCTCCCGTGGATTCGTATTTGATCAGATTGCCGTCTTCGTCGTAGGTGTAGATGATGCTTGATCTTTCGGTCTTGTTGCTTTTCAGATTTTTTTCTTCTGTAACGGCTTCAAGAGGATTGCCGAACACGTCGTATGTGTATTCTTCCGTGATCTGCGTTTCGCCGTCATCGCGGAAATAGTACAACAACCTCTCGGAGGGATCGTATACCTGTTTCCCCGAATATGCGACACTTCCGTTCTTTGATGTATATGTGGTGTTGACCGTTTTTTTGCCGTAACAAAATCCCGAACCGTACGGCTCTATGCCCTCAAAAGTCGTCTCCGTAACGGTCTTACCGTCTTCTCCTCTGATTACTTCGTATACGATGTTCCCGTACTCATCATATCGGTATCGCCGCTCGGAAATCTCCTCCGTTCCGTCAGAGAAGGTATGCTTATCCGAGGTAATATTTCCATGCTCGTCGTATGTCCGGGAATATGTGTCAACATTGCCGTAATAGTTTTTTATTATGCCGATCACGTTGCCGCTCTCGTCATATTCGTTTTCATACGAAGAAATAAAGTTGCCCGTCAGATCGGCGGAATATGACTTGAGAAAATTTCCGTCCCCGTCAAATTCATACTCGATGAAAAATCCGCTCCCGTCTTCGCGTCTGTAAATCTCTTTTACGCACAGATCTTTGTCATTGAAAAATTGCTCGTACCTTTCCGTATTCCCGTTACTGACGGTGTCGCGTATCATCGAATATCCCGAATCGGTGTAGGTGTATGTCTCGGTCATCGAGTCGTCATGATCTTCAATGTTTGACGTGAGTATGCGTCCCTTTTCGTCGTAGGTATAATCTCTTTTATATTCGACCACATCGTCGCTCGCGCGATAGAGGATATTGCCGTATTCGTCATAGCCGACCGTAGAGACAAAATCAACGTATTGTCCTTTATATACAGTCTTGCAGGGACGCGCCTCTATCGAGAGATAATATCTTACCGAATTTCTGTAGTCGCCGAGACGGTAGAAAGCGGCGCGTGCCTCTTTGTAGCTGCCGTTTTTGTAAAGAGCGACAGCCGCGGCGTAGTCGGATTCTATCTTTGCGGAGTCTTCCGCATCCTGATTATCCGCTATATCTTCGTCCGGTGCTTTTTCCTTTGTCCCGATGAAGGCGCATCCGACTGCGGACAAGGTCAGCACGACTGCAAGAATGAGCGCGATAACGCTCGTTTTTCTCTTTTTCGTCAATGTGAGCAACCTTTCTCTGAGCGGCGCACTGCCGAAGCCGGACACAAATCCGCGCTTTACCGGCACTGCGGCAAGGATGGCGCGTGCGTATTCGATACGTTCGCCCTCGTTAAGGCGCGCGGCTATCGAATCGTCGACGGCAAGCTCCGCGTCACGCTTCGATAAAAACGCGGCAAGCCACACGGCAGGATTATACCAGAACGCAACCAGCGCGAGAATGCGGAAGATCGCCCAGATATTGTCCCCGTGGGAAATGTGCGTCATTTCGTGCTTTACGATATATCCGACGTCGGAGTTTTCGGCGGCTTCGGGGTTTATGTAGATCACCGGAATTATCCCCGAAACACAGGGCGAGCCGGCACCCGACGAGAGATATATTTTCGTCTTTCCGACGACGGAATGAAGCTGTCTGTCTTTTTTCAGCCCGTGCGAAAATACCGCGCCGCTGACCGCGAACCACAGAAAAATCACAGCCGCGCCAACAGCCCACACAATATTGAGAATATCGCGCACAGACAAATGCGAAGTCGGTTCCGTTACTTTTGGAATTGTGTCAACCGTGCCGATAAAGACTTCATCAGACGCTTCAGTTTCCGGTGCAGCGACGATTTCCGACGGTGTTGTACCGCTCGGCTCGACTACGTATTCGTGCGGAACAAAAGTGTCGGAATAATCGACGTTCTGAACAGTCTCCGGCTGTTCTTGTACGACAAAATCGGATGTAAAGCCGTTGGGCACGGGCGTTGTGTCTTCGATTATCGGCTCGATCGGTGCTGGTTTTGCGACCGTCTCCGGCAAAGTCACGCGAAAAAGCGGAAACGGCAGAAGCATCCGCACGAGCACCACGAGCCACAGGGCGTACATCATCCGCGGAGTGATCTTTTTGCGGAAGACGGCGCGGATCAGCACTACGGCGGCGATCAGCAGAGTGAGCGAAATAATATATTCTGTCACGCTTTTTTCTCCCCTTTCTTCTCCGCTTCATCGAGGATCCGTCTTAATTCTTCGATTTCCTCCGGTGTGAGCGCATTTCTTTCCGCCATGTGCGACAGCATCAGCGCGACCGAGCCGTCGTACACTCGCGTGAGGAACGAGTCCGTCTCCTCGGGCGTTACGTCGTCGCGTGAGACAGAAGCGTAATATTCGTGAACGGGCGCGTCTTCGTCCATTCTTACCGCACCCTTGGCGATAAGCCTCTTCAGCATTACGAAGATCGTGGCTTTCGTCCAGCCTGTATCATTTTCAAGCTCGCGGACAAATTCGCCGTTCGTGCGCGGCTCCTTTTCCCAGAGCAGTTTCATTATTCTCCATTCGCCGTCGGACAGTGTGATGTTTTTCATATTTTTTCTCCTTTTTGGGGTTGACATTCGTTATACTGACAATAATATACCATGCGGTATAACGCATGTCAACCCTGTGACAATAATGTTTACAATTTGTTAATATATTTTTGCTGCGTGCAGCAAATAGAATCAAATATTTAATACTTTGTCCAAATGATAAAGCATCCTTTTCAAAGCTATTGACAAGTGAGCGCAAATTTGCTATAATATATGTGAACTTTCGGTCACATTATGAGGTGCATTCATGGCTAAAGATACAAAGGAAAAAATACTCGACGCATCCCTTGAGTTGTTCGCGCAAAACGGTTACACCGGAACGAACATAAAGGACATCGCCGGAGCCGTCGGGCTTGTCAAATCGGCGTTCTACCGCCACTACGACAGCAAGGAAGCAGTGTGGACTGCGATGATCGACCACTTCTCTGCGTACTATGCAAAGCGGTTCGCTTCCGAAGAAAATCTTCCGCCTGTCCCCGAAAGCACGGACGAATTTTTTGATCTGACGATGCGTCTTCTCGACTTCACCGTACACGACAAAAAGATCGTTCTTATGCGAAAGATCATTCTCACCGAGCAGTTCCGCGACGAACGTATAGCAGCACTTGCGACAGAGCATTTCGGTGCAGGGCTCGAAACCATTTTCACAAAGCTGTTCGACGGAATGATGAAGAACGGCTCACTGAAAAACGGCGACGCCGCCATGCTTGCGTTCGGGTTCGTTTCCCCGATATCGTCACTCGTGCATCTGTGCGACCGCGAGCCGGAAAAAGAACCCGAAGCCATGGAAAAAGCGCGTTCGTTCGTCCGTCACTTCATAGAAATATACGGAACGAAATGATTGAAAGAAGATTATCAATTTTATTTCAATTTGATATTGACAAACTGCGGCGGCTGTAATATAATACCGTTGCATAAACTAGAGTAACAGGGCAATATATATGTGTACAAGTATAGTTTCAAACATAGGTAAAACAGTAGTCGGGTGGAATCTCGACATACTCGACATGGAATACAGAGTACGTCCGACAAGCGACGGCGTATATATCGAAATAAACGACAAGACCGAGGGCTGGATGCCGCTCTTCGGCGCAAACCGACGCGGTGAATTCGTCTCAATGCCGTGCTGTTGGCCATACGACAGCCGAAGCGACATGAAAGACGGCGGGATGTGCATAATAAACCTCGACATTGATCTACTGCTGATGAAAAAAACGTTCGCGGAGGTCAGAGAGATCGCCGAATCGGGTGAGATATGCAGTATTCCCAGCACGACGTTCCAGGCACAGCTCTCGGACGCGGACGGAAACGTGCTTCAGATCGTACCCGGGCAGGGATACAAATACATCGAAAAACCGCGCTACAGCATAATGACGAACTTTTCGCCGTTCAAGATGAACTCGGAAACGCACCCGTGGATGGGCTGGGACAGGTATCAGACAGTCTGTGGAATGATGAAGAAATATGATTCTTTCGGAGTCGGCGACTGCTTCGCCGTTCTGAAAGCCGCATCGCAGACCGTCTGTCCGACCGTCGTTTCAATGGTCTTTGACGTCAGCGAAAAGATCGTTTACTGGTGCGAACAGCGCGAGTATGATAAGATAAAAAAATACACTTTTGATTAAACCGAACGGGAGGCAATATGTCGAAGCACAGCACGGACAGAAACATCCTCGCCGCGTTCCTGCTCAATCTTGCTTTCTCGGTCTTTGAGCTGTTCGGCGGCATCTTCACGGGCAGTGTCGCCATTCTTTCGGATTCCGTCCACGACCTCGGAGACGCCGCATCAATCGGTATTTCGTACTTCCTCGAAAAGAAAAGCAAGCGTTCCCCCGACGACAGCCACACATACGGCTACGCGCGCTATTCAGTCGTCGGAAGCGTTATCACAACGGCTGTTCTGCTCGCAGGATCGGCTATAGTGATATATAATTCCGTTTCCCGTCTCATCCGCCCGACTCCGATAAACTATAACGGTATGATAATCCTCGCCGTCATCGGCTTTGTCGTCAATCTCGCGGCAGCTTTATTTACGAAAGACGGCGATTCGCTCGGTCAGAAAGCCGTGAATCTGCACATGCTCGAAGACGTCGGAGGCTGGGCAGTCGTCCTCGTCGGATCGGTCGTCATGCGCTTTACGGATATTTCGGTAATAGATCCGATTATGTCGCTCGCGGTTGCGGTGTTCATTCTTGTCGGAGCCGCAAAAATGCTCGGAGAAGCGGTGAACGTCTTTCTCGAAAAAACGCCCGTCGGGATGAACATAAACGAAATAAGCGATAATATCAAAGCGATAGACGGAGTGAAGGACGTGCATCACATCCACCTTTGGACGCTTGACGGGCAGAAAAACTACGCCACGCTCCACATCGTGACCGACAAAGACGCAGAGAAAATCAAGTCAGATGTCCGCCGTGTGCTGTCGGAGTTCGGCGTCACCCACGTCACGATCGAAACAGAGACGACAGCCGAGCGGTGCGGAGAACATGACTGCCGCGTCGACACTGACGAACCGCACCGTCATCACCACCATTAAGTCAGCCGGAGGAAACGCCGTGAAAGCATATTTTCATCTGCCCGGACTGTTTGAGTTTTACGAATTATACCGCGCATTTCTGCCGCTGTTTTTCACTCACCGCGAATATTTTTACGACGGATTTGAGTTGTCGTCGGTCTACGGTGCGCCGGCGGACTGTATCTGGGGCGGTGGGCGCGTCGGATTCGGGGAAGACCGCGCGGACGACGTATTCGCCCTCATGCGTGAGTACGGACTCTCCCCGCGGCTCACGTTCTCGAATTCTCTCTTGACGAAAGAACATCTCTCGGACAAAAAATGCAACGCGCTGTGTGAAAAGCTCGAAAAAAGCGGAAACGGCGGTGTCATCGTCCATTCGGACTTGCTTCTCGAATATCTGAAAAGCCGCTTCCCGTCGCTGTATTTCGTCTCGTCGACCACAAAGGTGCTGACGGATTTTGACTTATTCCTCGCTGAAGTTCGTCGGGCGGATTTTCGCTACGTCGTGCCGGATTTCCGGCTGAACAAGGCGTTTGAGAAGCTGGACGGACTGACAAAGGACGAAAAAATCAAGGTCGAATTTCTCGTGAACGAGTGTTGCAGTGTCGCCTGCACCGACAGACGCGCGTGTTACGAAAACGTCAGCCGTCTTTCGCTCGGTGAAGACTGTGCAGAACACGTCTGCCTCCATTGTGACGGAGTACACGGCTACCGTTTCTCCGATGCAATGAAGAATCCTTCGTTCATCGGTGTCGGCGACATTGTAGATACATATCTGCCCATGGGGTTCGAAAATTTCAAAATAGAGGGACGTTCGCTCGGCAGTGCCGTCGTATTTGAAATGCTGCTCTACTATCTCACAAAGCCCGAATACCGTCTCCGCGTCAGGGAGGAAATATACCTCGACAGCACGCTTGATCTGTTCTGATGTGCGTCTGTGATGCGGAATGTGTTCATCTCAGTTCCGCCCTCTCCTCCACCGCTCTGCGGAGCCCCCTCTCGGAGGGAGCCATGGTTTGCGGATAACGGTCATGTAACTGAATTTTTTTGAAAAACAAATGCGACAGTGCGTCACAGCCTGCCCGAAAGGAGAAAAAATGTTAAAAATCGAACATCTGACAAAATGCTACGGGGACAAAAAAGCGGTAGACGATCTTTCGCTTCACATCCTCCCCGGTGAGATCTACGGCTTCATCGGTCACAACGGAGCCGGAAAAACGACAACGCTCAAAGCCTCCGTCGGCATCCTTGCGTTTGACTCAGGAGAAATCACGATCGACGGCGTGTCGATAAAGGACGATCCGCTCGGATGCAAAAAGAAAATCGCGTACATACCGGACAACCCCGATCTGTACGACTATATGACAGGCATCAAGTACCTCAATTTCATCGCGGACATTTTCTCGATCCCGTCCGACGAGAGAAAAAGAAAGATCGAAAAGTACGCCGAACTGTTCTCGATGACCGACGCGCTCGGCGAATCCGTTTCGTCGTATTCGCACGGTATGAAGCAGAAGCTCGCCGTTATAGCCGCGTGGATCCATTCGCCGAAGCTCATTCTTATGGACGAGCCGTTCGTCGGACTTGATCCGAAAGCAGCGCACACACTCAAGGAAATGATGCGCGAACACTGCGATGACGGCGGCGCGATATTCTTCTCGACGCACGTCCTCGAAGTCGCCGAAAAGCTCTGCGACAAGGTCGCTATCATCAAAAACGGACGGCTCATTAAATCCGGCACAATGGAAGAAGTCAAGGGCGACGAATCGCTCGAAGAGGTCTTCCTTGAACTCGGTGAGAGCGAGGCGTAATAATGTTCGTCACACTCATAAAAAAACAGCTTCTTGAGCTGTTCCAGTCGTGGTTCATAAATCGTAAAACCGGCAAGGCACGCTCGGCAGGAAGCACAGCACTCCTGCTCACGCTGTTCGGAGTACTGTTTCTGATCCTCGGTTTCACTTTCTACGGAATGGCTTGCGGTGTAGGTGCGTTTCTGCTCGGGTCGGGGCAGAACTGGCTCTATTTCGCCATAATGTCACTGTTCTCGATGATACTCGGCGTATTCGGAAGCGTGTTCAACACATACGCCTCGCTCTATCTCGCAAAGGACAACGAAACGCTCCTTTCAATGCCTATCCCTCCGCGCACACTGCTCGCCGCACGCATCTCCGGCGTTTACATTACGTCTCTGATGTACAGCGCTCTTATGTGGATACCGGCAATTATCGCGTATTTCGTCCTCGTTCCGCTCAATGTGACGAATATAGTCTTTCCGATAATTCTGACGTTCGTCATCGCGCTGTTCGTAACGGTGCTGTCGTGCATCCTCGGCTGGGTAGTCGCACTGATCGCCTCAAAGACAAAGGGCAAGAGCATCATTACGGTTATTCTCACGCTCATCGCACTCGGTGTCTACTACGTCGTTTACTTCAAGATAGCGAACTCGCTGAACGAGATAATCCCTAAGCTCGGCGAATACGGCACAAAAATAAAATCGTGGCTGTGGTACGTCTATGAGCTTGGCGAAGCGGCTGACGGAAAAGCCGTGCCGTTTATTGCGGTGATCCTTATAACCGCGGCACTGTTCGGCATCTGCTTCCTCGTTCTCTCGAAGACGTTCACGAAATTTGCAACTGCGTCCTCCCGCACGAAAACAAAAAAAGTCAAAGCCGAAAACGGTTACAGCGAAAGAACAGCCGCAAAAGCGCTCGTAATGCGTGAACTGAAACACTTCACTTCAATGCCGACGTGGATGATAAACGGCGGACTCGGATTGATCTTTCTTCCGGCTGCCGGTATCGCCGCACTTGTTAAGATGAACACGATCCGCGCAGCACTTGCCGAAATGACGGAGACTTCTCCCGAATTACTCGCCGTTATTCCCGTGCTTTTCATCGCGGCGGTATGCTTTATCTCGTCGATGACTTACATCACTCCCGTCTCCGTTTCTCTTGAGGGCAAAACGCTGTGGCAGCTCCAGACCTTGCCCGTGTCCGCGTGGGATATTCTCAATTCAAAGATCAGAATGTGTATGGATCTCACCACTCTTCCCGTACTGTTCTTTGCAGTAGTCGGCGGAATAGTTTTACAGCTTGACGCGTGGCTCATCGCGGTGATATGCGTGATAGCTCTCTTGTTCCAGTTCCTTTTAGCAGAGATCGGTCTGTGGCTCAATCTTCTTCTTCCGAACCTTAGCTGGACGAATCCCGCGATCGTCACAAAGCAGAGCCCATCTGTCGCCATAGCGCTGTTCGGCGGCTGGCTCTTCTGTGCGGCTGTCGGCGCCGGCGGATTCTTCATCTGTGCCGCGACGAATCTGTATGTTGCTCTCGCCGCGTTCATTCTGCTTTACGGCATCGCCGCACTGATTTTAAGGCGCTGGCTGAAGACAAAAGGCGCGAAGATATTAGCTACACTCTGACTTAAATCATACCCGAAAATTTCACCTTGCACTGCGGTGCAGGGTGATTTTTTTGCTTTTTTTCCGCCGCAAATACGCATAAACATTGTATTTCGCACGGCATTGTGCTATAATTTACTCAAATAAATCATATACGGAGAAAAATATGCGCTCACTCGCAAATATCGGCAAAGAGCTTTCCCCACGCGGAAGAACACTGAGGGAGCTTGAGCTGAACCTTTCGCAGATCGGTCTGGCGGAGAGCCGCTCACTGCTCCGCGAAGACATATTCCGCCGCGCTTTTCCGTGCCTTGAAGACGGCGACAGGCGGCGCGACGCTGTAACAGCCGAAACGCTCGGAGAATATCAGAAGTTCGTTCGTGACTCGTTTCTCGAATCTATCGGCGGACTGCCGGACAGCACCTCTTCGCTCAACGCAAGAACGGTAAGAACACACGACATGGGCGGCTTCATACTCGAAAATGTCGTTTTTGAGTCCCGTACGCACTCGTACGTCACGGCGAATCTCTACCGCCCGAAGAATCAGTCCGATAAAGTCCCTGCGGTACTTGTTCCGCTCGGTCACACGGATGAAGGAAAGGCGTTCGACGAATATCAGCGAGTCGCGCAGATGCTCGTTTACGCCGGATTTATCGCGCTGACGTTCGATCCGATAGGTGAAGGCGAGCGGTTCGAGCATCACGAAAAAGAGATCGCCTTTGAGCCGATACAGGGATGCTCCGGAGAGCACGATCTCCTCGACTGGAAATGCAAGCTGACAGGCGAAAGCCTTATCAAATACTTCGTCCACGACGGAATGAGGGCAATCGAATATCTGCTCTCGCGTCCGGACGTCAGCGAAGTCGCGGTCACTGGCCATTCGGGCGGCGGAACACAGACCTCCGCTCTGATGACAGTTGCGTCGCATCTTCTTTCCGCCGCCGCGCCGTGTTCGTACACTACCGACAAGCGCGCAATGTACGAGACGGCGAAAGACCCCGACAACGAGATGATATGGCAGGGACTTGCCGCGAAAGGCATCGACTACGCCGACATTATGGCAGGCATGGCGCCGAAGCCCGTGATGATCCTCTCGAACAGCTACGATTTCTTCCCGCGTGAGGGAACGGAGCGGACCTTTGAAAAGATAAAGCGGCTGTGGGCGAACGTCGGAGCAGAAACCGCACCCGAACTTGTCCGCGTCGATTCCGCGCATTCGTTCACCGAAGAGCTTGCAAAAGCCTTGACGCGGTTCTTCTCGAAAAATCTGCTCGGTCACGATGCAGACCTGACGGGATTCGAGTACCGCCGTCTTGAGCCGGATATACTGAACTGCACGAAGACGGGACAGATCGTCGAAGAGTTTTCCGACCTCGTGACGACGCACGATCTGCTCGTCAAGCGTGAAAAAGAGCTGAAAGACGCACGTCTCGCGCAACCATACGAAAAACGGCGCGAAAATGCCATAAAATGGCTCAGCGACAAGGTGTACTCCGGCAGAAAACCACAGTCCGTGAACGTCCGTGTCGATGACGAGGGCGTTATGGCGCACTACATTTACCGCCGCCTTGTATGGAAGCCGGAAGAGGGATATTTTGAAAACGGCGTACTCATAAAGGATATGCGCCACGGAGACGACACGCCGCTTCCGACAGTCATCGCACTGTGGGAGGACGGAACGGAAGCGATAGAACGCCATTCGCTGTGGCTCCACCGTCAGTGTGCCGCGGGCAGACAGGTACTTATCGTTGACCTTGCCGGCACAGGCTCGTGCGCTCCGAACAGGCTGTCGGGACAGTTCATGGACATCGGCTGGTCGACGAACTACATTCTGAACGCCGAGCTTATGGATCTCGGTGACTGCTACGCCGCACTGCGAACATATCACTCGGTCTCCGCTCTCGGCGTTGTGCCCGAGTTGCCGCTTCCCTACGACAGCACGTTCATCTTCTACGGCGAGGGAGAATACGCGCGGTACGCAAAGATCGCGGCACTGCTGACAGGCACGGCGGTCATCGACAACCGCGATTATCAGCCATACGGCGAGATCGTGCGCGAAAAATACCACGATCAGACGCACACGTCCGACTGGATATTCCCGGGCATCCTCGAATTCACGGATATGGACGAGATCGACGGCTACTTAAAAGATAACAATTTACTGATGTAACATCAGGAGGACAAAATAATGAAACTCAAGCTATGTCTCATCGGCGGCGGCTCGTATGCGTGGACCGACTGCCTCTATTTCGGATTTGCGAAGAATCCGTTCTACGACCGCGAAACGGAATTATGGCTCTACGACGTGAACGAAGACAACCTTAACAACGTTTACGCCTATATCAAGTCGG
This sequence comes from Eubacteriales bacterium, assembly GCA_045643285.1. GTDB lineage: Bacteria > Bacillota > Clostridia > Oscillospirales > CAG-272 > UMGS1696. The sequence continues at coordinate 38,396 of JAZUKN010000093.1, forward strand.
TGAACGACGCGAACCCCGAAAACGCGATCACGGTAAAGAAAACAACGAACATCGAAGAAGCGATGTACGGCGCAAACTACGTCATGATAGCCATTTCCCACGGCTTCTACGAGGGCGAAATGGAAGACCACTACATCGCACGCCGTCACGGATTCTACAACGTCAAGGGTTCGGAGAGCGGTATCGCAGGCGCAAGCCGTACCGTCCGCCATGTACCGGAATTCGTACACTACGCGAAGATGATGAACCGTCTCTGCCCGGGTGCAAAGCTGATGAACGTGACGAATCCGCTCACTTCCCTCTGCCGCTGTGTCGAAAAGTACGCAGGCGTTGAGTCAATCGGCTTCTGTCACGGCATCCTCAACCACCTTGAGATACTTGAGCCGTACTTCGGCTGCGACAATCCGAGAACGGATCTCCTCAAAGACATTTCGCTGTCCGTCTCCGGCGTCGACCACTGCTCGTTCGTCACGGATCTCAAGTTCAAAGGTCAGGACGCGCTTGAGATAATGCGTAACAAAGGCATGATCGAAGCCGCATGGAAAGGCGACACCATTACGATGGACGACTACTTCGCAGGGCGTGAGAACCAGCGCATCCGCTTTATCCTGTGGGATATGCTCGGAGTAATGCCCGGACTGTCCGACGAGCACTGCGCCGAATTCTACTATCAGACCTCCGGCACGCAGGAAAACCGCGACACGTTCGGTATGCACTACGACAGGATCAAAGACCGCACTGCGACAATCGCACGGCTGAAGAAAAACATACTCGACAAATACGCCGCACACGACACGTCGATCCACGAAACGGACGAAGTCATCCACGAAGCAATCGAAGCACTTGAGGGCGGCAAACCGCTCTACACCGTCATGAACTACAAGAATCTCGGTCAGTGCCGCGAATTCCCGATAGGCATGGTAGTCGAGACATTCTGTACGATCGACGCGACGGGCGTTCATCCCGCAATCGCAAATCCCCTGCCGAAACCTGCACTCAACGTTTCCCTCGCGACGGGCAACCGCGAAGAAATGTTCATGGAAGCCGCTATGGAATGGGACGAAAAGAAGCTCGTCGCCGCGCTCTGCAACGACCCGCTCGTACAGGATTTCACGCGCGTCAAGGCTGTGGCACACGACATCATGGAATACAACAAGAAGTGGCTCCCCGACGACTTCGAGAGATTATAATAAAGGTACAGTATGAACATAAACGATTATTACTTATCCCCCACTGAAAAGCCGCTTGACATAATAAAGCCGGACGGCGGCTTTACGGCAATATTCCGCACGATAGCTTGCGTCGGCGACTCGCTCGCGTCGGGCGAATTTGAGTCGACAAGTCCAGACGGAGGCAAGGGCTACCACGACTTTTACGAATACTCGTGGGGGCAGTACATAGCCCGTGCGACAGGTGCGAAAGTGTACAATTTCTCCTGCGGCGGAATGACTGCCGGCTACTACTACGACGTCTGGGGAGCCGACCACGGTCTGTGGGACTACGGCAAGGCGGCTCAGGCATACATCATCGCTCTCGGCGCGAACGATGTTCTCAATCCGATGGCAGACTGCGGCTCGGTCGACGACATCGACTTTGAAAATCCCGAAAACTCGAAGAAAACATTCGCCGGATTCTACGGAAAGCTGATTCTGAAATACAAAAAGATCAGCCCGAAAGCGCGGTTCTTCCTTGTGACGATGCCGCGCGAGGTCGACGACGCGAATCTGAATCAAGCGGCACGCGACAAGGTACGCGAACAGCACGCCGCACTGCTTCACGACATCGCCGCAAAGCTCGATTTCACATACGTGATCGACTTATATAAGTACGCTCCGGTGTACGACGAAAAATTCAAGGAGAACTTCTACCTCGGCGGTCACATGAACGCATCAGGTTATCTTCTGACTGCGAATATATTTATGAGCTACATCGACTATTTGATCCGCTCGAATCCCGAAGACTTCGCGCAGGTCGGATTCATCGGGACGGAGTGGCACAACGAAAGCAGAAAATGGTAAAAGAAAATGGCTTGCCCATAAAAAGGCAAGTCATTTTTCTTTAACATAGACAAATAAAACGGCGTCTCGTGATATATCACTCCCCACCGTAGGGGAGACCATTGGTCTCCTGTCTGGCGATTTTCAGATACCACAAATAGACAAAAGAATGAAAACGTCGGAGACGTTTTCTATTTCATTTTTTGTCCTGCGTATGTATACGCGTCGGACGGAGGCTTAATATGCCCAAACCTAACGTTTTGGTTTGTTTTCCCACTACGCGTGGAGCGGACAAGCCGGTATTCGACTTCGTCGAAACCGACGCGACGCTCTTGTGAATCACCGCGCTTAGGGGGAAGGTCGCTCCGCTCTATTCACGCCTACCGACTTCGTAAACGAAGTCGTCGAGATGCGAAGCATCTCGGTTGAACCCCTTTGTTACAAAGTATGTGCGACATGTTCGAGGATTTAACCCTAAAACTACTGCGCGCTGTAGCTCATACGTTTATGTATTCAAGATCAAAGAAAAATACTTTTTCAACTTGCGTCAGCAATCATCGTTTTTTACTTCTTCCCTCTTCACTATTACCTATTACTTCCCTTTTCCTCGTATGCTTCACCGAGGAGTGTTGCGTTTCGCTCGAAGTGCCATGAGTCGTATTTTTTATTCTGTTTTCCGTGTTTCTCGCGCGTTCTGTAGCGCCAATACCGCACGCCGGACGCTATAGAATAGCCGAGCATACGAAAGCCGCCGACCGTTGCGTTCTGCACGCAGTGACCGAATTCGTGACGGCGGAGTCTTTCGTCGTCTCTGTCGCAAATAAAGAAGAATCCGAGCGACACTCCTCCCCACTTCCGTCCGACTACAAAATAGCGGCAAACCGAACGGTAATCGTGCGGCTTCTTCCCAATCAGTCTAAGAAAGCCGTACACAAACAGCCCGAAGAACGACAGCGGCAATCCTACGGTAAATTCACGGCGCATAAACGTGCGTCTGTCCGGAGGAAAAACCGCGTTATCCGCCGATATTTCTTTCATTTTCACCGTCAAGCGCCGCCTTTCGTTTTCTTTGATTATATCACTCACGTCCGTCCGTTGTCAAGCACGCAAAAACCGCGCCGTGTCACTTCATTGTAGGATTACAATAGATGTGTTACAGAAGAAAAAAAGAATAGCAATTCTGAGCGAAAAGTGTTACAGTTAAGTCACCACAACCAAAAAGCAACAGGAGGCTCAGAATTGCTATGGATAGTGTAACACAGGATATGAGGTTTCGTCAATCCCTTTTGAAATATTCGGAGAAA
>JAZUKN010000094.1:0-2888 GCA_045643285.1 Eubacteriales bacterium
CTTGCAAACGTCGCGTAATTCGATGTCCTGACTACTGCCGAATAACCTGAGCAGTCTTCAATTCCGCGGTCGGACGAGCTTTCATATTCAGCGTAAGTATGGTTCGGATCAGAGAACTGCACATCGCTCAGTTTGACGAGGTCGCAAAGGTGTTTGCCTTCGTTCACTTCCTTCAAGGTGGCGGGAGTCGGTATTATATCTACATTACGCTGTCTGATTATAATTCTGACGTTTGGATCAGGTTCGATGCCTGCGACGGGAAGCTGAATCTGCGGAAGTCCGTTGTAATATCCGGCCACTGCCCCGCTTAGATCGAGCGTTATATAATCCCCTGCATGGGCCTGAAAGTCTTCCGTTCCCGAATTGCGATAAACGGCTATACAGTCTCCTTTTTCATCTCTTATATAGATGGTGCGGTAGATGTTGCCCGTCCTCTCATCGCCGATGACGTAGGCGTCAACAGAAGCCGGCTCATATTCGTCAAATAGGAATGTTTCCACTTTTCCAAGAGAGTCGAGAATCGCGGACACCGACCATTTCTCTCCCTCATCCATAACGTTGATAGATGGCTTTTCGTTGTCTTTCTTGCACGACACAAATGCGAGTACGACCGCCGCCGTAACCGCCATCACTATATATCTGAACTTCTTCATATTTTTCGATTTTAATGTTAGACTTTAATTACGGTTTTCAGTTATCGTCTTATGGTTAAACTTATGAAATAGTTGATTCCGTAGAGATAGGAATATTTCTCGGGGAAGCGTTCCGGCTCGGCGTAGTCGCTTCTCAACTGTTCATAGCCGTAGAGTGTGATGTCCTTCTTGTTGAGGAGGTTGTTGATGCTGACGTTAAGAAGGAAGTAATAGTCTTTTATATGCCATGATATTCCACCGTAGAAGTCGAGAGTGAAGGCATCGTCGAGTTTTTTCTGTTCGAGGAGTTGGTCGATGCGTGCGTCGCCCTCGTAAAGGCCTGCCATCGCGCTTGCCGTGTGGTTGCACGGGTTGACGGCCATATAGTAACGTCCGAAGTAGTTTCCGTTAAGGCTTATCCACCAGTTTTTGGGCGCGTTGTATTTCAGTCCGAGAGAGCCGACAGTCTGCGGCATCTCACCAACGTAATAGTTTTTAAGATAAACCTTCTCATTCTGATAAATAGGCTCGGCGTTGTTGTCTTCATACACGTTGACGCGCGGGTTGTTTGTGTAGAACTCTTCCCCTATCGAGCCGGCGAACTGTGCGGTGAGGGTCGGAGTCATTTTGAGGTCTGCGCCGACTTCCACGCCGTGTGCGAGTTTCTTGATGTCGTTCATGAGGTAGTTGACGAAGACGCCTTTTTCCTCGTAGTAGAAGCTGCGGTTCCAGTTCATGTCGCTGCTGTTGACCAAGTAATAACTGACGCGTGCTTTGACATTAGGAGCGCGGAGTTCGTAGCCGCCGTCAACGGTGAAAAGTTTTTCCGTCGTGAGGTTATCGACAACCGTATTTCTGACTTTCGGAGAGACGAATGCGCTTCTGAAATCGGGGGCCTGATGTCTGTAGGCGATGTTTGCGAAAAGATAATTACGTCCGTCGATGGCGTAGTGTGTACCACTTTTCACGCCGAAAGTGAGGAAGTTAAGTTTTTCGGAATCGCCGTAGGAGAGGTCGCCTTGGAAATGGCCGTTTTCATAATTGCCTTTGCGGTACATATTGACGAAGTCGCCTTGTGCAGCTAAGTATGCGTCGAATCTGCTCATTATGTAGTTGGCCTGAGCCCAAAGGTTAATCTTATTGACATTAGCGACGTAGTCGTATCCGAACACATCGCCTTTGCGTGCGATATGGTTTTTATTGCGGAGGTTCGTCTGTTGTGCGTCGGAGACGATGAAAGTCTCGCCGTCGGCGTATTTGTCGATGTCCAAGTAATAGTCGCCACCGAGAAGGTCGGCGATAAGCTTGTAGTAATTCGTTTTCGATACGTTACCCATCAATCCGGCGTTGATATGCAGTCTTGGGTTCACATCATATTTGAAGCTTGTCGCGATGCCGCCCATATTCTTATCTTGGCGTCTTTCTTCAACGATGTATTTTGAGGCGAGTCCGGTAACGGTGTTTCCTGTTATACCGTTGGCATCGTGAACTGTCATGAGGTGGCGTGAGTTGGCGGCGTAGAGTTCGTCCCAGTTGATTTGATGAAGGTCGGAATTATTGACCCATTCGTTGAGATAAGCCTCATAGCCGTCCCAAGTGTAACCATCAGCACCACTTTCCAATTTGTAGAGGTAGTAGCTCGGCAGGTTGCGGTAGTAATCGGGGCGAGGGTCGGGACCTTCGTTCCATTCGAGTGAGGTGCTTCCGCTGCGCCCCATCCAATAGTATGCGGTCGTGTTAAGCTGCATTTTGTCGTTTATCTTGAAATAATGCTGCAGTTGGAACATCGGCTGGTGGTAGTTGCTGACTCTCGCGGCGCGTTTGAAGCGGCTCCCGTCGGTATCTGTCTGCCAGCCCCAGTTGGGGTTATAGTAGTTATCGTCAAGCAGGTCGTAACATTCCTGAACTACAGGCGAGCCGCCGGCTCTGCTTGAAGGAGCTCCGAGGATGGTGAATCCGAGAGAATGTCTGTCGTTTATCTTTTTTTCTCCTGTGAGGAAATAACTGTAAGCGTCGTACCAAGTACCATCCTGATAGCCTTTGAGCGACCATCTGCGTGATGCCGAAACGGTGAACGCCCATCCGTCGTCCATCATGCCGGTGGAGGCCGTGACCATCAGGCGGTTGTTGTACGACCTGTTCGAGTTAGCATAACCCACCGACACCTGTTTGCGGTAAAGGCTTGCGCGTGTCGTGATAGCCGTGAGGCCGCCCATGCCGCCGAATCCCACTTCGGCCATTCCGGTGTTCATAGTG
>JAZUKN010000095.1:0-2412 GCA_045643285.1 Eubacteriales bacterium
GTAGGCGTTCCCTGAAGCGGCTGCTGTGCTCTTTCCCAGGTAATGACACCCGTTACCGTGCCGGAGCCGGACGGTCTTTTCATAATGATCGGATATTCATAGGGAGAGGTCGCACCGGCGTAATCTCCTGCGAGATTATCAAGACCGTAAACGGCGGATGTGACCTTTTCGTTATGATTCCGGTATCCGCTTGCCGATACCGTCAGGTTATACGGTCCGTATAACAGGAATTTGCCGTCTGTCGTCAGGAGCTCTTGTTTGCCGGAGGTTACCGACAGATTGGTATTATAGGTTTCTGCTCTGGCAACACCGACCGTTCTTGTGGTATCGACCGCAAAAGCACTGGTTACCAGCACATTGTCAGTGATATACGCATCACTGACCGACCAGCTTGAACCGTCCCAAGTATGAGTCCGCTTATAAAAGCCCATCGAACCGAGAGAACCCATTTTCAGAGTAATCACATAGGGATTGGATGCCGAATCGCCGATATATCCGCCGTTCTTTACTGTGATACATCCGGATTCATTGTAGAAGCGGCTGTCGGGGAATGAAATCGCACCGAGCTTTTCCGCTTCCGCAAAGACGGAACCGAGCGAAACATCGGAGAATCCGACCGTACCGTTTACGCCGGTTGTCGCAACTCTGCTTTCCGAACCGATACGAAGCGTAACCTTGACACCGTCGAGAAGATTGTCGGTTCCGTACTGGCGGATCTGAATAAATACCATGCCGGTACCGTTTATTTCGTTAGCAAGTGCTTCGCCACTGCCGCCGTCACGACTCAGATATACCCAATAATCCTCAACATTGACAACGCCGGAATCAAGTGATCTTTTGGTCACCGGGGTTTTGTAGCGTTCGTCCTCTACTGTTACACGCCCCGTCAGATAATAGTAGACATACTGATAATGCTCTTTAGTCGGCGGCTGAACATAATAGCCGTCGAGTGTTTTGACATCCGAAAATGCCTTGATAGCGATGACAGCTTCACGGCGGATCGCCGCATAGATATCATCGTCATTGTCATATTCCAGAATGTTATAGCCGGGGAACATTCCCTGACCTGATTTTTCGGCAAGAACACTGTACTCGGCATCCGTTCCCGTGGTGGAAAGATTGGGGTAAAGGAGAGCTTCGCCCGCCTTTTCGTTTGCGAATTGCTGCATGATGGATGTGTAAAGACCGGCGGATACTTCATCCGACTGTTCATTGGTCTTTGTCAATACACCCGTAAATATCGGGATCATCACCGCAGCCAAAACGCAAATGATTCCAATCACGATCAAAAGCTCGGTAAGCGTTACGCCTTTTTTCGAAATTTTCATTTTATTTCTCATTTCCTTGCAGTTGTTTATTGACACTTTGATTATTTTATGATATAATAATGATAACGAAAACATAAGGAGTGAAACCATGCGCAAGATCACAGTTTTGACCGTCATCCTTTTAATGCTTTGTCTGCTTTTTTCCGGTTGCGCACGCAATACGGATACTGTTCCTGCGGAAAGCAAAACGACAGAGGAAACGGTCCAAGCTTCAAGCGATATACCGGATACGGAACCGTCGGAGGTGTCGGACACCGAATCTCCCGAAACGGAGCCGTCCGAAACAACAGCCGACGAAACAAAGCCGTCTGAAACGACAGAAGCCGTTACCGAAAAGCCCGAAACGAAACCACAGGAAACGCAGAAGATGGGGGAAAAGAAAACCGACAAGCAGGATAAACCCGCAGGCGATAAGACACCTGCCGAGACCGGTAAAACCGAAACCGCAAAAACGGAAGAGACACAGCCGAAACCGCAGGAACAGCCGAAGCAAGTTCACGCCAAGACAGTTTCCATTGCATACTCCGGATACCAATCCTCAAATGAGCCGAAGCCCTGTGTGAAAGGAAATCCGATTTACGGGATCCTGTATTCGGGGACTCGGGCGCAGGTTGGCGATAAAATCACCTTCACCATTTCCGTTTCGCCGTCCAATCATACGGACAGAATCGTTATCGAAGCATCAAAAGGATTATCCTACACGCTTTCCGGAAACAAACTCACCGTTTCCGTTGACAGCGATGCAAACTACGGTGCGGGTAATTTCACGGTATATGCCATCTCCGATGACGGACCGATTTCCGCATCCGCACAGTTCAACTTCGCTGTTGACAAGTCCGGCAATCCGTTTGGCGATCTGTCAAATATCCTCAGCGGATATATCACGGCAAGCAAGATGAATTACACATCATTCTCAAACGGATACACGACGGAAAACCCGTCGCTCAGCATCACAGGATATGCCGGCGCTCCCGCATGGGATGATATGATTTCCCTGTCGGAAACAAATCACATCGAGCGTTGTCTGTGGCTGATCGATCAGTACAAGGCAAAGGGTTTCTCAAAGGTCAATTTCATCATTACC
>JAZUKN010000096.1:0-1814 GCA_045643285.1 Eubacteriales bacterium
CAAGGGGACGACTCCCCTATGAACCCCACGCGAAGTTTTTTTGACAAAATTATTTAAGGAAGTGATACACTTGGTCTACCCAAACGAAGCAAAAACCAAGCGAAAACCGTCACACAGAGAGCGGTCCGTCGCCATTCAGGTGCGCGTAACCGAGAAAGAAAAGCGGCACATCGAAGCTCTCGCGCGGTCTGTAAACCTCACAGTATCGGAGCTGATCCGTCAGATCACGGGGGAACTTCACTGCAAATCCATACCGCCGGAGGAATATTTTGCGGTGCGAAGCGAGCTTCATTCGATCTGGCTGTGGATGAACAATGCGTACAGACGTGACGGTTACCGTGCGGATTTTCCGAAATATCTCACGCGGATCGAGAACTGTGCGGACAAATTCCGTGAGGTCGCCGACAGGTTTTACACCGAAAACGGTGAGAATCTGCTCGAAAATTACTACGCCATGCACTGTTCCGCCGATCCGCTCGACACGATTTACGAGGCAGAAGAGTACGATGGCGACTACTAAAATATGGCCGATACACGGCAACATCTCGACCGTCCTCGCGTACATCACGAACCCCGAAAAGACGGGCGAGCGGTACGATGAATTTCACAGACTGCTCCACTATATGACAGATCCCGAGAAGACTTCCGACCGCGAACATGAGCGCACACTGTACATCACAGCGCTCAACTGCACCGGCGATCCGGCTGAATCAATGAAAGAAACGGCGCGTCGATTCGGCAAAACGGGCGGCGTGACGGTGTACCATGCGTACCAAAGTTTCAAGCCCGGCGAGGTCACACCGGAGCAGTGTCACGAGATCGGCGTGAAGCTCGCGCGCAAAATGTGGGCGGACAGATACCAGGTCGTCGTCACCAGCCATCTTGATCACGCACATCTGCATAATCATATTTGTTTATCGGCGACGTCGTTTCTTGACGGAAAAAAGTACAACGAAAACATCGGAGAATACTACAGAATGCGTGAAGCCTCTGACGAACTTTGCCGCGAATACGGGCTGTCAGTCATCAAAACACCGCGCGGAAAAACTCCGCGAAAGATACGCGAGCGCGAGAAAAACGGTGAGCCGACGAAGTACTCCGAGATGAGAAAAGCGATAACCCACGCACGTCTCCGCTCGACCTCGTGGGATGATTTCTTCCGTTATCTGCACGACGAGGGGTACGATTTTGACCCGAACTTCGACGGGAAGTACCCGAAAATCAAGCGTATCACCGACGAAAAGTGGACGCGGATGTACCACTGCGAAAGCCTGTACGACGTTTACGACCTCGAAGAATTCTTTTCGATCAACCGCGAAAACGGCAAGCCCGACTACGATTTTTACTACCAACGAAAGCGGCAGGAGAACGGATATTACCGTCAGCCGTCACGCGAAAAGGCGATTGACAAGAGTCTCGATGACGTTCCGCTGCTCATAATACTCGTTCAAATTGTCGTTCTGCTGCTCGGCGGACCGGACTTTCTCACCGAAGAAATAGACGCACCGAGGTACGAGCCGATCACATGGGAGATGATCGAAACGACCAGATTTTTGCGGCAGGTGTCACGTCAGGCGATCCTCATGGACAGAGAAAAGCTCTACTCCAAGGAAGACGTCGACGGCTATCTCGACCGACTTGAAGAGACGATCATCTCGGAAGAAGCGCGGCGGAAGAAGATTTACAACAAGATACGCAACTGCAAGGATGACGGAGAAATCGAAAAACTGCGCGGCGAGATTCACGCAATTTCGGAAAAACTCCGTCCCGTTCGACGAGAGAAGAAAGACCTCGAAGCGTTACTCGTGAGGTGC
>JAZUKN010000097.1:0-115461 GCA_045643285.1 Eubacteriales bacterium
GCAGACGTTCTGAAAGCCGCTAACCTCGGTATCATCAACGGATACGATGCAGCAGGCGGAACAAAGGACTTCAAGCCGAATAACACACTGAAGAGAAGCGAAATGTCCGCAATCATCAACCGTGTTGCAAAGCTCTGCGGCAAGACAGTTGAAGGCTTTGACAGCGAAGTTAAGTTCTCCGACACAGCATCTCACTGGTGCAACAAGGAGCTCGGCTGGCCCGTACACAACGGAATCGTCAAGGGAACAAGCGCAACGACGTTCTCTCCCGAAAACACTCTCACCGTTGAACAGACCATTATGATGATCTACAGAACATACACAGCTCTTAAATAAGTCTTAAATAAGTGAAAAGTCCCGTCTGAAACATGACGGGACTTTCTTTTTTGCACAAAACTTTATCATTTTTTTTGTTTGTTTTACCGCCATGAAAACTCTTGAAAAAACTTTGGTTGTAGTGTAGAATTAACCTGTAGTTGAATGATATTCAACACAATCTTTATCATTACGGTTTATCCGTAACACGGAGGAAAAAATGAAAAAACTACTATCCGTTCTTCTCGTAAGCGTTATGCTTGCCGCTATGTTCATCATTCCGGTGAATGCCGCGAAGGAAAAAGCACCGTTCGGTACAGTTGTAGAAGCTCAGTACACAACGACTGCGCCGGATATGAGCGAAAGAGCATATCCCGATGCAACGTGGGGTGAACCTGTTATCCATATCGATTCGAAATCTCCGAACACTGCTGTCACAGACTATATGAAAGGCAGAGGCGAAACGACTGTTGAGACTGACCGCACTCTTTCCTTTGATGCATATATGAAATGGACAGACAGTGCGCTGTACCTGTGCTTCACATCTCCTGACAACTTTGTCAGAGGTGCAGTCGACCCGGTGAGAGGCGACGGATTCCAGATTGATATTGTTTACGGTATAATGGATATGTCGCACTACAGCGCAGAACTCTGTGACGATCCGAACGCATTCAGAGACACATACAGCTATCTTCTCACTTTCTTCGTTGACGACGATACATTCATTGAATACGGCGCAGGCATAATGGTAAACTGCAACATGTATTTTGATGAAAAGAGCAGTGAATTGGTCGCAAAATATGAGCTTCCGTTCACTCAGCTCGGTATGTCGACAAAAGAACAAGCAAAGGACGGAGATGTTCTGTCTTTCTCAATGCTCAGAATCGACGGCAATAAGGACGACGAATCCGGATATACCGGCTGGCTTGAATGGGGTAATTTCTTCGACAAGGATAAGGGATGCGAAGTTCCTGCCGCGCGAGTAAACGATATTTACGTTCCTTCTTCTCTTAACGCCAAAACCAAAACCGGCAACTCTATCAAGCTCGTAGGTAAATCCGGCGCGACAACTCCCGAACAGCAAACCGTGCCGGGAGACGACGGGGTCAAAACACCTATAGATCAGATCGCATCAGAAGGAGGCGGAGTCATCACACCTCCGAGAACAGAGCCGTCTTCATGGGCAAAGGCGGAAGTTGATGCCGCAATCGCCGCAGGTCTTGTTCCCGCAGAGCTTCAGACAAATTACAACGACGGCATATCGAGAGCAAAGCTTTCAAAGATGCTCGGAGTGCTGATCGACAAGGTTTACGGCACCGATCCCGTAACGGGTGACGCCTCATTCACAGATACCACCGATCCTACCGTTCTGCGTGTGGCAAACCTCGGTATCATCAACGGATATAAACAAAACGACGGTACTTTCAAGTTCATTCCGGATAACGTTCTGAGAAGAGCTGAAATGGCGGCTATCATCAACCGCGTTGCAAAGCTCTGCGGCAAGACAGTTGACGGCTTTGACAGCGAAGTCAAGTTCGCTGATACAGCAACTCACTGGTGTGGCAAGGAACTCGGCTGGCCAGTACATAATGGTATAGTAAAGGGAACAAGCGCAACACAGTTCTCTCCCGAAAACACTCTCACCGTTGAGCAGACCATCATGATGATCTACAGAACATACACAGCTCTGAAATAAGTCTTAAATAAGTGAAAAATCCCACCTGAAATATGGTGGGATTTTTGTTGCATTTTTGGGGATTCGGTGATATAATAGTTTTAATCTTCAATTTTGTTGGTGATACACATGAAAATTATCGAAAATCAGTCATTTGACTCAGAACGCGCACTGTACGGAAGCGACGGAGTCAGAATAGTTAATTGCCGATTCGACGGACCGGCTGACGGCGAGAGCGCACTGAAAGAAAGCAGAAATATCGAAGCGGAAAACTGCTTCTTTAATCTCCGCTATCCGCTTTGGCATGACACAGACGCAAAGCTGACCGGGTGCGAAATGACCGAAAACTGCCGCGCCGCAATATGGTATACGAACAGGATAGAAATAAAAAAATCCGTGCTTCACGGTATCAAGGCACTCAGAGAATGCGCCGGTATAGTGATCGACGGATGCGATATCATCTCTCCCGAGTTCGGCTGGTATAACAAAAACGTCACGATGTCCGATACTGCGGTAAAGGGCGAGTATTTCATGATGCGCTCGGATGTTCTCCACTTCGATAAAGTGACGCTTGACGGGAAGTATTCGTTCCAGTATATAACGGATTCGACGTTCGACGGGTGCAAATTCAATACCAAAGACGCATTCTGGCACGCGAAAAACGTGACAATCAGAAATTCCGTTATAAAAGGGGAGTATCTCGCGTGGTATTCCGAAAATCTCACGCTTGAAAACTGCATCATCGACGGCACACAGCCGCTCTGCTACTGCAAGGGACTCAGGCTCATCAACTGCGAGATGCGGAACACTGATCTTTCGTTCGAGAGGAGCGAGGTCGATGCCACACTGACAGCTCCTATCGTCAGCATAAAGAATCCGCTATCCGGCAGAATTACAGTACCGGCGGCGGACGAGATAATCAGAGATTTCGACAGCCCTTGCGAGATCGTCATCGGATAAAAAATAACGCTTTTCACCGGTCTTTTTGAAGACAGTGGAAAGCGTTTTTTATGTTCAGCGTACATTTCGCTTTTTCAGAGAGAACATCGTGCCGACGAACACCGCAATAATTCCGAGCATTATCAGAATGTGCGCAAGCCCGTTGTAGTTGAAGCACCAGATAAATCTTACGAAAGCCGTGCGCTTGATTTGCAGATATGCGGCGGGAAGCAGAAAAACGAGCGACGCGACTATGATTCTTTCGCCGATTCTTCCTTTTTTGAAAGAATCAACGAGGATCGCCGCAAAACCCGTCAGCGCAAGAATTCCGCTGGAGATCACGAGAATTTTTATATGTGTGCCGTTGTAAGGCGGTGAAACAAAAAGCGAAAATACGAACGCGCACGCGACGTATGCTTCGGCAAGAATTACGTAAAGCGGTGTTGGCTTAGCTCCGTTTGTGATAAGGGCGAGCGCAAAGAGGAAGAAAGCCGCGAAAGTCTCATACATCAGCGGAAGCAGAATCGACCAGATGATAAAGTTAGGCATTCCTTCGGTGTAGACGTTGTGCACGAGATACCCGAGAAAACACGAGCCGCAAAGAGTCGAAAAAAACATAACAGACCAAAACTTCGTGCGGTTTTGCGGAGTGTTCCTTAAACAAAGGATGATAAGAAGAGGCACTATCACTACTCCCATAAGCAGGTCTGTGAGCGCGCCTGTAAGCTCGGCTTCGTGAATGGCAAAATCATTCATTTATCATACCTCTGCGTTAAAGTATGGCGGGAACGACACCGGCGACTTTCCCATGAACGGGATCTCGCCGAAGAGTGCCTTAACGAACGCCCTTTGTGTCGCAGGGGAGCATGAATACGCATTGATGTACGTCTTCAGATACGGAAAATCGTGTATCTTGTACGGATCGCCGAACGAAGTGAAGATCACTCTCGGATGCTGTAATACTGCTCCACGCCAGAACGGTGAAATGTGCTCGAAGCCTATTCTGAGCGAGCCGCCCGGATAGTCCTGAGAGGAGAGCTTGCAGTTGATGAGCACCGCGTCGAATATGTCGAGGCGGGAAGCAAAATCCGAGCGAGAGGCGTTTGAGATAGCTTCGACCTCGTATCCGCGCGCTTCAAGCTCTTTTTTGATAATGTCGAGATCGCATGAATAGAAGATCGTCTCCGGTTCCGGAGAACGCTTGATGTTGAGAAGCAGTATCTTCGCGCCTTTTTTGAGTTTTAATGGGAGGGTGCCACCGTAGTTCCGTATCAGTGTGATCGACTTGTCGGCGATCGCCTGTGCCGTTTCCGCGAGATCGTATTTGTGCGTGATGTCCGCGAGCACTGCCGACTGATCTTCAAACAGCCGCGCGCGCTCTTTTAGCTTCAACACTCGCGTTACTGCGTCGCGGATTCTTTCGGGCGGTATTTCGCCCGACTCCACAGCCGCTTTTATCTGGCGGAAATAGTCGGCATTCGGGAAGAGAAGCATATCTCCTCCTGCTTTGACGAACTCGACGGCGAGCCTGTCCTGCGGCACTATCGAGCAAGCGCCGACCATGCAGAGCGCATCCGAAACGACGCACCCCTCAAAGCCGAGAGTGCCTTTTAAGAGTTTCGTAATGATGTTGTAGCTCAGCGTGCCGGGACGGTAGCCTGCCCAGTCGTTTTCCTTTTCGTCGAATGCAGGGAGCGCGATATGTCCGACCATGACCGACGCCGCGCCGTGCCGGAACATTTCCTTGTAAACGTAGCCGTAGGTGTGCATCCATTCGTCGCGTGAGAGGGAATTGACAGTCGTGCAAAGGTGCTGGTTTCTGTCGTCCATTCCGTCGCCCGGAAAGTGCTTGCACCCAGCCATGACCATGCCGTTTTCCTGCATACCGTCGATTGCCGCGCCGCATATCCGAGCCACACGTTCGGGAATATCCGACACCGCACGCACGTTCGTCACGGGGTTGTCGGGATTGTAGTTTATGTCGCAGATCGGCGCGAACGACCAGTGTACGCCCATTTCGCGGCATCTTTCTCCCGTTGCAACGTGCGCTTTGTAGACGAGCGTTTCGTCGTTCGCCGCACCCCACGACATAGGATTCGTGACTTTCACTTCTCCGGCGAGAATATGCCCGGGACCGCACTCGATGTCAGCCGCGATCATCGCAGGGATGCGCGTGTTCGAGTTTATTATCTCCGTCGCAGTCCTGATGTGTTCGGGAGTATTGTTGGCGACAAAAAACGTGCCGGCTTTCGTTTCGCGTGCAAGCTCGGTCACTTTTTCGATGTTGTGCGAATCGAAATCAATGCACATCATCTGCCCGATCTGCTCGTCAAGCGTGAGTGAATCATTAAGTGCGTTTATGTCGACTTTCATGTTATTCTTCATTATTCATTCTTCATTTTCATCATATATGCGCGCAGTATTCCTGCCTGTGTTTTGCCGTCCGTGATCTTTCCGTCAAGTACGTCGCGTACTGCGTCTTCAAGCGGAACGGTGAAGACTTCGAGAAGCTCGTCTTCGTCGAATTTCTGCTCCCCGAACTCAAGTCCGACGGCGAGAAACATCCGTATACGCTCCGAGAGTATCGCGGGAGAACCGTAGTAGTCGCCGAGATCGTACATTTCGCGCGGCACGGCACCGGTTTCTTCTTTCAGCTCACGGAGCGCGGCGGCTTTGAGGTCGTCTTCCCCGATTTCGAGTTTTCCTGCCGGGATCTCGATCATCACCTGCCCGACAGCGTACCTGTACTGCCGCTCAAGCACGACTTTTCCGTCGTCTGTTATCGGCACGACTGCTACGGCGCCGTTGTGGCGGATGTATTCTCTGACCGACTTAACGCCGTTCGGCATAAGAATTTCGTCGCGGCGGACGTGGAGGACTTTTCCGTCAAAAATTATTTCGTCTGATAGCTGTTTTTCAGTGAGATCCATTTTGCACTCCGATTATGCTTTTTTGATAAGATAATTGAACGACAGCACCGAAATGCCGAGTACGATCAGTATAATTCCCGTGACGCGGCTGAGTTTTTTCGGCTTTGAGCGATTGGCGATGACTGCGGCTATTCTCGCCCAAAGGAATGTAAAGCATACGCACATGACAAGCACCTGCCAGTCGGGAAGCCCGTCTATCGCAAAGCGGCTGACCGAGCCTGTAAGAGCAGTGAACGCCATAACGAAAACGCTTGTGCCGACCGCGGTTTTCAGCTCATAGCCAAGCAGGGAAGTGAGAACGAGAAGCATCATCATTCCGCCGCCTGCACCCACGAAGCCGCAGATGAAACCGATAGCGCTTCCGCCGAGAACGGATTTCAGGATCTTCTCTTTTTTCGGCATCGAGAGCATATTTTCTTTCGTCGTCAGAACGGGTTTTATGATGAATTTGAGTCCGAGAATAATGGGCATGACCATCGAGAAACCGCCCATAGTGTGGTTCGGGATGTAGCTTGAAGCAAAACTGCCGACTACTGTGAAAAACAGGACGGTCACAAGCAGAACAAAGCCGTTTTTTATGTCGATGTTTTTGTTTTTTCTGTAGATCAGCGCACTGACAGCACTTGCGAGGACATCGCTTGCAAGTCCGATACTGATAGCGGCGTAAGAATCTATGTCAAGAAAAGCATAAAGCATGGGCCCGATGACGGCGGCGGCACTCATTCCGGCAAATCCCGTGCCGATGCCTGCACCTGCTCCTGCGATAAAACAAACGATGATTTTTTTTAGTAGTTCCATAGAGTGCTCCGAGGGGGGGATAAACAAAAATATACGAATTATTATATCATAGCAATCAAAAAAATGCAATACAAAAAACCGCGTCGGTAGCATTAAGCTCACCAAGCGGTTTTATAGCTTGTACTCGTTGTCGCTTTCTTTATACTCAATTATATCCTCTACCTTGCAATGCAGTATCCGGCACAGATCGTTTATTGTCAGTGTGCTGATCCCTTTATTGTTTCTCAGACGGTCTATTGTCGCACTGCTGATTCGGTATTTGTTTATCAGAGTATACGTCGATTCGTTTTTTTCACGCAATGTCCGCCAGAACGGTTCGTAACTTATCATAACGTACCCCTTTCGACTTTTTTCAACAATTTTCTCTGAAAATTATTGTAGTTTATAGTCACCCACTTGATAATAGTCGTGATTGTGACTATAATAATGATAATAATATTAAAAGTATAGTATACATCGCGTATTATCATTCAATTATTTCAAAGGAGTATGTTATGAAAAGAGTTTTATCTGTGGTTTTATCTTTGGCAATGCTTTTGTCTCTTGCTTGTTTTGTCTCAGCAAAAGAGCAGCCGTCTGCATGGGCTGCTGATGAGGTAAACGCGGCGATTTCATCAGGTCTTGTCCCCGATGCAGTACAGCAGAATTATACAAAGGGCATTTCGAGAGCTGATCTTTCGAAGATTCTTTCAAAACTTCTCGATATGGTTTACGGAAAAGCACCTAATTCTTCGTCGGCGAAGTTTACCGACACAACTGATTCTGACGTTCTTAATGCTGCAAATCTCGGAATAATCAACGGATATAAGCAGAACAACGGAACGTATATGTTCAATCCGAATAACACTCTGAAAAGATGTGAAATGGCGGCGATCGTAAATCGTGTCGCAAAGCTCTGCGGCATAACAACAACGGGATATGATTCCCTCGTCACTTTTGCCGACACAGCAGAGCATTGGTGCAAGGGTGAGCTCGGCTGGCCTGTATATGCGGGCATCGTAAAGGGAACGTCGGCGACAACTTTCTCTCCCGAGAGCACACTCACGACCGAGCAGACGATAATGATGGTTTACCGTCTCTATACAAAGCTCGGTGAAAACACAACGGCAGGCACTATTGACCCCGCCGCTATTGATGAAATGCGTATCGGCTCGGATGAAATCATTGATTTTGAATGGTCGAAAAAGAATTTGGAAACCAAAATGTTATACGACATTATCCCGTATTATGAGAACGGTTTCCCCATCGACATTATGGCAGTATTTGAAATTCCCGCCGAACAGTACATCCAGCGTGTCAATGCGCTGTTCGCTTTCCCCTCCGACTATTTCACGGTTTCGCTGCTCGAACGCTGCTTCCCGGAAGACCAGTATTCCACTGTCTATCACCCGTCGACAAATACTGTTACGGTACACTTTGTAGGTGGAGTGGGCGGCTCCAGCCCTTACAAAAACATCGCTTTTTCGCGCTATGTCGACAACGGTGACGGAACGGTAACATTTTACTACGGCCGCCTTAAAAGTGTGAATTACGCAGAAGAAGTACAGCCGTATCTTTCCGATGTTGAGAAAATGATGGCTGAAGATTTTATGCTTTGGAAGGTTGAGCGGGACGGGGAAACGTATGTAGAGGCTTACGATCCGATACAGCGGACAACCCTGTGGTACGGTCCTGAACTTGCAGACGAAAGCATAGCGGTCACAATTGCTTATTCCGAAAGCAATCAGTACGGCAGATTCGTATCGTATTCGGATTCGCTGAGATAACGGGACGGATATTCCGTTGATAAAAATATCAGGAAAACAACAAAAGACACTCTCGCGCTTGAGAGTGTCTTTTATTCTTTATTCGTAATCGTCGGGTGACCATTCGTCGACCCAGTGTATCTCCGGTCTGTCGCCGTTCCATTTGATAGGAAGCCAGACGTAGTCGGCTATCGACGTGTTGCGCGAGACGGACATATTTATGCCCTCGCATAGCTTTGCGGCTTCTGCGTGCCGTCCTTCGGAGTTGAGCGCGAACGTGTCACGGATCGTCTCGTACTTCACGTCCATGTCTTCGACAAGCCAGCGGTCTGCAAGCGCGATGTACAGATCCTTTTTGCCCGGCACTTTGAACACACTCGAGACCTGACTGTGGAACGACGTGTGACTGTCGTCTCCGACGTGCGGGTCACCGAGCACCGTGAACGGACCGTGATATGTGCCTGCGACTGCCGCCTCAGACGGATTCGGGAAGTACGCTGTCGTGCCGCTCGTGATGAGATAGTGCTTGTGGTGCCGCTCGAAGTGAGCCGGTGCTTCTCTCACAAACGGAGGACCTTCGTGGTGCGGAAAATGCGTCGAATAATAGCCGGTGACGTTCGTGTAGTCGTCGGTGAGATCGGCGCATATCAGCTCGCTGTGGACTCGCTCGAAGTACCAGTACGCCTTGCCATCTTCTCCTACAACGAGGTCGAAGTCTCCCGCGCCGTTACCGAATCCGAACGGTTTCAGCCCCTCGCGGACTTTTTCGTATCCGCCGAGAAGTCTGTCAGACTGCATGACCGTGAACGTCTGCACGCCGTCCTTGCCCATGATTTTCAGCCAGCAGACGAATTTCTTCGTCGTTCTGTTGTAGATGATGTGCGGACGGTCGACGTAGCTGTACGGAGAGAGGGAAGACTGCGGATCGTCGGTGACGACGGGCGGAATGATAACGCCTTCGTCCTTCCAGTTCATGAGGTCACGCGACGAATAGCAGCGCACACCCATGTGCCATATCCCGTCAAGTCCGGTCGTCTTTTCCTTGTTCTCGCCGTAGAGGTAGTACACTCCGTCAAGATACATGATCGAGCCGCCGTGAGCCTGGATGCGCTTTCCGTCGGTGTCGAGCCAGACCTTGCCGGGGTAGATCTTCGTGTATTTTTCAGCCATTTCTTATTTGTCGATACCCATTATGAGGTTCATCGTGTACATTTCGAGCTGCTCGAACTTCATCTCTGCGATGAGCTTGTTCGCGTAGTCGTAGTCGTAACGTTTAACCTTTTCTTCGAGTGCCTTGAAGATAGCGAGGGAGTTTCTCAGATGTTCGTAGCTGTCTTCGTCGGATGTGGTTCTCATAGCCTTTACGTCAAGACCGACGTACTCGCCCTTTGAACCGTAATTGTTCTCAACGAGGACCTTGACCTGGTTAAATGCGGAACGGAGGTTTTCAACGCCGAACGACTTGTCTTCGTCGAACTTCAGACCGTTCTGGTCGTTGAGGTGAACGGTGAACAGCTTGTCGAATGCCATTGCAAAGCCGATTTCGTGAGCAGCGTCAAGACCTGCGAGCATAGCGTGAGCGGATTCGAGGTTGCCGCCAACTCTCTTCGGGTCGATAGTAGCGGCGGAGACAGCCATAACGTGGCCCATTGTGCCGCAGATCGACTTGTCGATAGGTTCATTCGGCTTCGGCTCGATGCAGACGCGGATGTTCTTGTCGTATTCGAGCATCTTGTTGATAGCTTCTACGAGCATCTTGGTTGCCCATACCGGTGACTTCGATTCAGCGCAGAGCGTACCTTCGCGTGCGAGCCAGAGAACGATGAGGTCAGTGCCGAGTTCTTTTGCGATGTCGATAGAGCGGTAAGCTCTCCACATAGCGTATTCTCTGTCTTCTTTTCTCGTGCTCATGAAGCCGCCGTCAACGGTGTGGGGATCCATCCAGAGACGCGGAGCAACAAATTCTGCCCTGAGGTTGTACTTGTCGAGGAGGGCTTTTACTTCGCGTGCTTTTGCCTTAATTTCTTCTTCGGTGTAGTCGTTGATGTTCGGAACGGCGTCGTCGTCGTGGAACTGAACGGCGGAGAAACCGAGCTCAGCAAACTTAGCGAATTTTGTTTCGAGGTCGATCGGCTTTCTTGTTTCGGGACCGTAAGAATCTGCTCCTGTGTGAACGTTCCACGGACCTACGGAAAACTTGAACTGTGACATGATGTATTCTCCTTTTATTGTAAAAAATAATTTGCATTATTTGCTAAGATAAGTATATCACAGGAGGGGAGAGAAGTCAAGGAAAAGGAAGAAAACGTTTTGCGTTTTCAAAATTCAATCTTAACATCACAGCGGTGCGCGACACCACACCTTTTAATCGTAGGGCGGGGGTTCATCTCCCGCCGCCGGATTTGCACATGCTTTATATAGGCGAAAGGAAGAAAACGTCTTCGACGTTTTCAAATTGTTTTCTTCCACTGCGCGTGGGGCTGCACAACCGGTATTCGACTTCGTCGAAACCGACGAGATGCTCCGCATCTCGGTGAGTCACTTTCGCGGACTCTTTGTGAATTCACACGACTTAGGGGGAAGGTCGCTTCGCTCTATTCACGCCTACCGACTTCGTAAACGAAGTCGTCGAGATGCTCCGCATCTCGGTTGAACCCCTTTGTTGTAAAGTAAATGCAAAACTTTCGTTCGCTCTGTCTACTTATTACTTATTCACTATTACTTTGTAATGAGCGTCAGCGCGCTATTATTAACGATCTAAATCCTCTTCACCGTCGCAGTCGCTTTGTGACAAAGGGGTGTTTCCAAAGAGGGGAAATGTGCTTGCACCTTGCCCCTCTTTGGTTCGGTGATTGACAAGAGCGTCGAATCACGCTCTTGTCCGCCGTCCGCGCAGGACAAATAATACAATTTGAAAACGTCGCAGACGTTTTCTACCTTCCTCCATGTGTTGTGGTTGAAAAAACTTTATCGAAGAAAAAATCAGAGAAAAATCGCCTTTTTCTACGAATATGCGCAAATATCAGTTGCATTTTTTTTGGTAATGTGTTATTATATATGTTAAGATAAAATTGTTATAATTATAAAGATTGGACGGTATATTTTATGCAGAGATTCAGAGTAGGTATTCTCGGACTCGGCTATATCGGCGTCAGCCATATCGACGCAGTTCGCCGTATCCCGGGAGTTGAGCTTGTCGCAGTTGCAGACGCAAACACCGAAAGCGCCGCACAGAAAGCCGAGCAGTTCGGTATCAAGGCGTATTCGTCTGTAGACGAACTCATCAACGACAAATCGATCGACGTTATCCATAACTGCACCCCGAACCACCTTCATATGTCACTCAATAAAAAGATCATCGAGGGCGGCAAACACCTCTTCAGCGAAAAACCGCTCGCACGCGACTACAGCGAAGCGGAAGAGCTTCTGAGAATCGCCGCAGAACATCCCGAGATCGTTACGGCAGTAAATTTCAACTACCGTATGAATCCGATGGTGCAGGAAATGCGCCGCAGAGTAGAAAAAGGCGAGATAGGCAAGGTTTTCATCGCGTCCGGCGCGTACCAGCAGGATCACCTCATGTACGACACAGACTACAACTGGCGGCTTGAGAAAGAATTCTCAGGAAAAGCAAACACAGTCGCTGACATCGGCTCGCACTGGATGGACGCCGTACAGCACATCACAGGGCAGAAAATCACCGCAGTTATGGCTGATCTCGTGACGACTATCCCCTACCGCAAGAAACCGAAGAAAGCGGCTACAACGTTCACCGATAACGTCTCCGATGACTACGAGCTTCGCAAGATCGAGACCGAAGACTATGCGGCTGTACTCTTCAAGCTCTCCGGCGGCGCAACGGGCGTGTTCCACGTTTCGCAGGTCAGCGCAGGTCACGGTTGCTGCTTCGGCATCGAGATAAACGGCTCCAAGGCATCGATGCGCTGGAATCAGGAGGAGAACGACCGCCTGTGGATGGGCTTCCGCAACGACGACAACCGTTACATAATCCGCAACCCGAACGCGATCGATCCCGAGATACGTTCTTGCACCGCACTTGCAAAAGGGCATCCGGAAGGCTGGAACGACGCATTCTGCGGCAACATCCGCGCGTTCTACGAATATCTCCGCTCAGACAGATCGTATAAGCCGCAGTTCGCTTCCCTTGAGGACGCGGCATACATCGTAAAGCTCACCGAAGCGATAGTGAAGTCGTCCGAGGAAAAGCGCTGGATAGAGCTGTAAGAGATTTAATGAAAAATGAATAATGAATAATGAATGATCGGGAACGGGAAAGTCCGTGAAGAGAGGCATTATTTCTGTAAATCATTAAAAAAATTTATTACCCGAAAGGAAATATAACCATGTTCAAAATCGGAAAAGAAGAATGTGAAGCGGCGTCGAACGCCATAATGAGCGGAGTACTGTTCCGTATCAACGACACAAGACGCGAAGTTATCCAGTTTGAAGACGAATTCAAGAAAAAGATCGGCGCAGAGCACTGCCTTGAGCTTTCGAGCGGTACTCACGCACTTGCCGCATCTCTTGCCGCACTCGGCATCGGACCCGGTATGGAAGTAATCGTTCCCGGTTACACGTTCATCGCAACGGCTATCGCAGTTCTCGCAGTCGGCGCTATCCCGGTAGTATGCGAGATCGACGAATCCCTTACAATGGACCCCGACGACGTTGAAAAGAAGATCTCGAAGTACACAAAGGCTATCATTCCCGTACATATCGCCGGCTTCCCGTGCAATATGAAGAGACTCAAAGAAATCGCCGACAAGCATAACCTCTACCTCGTAGAAGACGCTTGCCAGGCGTGCGGCGGACAGTTCGACGGCAAGTACCTCGGTACATTCGGCAACTTCGGCGCATTCTCGTTCAACTACTTCAAGATCCTTACCGCAGGTGAGGGCGGTGCGCTCGTCACAAACGACATCAAGATGTTCGAGAGAGCTATCATTTACCACGACTGCGGTTCCGCATTCTGGTCTTATGAACAGCCGATCACCGAGCCGCTCTTCTCCGGCACGAACATGAGAGCAAACGAGATCGTCGGCGCTATCCTCAGAGTACAACTCACGAGACTCGACGACATCCTCTCTCACATCAGAGGACACAAGAAGAAACTCAAAGAGCTTCTCGCAGACGAGCCGAAGATCAAGTTCAACCGCTCGAATGACGAAGACGGCGACTGCGGTACAACGATCCCGTTCTTCTTCGACACCGCAGAGCAGGCAAAGCTCTTCGCAGAGAGAATGAACACGAACAGACCGTACGACACCGACAAGCACGTATATATCAACTGGACTCCCATGCTTGAGAAGCGCGGTGCTCACTGCGACGCAATGAACCCGTACCTCTTCAAGGCAAACAAGAGACTGCACAAGAATCTCACAAAGGATTCCTGCCCGAAGACGCTCGAATATCTGTCGAGAACGGCGTACCTCTACACGAAGTACGATATGACAGACGAGGAACTCGAAGAGATCGCCGCAAAGTGCAGAGAAGCCGTAAAGGATTTCTGATTTGACCGGAGAGAATAATGGAACACGAACATCTTAAAGCCGGTTTTGCAAGGGAGGACATCACTCCCGAGATAGGAACCGCGCTGTACGGATATAAACCCGACAATTTCAGCGAGTCGCTCCACGATCCGCTGAAGGTCTCGGCGGCTTGCTTTGAGAGAAACGGGATAATAATTCTGCTTCTCGACTTTGATCTCTGCCTGATCTCGAACGATCTGACGCACGAGATACGGACAAAGCTGTCCGCAGAGACGGGTATAGACTACGACAATATCGTTCTCCACGCGACGCACACCCACTCCGGACCGAACGTTGGCGGAGAAAAGGGATGGGGCGAGATCGACCACAAGTATGCGGACGGGATCATGAAGCCGAAAGCGATCAAAGCGGCAAAAGCGGCTTGTGCAGAGCTTGTTGAAGTGAAGATCGGCATAGGCACGACCGAAAGCCGCGTCGGAATGAACAGACGCATGGTCGAGCGCAACGGTGATGTTGTTCTCGGACAGAATCCGTGGGGACCGTTTGACCCGACGATGACCGTTATCGTTTTCAAGAAGATAAGCGACGGAAAGCCGCTCTTCAATATCGTTCACTACGGATGCCACGGCACGGCGTGCGGCTGTACGACCGAGATCACGCGCGACTGGTACGGCGTAATGCTTGACAGACTCGAAGAGCTGTCGGGCGCACCGTCGTTCTTCATCAATGCTGCTGAGGGCGACGTAGGGCCGCGTATAACGAACGGTTGGACCGGAGGCGGTATGGACTACGTCATGGAGCTTGGCGGAATAGCGAGCCGTGACGCGATCGACGCATGGCGTAAGATCAAGGACTTCCGCGACGACACCGAAATAAAGCTCGCCGCAGATGACGTAAAGCTGCCGTACCGCGATCTGCCGTCTCTCGAATACTGTGAAGCGGAGATCGCAAAGGTCAAGCACCCCGAAGAGCTTATCAATATTTTCTTCCTCGAATATCAGCACATGCTCGACGTTAAGGAAGTGTACGACAAGCATATCCCGAAGCCGGAATGCTTCACGTTCCGTCAGACGGTATTTTCGGTAGGCCCGCTCCTCTTTGTGCCGCTTCCGTATGAGTTCTTCTCCGAGATACAGCTCAGACTGAGACAGTACAGCCCGTATGCTTATACGCTCTGTATGTCAAATTCAAACGGATCGTGCGGTTACTTCCCGACGAAGGACGCTATCGCAAAAGGCGGTTACGAAGTAAAGTCGTTCATCGCAGGGGAAGCGTTCTCGCTCACCGACGACGCCGACCAGCACCTTATCGATGCCGAAATGGCGATAATCGAAAAGCTCTGATAAATCAAAAAACAACAACGGAAACCGTGTTTCTTACGGCTTCCGTTGTTTTTATGAAATAGTTGATGATAGGCAACAATCCTTCCGTCACGACAAGTCGTGCCACCTCCCTTTACACAAGGGAGGCTATTAGTTTAACATCGTCAGCGAGATGTCCTCAAAAAAACAACGGAAACTGTGTTTCTTACGGCTTCCGTTGTTTTGTTTTCAGATAAGTTTATAGCATCCCTCTTTGAGGGAGGTGACTTACGAAGTAAGCCGGAGGGAGTGAAAAATCAGCTTTCAAGCACTTTCTCTCTGTCACGATATATAATGACAGCTTTCTTCCATATAAGGCGGATAGACCGCGTGTTGTTTTGATTTATAGTTTTTGTTTGTACCACACACCGCGACGGTAGAAGAGGTACGACATCACGGCGGCGACTATCCAGCCGAGCGGCCACGACAGCCATATCCCGACTGAGCCGAGGACTGTTTTTGAAAGCAGTTCCGCGAGAAAAACGCGCAGAATGAGATCCGTGAATGTCCCTGCCATAAACTGCTTCATCATTTTTGAACCGCGCAGGATTCCGTCAGAGACGAGCTTTGCCGAAATGATGAGATAGAACGGCGACAGAATACGCAGAAACATTATTCCGCTCTCAAGCGCGTCTGTCTGCGGATCCTTGAGGAAGAACATCACAAGATATTTTCCGAGGAAGAAATAAACGAGCGTGAACGGCACGCAGAGAAGCCAAACGAGCTTCAAGCCTGCCTTGTGACCGTCGGGAATACGACTGAGCTTGCCGGCACCGAGATTCTGCGCCGTGTAGTTCGAGATCCCGTTCGCAAGCGTGGTGAACGACGTTATGACAAGGTTGTTCAGCTTCACCGCCGCCGCATAACCTGCGATAACGCCCGTGCCGAAGGTGTTTATGACGCTCTGTATTATGATGTTCCCGACGGAGATAAAGCTCTGCTGGATAGTGCTCGGTACTGCGACAGCGGCGATCTCACGAAGGATCGGGAACGAAAAAAGCGCGGATCTCTCCGACTTGATCCCCCTTAGCCGCAGGAATACGAAAAACAGCGCGAGGATACAGCTTATCCCCTGGCAGATGAACGTAGCCCACGCGACAGCCGCTACACCGCTCGGAAACCATGAAGACAGCACCGTTACGAACAGGATGTCAAGCCCGATGTTTGAAAGCGACGAGCAGGCAAGGAAGATAAACGGCGTTTTTGAGTCGCCGAGCGCGGAGAATATGCCGTTTGAAACGTTGTAGAAGAGAACGAACGGCAAACCGAGTATGTATATCCGCAGGTATAGCGCGGAATCGTCGAAGATCTCTGTCGGCGTCTCGATAAGCCGGAGCAGTCCGTCGCCGAAGACGAATCCGAGCGACATAAGAACGGCGCAAAGAGCGGCGGCAGTGATCAGCGAAGTCGTGACGGCGGTTTTGAGCTTGCCGTATTCCTTTGAGCCGAAATAGCGTGAGACAGTGACCGAACAGCCGATATTACAGCCGAAGGCGAATGCGATATAGATGAGTGTGATCTCGTAGCTGTTTCCGACAGCGGCAAGGGCATTTTCGCCGACGAATTTGCCTGCCACAAAGCTGTCTGCCAGATTGTATAATTGTTGAAAAATCACGCTCCCGAACAGCGGAAGACAGAACCTCCACAGTACAGAAGACGGATTTCCGACGGTCAGATCCTTGTTCATAATGATACCTTTAATTGTAGTTTTGATCAGTGCTTGCGAAGCTTCGGCAGAGGCTTCAGGAGTCCGCCGTGGTTCTGCGCGCCTTCAAAGCCGTGGATCCAGTCGGATTTAAGGAAGTAAACGAGGAATATCACGGAGCTTATCGCCCATGTGATAGGGTACGCCATGTAAATAAAGCGAATGTCGCTCGTCAGATGTGTTACTACTTCTATATACAGGATACGGAACGCGCACCAGTCGCCGAGCATAACGAGCATCGGGATGAACGCTTTTCCGGCACCTCTGCATACTGCGGCTATTGCGTGGGAGAACGCGAGCAGGCAGTAGAACAGCGTGACGGTGCGGTCCTGCATCATTCCGTAGCGCACGATCTCCGGCGTGCTGTCAAAGAACGAAACGAAATTGCGCGAGAATATGAAGCAGACAACTCCGATCAACTCGGCGATAACGCTCGCTGAGGCAATACCGATAGCCGCCCCTTTTTTTGCTCTGTCGTACTTTTTCGCGCCGAGGTTCTGACTGATGAAGGTCGAAATCGCGGCGGCGAAGCTGTTTATCGGAATAAAGGCAAAGCCTTCGATTTTAGCGTGTATGCCGTTTCCGCCGGTCGCGTACTTGCCGAAAGCGTTGACCTTTGAGAGAATCATCACGTTTGCGACTGCGATGACGGAGTTCTGTATGCCGGACGGGATACCGTAGCGGATTATCTCCCACAGGAGCTTTTTGTCGATGCAGAGCTTTTTCACTTCAACAGTGTAGACGTGCCCTTTTTTCATCAGATGAATAAAGCACAGCACCACGCTTGCCGCCTGAGAAATGGCAGTTGCAAAAGCGGCAGACCATACGCCAAAGCGGAATACACCGACGAACAAAAGGTCAAGTCCGATATTGAGCAGGGAAGAGAATATCAGATAAAAGAGCGGACGGCGGCTGTCACCGACAGCATTCATAATGCCGCAGCAGATGTTGTACATTATGAGGAAAAGACCGCCGTAGAAGTAGTAGCGGAAGTATTCGACGGCTTCCGGCATGATCTCCGGGTCGACGTTTATCAGCTTCAGAAGAAGCGGAGTGAAGACTGCGCCGAGAACGGACATCACGATACCGCAGATCAGACCGAAAACCAAGTC
Source organism: Eubacteriales bacterium (assembly GCA_045643285.1). GTDB lineage: Bacteria > Bacillota > Clostridia > Oscillospirales > CAG-272 > UMGS1696. The sequence continues at coordinate 18,091 of JAZUKN010000097.1, forward strand.
CGTGTGAATGGAGCGCGAGACTCTTTTTTCGTCACCTGCGCCAAAATAACGCGATATGACAACGCCTGCACCTGTTGCAGTACCGTTGAAGAAGCCGATCATCAAAAAGATCAAGGCACCTGACGAGCTGACGGCAGAGAGTGCGTTTGTGCCGAGAAACTGACCGACGATGTAAGTGTCAGCCGTGTTGTAAAGCTGCTGAAAGAGCTGGCTTATCATGATCGGCACAGCGAACGTCAGCATAGTTGTCGTTGGGTTGCCGACGGTCATGTCAGTTGTTTTTGATGAATTGAAGCGTGAAAGAAAACTCATTATTCCCCTACCGGATAATCGTAGCCTTTTTATAATAGAATCTTACTGTTTGAAAATACAAAACAGTGCATTTTTACGCATAGAACAATCATACAACTTTGCCGCGCCGATGTCAATACATTCGGGAGTTTATTCGGGCGGTTTTCGACATTATTTTTCGTAGAAAAAGACCTACGGTACTGACCGCAGGTCTTTTTCTTATCGGGTTGTTTTCAAATTATTTCTTGATCTGCTTTGCAATGTGCGGATAGCCGATCTTTCTTACGTTTCCGAGAATGAACCAGTAAGGAACAGAAGTTGTCTTTACTTCTTCAACGGGTTCTTCAACGGGAGTTTCTTCAGCAGCGCCTTCTGTAAGAACGATTCTGCCGGCGCCGTCGCGGTTTTCGTAGTTGAGGAGGTATCCTTCGTATGCTGCGAGCGGGCTGTTAGCTGTAGCGATGTCAGCAAGACCGTCTTCGTCAACATCCTTGAAGGAAGCGCAGTAAGCGGAGAGTGCGAGGTAGTCAACTGCTACATAGTCCTTGATAACAACAGTGTTGCCGAGCATATTGAAGCCGTCACCCATGTTGCGGAGCGTGTAGTTTGTGCCTGCCATGTTGTATGTCTTTTCGAGATCGAGAGCTTCGTATTCGCCTGTTGTCTTGTTGTAGATCTTGACGTTCTTTACTCTGTATGCTTCGGGACCTTCGAGCCAGATGTTCTTGTCATCTGTCTTTACAGTGTTTTCAACTGTTGTGTCTACTTCGTAGGTCATACCTGCAACGTGGAGGAAGCCGCCGTTTTCAGCGCCGTTTGTGAAACGAGCTGCAAATTCGAGCATATCGAGAACGTCCTGACCCTTAACTTCTACGAGGCAGATAACGTTGCCGAATGTGTTGACTGTCTTTGCTGTCTTGTAGGACCATACGCCAGCGTCAACGTTTGCGCGGATACCGCCGCCGTTCATAACAGCGAAGTCACAGTCGAGGTTTTCGATTTCGTTGAAGTAGTAGTAGTAAGCGTCTGCGTTGAGGTCGCCGAGGTTTGTTTCGTATGTACGGATAAGACGGTTGCCTTCTTCGTCAGCGATACGGAAGTTGATCTCGGATTCAGCGATCTCTGTGCCGAGTTCTTCTTCGACCTTTGCGATCCAAGCGTCTGCGATAGCCTTAACAGCTTCGTCGCAGCTTTCGTATTCTGTTACGAGTTCTGTTGCGATCTTTCCGTCAGCGGCGATCGTCATCTTACCGATAGAACCGAAGTATTCGCCTGTCTGAGTGAGAACAACAGTGTTGCCGTCCTTGTCGGCTACTTCTTTGTAAGCGTTTGTGGAGTGAGAGTGACCGTCGATGAATGCGTTGAGACCTGTGGTGTTTGCGATAACTTCTTCGGAAGTCCAGGGCTTGGATGCGGGATCGTCGCCGAGGTGACCGAGACCGATAACGATGTCGGCTTCAGCCTTAGCTGCGTCGATTGCAGCCTGAACGTCAGCATAGAGAGCAGCACCGTCTTCGCCGCCGGCAATACCGTAAATGTAGTTGCCGTTTTCATCCATGAAGTATGCGGGTGTGGACTTTGTGAAGGATTCGGGAGTCGTTACACCGATGATGGCTACTTTCTTACCGTCAAACTCGAATACCTTGTAGCTGTCGAGAACGTTTTCACCGCGAACGCCGTCAGCTTCGTGATAGAAGTTGCAGGAGAGGTACGGGAATTCAGCTCTTTCGATCGTAGCAAGAGTGCCGGCCATTTCGTAGTCGAATTCGTGGTTGCCGAGAGTAGCGGCGTCGTACTTAGCGGCGTTCATGAGCTTGGTGATCGTTTCGCCCTTGTCCATGGAGCCGTATGCAGTGCCCTGGATGTGGTCGCCTGCGTCAACGAGGAGAACCTGTTCGCCTGCGTCAACAAAGGACTGCTTCAGAGCTGCGATGCTTGCGTAGCCGAGATCCTTGTCGATGTATGTATGTACATCGTTCGTGTAGAGGATTGTAATTGTTTTGCCTTCGGACTCTTCGGCACTGATGAATGTGCAGAGAGAGAAGATCATAACAACTGCGAGGATGAGAGAAAGAAGTTTTGCGGAAAATTTCATGATGTTCCTCCGATTAATATTTTAAGTCATGCGATAACACAACTTTCGGGGATATTATATATTATTTATGGAAAAAAGTCAAGAAATTTCTTTCAAATTGTTCATATTATTTTCAAAAAAAGACAAAAATCCCCGCATCTTTTTTACGGAAAGATACGGGGAAGAATACTATTCTTTATGAACGGGATCAGTGCTTTTTACTGTTCCTTTTCTCTTTGGACCGGAACGTTTTTTTGAAGAGATCGCTTTCTTTGATTTTTTCGCCGAGTGCGGAAATTTTTTCTGAAATCAAAGTTTTTCTTTTCGGTGATCCGTCGCTGTCGTAGTCGGGTTCTTCGACTGTGATGCCGCGTTCGGCGAGCCGTTTTGCGACATTTTCGTCAATTATCGTGTATACGACGGAGAAGAACGGGATGAACAGCACCATGCCGATGATACCGAACAGCGCGCCGCCGATTATGACAGCCGCAAACGTCCATATCGGAGGAAGACCGACCGAGCCGCCGACTACACGGGGATAAACGAGGTGGTTGTCGATCTGCTGGATGATGATGAACAGAATGATGAACAGCAGTGCTTTCATCGGAGAATCCATGACGATCAGGACCGCGCCGAACGCACCGCCGAGGAATGCGCCGATGTACGGGATGATCGCGGTGACAGTTATCATTGCGGAGATCGGCAGGGCATATCTGAAGCCGAAGACAGACATCGAGACGAACATCATAAGACCGAGGAGTACCGCGTCAAGACACTGACCGGAGATGAAATTCGAGAACGTGTCTCCGACGGTCGAGAACAGCGAGAGAGTTCTTTCGACGGTTTTCTTCTTCATTGTCGCGTAGAACAGCTTTTTCGCCTGTACGCTGAGCCAGAGCTTGTTTGCGAGCAGATAGACGGCGAATACAACCGATGTGAAGGCAGTGAACGCACCGGAAATGATCGACGACGCGCCAGAAATGACGGTGTCGATGATGCCGCCTGCGTTGTCGGTGAGCTTAGAGAATACCGTATTGAAATCGATACCGGCAATCATATTTCGGAGAGTGTCGGTGTTGATTCCGAATTCGCTGTATTCGTCGAGCTTTGAGATGTATTCGGGGAGCTTGACCTGCGCCTGCACGAGCAGAGTTTTAACAGCGCCTATGACCTGCGGAACGACTGAGTAAACAACAATGTAGATTATAAACAGCGCGATAAGGATAGTCAGACAAAGCGACGCTATTTCAATGCCGCGCTTGTTCGGCTTGTACTCCTTGTCCTTTTTCGAAAAGATCTTCTTAAAAAGCCACGTCAGAAACTGCCCGATAGCGCACATCGGAGTGTTGAGGATAAGAGCGATGAGCGCACCGATGAACAGCGGGCTGAGTACGGAAACGAGATTTAACAGAAAAGTTCCGATCGAATCGAGATTGTTCAGCGCAAGATAGAACACCACGCCGAACGCAACGAGCAAAAACGCCCACAGGTGACTGCGGATCGCCTTGCCGGAGGATTTTGTTATGTTTTCTTCTTTTTTGGTGGAAGAGTCGGTAATTTTGTCTTTTTCGCCGTCCATATGTGCCTCCGTCAGATTATTTCAATATATTATATCATAACGAAAACCGATAGTAAACAGAAAAACAAGATTTTTACGGTATGTTTACGGTTTTTTTGCATTTATAAATGAAAAATAGCATTATAGAAATGATATATCGCTTACGCGATATGATATACGGCAGATGCCGTATGATATACTTGCTTTGCAAGTATGATATATTTTCGCTTCGCTCAAATATGAAAAAACGGATATCATTACAAAAAGCACGCCGAAGCGTGCTCTTTTGTATATAGCTAATACCCGGATTTGAACCGGGGACCCCGTCCTTACCAAGGACGTGCTCTACCAACTGAGCCATATTAGCATTCCGCCGATGGATCCCACCGACGGATAGTATTATAGCAGAATAATCATGCTTTGTCAATAGAGAATTGCGAAATTGTGCCGTTTTATTTACTCAGCGCGTACGCGAGCAAAATGCTTCCGACAATAATGAAAACGTCGACGGAGCAGAGAACTGCCGCGAGCATGAGCGATTTTCTGTTTTTGTTCTGTACGGAGTTTTTCATCGCTCCGATGAGCCACGGCAGAAAGAACGCCGCAACTATCGGGATATATTGCAGTAGTGTACCCATATTACAGCTCGCAGTTGCCGACTGTTCTCGGGAACGGGATGACGTCGCGGATGTTCGATACACCGGTGAGGTACATCACGCATCTCTCGAATCCGAGACCGAAGCCGGAGTGACGAACGGAGCCGTACTTGCGGAGATCGAGATAGAAGCCGTAGTCTTCTTTTCCGAGTCCCAGCTCGTCCATGCGCTTTTCGAGCTTTTCGAGATCGTCTTCACGCTGAGAACCGCCAATGATCTCGCCGATACCGGGAACGAGGCAGTCGGCTGCGGCAACGGTCTTTCCGTCCGGGTTCAGCTTCATATAGAATGATTTGATTTCTTTCGGATAATCCGTAACGAAAACGGGACGCTTGAATATTTCTTCGGTGAGGAATCTTTCGTGCTCTGTCTGAAGGTCACAGCCCCACGAAACCTTGAAATCGAACTTGTCGTTGTGTTCTTCGAGCAGCTTTACTGCGTCTGTGTATGTTACTCTGCCGAAATCGCTGTTTACGACGTGATTCAGTCTTTCGATAAGTCCGGTGTCGACGAACTGATTGAAGAACGCCATTTCTTCGGGCGCGTTTTCCATAACATATCTGATGACGAACTTGAGCATCGCTTCCGCTACTTCCATATCGTCGTTCAGATCGGCGAACGCGATCTCCGGCTCGATCATCCAGAACTCTGCGGCGTGGCGCGTCGTGTTGGATTTTTCCGCACGGAACGTCGGACCGAACGTGTAAACGTTGCGGAACGCCATTGCATAAGTTTCAACGTTGAGCTGACCGGATACGGTGAGGTTCGTGCTCTTGCCGAAGAAGTCCTCGGAGAAGTCAACCTTGCCGTCTTCCGTGCGCGGGATGTTGTCGGGATCAAGGGTAGTTACGCGGAACATCTCACCTGCTCCCTCACAGTCGGACGACGTGATGAGCGGTGTGTGAACGTATACGAAGTTTCTTTCCTGGAAGAATTTGTGGATCGCATAGGCCGCAAGAGAACGGACGCGGAACACTGCCTGGAACAGGTTCGTGCGCGGTCTCAGATGAGAGATCGTGCGGAGGTATTCGATAGAGTGACGCTTTTTCTGAAGAGGATAGTCGGGAGTCGACGCGCCCTCGACCTCAACGCTTGTCGCGTGGATCTCAAACGGCTGTTTTGCGTCGGGAGTTTCGATTATTTCGCCCTCGACGATGAGTGCGGAGCTTACGTTGAGCTTGGAGATAGCCTCAAAGTTGTCGAGCTTGTCGTCATAGACGATCTGCACGGGCTCGAAAAACGTGCCGTCGGAGAGCATGATGAAACCGAAGGTCTTCGATGCGCGGATGCTCTTTACCCAGCCGCCGAGAGTGACGTGAGAGTGGTCGATCTTGTCGCGTTCGCGGTAAAGGGAACGGATAGTTGTGAATTCCATTGTTGTGTCCTTCTTTATGATTTGAGATAATATTTCGTTTATTATAATACATTATTTTACCATAACGATACGAAAAATGCAACAGTTTTTTGCGCGAAAAAGCCGTATCCCGTGAAAAAGACGGAATACGGCTTATCTTTTTATCATTCTCTTGCTTCATGCAGACCGCGGTACAGTTTTTTCATCAGTGCGGACAGCGGAAGTACGAGCAGACCGAAACCGATGTTTCCGGCGGCGTGCAGTGCGTCGAACGGAAGACCGGACGCGATCCACTTCATCATCTGCGAAAAGCTGTAGCCGAACAATAGTGCCTGCCCGGGTGCGTAAAGTGTGCCGTAAATCAGTCCGAACATTCCGCATACGACGGGATAAACGACCGCCGCGAGAGCCGGCTTGATGCTTTTCGGGATCGTGAGAGTCAGCGCGACGAACACGAACCAGACGTATATTTGCGGCAGCCACCATATACTGAATCCGTAGAAAACTCCGGAGATCGCCACGAAAATACCGACGGGAATGAACGCTTTTTCGCGGAAAACGACGGCGTAGACAATAATGAGCATCGTCACCGGATGAATGTTCGGAAGCGCTTCAAACGCGACCTTTCCGGCGAATAAGACTGCGCCGAGAATGGCGAACAGCACCATGTCAAGCACGGCGCGATGTGATTTTTTTGTGATCATTTTTACTCAAACACGGTGTATGTCAGCTCGAAAATGTCGCCGTCGGAGATCGGAGTGGAGGACGCGCCGGTGAATAATTCTTCGCCGCCTTTGGATAAAGCCCAGAATGACTGATCGACGGAGTAGTCGGCGACTTCGCCGTCAACTGCGGTGATGTACAGCCCGTACTGACCGTCTTCACCGTCGACAAAACCGGATTCGGCGAGTGCGTCGGCGAGATTCTCTGCAGTCGTCGTGATAGTGAAGACTTTTTCTTCGCCGGATTTGTGTGTCACCAGAACGGTGACTGTTTTTACTTCCGTGTCGTATTCCTCTTGCCTGTGAGAACAGGACGCAAGAGACAGTGCCGTGACCGCGATGAGCACTGCGACAAGGAAGCGTGACAAAATGATTTTTGTTTTTCTTCTCATTTCGTGATACTCCTTTGTTGAAAAAATTTTTTGTGGTGTGCGTGGCATATCAGTCACTGTGGAACGCCGGAGCTCGCGGCTCTGATATGCGGCAAAAATGTGCAAGGTATCCCGACTCGTGCCGCCGTCATGCCTTCTCGGTTTCCCAATGGCTTACGCACGCGGTATGCGTTATGACGGTTTATGTGACACATACGGTGACGGTCTCGTGAAGGCGTCGCACCTTCTTCCGTTGCACCATGCCCGCGACGGTATTATAGCACTTTAGCACGATTTTTGCAAGAAAAAAGGCAAAGAGGGAAGAAAACGACTCTGATGTTTTCAAAGATCAGCTTTTTCTTTGCGGCTTCGCACGAAAATGCACCTCTCAACCGTAGGGGAGACCATCGGTCTCCCGTTGAACGAATTTGCACTTTCTTTATTTAGGCAAAAGGTTGAAAACGACTTACGCCGTTTTCGATTTATTCTCTCTGTCCTGACGGACGGTCGCATAAGCCGAGTTCACTCCGTGAACTCGTCGAGATGCTCCGCATCTCGGTGAGTCACTTTCGCGGACTCCTTATGAATCCACACGACCAAAGGGGGGAAGGAGCAAGCTCATTCCCCCTCTGGACACCCCCTTGTTACAAAGAGAGTGCAACGATGAAGAGGTTTTAACCCGTGAGGTGATAGCGCGCTGCCGCTCATTATAAAGTAAAACGTAATCGTATATAAATGACGTATATAAATGATAAGATAAATAATTGAGTTGCATTTACTCTGAAACAAAGGGGTTCTTAGGGGGAATAGAGCGCAGCGACCTTCCCCCCTAAGCGCGGTGATTCACAAGAGCGTCGCGGTACGCTCTTGTGCGCCGTCCGCGTAGGACAAAACAAATAATTTGAAAACGTCCTAGACGTTTTCTTCTATAAAAAGCTGTCTAAAAGAAAATGAAAAAAAGCAAAAAAATTCCGCATTTTTCCTCCTTTTTACTTTACAAATATAGAATAATATGCTATAATATACCCACAGTATATTTGTGTTTTTTGCGTGCCCAAAACGCAAAGCATTGCTCACTTTTCCGAAAAGGAGGACAGAGACGTGAAGAACGGATACTCGGCTCTCGCCCGTGTCTACGATAAGCTCAACGACACCGTCGACTACCGCGCGTGGGCGGATTTCATCGAAGAAATCTTCTCTCGCTACGCGATAAAAAAACCGTCGCTCGTCCTTGATCTCGGATGCGGCACCGGCTCAATGACACTCGAGCTTGCACGCCGCGGATACGATATGACCGCGCTCGACCTCTCCGAAGAAATGCTCTCCGTTGCGGACGAACGCCTGAGAAACGCCGGTATCGAAAACACGCTTCTAATCCACGGAAATATGTGCTCGTTCGAGCTTTACGGTACTGTCGGCGCAATAGTCTGCACACTCGACGGCGTAAACCACCTCACAACGACGGACGAGCTTTGCGAATGCTTCTCCACCGTTGCGAACTACCTTGATCCCGACGGGCTGTTCATATTCGATCTGAATACTCCTCATAAATTCCGCACAGTCTATAACGACCGCGACTACGTTCTTGAAGACGACGGCGTTATGTGCGTGTGGCGGAACAGACTCAATAAACGCGGCGATACAGTCGACTTCTTCCTCTCCGTATTTGAAGAAAACACAGACGGAACGTGGACGCGCACCGACGGCGACGAAAGGGAACGCGCGTACTCACTCAGAACCGTAAAAAAACTGCTCGCCGAATGCGGACTCGAAACCGTATCCGTCTCAGCGGACTACAATTTCACAGAGCCGGACGAAAACAGCGACCGGTGGTATATCACCGCAAGAAAAATAAGAAAATAAAAAATATTACATAAAGGGGAAATACTATGAAATGCCCGATGTGCGGATTTAACGACAGCAAGGTCCTTGATTCCCGTCCCGTTGAAGAAAACAACAGCATCAGACGCAGACGCGAATGCCTCGAATGCCACGGCAGATTTACGACTTACGAGATCATTGACGTGCTTAATCCGATAGTCGTGAAAAAAGACGGAACACATCAGCTTTTTGATAAGAACAAGCTGCTCTCCGGTCTCATGAAAGCGTGTGAGAAACGTCCGGTAGACGCAAAAATGCTCGCAAACGAGATCGAAGCCGCAATTCAAAGCACGATGAAACAGGAAATCACCTCTCAGAGGATCGGCGATATGGTAATGGAAAAGCTCCGTGCGCTCGATCCCGTGGCGTACGTCAGATTCGCGTCGGTCCACAGAGAATTCAAGGACATCGACTCATTCGCAAAAGAGATCTCCGACCTTAAGAATGACGAGAAAAAGTAAGAGGACCGAAAGATGTTTCTGTATATCATCCGGCACGGTCATCCCGTATATGCGCCGGAAGAAAAACTGACGGATATCGGTCACAGACAGGCGCGCGCACTTGTACCGCGTATGACCGAAGCCGGGATAACGAGGATCTTTTCGTCTCCGCTTCGCCGTGCGCGTGAGACAGCACAGCCTACGGCGGACGCGCTCGGACTTCCGATAGAGATCGAGCCTTGGACGAGCGAGGAGCTGGCGTGGGAGAGATTCACCGTGCCTGCAAAGGGGGACGTTGAAGCGGTAGGCGGCACGACGTGGGTGTGGTACACCGACGACCCCGGACAGTTCGTGCGCGGTAAAAACCGCGATTGCGGCGACGGATGGGCTGAGATAGACGCAATGAAGGAATGTCCGCAGGCGAAGGACGGGTACGCACAGCTCGTCAGGGATTCTGACGGATTCATGGCACGGCTCGGCTACCGGCGCGACGGCAACGACTACGTTATCGAGCGACCGAACGACGAGCGCGTTGCGGTGTTCTGTCACCAGGGCTTCGGACTGACGTGGCTCTCGCATCTGCTCCGCATACCGCCGACGATTTTCTGGAACGAATTTGACATAACCCATTCGGGAGTGACTTTGCTTGAGTTCAGAAACACAAAATGCGGACGCACGCTCCCGAAATGCCTGTTTCTCTCTGATATGTCGCACCTTTTCGCCTCAGATGAATGCGATATGATGTACCACCGCGAATTTCAGGTGTAAAGAAAAAGGCGGCGCATATTATCCGTATAAAAATTTGTGAAAAAATCAGAAAAACTATTGACAAAGGAGATAAGCTCTGCTATAATATCGACTGTCGAAGGACATAGCGGTATTGTGTAAAGGTAGCACAGCAGACTCTGACTCTGTATGTTGGGGTTCGAATCCCTATACCGCTGTAAAAAACATAAGACCACGTCAGTGGTCTTATGTTTTTTGATGTAAAGGGATTCGAACGGGTCGGTACTGAATGACAATCCGGTGGATGGTCAGAGCCGACCCTGACCGAGCCCTCAGGCGAGAGCGAATCCCTATACCGCTGTAAAGCATCTGTTTTCTGCAGGTGCTTTTTTCTTGCTTTTTTTACTTATTTGTGTTACAATATATCAATACTGTACAGCTTCACCGAATAAAACCGTCCGCATCCGTCAATACTGCCTTATCTTATTATAGTGAGGTGCGGTATGCGTATGCAGTATTTGTTTCTGAAATTCCTGCGCAGCTTTGCGGTCGGACTTGGTGTCGGACTTTGCGCGGCGGCGGTGATAGCGGTGATCATGTTCGCGGTTTTTCTTTCATTTTCTTAAGCAAAATTTAACTGCATTTTTACGGAGCAGAAATGAGACTTGACAAATTCGTCTCCGACAGCGGACTTCTGACGCGCTCGGAGGCAACAAAAGCGATCCGCGCCGGACGGGTGGCGGTGGACGGCAAAGCTCTGCGCGATCCGTCGGCAAAAATCGACGAGAACGGCGCAAAAATCACGCTCGACGGCAAGCCGCTCGGCTACACCGAATACAGATATTTTATGCTCAACAAGCCGGAGAACACCGTCAGCACAACGGACGAGGACGACGAAAAATCAGTGATGCGCCTGTTTCCGACTGAGATGCGTCGGCTTGAGCTGTTCCCGTGCGGACGGCTCGACATCGACACCGTGGGACTCTTGATCGTCACGAACGACGGACAGACCGCCCACGCACTTCTCTCGCCGAAGCACCACTGCGAAAAGACTTACCGTTTTCGCTGTCTCCCACTTCCCGACGGAGCTGAAAAACAGCTTGAGGGCGGCATAAAACTGTCGGATTTCACCTCAAAGCCGTGTACAGTACGCCTTGACGGCAGAGAAAGCGGCGAAATAACCGTCACCGAAGGAAAATATCACCAGATAAAGCGGATGTTCCACGCCGTCGGCTCGGAGATAACGTTTCTCGAGAGGGTGACGTTCGGCGGAATTGTGCTTGACCGCACTCTTGAGAGAGGGCAGTGGCGTGAACTGACGGAAGAAGAAAAGAAAGCACTTCTTACCGCCGCCGATTGTAAATAAGACAATTTTTTAATATTATAAAAGGAAGAACACATGACTATCAACGAACGACTTGCAAAAGAACTTTCGATCCCACAGCCGAAGCTCGACGCGACTGTTGCACTGCTCGACGCAGGAAACACAGTGCCGTTTGTCGCAAGATACCGTAAAGAGGTCACAGGCGGACTTGACGACACCGTGCTTCGTAACCTTATGGACAGGCTTACATATCTGCGTAACCTCGAAAAAAGAAAAGAAGAAGTTATTTCCCTTATCGACGGACAGGGCAAGCTCACGGACGAGATACGCGCCGCACTCGACAAAGCCGAGACCGTGACCGAAGTCGACGACATTTACCGCCCGTACAGACCGAAGAGAAAGACGCGCGCGTCCGTTGCAAGGGAAAAGGGGCTCGAACCGCTCGCCGAGCTTCTCATGAAGCAGGAAAAATCGTATTCGCCGACTATTGAAGAATCGGCGGCTGAATATATAAATGAAGAAAAAGGCGTGCTGTCTGCTGAAGACGCACTGGCAGGCGCACGCGACATCATCGCCGAGGACGTTTCCGACAACGCTGACATCCGTAAACAGATACGCTATCTCACGTTCGAGCATGGTACGATCTCGTCAAAGAAGCTCAAGGACGCGCCCGTTTACGAACAGTATTACGAATACAGCGAGCCGTCGAAGAAGATCCCGTCGCACAGGATACTCGCGCTCAACAGAGGCGAAAAGGACGAAGCACTGTCCGTTTCCGTCGAAGTCTCGCGCGATATAATTCTGAACTACATATTCTCAACAGTTATCACGGACTACAAGAGTCCGGCATTCACTCACGTCGCGGCGGCGGTCAACGACAGCTACGACAGACTTATTGCACCTTCTATCGAGCGTGAGATCAGAAACGATATGACCGACACTGCCGGCGAGAGCGCGATCAAGCTCTTCTCGATGAACCTGCACAATCTTCTCATGTCGTCGCCGCTCAAAGGGAAGACCGTACTCGGCTACGACCCCGGCTACAGAACGGGCTGTAAGCTCGCCGTCGTCACAAAGACGGGTGCGGTGGCTGAGACGGCTGTCATCTTCCCGACAAAGCCGAGAGAGGACACAGAAGGCTCGAAGCGCACCGTAAAGCGGCTGATACAGAAGTACGGCGTCGACGTTGTCGCAATAGGCAACGGCACGGCGTCCGGCGAGAGCGAAATGTTCATCGCAGACACACTGCGCGAGATCGGCGGTGAGACAAAATATATCATCGTATCCGAAGCCGGTGCGTCAGTTTATTCGGCGTCGGAGCTTGGCGCGGAGGAATTCCCCGATTTCGACGTAACCGAAAGAAGCGCAGTCTCTATCGCAAGACGGCTTCAGGACCCGCTTGCAGAACTTGTAAAAATCGACCCGAAGTCGATAGGTGTAGGTCAGTACCAGCACGATATGAAGCCCGCGCGGCTTGACGAAGCACTCACAGGCGTTGTCGAAGACTGCGTAAACTCCGTGGGCGTCGACGTGAACACCGCGTCGTATTCGCTGCTCTCATATATCGCCGGAATCAATATGGCGTCGGCGAAGAATATTGTGAAATACCGCGAGGAGAACGGCGAGTTCACTTCGCGTAAGCAGATCATGAAAGTGCCGCGCTTCGGTGCAAAGGCGTTCGAGCAGGCGGCAGGATTTTTGCGTATCCCGGGCGGCAAGGAGATCTTCGATAATACGGGCGTGCATCCCGAATCGTACGCGGCGGCTGAAAAACTGCTCGAAAAATTCGGTCACACCAAAGAAGACGCACGCGGAGGTATCTCGCTCAAGGACGAAGTACGTGCGTACGGACTCGGCAAGCTCGCCGCAGAGCTTGAAATCGGTGAGATGACGCTCACGGACATTCTCGGAGAGCTTGAAAAGCCAGGCAGAGACATCCGCGACACACTTCCGCCTCCGGTGCTCCGCGACAGAGTGCTGTCGATAGAGGACCTCACCGAAGGCATGGAGCTGACGGGAACGGTGCGCAATGTCATCGACTTCGGCGCGTTCGTCGATATAGGCGTACACCAGGATGGACTACTTCACATCAGCGAAATTTCCGACAGATACATCAAGCATCCGTCAGAGGTACTGTCGGTCGGCGATATAATAAAAGTAAAGATAAAGTCAGTCGATCTCAAACGTGGCAGAATAGGTCTGACGAGGAAAAACTGACGTCAAAGAATATATTTCTAATAAAATTAGAAAACTAACCGAGCGGCAGCTCCGATGCAATATACATATTTGTGTTTTGTGTACATTTTGCACAAACAATTAAGCGAATTTTCGGTAAAAAAAACACTACAAAAATCGGTGATTATTTGCTATAATGATAGCGTCAATAAACAGGTAAACTGTTAAATCGAAAAATATACGTAAATCCAAGGAGGCCATTATGGCAAGCTTATCCCTGAAGCACATTTATAAGAAATATCCGGGTGGCGTTACCGCTGTAAGCGATTTCTGCCTCGAAATCAAAGATAAGGAATTCCTCATTCTCGTAGGACCTTCCGGATGCGGTAAAACAACGACGCTCCGTATGATAGCAGGTCTTGAAGAGATCACCGAAGGCGAACTTTTCATCGGCGACCGTCTCGTAAACGACGTAGCACCGAAGGACAGAGACATTGCGATGGTTTTCCAGAACTACGCTCTGTACCCGCATATGTCCGTGTTCGACAACATGGCATTCGGTCTTAAGCTCCGCAAGACTCCGAAAGAAGAGATCAAGCGCAGAGTTGAAGAAGCTGCAAAGATCCTCGACATCACACACCTCCTCGACAGAAAGCCGAAGGCTCTGTCCGGCGGTCAGAAGCAGCGTGTTGCTCTCGGACGTGCTATAGTCCGTAACCCGAAGGTATTCCTTCTCGACGAGCCGCTCTCCAACCTCGACGCAAAGCTCCGTGCAGCCATGAGAACAGAGCTGACGAAGATCCACCAGAGAGTAGGTACAACGTTCGTATACGTTACGCACGACCAGGTAGAGGCTATGACAATGGCTACGAGAATCGTCGTTATGAAAGACGGTCTCATCCAGCAGGTCGACACACCTCAGAACCTGTACGATAACCCCGTAAACCTCTTCGTTGCAGGCTTCATCGGCACACCTCAGATGAACTTCATCAACTGCGTGCTTGATAAGAAGGAAGACGGCTACTACATCACATTCGGCTCGAACTCCCTCAAGATCCCGGCTGAAAAGGCATCCGACGAAGTTCTCGGCGAATATGCAGGCCGCGAAGTCGTTGCAGGTATCCGTCCCGAGTGCATCCACGACGACGCTCCGTCGCTCCGTCAGATGTCCGAGGCTGTTATCGAAACAGACGTTGAAGTTACAGAGCTTATGGGCGCTGAGATCTATCTCTATCTCGTAGCAGAAGAGACAAACCTCACCGCAAGAGTATCCGCTCGTTCCACCGCAAGAGCAGGTGACATCATCAATGTTGCATTCGATATGTCGAGACTTCACCTCTTCGATAAGGATACAGAACGTTACATCATTCACTAAGTTACAGAATAACATATACCGTCTTGTGCAGAAATGCGCAGGACGGTTTTTTATATCATTTCAGTCAGACTGACGGGCGGATTGCTAAAAAATCCGCCCATTTTGCTGTCGTTCATAATAAATTCACAAAATATATTTATTTTGTTATTGAATCAAACGGGGTAAAATGGTAAATTATATCTCGTGGTTAGCACTTCGCATACAAGAGTGCTAAAGAAAGCAAAAACAGCGGAGGTGAGACGAATGACTGACGAAAACGGCGGATATAATGAACTCAGCGAGCGAAAAAAGCAGATTCTCAAAGCGATAATCGACGCGCACATCGAGAACGGCGAACCGGTCGGAAGTAAGTTTCTCACGCAGAATAAGCAGATAGGCTGCTCGTCTGCCACTATCCGCAACGAAATGGCTGAGCTTGAGGCCATGGGACTGCTCGAACAGCCGCATACATCAGCCGGACGTGTTCCGTCGGAGGCAGGGTACCGCTTCTATGTCGACTCGCTTCTCGACCGGTATAACCTCACGCAGAACGAAATAGCCGAGCTGAGACAGAACCTCACCCAGAAGCAGAACGAGCTTGACGCTATCATGCAGGCTGCCGTCGCACTTGCGTCAAAACTGACGAACTACACCGCGCTGTCGATAAAACCGAGACAGGTGCGGATCACGGTGCAGAAATTTGAGATAATGCGCCTCGACGAATCGGCGGCGGTGCTTATTATGCTCGTCGGCAGTACGGTGAAAACGAAACACATCCGTTCCGACAGACCGATCCCGACTGACGCCGCAGTTGCTCTCGCGCGTGTGCTGAACGCAAAGATCGCGGGCATCACGCCGACGGAGATAACAATGCCGCTTGTCATGGAAATGGAACAGATGATGGGCGAGTACGACTACCTCGTTTCTCCCGTTATTAAAGCGGTCTGCGAAACGCTTTCGTCGTTCGACGGCGGCGATATAAAATTCGAGGGGATCAACCGCCTGCTGTCTTATCCCGAATACTACGACACAGACAGACTGCGTGAAATGCTCACGCTGTTCGAGAAAAAGGACGACCTTTACGAAATGCTGTCCGACGAAGCGCAGGTCGGCGACGGCGTACACGTCTATATCGGGCGTGAAAACCTCGTCAAGGTCATGGACAACTCGACGCTGATATTCAAGCCGATCATCGAGCACGGAAGAACAGTCGGAGCGATCGGCATAATCGGACCGACAAGAATGGACTATAAGCGCGTTATCGCAACGGTCGACAGCCTGACACGCGGAGTCGCGGACATACTGAACCGCACGCTTCCCGGCGGCAATAACGAAGACAATGAATAACTGAAATCGGAGACAATGTAATGGCAAACGAAAAAGACATCGGCAAAATCGACACTTTTAATGAGGAAGAGACTGCGGCAGAAGAAACCGTAAAAACGGAAGACGGCGCAAAAGACGATAAGAAAGAGAAAAAATCGGAGCTGAAAAAACTGCGCGGCGAGCTTGAAGAGGCAAAAAAATCCCTTGAAGCCGAAAAAAAACGCGCGGACGAAGCGAACGACAAGTATCTCCGCACACTCGCCGAGTATGATAACTTCCGCAAGAGAACGCAGTCGGAACGCGCGAATATCTACGGAGACGCAGTAAACGACGCGCTCACGGGACTTCTTCCGATCATCGACAATCTCCAGATCGCGCAGAAATATTCCGGCGGAGACGCGGAAAAGATAGCAGAGGGAGTCAATATGATCCTCTCGAAGCTCCCCGAAACACTCGACAGACTCGGTGTAAAGCCGTTCGGCGAAGTTGGCGAGACGTTTGACGCGAATCTCCACAACGCCGTTCTTCACGAGGATGACGAAACAAAAGGAGAAGGCGAGATCACAGAAGTTCTCCAGTGCGGCTACAAGTACGGCGAGCGCATCTTAAGATACGCAATGGTCAAGGTAGCCAACTGATAAAACGAAAACCCAAACATAAAATAAAAAAATAATATATTTTTGGAGGATAACTCATCATGGCAAAAATCATCGGTATAGATTTAGGTACAACAAACTCCTGCGTGGCAGTTTTCGAGGGCGGCGAACCCGTCGTTATCCCGAACCCCGAAGGATCGAGAACAACACCTTCCGTTGTTTCTTTCTCGAAGTCCGGCGAGAGACTTGTCGGTCAGGTCGCAAAGCGTCAGGCTGTTATGAACCCCGACAGAACCGTTTCGTCAATCAAGCGTCACATGGGCTCGGATTATAAGGTAGCTATCGACGATAAGAAGTACACACCTCAGGAGATCTCCGCAATGGTTCTCCAGAAGCTCAAGGCGGACGCTGAGGCATATCTCGGCTCTTCGGTTTCCCAGGCTGTTATCACGGTTCCTGCATACTTCTCCGACGCGCAGAGACAGGCAACAAAGGACGCAGGCAAGATCGCAGGTCTTGAAGTCATGAGAATCATCAACGAGCCGACGGCGGCAGCACTTGCTTACGGCGTAGATAAAGAAGGCGCGGAACAGAAGATCATGGTATTCGACCTCGGCGGCGGTACGTTCGACGTATCGATCCTCGAAATCTCCGACGGCGTGTTTGAAGTTCTTGCAACGAACGGCGACACAAAGCTCGGCGGTGACGACTTTGACGCTCGTATCATCGACTGGATCGCAACCGAATTTATGAAAGAGAACGGCGCTATCGACCTCAGAAAAGACAAATCCGCTCTCCAGAGACTCAAAGAAGCCGCTGAAAAGGCGAAGATCGAGCTTTCCGGCGTGACAACATCGAATATCAACCTCCCGTTCATCACGGCAGACGCAACAGGCCCGAAGCACTTCGACGCAACACTCACAAGAGCAAAGTTCAACGAGCTTACCGCAGACCTTGTTGAAAGAACAATGGTACCGACAAAGAAGGCTCTCGCAGATGCAGGTCTTTCCGTCTCTCAGATAGATAAAGTACTTCTCGTCGGAGGCTCGACAAGAATCCCTGCCGTACAGGATGCTGTGAAGTCCTTCATCGGCAAGGACCCGTTCAAGGGTATCAACCCGGATGAATGCGTAGCTATCGGAGCGGCTATCCAGGCAGGCGTTCTCGGCGGAGACGTCAAAGACCTTCTCCTGCTCGACGTAACACCGCTGTCCCTCGGTATCGAAACACTCGGCGGCGTATTCAACCGCATCATCGACCGCAACACCACTATCCCCGTAAAGAAGAGCCAGGTTTACTCCACAGCCGCAGACGGACAGACATCCGTTGAGATCCACGTCCTCCAGGGCGAGAGAGATATGGCGGCAGGCAACACGACGCTCGGCAGATTCATCCTCGACGGCATCGCACCGGCACCGCGCGGAATCCCGCAGATCGAAGTAACGTTCGATATCGACGCAAACGGTATCGTAAACGTATCCGCAAAGGATAAAGGCACCGGCAAGGAACAGCACATCACGATCACTTCGTCTACGAATATGTCGAAGGAAGACATCGACAAGGCTGTTCACGAAGCCGAGAAGTTCGCCGAAGAGGACAAGAAGAAAAAAGAAGCCGTTGAGGTAAAGAACAGAGCCGAACAGACGATCTACTCCGTGGAAAAATCTCTCTCCGATCTCGGCGACAAGGTAACGGACGCAGAAAAAGAACCCGTCAAGGCGGCTGTCGAAAAGCTCAAGGAGACAATGAAGACCGACGACAACGATGCGATCAAGACTGATACAGAAGCACTCGAAAAGTCGTTCTATCCGCTCGCTGAGAAGCTCTATCAGCAGAGCCAGCAGGCAGGTGCAGACCCGAATATGGGCGGCGCAGGCTTTGATCCTAACGCAGGCGCACAGGGCGGCGACGGAAGCACATTCTACAGCAACGACTTTGAAGACAAGTCGGGCAACTGATAAACAGAATAAAGCCAAAGGGCGGGGAACGGTATTTGTCCTCCGCCCTTCGGGTGATTTTATAACTCTGAATGAGGCAGTATAATGGCAGACAAAAGAGACTACTATGAAGTCCTCGGCGTGTCGAAATCGGCGGACGAGGCTGAAATAAAAAAGGCGTACCGTTCGCTTGCGAAAAAGTATCACCCCGATATGAATCCCGGCGACAAGGAAGCGGAAGCAAAATTCAAGGAAGTCAACGAAGCGTACGACGTGCTGTCTGATCCCGATAAGAAGTCGAAGTACGATCAGTACGGACACGCGGCGTTCGATCCTGCGTCCGGCATGGGCGGCGGAGGCTTCGGCGGATTTGGCGGATTCGGAGACTTCGGCGGATTTGACATAAACGACATCTTCTCGTCGTTCTTCGGCGGCGGTGGCGGATCGACAAGACGAAACGGACCTGTCCGCGGAGATAACGTAACGGTCAGACTCACACTGACATTTGAAGAAGCCGTCTTCGGATGCAAAAAAGAAGTGCAGTACCAGAAGATACAGAAGTGCGGCGAATGCGGCGGCACGGGTGCGGAAAAGGGAACACAGCCGAAGACCTGTCCGACGTGCGGCGGAAGCGGACAGGTGAGAGTACAGTCGAGAACGCCGTTCGGCATCGTGCAGTCGACAAAGGCGTGCGACAACTGCCACGGAACGGGTAAGATCATCGAAAAGAAATGTGCGTCCTGCCGCGGCACGGGATTTACCCGGGTTCAGAAGAAGCTCGACGTGAATATCCCTGCCGGAATCGACGACGGTCAGCAGATCGGACTCAAGTATCAAGGCTCGGACGGTATGAACGGCGGCTCGTCGGGCGACCTCAATATCGTTATCAGCGTCCGTCCGTCGTCCGTGTTCGAGCGTGACGGCTACGACCTCTACTGCGAAGTTCCGATAACATATTCCGACGCAACGCTCGGCGCGACTATCGACATACCGACGCTTGAAGGCTCGCAGAAATTCGAGATTCCCGAAGGCACGCAGACGGGTACGGTATTCACGCTGAAAAACAAGGGCGTAACGCGCGTCAATTCAAAGATTCGCGGGAATCTCTACATCACCGTAGTAGTCGAAGTTCCGAAGAATCTTACATCGGCGCAAAAAGACCTGCTGAAAAAATTTGCCGAATCGTGCGGCGAATCGAACTACTCGAAACGCGCGAACTTCTTCAAAAAATTCCGCAAAAATTAAAACATAAGGTGCTATTATGGACGAAAACAACAGCTATGTTCAAATAAAAGTCGAATGTGCGTCCGCTGATCTCGAAATCGTTTCGGGGATCATGTCAATGGTCGACAACGGACTGATGATCGAAGACTACTCCGACGTCGATCAGATTCTCGACGGCGTGTACGGCGATCTTATCGACAAAACGATCCTCGAAGCTGACAGAGAGCGCGCGGCAGTGTCCGTGTTCATTCCGATACTCCGCTCGCCGAACGAAAGCGAAATGTTCATAAAAGAGCGGCTCGATTCGTGCGGAATAAAATATACGCTCACTCACACCGGAGTCAAGGAAGAAGACTGGGCGGATTCGTGGAAGCAGTACTATAAGCCGATAAAGACAGGCAAGCGGCTCGTTATCGTTCCCGTATGGGAAAAGTACGACGCAGAACCCGGCGAGACTATCGTCCTCATGGATCCCGGTATGGCGTTCGGTACGGGTACACACGAAACAACGCGTCTTTGCGCCGGATTCGTCGAAAAGCACACGACGGACGGATGCACAGTGCTTGACGTCGGATGCGGCTCCGGGATCCTTGCAATAGCGGCGGCAAAGCTCGGTGCGGGCAAGTGCTTTGCGTGTGACATCGACCCCGTCGCCGTCAGAGTGGCGAAAGAAAACACCGAACTCAACTCCACGCCGAACGTCGAATGTGCGGTGTCCGATCTCCTCAGACAAACGCCGAAAATAGACGGCGGTTATCACGTCGTGGTCGCAAATATCGTTGCGGATGTCGTGATGCGCCTCGCTCCCGATGTCGGAGAATTTTTAGCTCACGACGGCGTGTTCATTGTCTCCGGAATCATCGCGGAGAGGGCAGAGGAAGTACAATCCGCGCTCGACAAAGCAGGATATAAGGTCGACGAAGAACGCTACGAGAACGGCTGGTACGCCGCAGTTATGGTCAGAAAATAATAAAATCCGCCGCTTTTTCGGTAAAAAAACGCTTAAGCGGCATTTTTTCGGGAACTTTTTCCTCAGAATAACGTCTAATGAGCAAAACCGAAAGGGGAATCCGCAAAATGAAGAGATTTATGATTTTTGTCCTGTGCGCGACACTGCTTCTCGCGGTACTGACCTCGTGCGTCGTAAAAGACGTACACGACGGACTCAGCGAGCTTGTACCAGAAAATAGTACAAACAAACCGGAGAGCGAAAAAACTGAATCCGACCTCAAAGAATCGTTCTCATTCGCGCTTACATGGAACTGTCACGGAGATTCGACCTACGACAGCAAGACGGGCGTGCTCGTCAAGCAGAAGATCGCAACGAATCTCGACGACTTCACCACAACGCTGGTTTTGACCGACGAACAGCGCACCGAGGCGTATGAGATACTCTCACAGCTCGACTATTCGGAATATCCGAAAAACGAAAACTATAATCCGTCGGATATGATGTCCTGTCCTGACGAAACTATTATACTCACAGTCCGAATCGGCGGCGTGACGAGAAAAATCACCGCAAAGAATATTGCGATCATGGCAGAGGGCAAGGACAAGGCCGGAAAAGCATTTCTTGAGGCGTGCGGCGCGCTGAAAGAGATGATCTACGCGACACCCGAATGGCAGAGCCTGCCCGAATACGAATTTTTGTATGACTGAAAACAATGTGAAAAACTGTCACACGGCAGTTTTTTCTTTTTCAGTTATAAAATGAAATTTTATCACACTTGTTTCACATACCCGTCAGTTTGTGGGAATATAATCAGGTCATCACAAACGAAAGGATCACGAAATGAAAAAGATCATCTCAATCACACTTGCGCTCGTGATGCTGCTCTCGGCAGTATCGTGCGCGAAAAACAAAACCGAAGACAACATTACTAAAACGGAAAACGAACCTCAGACAAGTGATTATCAAGAGAAAGAGAACGAATACATCGAAAATACTGTGAAGATAGCGCTCTCCGACGACGGGATCACCGTAAAAGGCGAGCCTATCCTGACCGACGAATCGGCTGACGTATACGCCGCACACGACATTGTATATTATCACGACGGACAGGACTTCACCTACGGCGAGGGAGACGAAAAGGACGCTCATTCCGCAGATGAAGCCGACGCACATACTGTAGTGCATATCGCAAAAGCGGGAGTCTACGAGATAAGCGGCAAACTCTCGCGCGGACAGATCGCAGTCGATCTCGGCGACGACGCGAAAGCCGATCCCGAAGCCGTTGTGACGCTTGTGCTCAATAACGCAGACATCACCTGCATGGTCGCACCTGCCGTGATCTTCTATAAGGTCTATGAATGCTCGGATACCGACGAGCCGACAAAGGATGTCGACACGACTTCGGCAGGCGCGAACATCGTGATCGCCGACGGCTCTGTGAATACGCTGAACGGCTCGTATGTCGCAAAAATTTATAAATCCGTGACGCTCAGCGAGGACGGAAGCGAGATCGTCGATTCAAAGAAGCTCCACAAATATGACGGCACACTGTATTCTAAGATGACGATGAACATTTTCGGTGAAGAAAAAGGTGACGGCGTGCTGAACGTTAATGCCGAGAACGAGGGCATCGACAGCGAAATGCACCTCACGGTAAACGGCGGTAATATCAATATCATCTCAGGCGACGACGGAATAAACACGAACGAGGACGGCGTGTCCGTGACGACGGTAAACGGCGGAAATATCCGAATTACCGTCAACGGAAAGCAGGGAGAGGGCGACGGAATCGACTCGAACGGGTGGCTTGTTATAAACGGCGGAACACTTGTCTCAGAAGCGTGTGCGACGAGCGGAGACGCAGGGATAGACTCCGACAACGGAATATATCTGAACGGCGGAACGGTCGCGGCAAGCGGAAATATGTACGACGCGATCGACGGCGGCGAGCAGAACTATATAGTGTTCACGTTTGCGTCACAGCAGCGCGGCGGTAAGACGTATTCGCTGAAGAATGCAGACGGCGCGGAAATTCTGTCAGTGTCGCCGACGAATGCGTTCACTTATCTTGTCGTTTCGTCTCTCGAACTTGAAGAGGGCGAATATTCGCTTGAATGTGACGGCGAAAAAATGGCGGTATCCACAGGCAACTCCGTAGGTATGCCCGGACAGGGAGGAATGGGAAGACCGGACGGTATGCCCGAGCCGCCGGAGATGCCCGACGGAATGGGCGAACCGCCGGAAAGATCCGACGGAATGAACGAACCGCCGGAAATGCCTGACGCTATGCCAGAGCCTCCGGAAATGCCCGACGGTATGCCCGAGCGTCCCGAAATCCCCGACGGACAACACGGTGAATTTGATTTTTCCGAAACGTCAGAATCGTTCAGTATAAAAAACGGCGGAAACTTTATAACTGTGATAGGATAACAAAAAAGCCACGGACTTGTGCAAAATCCGTGGCATTTTTTATACCGTATTATCTGCACTTCTCTAAAATCTTCACGAGCGCCTTGTACATTCTCTGTACCGACGCGACGCTCATTCTCTCACGTACCGAGTGGATGTCGCGGAGATCGGGACCGAACGATACAGCGTCGAGCCCGGGTATCTTCTCAATGAACAGCCCGCATTCGAGTCCGCCGTGTGTTGCCGTTATCTCAGCCGGTTTGCCGTATACTTCGGCGAATACCTCCGAAACGGTGTCGCGTATCGGCGAAACTTTCGCAAACTGCCAGCCCGGGTACGCCGAACGGACGGAAACCGTGCCGCCGACTGCTTCGAGCGTGGCTTTGAGCCGTGTTATGAGCATTTCTTTTTGCGTAAGGATCGAAGAACGCACGGAGAACGAACAGTGGAAGTCGCCGTCCTCAAGCCGTAAAATGCCGAGATTGAGCGACGTCTGGACGAGTCCTTTTATGTCCATGCTCATCTCGATCACGCCCTGAGGGAGTAGGAGGAGACAGAGAAGAACGCGCGCGGTGTCCTCAGCCGTGAGAGGAGCGCAGTCGCCGTCGACCTTTTCGGCGGTGAGGAAAACTCCCTTGTCAGCAGCAGAATATTCGTTCTTGTAGATACCGTCGTACGCCTTTGCGAGTGCGGAAAAAGCGGCGGCAGAGCCGGCAGGAACTGCTATTTCAGCCGTTGCTTCGGGGGTGATAACGTTGTCGAATCTGCCGCCTGCCATGTGTACGAGACGGAGACCGATTTCTTCGTTTGCGGTGTAGAGGAAACGTGCGAGGAGCTTGTTCGCATTTCCGCGGCCCTTGTCGATGTCGCATCCGGAGTGACCGCCCGTGAGTCCGCCGAGTTTCACAAAGTAACGGACGTATCCGTCTGCGTCTTCGCGTGACGTCTTTATGTCGCAGTCGACGCGCGCACCGCCTGAACAGCCGCAGGTGAGAACGCCCTCTTCTTCGGAGTCGAGATTGAGCATTCTTCTGCCCGCGAGACGTGAGCAGTCAAGCCCGACAGCACCGTCCATGCCCGTTTCTTCGTCGGTAGTGAAGACACATTCGAGGCGCGGATGCTTCAAATCTGACGAATCGAGGATCGCAAGCGCCATAGCTACAGCGATTCCGTCGTCGCCGCCGAGAGAAGTGCCGACAGCGTGTACCCAGTCTCCGTCCACTGCGAGAGTGATCGGCACTTTCGCCATATCGGTCGGGTCGTCCGGCTCTTTCGCGCAGACCATGTCGAGATGCCCCTGCAAGATCACTGCGTCGGCATTTTCGTAACCCGGCGTTGCAGGCTTGTAGATGATGACGTTGTTGAATTCGTCCTGATAGTATTCGAGACCGCGCTGTTTTGCGAAGTCTACGCAAATATCGCTGACGGCTTTCGTGTTGCCGGAGCCGTGCGGAACGGACGAAAGAAGCTCAAAAAATTCAAAAACCTTTTTCGGTTCAAGAGAAGAAAGTACCATAATCCACCTCAAAAAATATAGTTTACATTATTTTACTCCAAGCGGCGCAAAAAGTCAACGGAAAATCCGTCTCCGACGCGATTTCACCTTGCAAAAAACAGAGTTTTGGTGTATAATTTTACTGAGAAATTTTGTGTATTCCATTCAGTGTTTCAGTAAACAATAATCGGGGGCAAAATGAGCGATAAAATCTGTCTGAGCTTCAAAAAAACGCTCGAAAAAAACGGAATGGCGTCTCTCGTGAAAGAGAGAGGCTTTGTTATCGTCGGCTTTTCGGGCGGCGCGGATTCGTCCTGTCTCCTTCGACTGATGACGGAATACTGCAAACAGAGCGGCGTATATCTCTGCGCGGCGCACGTCAATCACATGATACGCGGAGAAGAAGCGGACCGCGACGAACGCTTCTGCCGCGAGACTGCCGAAAAGCTCGGCGTGCCGATCTATGTAAACCGTATTGATGTTCCGGCGATCGCAAAAGAGAGAGGCGTGGGACTTGAAGAAGCCGCACGCGATGTGAGATATTCGTTCTTTGAAGAAATATCCGAAAAGCTGACCGGTAAGCGCGACGGCGCACTGATTGCAACAGCGCACAATTCGTCCGATAATCTCGAAACAGTTATCATGAATCTTGTGCGCGGCACGGGACTGCACGGGATGTGTGGGATACAACCCGTGCGCGACGGACGTGTTATCCGCCCGCTTATTGCAGACAGCGGTGAAAAAATCCGCGCGTGGTGCGACAAAAACGGGGTAGAATACGTCGTCGACAGCACGAACGCCGAAACCGACTGCACGCGCAATATTATCAGGCACAAGATCGTTCCCGTACTGCGCTCGCTCTCACCGTCTCCCGAAGACGCCGTTACGTCGATGACTGCGCTTCTTAGAGGGGACGACGATTTTCTCGCTTCTCTTGCCGCTGACACACTTTCGGACGGCGCGGTGTCGGTCAGCCGTGATAATCTCACTTCACTTCCGACGGCTGTATCGTCGAGGGTACTGCTCGCTATGTTCAAAAATGCGTCGGGACAGTCGAGCGACATTTCCGAAAAGCACATTGATTCCGTACTCACCCTTGCATGCGAAAAAAACGGATTTTCGTCCGTCTCGCTCCCGTGCGGCATAACGGCAAAAATCGACAGGGATAAAGTCACTTTTGCCGCCGATAAATCGGGCGAAAACAGCACCGACGGCACGGTTTTCACCTATCACGGAGGCACGGAAACGTTCGAGAACGCGCTCTACCGCATAGTTTTCTCCGACAAACCGATAAAAAAAGAGGAAATTTTGCCGTCAAAAGAAAATATTTACAATTTATCTATACTAAGAGAGTTCGATTGTGATAAAATAAACAGAAGCGTTACAGTGCGGTACAAGTGCGACGGCGACGCATATGTCTATGACGGGCATACGCATAAAGTGAAGAAAATGTTCACCGACGCGAAGCTCTCCGAGCGCGAAAAAAGGCTCACACCGCTCGTGACAGACGGCGACGGAATTATCTGGGTACCCGGATTTTCGACGCGCGACGGAATGAGAGCGACAGATCCGCTTGAAGGACACACACTGTACGTCTTTTGCACGAAAAAACAAAACTGATATACATACGGGAGGCATTCTCATGGAAAATAAATTTGATCTTGACAAGGATATGGCGGAGATACTGCTTGACGAAAAAACGATTGACCGCATAACGTCCGAAGTCGCCGCAAAAATTGACGAAGACTACAAGGACGCAAAGCGTATTCTTCTTCTCGGCGTGCTGAAAGGCAGCGTTGTCTTCATGGGAGACCTCATGAAGAAGATAAAACGCTCGGTCGAGATAGACTTTATGAAAGTCTCGTCTTATAAAGGCACAAAGTCGACGGGCAGAATAAACATCATCCTCGACCTCCACCGCTCCGATCTCTCCGAATGTGACGTTATCATCGTCGAAGACGTCATCGACAGCGGAAAGACACTCTCGTATCTCGTCGAATACTTAAAGCTCGGCGGTGCTCACAGTGTAAAGACCTGCACGATGCTCGACAAGCCCTGCCGCCGTGAGGTAGACTTCACACCGGACTACACGGGTGCGGTCATCGAAGACAAATTCGTAGTCGGCTACGGTCTTGACTACAACGAAAAATACCGCGCGCTTCCGTATATCGGCGTGCTTAAACCCGAAATATATCAGGACTGATTATAAATCCTTATTAAGGAGGAACGAATGAAGAACGGCTTCAAGGTTGCGCTCTCTTATGTTGTGCTTATCGCGGTGATACTTCTCGTTACCGCGTCGCTTTTAGGCTCAGAACCGACGGAAGCACTCGTATACAGCGATATAGTGACACTGTTCAAAACCGAACAGGTCAAGGAATTCAAGATAGATGAGAAAAACACTCTCACGATGTATGTCCGTGCGACGACTGACGACGGCAAGGAAACCGAAGTCAAGGTCAAATATGTAGTCAGAGATCTTAACCTGTTTGAGAGAGATCTCGGCGACATCATCAACGAGCAGTACGACAGAGGAATCATCACAAGTTACGACTACCCTGTTCCCGATCCGTTCTGGAGCTATGTTGCCGCATATCTTCCGATGCTTCTGTTCGTCGGAGTGACGATTTTCATCGTCATACTGTTCATGCGGAGACTTTCGGGCGGCGCAGGCGGAGGCGGAATGAATCCCGTCGGCAGAGTCAGGGCAAAGCTCGTCACCGCAGACAAAACAAACGTATATTTCAAGGACGTCGCAGGAGCGGACGAAGAAAAAGCGGAGCTTGAAGAAATAGTAGAGTTTCTCCGTAATCCGTCGTACTTCACGAAGCTCGGCGCGAAGATACCGCACGGCGTGCTTCTCATGGGCCCTCCCGGTACAGGTAAGACTCTTATCGTAAAGGCAGTCGCAGGTGAAGCGGGCGTGCCGTTCTATTCGATCTCCGGATCGGACTTCGTTGAATTGTACGTCGGCGTCGGTGCGGCGAGAGTGCGCGACCTCTTTGAAACGGCTCGCAAGAATCCTGCCGCTATCATCTTCATAGACGAGATCGACGCTGTAGGTCGTCATCGTGGTGCAGGTCTCGGCGGCGGTCATGACGAGAGAGAACAGACTCTCAACCAGATACTTGTTGAAATGGACGGTTTCGGCACATCCGACGGCGTTATAGTCATGGCGGCGACGAACAGACCGGACATACTCGACCCGGCACTCCTCCGTCCCGGCAGATTCGACAGACAGATCACAATGTCCTATCCCGACGTAAAGGGAAGAGAAGAGATACTCAAAGTCCACTCGAAGAACAAACCGCTTGAAGCGGACGCAGACCTTTCCGTTATCGCAAAAACGACAGTCGGCTTCACGGGCGCAGAGCTTGCAAACCTCTTAAACGAAGCCGCACTTCTCGCCGCTCGTAAGGGCAAATCACTTATCGGAATGAACGACCTCGAAGAAGCGATGGTCAAAGTCATTGTAGGACCGTCGAAGCGCTCGAAGGTCATCAGCGAAGAGACAAAGCGACTCACCGCGTACCACGAAGCAGGTCACGCTATAACAGGCTGGGTAAAGTGCAGTCACGAGGCTGTACACCAGATCTCGATCATTCCGGCAGGACGCGCAGGCGGCTATACGCTTTCGTTCCCGAAGGATGATAACGCATACACGTCCCGTTCGATGATGGAAAATCAGATCCTTTCACTCCTCGGCGGACGTGCGGCGGAAGAGCTTATAATCGGCGATATTTCGACAGGCGCATCGAACGACATAGAACGCGCATCCGGAATCGCAAGACAAATGGTGACAAAGTACGGTATGTCCGATGTCCTCGGTCCTATCCTGTATGGAGGCGAATCGTCGAGCGACGAAGTATTCCTCGGACGTGATTTCAACCAGACGAAGAACTACTCCGACGAGACGGCTTCCGTTATCGACAGCGAAGTGAAGCGCATCGTATCCGAACAGTACACGGGCGCAAAGGACGTTCTTTCCGCGAATATCGACAAGCTCCACTTCATCGCCGAATATCTGATGAAGTACGAGATAATGGAAGAAGCGCAGTTCGTCCGTGCTATGACGGAAGACGACGTGACAATCGAAGACCTCGAAGCCATGACCGCCGAAAAGCGCGAGAAGAGCCGCCTTGAGAACGAAGCAAGGGCAAAACACCTCGCAGAGCTTGAAAAACAGCGCGAGGAAGAGCGCAAGAGAAACGAAATGCGCGCTCACAGACCTCAGCCGCCGTTCGGTGACGTACAGCGTCCGCAGAACCGCGACAATAACGGCAACAGCGGAAACGATATAAGATAATAAGGCAAAATAAAAGTCCTCCTGTAACAAGGAGGACTTTTTTGTATAATACAATAAATGAAAAAGATTTTTTGACTAAAACAAGGCTCCCTCCTTGAGGGAGCTGTCTGCATAGCAGACTGAGGGAGAATCCGTAACGGAATTCTTGGCATTTTCTGTTTGATTGCTCTTTACGCCGCTCAAAGTTGCAGATTTTAATGAGGTGTTTTAATGAACGTTCTGCAAAAAACATTCATTTTATGTCAAAATGAAAACCCTCCCGTAAAAAGGAGGGTTTTGGCTATTATTACAGCACCTTTGAGAGGAACTCTTTCAATCGCTCGTTCTTCGGTTGGGTGAAGAATTCTTCCGGCGGCGCTTCTTCGATGATCTTGCCGCCGTCGATGAAAATAACTCTCGAAGCCACCTCGCGCGCAAAGCCCATTTCGTGAGTAACGATGACCATTGTCATTCCTTCTTTTGCGAGCTGCTTGATGAGATCGAGAACTTCGCCGACCATTTCGGGGTCAAGCGCGGAAGTCGGCTCGTCGAACAGTATCACTTCGGGGTTCATCGCAAGTGCGCGGATTATCGCAACACGCTGTTTCTGACCGCCGGAGAGCGTGGACGGATAAACGTCGGCTTTGTCTTCAAGCCCGATCCGTCTGAGCAGTGACATGGCGTTCTCGCGCGCTTCTTCCTTGATCTGCTTCTTTGTCTTGCCGGTCTTTCTGCGCTCTTTCATCGCAACGTGAACTGGCGCGAGCATGATGTTGTCGATGACTGTCATATTGTTGAACAGATTGAACTGCTGGAACACCATGCCCATTTTGCGGCGGTGAATGTTGATGTCGACAGACATATCCGCAATATCGACACCGTCGAAGATGATTTTGCCGCCGTCAGGGTCTTCCATACAGTTGAGGCAGCGCAGGAATGTGCTTTTCCCGGAACCGGACGGACCGATGACGACCACGACATCGCCTTTGTTTATCGTGATGTCGATTCCGCGAAGAACATGATTGTCCTTGAATGATTTTTTCAGATCAATGACGTCTATCACTTCTTGCGAACCTCCTTTCAAGCAGCTTTACCCCGACCGAAATAATTGCAACGATCACTATGTAGAACAGTGCCATTACCGCATACGGCACAAGATATTCGTAGCTCTTGTTGCCGATCTCGGTGAAGGTCTTATATAGGTCTACAGCCGCGACGAACGACACGACGGACGTATCCTTGACAAGCGCGATAAGCTCGTTTCCGAGAGACGGGAGAATGTTTTTGACCGCCTGAGGAAGAACTACTTTCATCATAGTCGTGAAGAACGACAGACCGACAGCCCGTCCGGCTTCCATTTGCCCCGGGTCGACAGAGAGGATACCGCCGCGCATGATCTCCGAGACATACGCGCCCGAATTAAGACCGAACACGATGATACAGGTGTTGAGCGAGCCAATGCTGATACCGAGAAGAGGGAAGAGAACGTAATACGCGATAAGAAGCTGGACTACGATAGGAGTGCCGCGGAAGAATCCGACGTAGACCGTAACGATTTTGTCAAGCACTTGCGGAAGGAGCTTGTATTTCGGTGCGACCTTGACAGCCGCAATGAACGAACCGATCACAACGCCGATTACAAGACCGATAATTGCAATGAGAAGCGTGTTTATAAGTCCTTCGCCTATAACACGCCTCCATGCGCCGTTAAGAGCAAAATGTTGCCAGAATTTCGCCCACTTAATGCCAATGTCCATTGGTAGACAGTCCTTTCATTAACACAGAGAAACCCCGTCGCTTTGTTGTTGCGGCGAGGCATTTTCTCCGAGAGAATTTATTTGTTGTTGATAGACTTTGCGATAGCGTTAGCCGGAGCGTTGTCGACGATGACGTAGTCGACTTCGCCGTTGAACATTGCACTGACTGCGAGAGCGGCGTAGTCGTAGCCCATCTTTGTTTCGGGAAGACCGATGAAGCCGTAGCCGTCCGGATCGTCTGCGTCGCCTACGATGTAGATTTCACCCGTTGTGCCTGTCTGGCAACCGATCTTTACGGAAGCGTCCTTGGAAGCGAGGATCTTTTCAACGTCTTCAGCAGTCTTGCAGGAGTCAAATTCGGTGTTGTCTGCGGGAACCATAACGACCTGTGCGGCGTTGTAGTAAGAATCGCTGAATGCAACGATCTCTTCACGTGCGGGAGTGATCGTAAGACCTGCCATGCCGATGTCGCAGATGCCGGACTGAACGGATGTTACAACGGACGCGAACTGCATATCTTCGATAACAAGCTCGACTCCGAGATACTCTGCGAGACCTGCGGCGATCTCGAGGTCAACACCGGAGTAAAGTCCGCCGTCAACCATTTCAAACGGCTCGAAGCCTGTGGAGGTAGCTACGACGAGCTGTTCCTTTGAGGAATCGAGGGTGGAGGACTGGATAGCGGCAGGTGTGCCGTCACCGAAGTATTTGTTGCAGATCTCGTCGAATACACCGTTCGCTTTGATCTCTGCGAGATATGCGTTTACGGATGCGACGAGTTCTGTGTTGTCCTTTGCTACGCAGAATGCGTAATCTTCAACGGAGAGCGCAATGTCGATCACCTTGACGCCCTGAGCTGCCTTGTTTGATCCGCACGAAATAAGTGCGAACGATGCGAGAACGAGTACGAGAACGAGTGAAATGATTTTTTTCATGGTTGTTTACCTCTATTTGAATATTTATTTATGTTGTTGTGCATATTATATCACGGGCGTCTCAGTTTGTCAACAGTTTTATTGATAAAATATTCTATCAAAGTGAATATATATAACTGCACTTTTTAGTGCAAACCGCACAAATAATTTAATATCATATAAAATACTGCCCTGAATCGGTTCGTATTCTTCACTTTGAAATATTAATATGCAATTATGCGATTGATTGGATATATTTTCATGAATGGTGAATATATATTCGATTCTGCCGCTTTGCAACCATTTCGGACGTAAAAATACTCATTGGCGGAATAAATCCGCCGTCCGACGGGGAAAATATAATACAATATTGAAGAATCATTGCGGAGATGTTATGGCGGAAAAAGAAAAAGAAAACGAAACCGAAAAGGACTGCGGCGGAAACGAACGCCTTGATTATATAATGAAAACAGGCGGTGTGATCTCGTCGTCGAACAGCGAAACGATACACTGCCTTACGATTGTCGGTCAGATAGAGGGACATTATCTTCTCGGAGACGGGCAGAAAGCGACGAAATACGAGCATATAATACCGCTTCTCGTGTCTGTCGAAGAAAGCTCGGAGATCGACGGACTGCTGATCGTGCTTAACACAATGGGCGGAGATGTCGAAGCCGGACTTGCGATAGCCGAAACTGTTGCCGGGATGTCGAAGCCGTCGGTCTCGCTCGTGCTTGGTGGAAGTCACTCGATAGGCGTGCCGCTTGCCGTATGCGCCGACCGCTCGTTCATCGTTCCGTCGGCTACGATGACTATCCACCCCGTCAGAATAACCGGAACAGTCGTCGGCGCACCGCAGACCTATTTTTATTTTGAAGAGATGCAGAAGCGGATAATCAACTTCGTCACATCCCACTCAGGCGTGACTGCGGAAAAACTGCGCGAGCTGATGATGAAGACTGATCGCATCGCAACCGATGTCGGCTCGATAATCGAGGGCAGGGAGGCGGTCGAGATCGGGCTGATCGACGAGATAGGCGGACTCGGCGACGCACTTGCGTATCTGCGCGGGATGATAAAAGATAATAAAGAAAACAAAAAACGGAGTGAAGATTGATTCACTCCGTTTTTGTTTCAGAATGTGATTTCGACCATGCCGCAGTGCGGGACAGCCATATCGGTCAGCGTACAGTCGCTCATTCCGTCTGTGACGTACTCACCGAAGCAGTCGCGGACTGTGTACGTGAACTTTTTACCGTCTGTCTTTATGTACAGCGTGTCAGAGTCCGTCATATTGAAGACGAACGCCTTTGCGGTTTTTATCTCAATGACCGGCTTCGTGTACGCAACTGCAACCGTTTCGCCGTCCTTTATCGCACGGACGAGCGAGTTTGCGGCTTCCGGATTGTCGGCTTCGAGCTTGCCGTCGAGGATCGTTTCGCGGTGTGCGTTCCAGAACGAGAGATAATTTCTGAGGAGCTTTGAGTGTTCTTCCGATATATCGGCGAGAGAGACCGATATCTGCGGAACGACGAACAAACACGAGAGAAGCTGTCCCATAACTCCCTCTGCGGTGTCGTCACTGTTCCACATGAGCATATCCGAATGAACGGGAGAGGACGCGAGGATACGGCGCATACCGATGCCGTTCACGCGGTTCGGAAGCGGATCGTTCGCGCAGTCGCCGACGCGGAACATCGTTGCGACTTTTCGCATGGCGGGGCCGAAGAACATCTGACGGAACTCTATCATGAAGTCGGGCTTGTACGAGCGAGCCATATTGCTTATTTCACCGAGCAGGGCATAGAGCGCCTCTTCGATAGATGCATAATCCATGTCGTCGTTCGGGTCTTTTGTGTCTTGGCGGTGATAGACAGCGTCGACAAAATCGAGCTTGAAGCCGTCAACGTCCCATTCGACTATTGCCTTGCGGTATGTGTCTACGAGATACTTTCTGACTTCGGGGAAGCGCGGGTCAAGCTCGGCACAGTCCTTGTCGAACGGGTTGAGAAGCATATCCTTGAACCGTTCGTGCGCTTTTGAGCAAACGCCGACACCGGCGAAGTTGTACCAAATCATAAATTTCATTCCCGTACCGTGGACACGGCGGACGAAATCAGCCATATCGGGTACTTTCGATTCAGCTACTTCCCAGTCGCCGCAGTATCTGTAACCGCCACTCGAGTCGTCGCACTGCCAGCCGTCGTCGACGATCATAACGTCCATGCCGTAGCTCTTTGCAAGCTCGCATTCGCGGACGATCCTGTCGGGATCAACGTCCTGGTGGAACGTGTACCAACACGAATATAGCGGACGGCGCGCGAGATCGGGAATGTAGTCGGGCTTGTAGCCGCTCGCTTCCCAGAACTTCACAACGTCGGTGATCGCTTCGTCGTAGCGTATGTCGGAGTAGTCGAGACGGAGCGTGATGTGGTAATCCTTGACGAGTGCCGGATCGAACGCGAAGATTTTGAGGTCGATCTGCACGGATTTGTCGAATTCGTTCACGCCCTCTGCGATGATCATCGGATTTACGGGATCATCGTGAGATACGGTGAGGCGGTTTCTGCCGGTCGACGAGATGAACGCAAGTACTGGTGCGCCGCCGTTCAGAGATGACGCGCACTGCTTTGCACACCAGTTGGAGCGGAGGTGCAGCGCGTACATCTCACCCGGAAAATATACGGAATAAATGTCGATGATCGGGAAGAAGAACCGCACGTCGATGAGACCGCTCAGCGTCGGTTCGGGATATGACACGTCGATGTCGTAAAGCTCGACGCCGCCCTCACGCGAGCGAAGGTTTATCTTCACGTCGGCGTTTTTTTGATTTACGGGGATAGAAAAATTCATAAAGACTCTCCTTGAATGTAAATGATCTTTTACCCGATTATACCATAACTTCCCCGATAAATCAATTATTCTTTCGATTTATCAACGCACCTCAACCGTTATGTACATAATATGTTCTCGATAAACCATTTCAGTCCGCACACCTTGACCCCGGGTATCAGCTCGTCATTATTGTATATTTCCGTAAACTTCGTACCGTCCGCCTTGCTGACAGAAAGCGGGGCAGGATGCAGAATCACATATTTTTGATTATCGCTGATCGAAGACTCAAAGTCAATTTTGTATTTTCTGATTGTAAAAACATGATCGTAAGAAGCAGGCTGCGGACTTCGCTGCATGGGACGGAGGACAACAACTGCTCGTCTTTCTAAAATCAGTTCAAGTTGCTTGTCGTTCATGTCAAAATGGTATCTCGTTCGGTGATGAGGAGTAGACAAAACAGAAACATCGATCATTTTGTTTTCAACGCACAAAGAGATATCCGTCTTGCCGTCATGCCTGAATATTGATGTCAATGGGTTTCGACAGCACTGCATACTGCCGTTTTTCTTCCTGACCTTTTTGCTGATTTTTTTTAGTAGTACAAATCTTTTTATAAACAAGTAAAGATATTTCAAAACTACAATAACAGCAATTATTCTCAGTATCCATAATAACATATATTTTAGTTCCTCGATTCATTCATCACTTTTTCCGCCTCTCATATAGGTCGCCTTTGAGCCGATTTATCTGACTGTCGCGCAGTTTTTTGTACCTCCGGAACAGAAGAAGCTCGTATACCGCAAAATACACGAGATATATTCCGATAAATACAAGATAATCGACCGTTGTCAGCGGCATGAGCGCGCCGTTTTCTTCGATTTTTTCAAACGGGAAGCTGTACCCGAGTACATACAGCTGATACGTCAGCGGAGAGGTCAGGTAACCGAGTCTTGTGCCGGAGAGGGGAAGCAGCCCGATCACAAACCGTAAGATCTCACACGGCAAAAGGAGCTTTAACGCTTTGTCAGTCCACTTTTTGTCCTCATCGGCAAGCGAAATATGCTTCCCGACGACATATTTCAGATTCTTTCTGATTATTATGATCGGAACTATGATGATAAGCGGAACGGTGAAAAGAATCCTGAAAACATAAAGCGATTCGCCGCCAGACATCGACACCCATGAGCCGAGCAGTGTGTTCATCAGAGTAAGCAGAAACGATGCGAAAAGCTGTGAGCCGATAAGGATACCGACACACATCAGAATGCTGAAAACATCTATTTTGTTTTCATAATAGAATGTGCTTTGCAGGATCTCCTTTTCGTGAATATTTGCGTCCGAATACATTGTCAGCTTGTTTTTCTGCTCTTTACGGTATTTCCTGAACAGCTTCGAGACAGCGTAGCAGAGAACAGCCATTTCGGCGATCAGATATACAAGATAGATTTTCGAGAACGCGAGATTGTCGGCAGAGGTGAAACCGTGCAGGTGTGCCTCCGTTTCTCTTCCGCCGGGGACAAGGTATGTAAAGTACCAATAAAAATCGGGCGCGAACGAAAAAGCGCCTTCGAGAAAGTGAAGCCCGAACATCTTCGACGGTGTGAACGTCAGAGCGGAGAGCAGGAATCTTACGATCTCACCGGGGACGATCATTACGGCATAATTCAGTACCGTTTTGCTCTGATCTACGGTACGTTGATCGGTGAGAGACAGAAGCTCTTTGAAATTATTGCGTATGAACAAATATCTGAGAGCGACCGCGCAGGCGATGCTGAAAAGAGAAGAGAGCAGCATGAGCGGCACGGCTTCACCGGCGTAGAAATCGTATTTCCCGATGATCGCGCAGATAAGCTGCATCGAAAGATAGAAAACTACCGATGCAGGTACTTCCGACGCGAACATCACGCCTGTGTATCTGAGAGAATTGCGTATCCGGTCTTTAATCATAACTGTTCTCCTTAGCCCGGTATCCGCCTGTTAAAACAGACGGATACCGTTTTGGGATTTATTGCGGATTATTCTTCGTCGGACTTTGTCCCAGCCGCTTTTTCGGTGAGGATCGCCGCTTTGCCTGCGACTGCACCGCCGAGAATCGACTGGAGATCAATGCCTGTTGCTTCTTTCATGCCTTCCATGATCTGGCTTGCACTGCTCATGACGTCGCGTACGACCTTTGTTGAATTGCCGTCGCCGTACATAACGATCTTGTCGGTCTGAGCGAGAGGAGAAGCGGCGTTCTTGACGACTTCGGGAAGAGCGTCGAGATACATTTCAAGTATGGAAGCCTCACCCATTTTCTTCTGTGCTTCGGCTTTCTTTTCGATAGCTTCGGCTTCTGCGAGACCTTTTGCACGGATACCTTCGGCTTCCTGCTCCATTGCGAAACGGAGCGCCTCAGCTTCCGCCTTTTTGGCTTCTGCTTCCTGGATAGCTTCGTATTTCTTTGCTTCCGCGTCTTTCTGACGGCGGATGAGATCGGCCTCAGCTTCTTTTTCGGCTTTGTACTTCATCGCGTCAGCCTGCTTTCTGATCTCTGCGTCGAGCTTGCGTTCCTTGAGTGCGATTTCTTTTTCTGCAAGCTCAGCTTCCTTTTCGCGGCGTGCGATGTCGGCGTTTGCCTTTGTGACTTCGATAGTCTTGCGCTGGTTTTCCTGCTGAATGGAGTATGCCGCGTCGGCTTCCGCTTTCTTCGTGTCGGCGAGGATCTGTACTTCAGCCTGCTGAACGGAGAGAGCTGCGTTCTGTTCGGCGATCTTCTTTTCGGATTCGACCTTGACGGCGTTTGCTTCTTCCTGTGCCTTCGACGATGCGATTGCGATGTCGCGCTGTGCGTTTGCCTTTGCGATCTGCGCGGTCTTGCGGATCTGCTCGACGTTGTCGATACCCATGTTTTCGATAGTTCCGGCGTTGTCCTTAAAGTTCTGGATGTTGAAGTTCACGACTTCGATACCGAGCTTTTCCATATCGGGCACGACGTTTTCGGTGATCTTCTTAGCGACGCCCTGACGGTCCTGGACCATTTCCTTAAGCCCGACGGAACCGACGATCTCACGCATATTACCTTCAAGTACCTGCGTAACGAGCGTGATAAGCTCACTTTGACGCATACCGAGCAGGGATTCTGCGGCTTTTTCGAGCAGCTTAGGGTCGGACGAAATCTTGATGTTCGCCACACCGTCAACCGTTACGTTGATAAATTCGCTTGTCGGAACGGCTTCGGAGGTCTTGACGTCCACCTGCATTACGCGAAGCGAGAGCTTGTCGACACGTTCGACGAACGGGATGTGCCAGCCTGCTTTACCGATGAGGATGCGTTTTTTGTTCGGACCGGAGATGATGAACGCCATGTCCGGCGGTGCTTTGAGGTAACCGGATGCGAAGAGAACGGCGAACAGTACGACAGCCGCTCCGATGATGTAGTAAAGTGTGTGTCCCATAGAGGAACCTCCTTTGAAAAAATGTATTATATTATAGGAAGCGATGATAAAAAGAAGACTTTTACCATCTCGGATGATAAAAGTCTTGTCATATCCATTCGGATAGGGGACACCGAGCCGAAGCTGTCATGACGGTGCCGCCGCACATTTCGTGCCGACTACTCCCTTTTTCAGTTGTATAAGCGTGAGACGGTACAAATCTCTTTGTACCTCGTCTTCCCACAACTACACTATATCACATTTTGCATGGAATGTCAAGTGGTTTTGGTGATTTTTTTGAAAAAATCGACAAAAATCTTCACGGCTTCGCATGAAACCACACCCACACCACCCCTGTATACCGTAGGGGAGACCATCGGTCTCCCGTCGAACGACCTGCACAAACTTCACATCGGCAAAAGGTAGAAAACGTCTGCGACGTTTTCAATTAAATCTATTTGTCCTGTTCGCTTGCGAACGGTCGGACGGCGCACATTTGTCCAAACTGCACGTTTGGATTCGGGGATGTCCTGCGCGGACGGCTGCATAACCGAGTTCACTCCGTGAACTCGACGAGATGCTCCGCATCTCGGTTGGACATTGCCGAAGCCCTCTTGTCAATCACCCCGCTTAGGGGGAAGGTCGCTTCGCTCTATTCACGCCTACCGACTTCGTAAACGAAGTCGTCGAGATGCGAAGCATCTCGGTTGAACCCCTTTGTTGCTGAGTAAATGCAAAAGAAAAGAACAACTTATCATTTATTAGCGATTTAGTTAATCTATGTAATGAGCGGCAGCGCGCTATTATTAACGATATAAATCCTCTTCACCGCCGCACTTGCTATGTAACAAAGGGGAGTCCAGAGGGGAAATGTGCTTGCACCTTGCCCCTCTGGTCGTGTGAATTCACAAAGAGTCCGCGAAAGTGACCCACCGAGATGCGGAGCATCTCCACGAGTTCACGGAGTGAACTCGGCTTGTGCGCCGTCCGCGTAGGACAAAACCGAATCCAAACGTTCGGCTTGGATAAATTGACCGCCCGTCGTGCGTAGCGACAAATCCGATTAATTGAAAATAAAAAAGCAAATTGAAAACTTCGCTTCCTGTTTTCAATTTGCTTTTCTTCATCAGTCTTTCTTTTCTTCTCTGAAGAGCTTCAGAGAATCGTATATCCCCGCAAGGGGGATCAACTCCATTCCGTCCTTTGTGAGCTTGTCACCCGATTTCCCGACTGCTCTCTTCGGAAGCGCGATCCGCCTGAATCCAAGCCTGAACGCTTCGTTCACTCTCTGCTCGACCGACGCAACCGAGCGGAATTCTCCCGACAGCCCAAGTTCGCCGAACGCGATAACATCGTCCGGTACCGGTATGTCGCGGATCGACGAGATCATCGCAATGCACGCAGCAGCGTCTATAGCAGGCTCGTCAAGCCGCAGTCCACCTATAACGTTCAGATATACGTCGTGCTGTGAGAACTTCAGTCCGAGCCTCTTTTCAAGCACCGCGAGCAGCAGGCACATTCTGTTGTAGTCGATGCCGTTTGACGTGCGGCGCGGAGAAGGGAAGCAGGTCGGTGTGACGAGCGCCTGTATCTCTGCGATCAGCGGACGGCTTCCTTCCATTATGCAGACCGCGCACGATCCGCTGACTCCGACGGGCCGCCCCTCAATGAGCATCGCCGACGGATTTGCGACTTCTTCAAGCCCACTTTCGCACATCTCAAACACGCCTATCTCATTCGTCGAGCCGAAGCGGTTCTTTATCGCGCGGATTATTCGGTGCGGCTGGCTTCTGTCGCCCTCGAAGTAGAGCACCGCGTCCACCATGTGTTCAAGTACCTTCGGACCTGCGATGCCGCCCTCTTTGTTGACGTGACCGACGATGATCACCGACGTCCCTGCGGCTTTTGCGCGTCCGATTATCGCCGACGCACATTCTCTCACCTGCGTGACGCTTCCGGTCATCGAGGTGAACGCATCCGAGTACATCGTCTGGATCGAATCGACTATCATCACGTCGGGCTTTATCCTGTCGTATTCCGAGAGAATAGAATCAATGTTCGTCTCCGTCATGACGTAGAGCATATCGGCTGAGACTCCGAGCCGCTCCGCACGCATTTTGAGCTGTCCTTTTGATTCTTCTCCCGAAACATACAGAACGTTGCACGAGTCGCCTATCTGTCCGCATAACTGCATCAGAAGCGTCGATTTGCCTATTCCCGGCTCGCCCGCGAGAAGGATCACCGATCCGTCGACAAGACCGCCGCCGAGCACACGGTCAAGCTCCCCGATTCCCGTAGAATGGCGCAGGTACTCCGGCATGACGTATTCGCCGAATTTCACGGCACGTTCCGCATCATGCGCCAAAGACCGCGCGGACTTCGATGCGGCTGTCTTCGCCGGATCTGTGTATGTTTCTTCCGTGAATGAGTTCCACGCGCCGCACTGCGGACATTTGCCGAGCCATTTCGGTGTCTGATAGTCACATTCCGAGCAAACGTAAACGGTTTTCTGTTTCATTTCAGTCGTCCTTTGCTTTTTTCTTTCCTATATTATACTACGGACGAGCGCGATAGACAAGAGTTTTTTCGACAATCTTCCCGTCAATTTGCCGCAGTGTATTCCGCACCGGAGGCAAATATCACCGCCGCGAGATGCGACTGATATTCCGGCGTGACGAGCTTTGCGCGTTCCTCACCGTTTGAGAGGAAGCCGCACTCCACAAGCACAGCCGGCAGCTTTATCCGATTCAGTATGTATATCGACTTTCCGGCGGCTTTCGTTTCGCGCTCGTTCGACGGATCGAGATTCGTTTTCGCGTAAGCACGGATGTATTCCGCCGCGAGAGAGCTTTTTTCGTTGTTCGGCGAGTACCACACCTGAAGTCCGTGATACCTTTCTTCGGGGAACTTGTTCATGTGTATGCCGATGAACAGCTTCGCGTTCGATTCTTCGGCTATTCTGAGCCGGTTTTTGAGATCGTATGTCTTTTTCTTGCCGCTGTAGTCGGTGAGATCTCCGTATTCGTCGTAAAGCAGACGGTCGTCCGTCCGCGTCAGTCGAACACCGTAGCCGAACAGCGTGCAGAGATCGGCAGTTTTCAGCGAAACCGACAGATTTATGTCTTTTTCGCTCACTCCGTCAACTGTTGCGCCGCCGTCTTCACCTC
Source organism: Eubacteriales bacterium (assembly GCA_045643285.1). Taxonomy (GTDB): domain Bacteria; phylum Bacillota; class Clostridia; order Oscillospirales; family CAG-272; genus UMGS1696. The sequence continues at coordinate 59,330 of JAZUKN010000097.1, forward strand.
CGTGACCTGCGTCGATGACAAAGACCGTCTCCGGCACATTTTCCGCTTCGGCAGTTTCGGCGGTCGGTACGGCGTTGGGTACATCCGACGGACGGAAGAACAAAGCCACAGCCCCGATGAGCAGAAATGCGAACACTATATAGTTTCCTACGGTACGAAATTTCATAAAAACCTCACGTTTTTTTGTTATCTTATGCTTTTCGGGCCGCAAAAATAACAAAACAGGGCAAAGATTATCTTCACCCTGTCGACTTTTTACTTTTTTCCTATTACTTATTACTTTATCTGTGTGCTTTGTTGTCTTTCTCAAGCGACAGAACGCCGTTGTCCATACGGTAGATCCTGTCGGCGTGAGCGGCGATCGAGAGGTCGTGCGTTACCATGACGAGCGTCTGTCCCATTTCCTTGCGGATGTTCAGAAGAAGTTCAAGCACTTCGTCGGCGTTGTCTCTGTCGAGGTTGCCGGTCGGCTCGTCGGCGAAGAGGATGTCCGGCATATTGATAAGCGCACGCGCTATGGCGACTCTCTGTTGCTGACCGCCCGATAATTCCGACGGCAGGTGGTGGAGACGTTCACCGAGTCCCAGCGATTCTATGAGACGGCGCAGGTTTTCCTGGTAAGACATTTCCGGCTTGCGGCACATCATAGTCGGGATGAGGATGTTTTCGAGCGCGGTGAACTGCGGAATGAGATTGTGCTTCTGGTAAACGAAGCCCATGCTTTCCCCGCGGAAACGGCTCAATTCGTCCGGCTTCATTTTCGTTATTTCCTGACCGCGAATGATGACGCGCCCTGCGTCTGCGTTGTCAAGTCCGGCGCAGATGTGCAGGAATGTACTTTTGCCGGAGCCGGATGTGCCGATGATAGCCACGAATTCTCCGGGCTTTACCTTGACCGAAACGCGGTTTACTGCGGTGATTACCGCATCGTACTGCCTGAACTGTTTTATGACGCTCTCCGTTTGGAGCATATATTCTATTGTATCAGCCATTTTATGTAAATCCTTTCTGAATATCGTTTGTTATTCGTCCGCGCCGTATTCTTCGCCTGCTCCGCCGTTCTGGAGTGAGCGACGGTGTTTATAATAGCTGAGGAACGGCAGGTAAGTCGAGAGGAATCCGCACACAACGGAAACCACGATGCTTGTGACGATAGCGTACCAGGGCATATAGAACGAGTAGCGGATCACTTCGCCCTGCATAGCCGGGATCGCAACATTGAAGAAGAGATAAACGAGGAACGAGCCGAGATACGACAGTGCGACGGACGTGACGAGCGAGAGCGCCGCCATTGTAAGACCGCCTTCGATGTAGATCGTCTTGATCTCCTTTCCGACTGCGCCGAGAGCCTGGAGAATGTTGAATTCTTTTTCTCTCTTAGCGTAGTACAGTGCCTGGGAGAAGAACCAGACGAGCGGCGAGATCACGAGTATCATCAGTGCGATCACGATGAACAACTCGTCGTAGTGCCTGTCTTGTGAGACGGAACGGTTCAGCGCGATGTCGTTGTCTGTCACGAGAATATCGCCGGAGCGGTGCGCCCATTCGCGGACGTTTTCGTAAAGGACCTTCATTTCGTCGACCGAAAGACCGTCGTCGGCGTAGATCAGGAACGTCTTTGCGTCGGGTGTAAGTCCGGTTGCGGATTCGTATTCAGCCGCCGGAATGTATATCGGGGTGTTAGTACAGGGGATGTTGTGCAGTACCGCACCGACGATGTACTCACGGTACTCGAACTTGAAGTATTTGAGCTGGCTTTCGAGCAGTGCGCGTCCGCCGACGTTCGAGTCGATCTTGCGGTACTGACCTGTCTTTACCGCAACTCTGATCTTGTCGCCGACCTCGAATCTGAACGTCTTCATATTGTTTTTTGAGTCGCCTACTATGACGTAACCTTCGTTTTTGATGCAGTCGAGGTCGCCGTCGTAGTCGTAGTATTCGAGAACGCCGAGTTGTTCTTCGGTGATCGCCTTGTAGATGACGCTGTTCGTTATTGCAAGGTCTTCACCGTCGAATTTGTTTCCGGTGTAGTCGGAGATGAACGAAAGAGGCATCACGTCTTTCTTGTCAATGAGGACGTGCGACGCGACTTCAAGGGCTTCCGTCTCGTTTCCGCTGACTTCAACTGCACGGACGCCGTCAATTGCGTACAGATCGCGGCTCATCTGATCGTTGTAGACGTAGCCGGTGTCTGTCATATTGACGGTGAACTGCGCTCTCGGGTAGTTTATATTGGTGTTGTAGATGACCGAGAGGTACAGCGCCATAATGAACATCGCGCAGAACACGACAGCAGTCGTAAGCACCTGTGCATTGTACTTGCGGAAGCGCCACATCGAGTAAAGCTCGTATCTCTGCGGGAATTTCTCGCCGAAGATAGAGACGGACGAACGCGGAGACGAAACGAGGTTGGAGTTGTCTTCGGAAATGATCAGCGACATCGGCTGTCTGATAGACATCAGCCGCATCGGTCCCCAAACGGCTACCGTGATCGTGGCGAGTCCGAAGAAGAACACCTTCACGACCGCACCGAACGTGAATACGAAGCCGTATCCCGTGCCGGAGTAGATAATATACGACAGCAGAGCCGAGAGAGCCATAGCCGGAATGAACGATACTACATAGATCACGAACAGTTCCCAGAACGCCGTCGAGAACAGCATTTTGAAGTCCGCGCCGTAAGTGAGGTAGATACCGTACTCAAACTTGTAGTGGTTTATCCTGATACGGTAAAGGGAAGTGAGCAGGAAGACGCACAGAACAAACAGTGCGAGTGAGATAAAGAAGAAAGTCCATGCGTTGCTTCTTGCCGTCGCCGGATAAGTCATAAGCGGCGAGAGGGATTTTTCAAACGAAGTCCCTTTTTCGGCGAGCTTCGAGATCTGCTTCTGATAAGTCGACTCAAACCTGTCGAGTGCTTTTTCCGCGTCTTTGTCCTTGAATAAAAGGAACAGATCCCAGTACGAGTCTCCCGTTACCTTGAGGGAGTATTTTTCGGATTTCACGACATCGTAGAACTGATCGCTCTTGAACGCCGACATACCGTAGTTTGCGACATATCGCGCCTGATCGTCGTTCAGACCTTTCAGAAGCAGGTGATAATCGTATTCTTCGGAGATGTGCCTGTATTCTGCGGCGTTTCCGTTGTCTGCCGAGACCGCGACCATTCCGTACAGCATAGTGACTATGATTATCGCAAGGAAGAAGCAGACGTACTGCTTAAAATTGAAGAAAACGCTCTTCCACGCGACGGTCAGACTGTGTTTTATGTATTCCCACACTTTTTCGAGCATGGTGTCCTCCTTGGTTAATGAATGATGAACTGTAGAACTATTGATTATTTTACATTAAATTTGAAAAATAATCAAGTTTTTTCTGCAAATTTGTCCGCGAGATACCGTATCGCTTCCGCGTAGCCGTCAAGTCCGTGACCGATTATCCGCTCTTCGGCGTACAGCGAAACGTAAGAGAAGCGGCGGAATTCTTCGCGCGCGTTCACGTCGGAGATATGTACCTCAACTGTCGGGAGCGCGACGGTTTTAAGCGCGTCGAGAATGGCAACGCTCGTGTGAGTGTACGCCGCCGGATTTATCACTATCCCGTCGAATACGCCGTACGCTTCCTGTATTTCTTCGACTATTTCGCCCTCGTGATTCGATTGTACTATGTCGCATCCGAGTCCGCATTCACGCGCCGTTATTTTGCAAAGCGCGCATAGATCGTCGTATGTTTTCCGCCCGTAAATATCCGGCTCGCGCACACCGAGCATATTCAGATTCGGACCGTTTATTATAAGTATTTTCTTTTTCTTCATTTTTTCGTTTCCTTTATTATTTCTTCCGCTGTCTCTAGTGGAGTGAGGTAGGATTTTACCGTTATATCAGCCGCCGAAAGATAAAATTCTTTCCGCTCTGCCCATAGCTCTTCCGCGCTTTTTTGCTGTGACAGTGGTCTTCCGTCGGACGACAGCTCGCATAGCGGACGCTCGATGAACACTACCGTGCCGTTTTCGTGCATCCGCCGCCTGTTTTCGGCTTTTATGACAGCTCCTCCGCCTGTTGCGATGATAAGCGACGATTCGCGTGTCAGCGACGACAGCACTTCGCTCTCGATTTTGCGGAACGCCGCCTCGCCGTCTTCTTTTATTATCTCAGCCGGTGTGCGTCCGTATTTTTCGGCGACAACTTCGTCGGTGTCGTAAAAACGCCTGCCGGTCAGCTTTGCAAGCTCACGCCCGACCGACGATTTGCCGCATCCCGGCATACCGACGAGAACTGTGTTTCTCTTTGCGGCGTTGATTTTTCCGACTATCTCCGCAACTGAGGGAACACAGTCACCGAGCGTGCCGCCGACAAAATATTCAGCCGCCGCCTTTGCCTGTGCGACGAGCATCGTAAGCCCCGAAGCCGACGGGATCCCGCGCTCCTCTGCCGAGAGGATCATCTCCGTTTTTTCGGGATTGTATACGATGTCGACCACTCCCGAAAGACGCGGAAATACCGATAAATCAACAGGAGAAACTCCCGTTTTCGGGTACATTCCGACGGGGGTGGTGTTCACGATGACGTCGGCGTCCGCGTGGCGGGAAATGTTTTCGTAGTTGTCGTCTCCCGAGCGCGAAATCGGGATTATCTCCCTTGAACCTCTGTCGGTGAGGACGGTGCGGACTGTGTGAAAAGAGCCGCCCGTGCCGAGAACCAGCACTTTTTTGTGTCTCACGTCAAGCCCGATCGAATCGAGCAGAGCCGAGAAGCCGCAGTAGTCGGTGTTGTAGCCGTACAGCTTTCCGCCGCGACGGACGACGGTGTTCACCGCGCCTATCCGTTCGGCTTCGGGAGAAATCTCGTCGAGATATTTCATTACGTCGCGCTTGTAGGGGATCGTGACGTTCAGCCCGTCGTAGTCGCCGTGAAGAATAAAGTCGCCGAGCGCGTCCGCCTCAAGTTCTTTCAGCTCGTATGAATAATCGGCAAGGTGGGAATGTATGACAGGCGACCAACTGTGACCGAGCGGCTTGCCGATAAGATATATTTTCATCATTTTTCCATGTCTCCCGTGTCGAGAAGCGCGTCAAATACCGCAATAGCCGTCGCCGCTTCGATAACCGGAACAGCGCGCGGAACGATGCACGGATCGTGCCGTCCTTTTATCTCAAGCGTGACGTTTTCGCGCGTCGTCAGATCAACGGAGTCCTGCTTTATGCCTATCGACGGCGTGGGCTTTATCGCACAGCGGAACAAGAGCGGCATACCGTCCGTCATTCCGCCGAGAATACCGCCGCAGTTGTTCGTTTTCGTCGTCACCGTAATGCCGTCTGTCTCGTATGCGTCGTTGTTTTCGGAACCTGTCATGGCGGCGGACGCAAAGCCCGCGCCGAATTCTATACCCTTTACGGCAGGAACGGAGAATACTATAGACGATATACGGCTTTCCATGCCGTCGAAGAAATGCTCGCCGACACCGACGGGAAGCCCGATGACTGCACATTCGATCACACCGCCGACGGAATCCTTTGCTTCTTTTGTGCGCAGAATAAGCTCGCGCATTTTTTCCGCCGTTTCACCGTCAAGTACGGGCAGAGAGCGCGAAAGAACAGCGTCAAAATCTTCTTCCGAAACCTTGACGGGATCAAAACGCCTGTCGGTGACAGTGCCGACGGAGCAGATATGCGCGCCGATCTTTATTCCGCGACGGTATAGCTCGTCCTTCAGAATGCCGCCGATGACGCACAGCGGTGCGGTGAGCCGCCCGGAAAAATGTCCGCCGCCTGCGAGGTCAGCTTGTCCGCCCGACTTCACATAAGCCGGATAATCGGCGTGGGACGGACGCGGAACGGTCGAGTCGTAGTCGGACGAGCGCGTGTTCGTGTTTCTTATCACCGCGCAGAATTCGCCGCCGTCGGTGTATCCGTCAGTCACGCCGGAGAGGAAAACGGGAACGTCGTCCTCTTTGCGCGGAGTGGAGAGATCGTTCTGCCCGGGTGCGCGCCTTTTCAAAAAGCGTGAGAGGGAAGCGGTGTCAACCTTTATCCCGGACGGGAGTCCACGCACTTTTATACCTATTTCACTGTCGTGCGAGCCGCCGAAAAGCGACACGCTTATATTGCGTCCGTATGAAGTCATAACTTTCTCCGGTAAAAATATCATTTCATTTTATATTATACCAAAATACTCCTGTTTTGTAAAGCAGTTCAGCCGTTTTCGTCAGCCCATGCGACGATTTCTTCCATTGCGCGGATGCGTGCCGTTTTTTTGTCGTCAGCGTCTATCACTATCCACGGAGCGGACGGCGTGTTCGTCTCGCGTATCATCTCGTCACGTGCGAGATCGTAAAGCTCGCGCTTTGAACGGTTGCGCCAGTCTTCGTCGGTGATCTTGTGCATCTTTTCCGGCTCCGACTGCCGCTTTTTGAAGCGTTTGAGCTGTTCGTCAGCACTGACTTCAAACCACAGCTTGAGCAGCACCGCTCCGTCGTCGGTCAGCATCCGCTCAAATTCGTTTATTTCACGGTACGCACGCATCCACTCGGCGTTTTTTGCAAAACCCTCGATCCGCTCGACAAGCACTCTGCCGTACCAGCTCCGGTCAAATATCGCAATTTTGCCGTATTCGGGAAGCGCGAGCCAGAACCGCCTCAGATAATGGTACTTGTATTCTTCTTCCGTAGGTTTCGAGACAGGTATCACGCGGTACTGCTTTGCGTCAAGCTCGCGTGTCAGCCGCCGTATCGTGCCGCTTTTGCCCGATGCGTCAAGCCCCTCGAATACGATTATCATAGACCGCTTTTCTTCTTCTGATTTCGACGCGACCGACGCGAGCATTTTCTGCAGCTCGGCAAGCCGCTCCTTGTATTCTTTTTTCGATAAAGTTTTTTCGTCTGTCATACTGTTCTCCGAATATTTTTTTCTAATATTTTTCCGCATACTGATGTTATTTATTCGTATGTAAAAAGCAGAAGCAACCGTTTCGGGCTGCCTCTGCCGATGTTTACTTCATGCCGCAGTTCTTTTTGTCGAAAGCGGGATTGTATCCGTAGAAATTCTTGTAGTCGAGGTGATCCTGTACGGTTCTGAGCGAATCGCCGAACCGCTGATAGTGGACGACTTCGCGCTCGCGTAAGAAGCGGATCGGGTCGCATACGTCTGGATCGTCGATGAGACGGAGCAGGTTGTCGTAGGTCACACGCGCTTTCTGTTCAGCCGCAAGGTCTTCGTTGAGGTCTGCGATCGGGTCGCCCTTCACGCCGATATATTTCATGTCGAACGGCACGCCGGCAGCCGCTATCGGGTATACGCCCGTCGTGTGATCGACAAAGTATTTGTCAAAGCCGGACGCTTTTATCTGTTCGATAGTGAGATTCCGCGTGAGCTGATATACGATAGCCGAGATCATCTCAATGTGCGAAAGCTCTTCCGTTGCGATGTCGGTCAGCTCAGCCGTTACTTCTCTGTACGGCATCGAGTAACGCTGATTCAAGTATCTCATCGACGCGCCGAGTTCACCGTCGGGACCGCCGAGCTGTGTGATGATGAGCTGAGCAGTCTTCGGATCGGGTGTCTTTATTTTTACAGGGTATTCGAGTTTCTTTTCATAGATCCACATTTGCCTGCTCCTCCTTTATACTTCCCACGGCCATGGTTCTGTTGCCCATTTCCAGCCGCCCGCCGTATCGTTTCCGTACATAGTGAGAGGCGCGAATTTTCTTTCGTATTCGGCTACCGCTTCGCTGTACAGTTTTCTGTATTTTTCGTAGTAACCCATAGCGCGTCTGCACGTCGGGTGATTGTCGAGGAAGAGTACGGCTTCATTCACGGCGAAAGAGTACGCCCTGATCTGCCGCATGAGTTTTTCACGTTCGTTACAGTTGCAGTTCATTTTCCTCTCCTCCTTCATCTGCATGAGCATCCGCGAAGGAGCGGAAAATCAAGCATTTTGAAAATCGTTCCGTGACAGAGTCCTTCCTCTGCCTCGAAAACGTCGTCAAATTCCTGCACAGGCGAATAGACCATAGCAAACGGATTTCCCGTGAGAGGTGGATTATCCCATCCGCTCTGCCGCCCGTCGGGATAGTTGCCTCGACAGTCGGGAGTCTGACGGGACTGCGTTTCCGTTCTGCAACCGTTCGGACGGACAGTGCATCCGCATCCGTTCTGTGTGCCGCCGTTTTCACTGCGTGACTGCATCATTCTGCCGTAGTCGTAGGACATTCCGGACTGCGGCTCGTTTTCTCCGAGCAATTCCGAGAGGAGCGCATCGCTTACCTTGTCTCTCGGAGTGCCGTAATTGTTTCTGTATTCCATTTTGTTCGATATTCCTCCGTTTTGAGGGGAGCTTTTTCGCGTCCCCGATAAAAGTATATGCGATGGGAAGATAATGGGTGAGAAAAGAAACAGATGAGGAATAATAAAAAAGGGGAAGAGTATATTTTTACAAAAAGGCTTGACAAAACGGAATTACTGTAATATAATAACAAAGCTGAATGTTTCTGAGAAGACCGCATTCAGTGTACGGAGAAGTACTCAAGAGGCCGAAGAGGCGCCCCTGCTAAGGGTGTAGGCCGGTATTCCCGGCGCGAGAGTTCAAATCTCTCCTTCTCCGTGAAACAGAAAGACACCGCAAGGTGTCTTTTTTGTTTCACAACAGAGAGATTTGAAAAGGCGGTCGGGCAAAGCCCAAAAACAGTCCGGTGGACTGTTTTTCCGCCGAGTGCATGCCGAGACGGAGTCGACGGGCAAATCTCTCCTTCTCCGTGAGAAAAAAGCAAGTCGAAGGACTTGCTTTTTTCAGTGATGTGTTCCACTTCGTGAAACGATAAGTACACTTCGTGCGTGAAGCGTACTTGCTCCGCAAGCACAGTGAAGTTGCCTGCGGGCGTGTGTGGAACAGATCTTTTCACTTTGCAAAGCAAAACTTCACTTCGGCGTAGCCGATACTTCACTTTCGTTGTAAGACGAAAACTTCACTTTCTCATACGGCAACGCCGTATATCATATCGCAGATATATCATTTTCTGAAACCCCATAGACTTTTATCGGTTTTTCGCTTCTTCGGGAAAAACTTATTTGACAAATCTTCCATATTATGCTATAATATCCGAAAACACTGACGGGGGTGGATGCCGTGAATGACGAAGCGGAGCGCAGGAAAGTTCTGTTCCTCGAGGCTGTCAGATACGCCGAGCTATGCCGCGACGATCTCGGCGACGACGAGTACGGCACGATGATCCGCGCGGTGTGGACACTCCTCAATCCGGCAAAGGTCGCGGACAGACCGATGTCGGTCAGCACATACATAAAAAACGAAAACGGCGACAATGTCCGCTTTACTGCTCATTCTCACGAGAAAGAGCCTCTCCGCCTGTCGTTCGACGATATCCTCGTCTACCGCAGTATGGAAAACGGAAACGGAGCCGCACACTATATCACAGACAGATTTTGCCCGAAAAAGATTATCTGAAGGAATTTTTATCACAATGCAGTATTTTATCCAGTATCTCCTTTTGTTCATCACGATTTGCTGTCAGTCCTCACAGGACTTCTTCATAAAAACATTCAAAGAATCAGACAGATCTCACCTTACGTTTGACGCAAATATCCGTTTTTGCGCCGTATCGTCCGGGTTTGAGTTCGTAGTTCTGATGCTCGTGTGGGCGCTGTTCGACAGAGGTCCGTTCTTTCATCTGCCGACCGCCGGATATTCCGTAATATTCGGTATCGCCTTTGCCGGAGCGACACTGTTCACTCTGCTTGCAATAGCGGAAGGCTCTCTTGCTCTTTCCGGACTTGTCATTTCGTATTCGCTTCTCATGCCGACGACATGGAGCATCATTTTCGACGGCAGCGACGTCTATAAACACTGGCAGTTCATCGTCGGGATCGTCCTTCTGTGCCTCTCGCTTTTCCTTATCCGGGGAAAAGACGGCGAACAAGGTCAGAAAAAGATCACCAAGCGCTGGATCATCTACGTTATATTAGCGTTTTTCTCAAACGGCGTGTGTAACATTGTAATGGATGTTCATCAGCAGTCGTACCCCGGACAGTACCGCTCGGCGTTTCTCGCCATGTCGATGATCGTCGTTGTGGCGGTGTGCGCGGCAGTTATTCTGATCAGACACAGTAAAAATGTGCGCTACGTCCGTAAGCCGCTCATTATCTTTTCGTCTCTCAACGGTACGGTGAACGCCACCGCAAACCTTTTGCTTATGACGATAATAGGAGTCGGACTTATCCCTGCCGCCGTGATGTTCCCCGTAATGTCGGCAGGCCAGTCGATATTCTGCTTCCTTATCTCGTTCATCCTCTTCAGAGAAAGATTCACGAAAAATCAGTACATCGGATATTTTCTCGGCGCGCTGTCCGTCGTACTGCTCAATATGGCATAAAAATCGTACAGGTGGAATATGACACACGTTGATATTTATACGGACGGCTCGTGTCTCGGCAATCCCGGGGCAGGCGGCTGGGGTGCCGTACTCGTCTGTAACGGAGTTGAAAAAGTTCTGTCGGGTGGCGAGCGCGACACGACCAACAACCGTATGGAGCTGACAGCCGCGATACGCGCACTTTCCTGCCTCAATCGGGCGTGCGAGGTACGGCTGACTACCGATTCAAAATACCTCTGCGACGGTCTTTCAAAGGGTTGGGCGCGCTCGTGGAAAGCGAAAGGCTGGAAGAAAGCCGACAATAAGCCTGCGCTCAACGCCGAGCTGTGGGACGAGCTTCTCACTCTCATCGAACGCCACGAAATGACGTACGTCTGGGTGAAAGGTCACGCCGGACACCCGTATAACGAACGCTGTGACGCACTTGCGACTGCGGAAGCGGCAAAATTCTCGAAATGAACACGGCACTGCATACTGCGCTCGGCGTGTATTTAGCCGTCATCTCGGTTTATGCGGTCATTTTGACCGTATACGATAAAATTGCGGCGAAAAAGGGGATAAGCCGTATATCCGAAAAAAGCCTTATGATAACGGCGGCACTCGGCGGCTCGGTTGCGATGTACCTTACGATGCTTCTTGTCCGCCATAAAGTGAGAAAAACAAAATTCATGGCAGGGATCCCTGCGATAGCGACAGTAGAAGCGGTACTGGTACTTTTTCTTCACTGCCGTTTCTTTGTATAAATCAAAAAAATAAATTATTTGAGGTGGAGTTATGCTCCGGCACCTGCGAAATAACGGTACGACTGCGATGTTCCTCGGCTTCTTTGTGATGTCGTGTGTCTTCGCGTACTGTCCGTTTTTCGTAAAGATCGCCGCTGCGTCCGCCTTTTTTGTTTGCTTTGTCCTTTTGAGATTCAAAAAACTCGCCGACCGTGTGACGCGCGGAGACCGACTTCTCAAACGCGGACTGTCGCTTCTTTGCGCGGCTGTGGCTGTCGCAGGTGTGTTTTCCGCCTGCACGTTTGACTTGTTTTTTGCTTATACCGATTCTGCGTCCGGCAAAAGCGAGACTGCGCGGTTTTATATCTCCGGAGTCGAAAAAGAGTACAGCTATCTCACACTGTACCGTGCGGAGACGGTTGATTCCGACCTCATTCCGAACGGATGCGAGGTCATACTCACGTCGGAATACAGCGGCATCGAAACAGGGACTTACCTCGACGCAGACGTAACATACCGCTCGCTTCACGATTCCGACAGCGCATATTTCGACGGTATGAGATATTATCTTCCGCGAGGCGTGATGATCTTTGCCGACAGCGAGGACTGCGAATTTGTCGAGCTTAAACAGCGCTTCGGCGTAAAGCAGTTCTTCGGCGATATCCGCACACGCCTTTCCTCTGCGATCCGCGCACATTGCGGAAACGGTACGGGCGAGCTTGCGTCTGCCGTTCTGCTCGGCGACAGAACGGGACTCGACAAGTCGGCAGTGCGCGATTTCCGTCGGCTTGGTATCTCACATCTGCTCGTCATAAGCGGAACACACTTCTCGGCGTTCATCACTCTGCTCGACTATCTGCTCCGGCGACTCAAACGCAGGCCGAAAGAGCGCGCCGCCGTGTGTATCTGCTTTACCGTTCTGTTCATGTGCATCACGGGCTTTACGCCGTCGGTCGTCAGAGCGGGGATAATGCACCTGCTCGCCGAAATATCGGTTCTCATAATGCGTAAGCCGAACAATGAGACGGCGTACGCATTATCGGGTGCTGTCCTTGTCGCCGTCAGCCCGTTTTCGGTGTTGGACATCGGACTCCAGCTTTCATACACCGCGACATTTGCGTGTATCGTGTATCTTTCATGCCGCAGTAAGATACGGAGCCGACTTTTCGGCAGAAGAAAAAAGACGGAAGAAAAACGCCTTCTTCTGCGCCGGCTTGCGGACGGAGTGTTCGACGGGATTTTTCTCACTTTTGCCGTGCAAATGTACACACTTCCGCTCTCGTGGCTCTATTTCGGTGAAATTTCGCTTTTCTCGATCCCTGCGAACATCGTGGCAATACCGCTCGTTTCTGTTCTGATGTACCTTTCTGCGGTGTACATCATCACATATCCGCTGACCGTGCTGATCTTTCCGCTGTCCCGTCTGATCGAGGGCTACACCGGACTTGTCATGAAGCTGTTCGGCTTTTTCTCGCGTATAAAAGGAATCACGGTGTCGGTCGACTACCGTTTCACGGTTTTCTTCGTCGTGCCGCTCGCCGTGTTGCTTGTGATTCTTCCGCTCACGAAGAGAAAGCATATCACAGCCGCACTTGCGTCTGCTGTGTTTGTCGTGTTTCTCGCCACGGTGATTGTTGCCGGAAGTGTCGTTTCGTCGTCGGATAAGATTTCTTACGTTCCCGACGGAAAGAACGACGGTCTTGTCGTCCGTTCGGGCGGAAAGATACTTGTCGCCGATATGTCGACGGGCGGCTTCGGATATTCGTATTCGCTCACGTCTGAGGCACGGCGGCTGAACGTGACCGAAACGGACGCCGTTCTGCTGACGCATTACCATAACAGGCATATCCGGTTCTTCGGCTCTCTTTGTGAGCGTGAGACAGTCTCGACGCTCGTTCTGCCGTCACCGATGAACGAAAACGAAGAGCTGATATGTTTGGCGCTTTGTGAAACTGCGGAAGAATACGGCATCGAAGTCGTCGTAATAGAGCCGGATGAAGAGTATCTTTTCGGCGATGTTTACGTGAATATCCTGCCGCGCGTGTATCTCAGCCGCACCACTCATCCGATAAGCGGTATTACGGTGAAAGAACAGGGCGGGGAGGAATACACTCTCGTTTCGTCCTCGTGGAACGACGGAGGCGACGAATACCTCTCGGCTGTCGGGAACGCAGATTTCGTTTTCTTCGGCGAACACAGCCCCGTGTACAAGAACAAATTTGACCTTTCACTCTCTCCTGACGTTAAGACAGTCGTCGGCGGAGAATCGTTTTATAGATTCCTACAGCCCGAGTCGGCGGAAAAATATGCGTCGGTGTTTACAAAAAGGGAAGCTGAAAACTGAAAAAGAGCAGACTGAATAAATCTGCTCTTGTATGTTTGGGATTATTATTCGTTTTTTTCACCGTAGCCCATTTTGACGGTGAGGTCGCCGAGACTCTTGTCGTACTGAGCTTTCGTTATCGCACCGTGCAAGAGGAACGTGTCAAGAAGCTCTATCTGCCGCTCGTACAGCGCACGTTTTTTCTCGTCCGGTGAGAGCGCGCCGAGTTCGTTTTCTCTCACGATCTTTTCCATGATTCCAACCTCAAATAGTAAACCTTTTCGCCCATTATAGCACAAAACCTCATAAAAATCACGGGAAAGATAAATTTCTCCAAAAATTCCGTAAAATCAACTCGGAAAGATTGACTTTTCGGAATAATATGCTATTATCTTAATGAAGAAATATTCATACAAAAACAGGCGAAAAAATGACAAAACAAGCTAAAGCGATGACAGCCGCCGCGCTCGGCTACTGTATATGCGGACTTTCTTTTCTGTTCTCGAAAAAAGCACTGCTCATAACGGAGCCGTTCATTCTGCTCGCGTGCCGCTTTGCGCTGACCGTAGTCGTGCTGAACGTGATGCTCCTCTTCGGAATCATAAAAGTGAAGATACCGAAGAAAGCCATAATTCCGGCAGTCGTTCTCGGACTCGTTCAGCCCGTGCTGTACTTCATTCTCGAAAACTACGGACTCAAATACACGTCCACCTCGTTCACGGGTATGCTTTCGTCCGTCAGCCCGATATTTGCGACGGTACTCGGCGTGATTTTCCTCCGAGAACGTCCGAACGTGAAACAGTGGCTCTTTACCATGCTGTCGATAATCGGCGTTGCTCTCGTTTCAGTCGGTGACGGCGGAGGAGAGAACACCGTTGCAGGTGTACTGTGCCTCTTCGGCGCGTACCTCTGCGGAGCGGTATATAATCTTCTCGCGCGGTATCTTGCCACCGATCTTTCTCCGTTCTCGATCACTTATATTATGTTCATGATCGGCTTCGCTTTCTTCGCGTCCGCCGCGTTCGTGATGTACGGAGGGGAAACTTTGCCGATGATCGCGTCCGCGCTCAAAGAGAGGGATTTTATCATCTCGATATTCTATCTCGGTGCCGTCTCGTCGGTCGGTGCTTACTCGCTTATCAACTATTCCATGGGTGTATTGCCCGTCGCACGTGCCACAGTGTTCGGCAGTGTCTCGACGATCGTTTCGGTGCTGTCGGGACTAATAATAATGCACGACCCGTTCTCGCCCGTCAATATTGCGGCATTTGTATTGATACTCGTCGGAATATGGGGTGTGAACCGCTTCGCCGCTAAAGAGAAAACGGAGGTAACAAAATGAAAGAGATCAAGCTGTACCCCGATATGATCAAGGGAAAGATAAAACCGCTTCACGGAGTCGGCGGCGGACCTCTCACGGGGCATTTCGAGAACGACGCGACGGAGGAATTTATCGCCGCAGGCATACCGTACTCCCGTCTTCACGATATAGAATGGCCGCTCGGCTCGGGCGAGTTCGTCGATATACACTGCATTTTCCCCGACTTCGATAAGGACGAAAACGACCCGGCGTCGTATAACTTCACGTTCACCGATCTATATATAAAGGCGATAATCGCCGCAGGCACGAAGCCGTTCTACCGTCTCGGAAACAGTATCGAGCAGTGGGAAGTCAAGAGATACATCCACCCGCCGAAGGACTTCGCCAAATGGGGACGGGTCTGCTCGCATATCGTCGCGCACTATAACGAGGGCTGGGCGGACGGATTTCATTTCGGGATAGAGTATTGGGAAATATGGAACGAGCCGGAGCTGAAAGACCAGAACTTCACCGGTACGGATGAAGAAATGCTCTCGCTCTACGACACCGCCGCACGGATTCTGAAAGCAGATCACCCGAATATCAAGGTCGGCGGACTTGCGACCTGCTCTCCCGGAACGCCTATCGCCGAAGAACTTCTCAAAATGGCGGCAAACGGCACACCGCTCGACTTCTTCTCGTGGCACGGGTATTCCGATTCTCCCGAAATGAGCGCATTTTTCGCGCGTCAGGCGGACGAACTGCTCACAAAATACGGGCTTGACAATGTCGAGAGCATATACGATGAATGGAACTACGTCGTTCGCTGGGATGAAACGATAGGCTCAAGCATACGGCTTCACAAAACTGCGTTCTGCGGTGCGTACATCTCGGCAGTGCTGTCGACGATACAGGAGCTTCGCGTTGACAAAGCGATGCTCTACGACGCGCAGGTGAAGATACATAACTGGTGCTCGCCATTCTCGGAAGCTCCGACGGAGCGGCACGCCGAGCGAAAGAAAGTCACGATAGAGAAGCCTTACTACGCGCTGTATAACTGGAATAAGCTCTACGTTCTCGGAGATGAGATAGAGTGCATCTCGGACGGGAAGATATATTCCGCCGCCGCGAAAAAGGACGGCGAGATATGCGTGAATCTCGCGTATTTCTCTGACGAAAACAAATTCGGCGTCGGCACTCCTCCCGATGAGAAAATCACGTTCACGCTCGACGGATATACGTTTGACGAGGCGGAAATATTCCTCACCGACAGCCGCCACACAAACGAAAAAATGCCCTTCGACGGCAAAACGTTCACGCTTCCCGGAAATAGCTTCGCACTTGTCAGATTCACGGGATGCAGAAAAGGTAGTATCGGTGCAGTTTGACTGTAAAATGGATATACCAATCCTTCCGTCACGGCAAGCCGTGCCACCTCCCTTTGCACAAGGGAGGCAAAAAAGAACAGAAGTATTGACGTAAGCCGTCAAGTATGAGTAAATCTTACGGGGTGATGAAGAATAATTGGTTTGATAAAGGCTCCCTTGTGTAAAGGGAGCTGTCAACGAAGTTGACTGAGGGATTGTTTTCAACACTTTGTTTTTTCAAACAGTGTTCTCTCCCTTGAAGTCATGTGATTTATTCAAAATAACATAAATATACAGAGGTATAAAAATGAAAAAACTGCGCCTGTTTTATAAGTCTCCGGCAGAGGACAGCGCCGACGGCTGGGAACAGCATTCACTGCCGCTCGGATGCGGAAGATTCGGAGTCAGCGTGTTCGGACTCACCGAAAGCGAGAGACTGCAAATCACCGAAAATTCGGTACTGACCTACAATAATCTTACCGATGCGGCGGAATTGCGTGTCGATTTTCCTCATGCGTTCGATAAATGCGAAAACTACTTCCGCGACCTCGTTCTGAACGACGCATTGGCTCACGTTGAGTACGACTTCGACGGCGTTCACTACGCGCGCGAATACTTCACGTCGTATCCCGACGCAGTTCTCGCCGCGTATTTCACTTCATCCGTGAAAGGGAAGCTCGCGTTCACTGTACGGCTTGAAGTGCCGTTCATCGACGACTCCGACGGAAACCTCGCACGCACGGGAGAAGTACACGCAAGCGGCAACGAGATCATCACAAAATCGACGCTCGGATGCTATAATATCCACCTTACAAGCGGACTGCGCGTCTTCACCGACGGAAAAATCACCACCGATGGCGTCAAGCTCACCGTCACCGATGCAACGGAAGCGGTTGTTTACTTCACCTGCGACACGAACTTTGTCCTCTCGCCCGACTGCTTCATAAAGGACAACCGTGAAAAGATACCCGACACCGATCCTACGCCTGCCGTTATGAATACGCTTGAAAAAATCTCGGCGTACGGGCTTGACGGCTATATTGCGGTAAAAGAGCGCCATATCGCCGACTATAAGCAGTATTTTGACCGCGTGGCGCTCGATCTCGGCGGAGACGAAAAGGACGCTGACCGTCCGACGGACGAGATGCTCTATCTCTACCGATACGACAGAATCTCGCACTACCTCGAAGAGGTCTACTACCAGTACGGACGGTATATGCTCATAGCGTCGTCGCGCGACGGTGAGCTTCCTCCGAACCTGCAGGGCGTGTGGAACTGCCATAAGGAATCCCCGTGGGGAAGCGGATATTGGCATAATATCAACATTCAGATGAACTATTGGCACGCATTCTCAACTAACCTTGCAGAGCTGTTTATGCCGTACTGCGACTTCAACCACGCGATGCGTCCGGCACTTGAAGAAGCGGCACGCGAATACGCACGCTTCCTCGGCGTGTATGACGAAAACAAGACCGATTACGGCTGGACAGTCGGCACGGCGGCATATCCGTATCGCAATCCGGGTATGCCCGAAGGTCACTCCGGTCCCGGTATGGCAGGACTGACATCAAAGCTCTTCACCGACTGGTGGGAATTCACGCGCGACAGAGAAATACTTGAAAAATACGTCTATCCGTCCGTTCACGGCGTGTCGAAATCGCTCGTCGCGTCTGTTATAGAGCAGAACGGGGAATATCTCTCGAAGTTTTCTGCGTCCCCCGAACAGCGGTACCTGAGCCGTCCGCTTGAACCCGGCGAAGAAAAGGACTGGGGATGCCCAGCGTGGAAGTATTACCACACCGTTGGCTGTGCGTTCGATCAGCAGATGATCGCGGAGAACGGCGACGATGACCTCAGAATGGCGTCGCTTCTCGGCGTGAGCGACGAAACGACGGACGAAATAAAGCATCAGAGCGGACATTATCACCCCGTTGAGATAGGACTTGACGGACAGATAAAGGAGTACCGTGAGGAAGAAAACTACGGCGACATCGGCAACAAAAAGCACCGCCATATCAGCCAGCTAGTCGGACTGATGCCGGGTAGGATAATAAACCGCTCAACTCAGGCGTGGATAGATTCCGCTCGTCGCACGCTCAACTTCCGTACCGACGAATCGACGGGCTGGGCGCTTGCACACAGGCTCAACGCATGGGCGCGCACTTTTGACGGTGACCGCGCATACAGAATTTTCAGAAATCTCATCGGGACACGGACGTTCGACAACCTTTGGGACGCGCATCCGCCGTTCCAGATCGACGGAAACTTCGGCGGCACGTCCGGCGTGACCGAAATGCTCATACAGAGCCACGCAGGATTTACCGACATTCTTCCGTCACTGCCGACGGAGTGGAAAAACGGCTCTTATGACGGACTGAAAGCACGTGGAAACTTCACGGTCTCGGTAAAATGGGCGGACAGCCGCGCAACGGAGATACGTGTTCTCTCGTGCGCCGGTGAAGAAATGCGCCTCCGCTATCCGGGAATCGACGGCGCGAAGATCACCGCATCGAACGGAAAAGCAGTTGACTATACCGCAGAAAGCGATGTTATCTCTTTCCCGACCGAAAAAGGGGAAGAGTATATCATCACCTCAATACGACCGATGCGCCGCATAAGACCGCCGAAAAATGTGACGGTAAGCGGACGGCTGCATCACATAACGTGGGACGCATCAGAGGATGAAAACGTGACGTACACGATCCTTTCGTCGACGGACAGCTCACCGGACTACGAAGTCGTTGCAGAGGGTATCCGCGCGTGCGAGTTCGTGGACTTCGCTTATCATCCGACGAAGGGCGGATATACGATGTACAGGATCTCGGCAGTCGGCAAGGACGAAAACACATACGAAAGTGACGGCGTGACGTGCGTCGTGAAGGACGAAAGAAAGTGAAATTGTGCTGGCGCACAGTGAAGTATTTGCCTTTGGCAAAAGTGAAGTAGTGCCTTCAGCACAGTGAAGTGATGTGTTCCGTTACCCACGCCCGCAGGCGACTTCACTGTACTTGCGAAGCAAGTACGCTTCACGCACGAAGTGTGCTTATCGTTCCACGCAGTGGAACACATCGTTAAAAAAGACTCTTTTGTATGTCATACAAAAGAGTCTTTTTTTTATCCCGTCCTAAGGGATTCGCTCTCGCCTGCGGGCTCGGTCAGGGTCGGCTCTGACAATCCACCGGATTGTCATTCAGTACCGACCCGTTCGAATCCCATTTTTGCAGATATAAAACAAATAGCCACGTTTTCAACGTGACTATTCGTTTTATCCCGTCCTAAGGGATTCGAACCCTTGACCATCGGAATCGGAATCCGGTACTCTATCCGGGCTGAGCTAAGGACGGTTTTTTCTTTTCTATATTCTACCACAACACAGCAGGATTGTAAAGCCTTTTTTTGAAATCGCGCGACGTTTGTTTCGACAGCGATTTTTCTTTTTTTGTTTTTTGGTTGACAAAATCGCCCTATGCGTGTATAATCTCTTTGTTAAAATCCATTTAGAAAGTACTTTTAGAAATTATGACCAATTTAAGCAGCATAAAAAGCGAAAACATTAACGCGGTATTCATCTCAGTTGCAAAGAAGGTAACTGCATCGCGCTCGGAGATCGCCGACGAGACGGGACTCAGCCTCGTCACGGTCGGGAAAATTGCCGATTCTCTTGTTGCGGCAGGCGCATTGATCGAAGAAAAACGAGTTTCCGGAGGTGCGGGACGGCGTGCAGGTATTCTCAGTCTCAGCCCGAAAAAATATATCCTCGTCATCGACAGAGAACCGAACCGTACGACGGCTTCTTTCTGTAATTTCCTCTTTAACTGCATTGATTATCTTTCTTTTGACAGAGATACATCCATAGATGACATTTTTGCCGACACTGCGATGAGGATGATCGAAAAGCATGATCCGCTCGACTGCCTCGGCGTAGGGATCCTATCCGACGACACATCCGAATGGGGTACTCTTTCGGGGTGCGCGAAGAGATTTTTCCCCGATATGCGCTCTTCTGTCTCAGCTCCCGTCAACAGCGCGACGCTTCTCACCGGCGAATATGTCGGCAGAGACGAGCTTGCCATGTATATCAGTGTACGTCACGATTCGATAAGAGGCGCGTTCGTCATGAACGGACAGATCGTTCCGCATCAGCACGAGCGGTATGCCGACATCGGAGTGCTGACCTGCGGAGAAACTACCTCTCTTCTTGATAAATTGAACGAATCCGATAATCCGAAAGAAAGCGGAAGAATTCTCGGCGAGTGCTTTTTCAATATTCTACATATCACCTACCCGGACGTACTTTTTATCGAGAACGAAGACTGCGCCGAGTTCAACGGTATGACTGAATACGTCCGCGAATTGATCAACAGAAAATGCGGTGAGATCGGTGACAATCCGCCGAAAATCGTTGCCGCGATACCGGACAAAAAATGCGCCCACTGCGGTATGATAATCCGCATAGGCAGAATGTGGATAAACTCAGTAGTAATTGAATAAATGAGGATAAATAAAATGAAAAAATATCCTATGCTTATGACTCCCGTACCGAAACAGATAATCTGGGGCGGTGACAGACTTAAACGTGAATACGGCAAGACAGCGGACTTTGATAAAATAGCGGAATCGTGGGAGCTTTCATGCCGCGATAATGCGATGTGTTCGATAGCAAACGGTGAGTACTCCGGCATGACGCTCGGCGAGTATATCTCAGACGGCAGAAAAGATGCGCTCGGACTTGCCGCTGAGAAGTACGACCGTTTTCCGCTTCTCATAAAGTTCATCGACGCGGCTGACCGCCTTTCTATTCAGGTCCACCCCGATAACGAGTATTCTCTCGCGCATGAAGGGGAGCTTGGCAAGACCGAGATGTGGTATATTATCGCCGCCGATGAGGGCGCAAAGCTCGTCTACGGACTGAAAAAAGGCTGTACCCGTGAGGATTTTGCCAAAGCAGTGGCAGAAGACTGCACCGAAGAAATGCTCGATTTCGTCGAAGTCCACGCAGGGGAGACGTATTTCATCCCATCCGGTCAGGTACACGCTATCGGTGCCGGAATACTGATCGCCGAGATACAGCAGAACTCCGACGTGACGTACCGCGTGTACGACTATAAGCGCCGCCAGCCCGACGGGAGCCTCAGACAGCTTCACACGGCAAAGGCGATCGACGTAATAAAACTCCGCACGGACGATGAGATAAACGCGCTCCGCTATTCGACGGAATGTGCGGACGGCGGAGAAGTTCTCGCGTCGTGTGAGTATTTCACCGTGAGAAGATACGCGCTCGACGGAGAAGAAAAGCTCACGGCAGGGAAGAACAGCTTCGTGTCGGTGCTTGTCATAGACTCGGAGGGCACTGTCATCGAATCCGACGGACGGGAATATCCCGTAAAAAAAGGCGAAAGCTGGTTCATTCCGGCAGGCACGGGTGAATTTGCACTCAAAGGCAAAGCAAATGTCATCGTGTCGGAGATAAATTGAAGTGGTAGGTAAAAAGGTTGCAATTTAGAAAGTTATGATTGCCTGCGGCAAACGATGATGACGGCGCAACGATGATACGCTATGCGTAACGATGATTGCGCTCCGCGCAAGTAGAAAAAAGTCCAAATTCACTGCACGAAAGTCTTGTATACACGAGCGTATGAGCGTCAGCGCGCTGTACCTTCCGTGTTAAATCCTCGATAACGTCGCACAAACTTTGTAACAAAGGGGATTCCAACCGAAATGCGGAGCATCTTGTCGGTTTCGTTTACGAAGTCGGTAGGCGTGAATGAGCTTGCTCCTTCCCCCCCTTTGGCGGGTAGATTCATAAGGCGGCGACGGTCTGCCTCACCGAGATGCGGAGCATCTCGAAGGGTTCACGGAGTGAACTCGGCTTATGCGACCGTCCGTCAGGAGAAAAATATGAAATCGAAAACGACGTAAGTCGTTTTCTTCATTTTTGCCGATATAAAGAAAGTGCAGATTCGGCGGCGGGAGTAACGCGTATTCATACGCACCGCCATACAGAAAATAGGCAGGGTATCGTGCGTAACCGTAGAATTTGTGCAAGTTAAAGAAAAAAGATCGCGCGCAAGTTCAGAACAGCGTGTCAGCCTTGAATTCTTCGCTGTCCTTTATCCTCTCAAGCGCGGAGATCAGTTTCAGCCGCGCCGCGCAGTATCCGCTCGCATCTCCGTTGTCGTGCCGCGCTTTTATATCGTCGAGCGCATCATCGACTGTATCAGATTCCGTGTGCCCGACGAAATACCGTACCGACGCCCGCAGCTCTCCCCATTCGTCAGCTATCTCGCCGTAAGCCGAGCCGAAACGTTCATCATCCACCGATTCCGGCAGCTTTTCGACGGTTTTCAGCATTGCGCCGCATCCGTCCGATACCGTGATCGCAGAAAACGTGACAAAAACCGCGATCGAGACGAACACCGCAATCGCAACGATAAACGATTTCATTTCTTTTTCTCTCCTTTTTTACCGTTTTCGCGCTTTACGAGCGTGACTTTTCCGCAGTCGTCTACCGTCAGCAGAAACACATCGGCGAGATTTACGCTGTTCTTTTGCAGCTCCGCATCAAGCATGACTTTGTCATACCCTGCAAGACGCATGTTGTCGTCTATCACCTGCCCGTCGACTACACAAACGTGCGCGATACCTCGCTCCGGCAAAGCGTGGCCGATGTCGTCCGGTGTGAGCGGTGCTTTTCCCGACTTCGGAAAGACCGACAGCTTGCCGTTTTCTTCAAGTATGACGTAGTTCACGTCGCCAAGCTCGGAAAAGCCCTTTTGCCTAAGCTCCGACATAAGCTCGTCCACTTCGAGCCTGTTGCGCTTCAACTCCGATTGGACGATCTTTCCTTTTTTCACGATTATCGACGGAGAACCGTAGAATATCCGCTTCAGCTTGTTACTCTTTAATAATATGAAAGAAATGATCACCTCAAGTGAGAGCAGAACGAGAATAGGCACGACTGCGTGCAGAACTGGTTGGGCGCGGTTCGTGACAGGAGAGGCGGCAATTTCCGAAAGGATTATCGACACGATGAACTCCGAGACCTGAAGCTCGCCGATCTGTCGCTTTCCGGTCAGCCTTATAGCAAGCACGAGAACAAAATAGACCGTAACGGTCCGTATAAAAATATTAAGCATACAAAGAGTGTGCGCAGGTATGAGAATAATATGCGTAAAACGCAAAAAACAGAGACGAAAAAATAATTTGAAAAAAAGCGAAAAAAATTCAAAATAACTATTGACAAAGAAAGGATGACGTGATATAATAACCACTGTCGACGGGATACAGATTGTCCCAAACGGCTAACGGAAGCATAGCTCAGCTGGGAGAGCATCTGCCTTACAAGCAGAGGGTCATAGGTTCGAGCCCTATTGTTTCCATAGCGCTGAGCATTGACTTGGTGCTTGGCCCGGTAGCTCAGTTGGTTAGAGCGCCAGCCTGTCACGCTGGAGGTCACGAGTTCGAGCCTCGTCCGGGTCGTTCCGAAACGGAACAAGCCTCTGTAGCTCAGTTGGTAGAGCAGGGGATTGAAAATTCCCGTGTCGTTGGTTCAATTCCGACCGGAGGCATAAAATGCGGATTTAGCTCATTTGGTAGAGCGCAACCTTGCCAAGGTTGAGGTGGCGGGTCCGAGCCCCGTAATCCGCTTAAATAAGGACGGCAGTCAAGCGATTGCCGCCTTGTTTTTTTGTCAACTGTTTTTGTAATTCATATCATCTGAAAATGCGGAGGTGTTACCATGTTTTTCGGAATAAAAAAAGCGGCAGTGGTAGTTATAGCTGTCCTCGAACTGTTTACGCCGTTTTCGTCCTATCTGAACAGAGAAAACAGCGCGATCGCACGGCAGACTCACGAAGTAACATTTGAAATGTTCGACTACGACGAGCCTATGTCTGTCCACAGAGCGGCGCAGACAAAATATCTTGCGGCTGTGCCGGAGAATACAAAAAGCTCAAGATTTGTCGGCAAGCTCGAGTATTCGAGACCGGAGCCGGCGTGCCTTGCATGGAATACTACCGTTGGCGGAAACGAAACCGGACTTGACGAATATACCGTATATTTCAGCACGGATGCGAATATGACAAACGCAAAGAAATATACGACGACGGACTGTGAAGTCAATATCTATAATGTATATCTCGACGAAACTTATTATTGGTACGTTGAGGGGAAAATCGACGGAGAAATTTATAAATCGGAAATTTCGCCTTTCAAGACGGACCCCGTTGCACCGCGCAACCTTTTTGTTGAAGGCATAACGAACGCACGCGACATGGGCGGTTGGAACTGCGAAGGCGGCAAGGTCAAGCAGGGACTCGTGTACCGCACAGGACGCCTCCACAATGACGAGGGTACGGAGATCACCGAAAACGGTATCAGCACTATGCTCGACGAGCTTAAAGTGAAAACCGAGCTTGATCTCAGATACGACATCACACCGTGTGAAGTCGGCGTGCTCGGCGAAAAAGTGAAATATATCATTCTTCCGATGGATTTTTCTGACGATATGATGCTGAACGAAACGCAGGCAGGGTATATCCGCGACTTTTTCAAAGTCCTTGCCGATAAAAACAACTATCCCGTGTTCTTCCATTGCAGTATCGGTACGGACAGAACGGGCGTGTGCGCGTTTCTTCTGAACGGCCTGCTCGGAGTAGCTGAAGACGACCTCTACCGCGATTATTGCTTCTCGAACTGTGCGTTCATCGGCGGTTCGCGCGACGGACATAACATCACTCACTATATCGAGATCCTTTCGTCATATTCCGGCGACACTCTTGCGGACAGAATCGAATCGTATCTTGTCTCGATCGGTGTGACCGAAAAAGAAGCTGAAGCGATAAGAAGCATTATGATAGAACAATAAGGGAATCGGCGTAAAAATCAAATATGAGTGCGGATCAGACGGTCCGCACTTTTTTTATTATCATAAAACTATTGAACACGCCGACGATTTGTGCTATAATATAATATACATTGGAATATTTTTGTCTGTTGACGGAATATTTCCGACTGCAAATGGATAAACATTAAAGCGGTACTGCTTCGGAAGGATTGGTGAAATATATGGTACTGTTGTTTCTCGCTGACGGCTTCGAGGAGATCGAGGCTCTTACGCCGGCAGATATACTCAGACGCGCCGGCGTTGACGTGAAAACAGTCTCCGTCGGAAAAGAACGCGGACAACTTGTTACCGGCTCTCATGGGATAGGCGTATGCCCGGATATGACGGCAGACGACGCAAAAAAAGCCGGAATAAAGCCCGACGCCGTTATCCTGCCCGGAGGAATGCCGGGGGCGAAAAACCTTGACGCCGATCCGACTGTCGACACATTCGTGAAGGACGCATATTCCGCAGGAAAGATCGTTGCTGCAATTTGCGCGGCTCCGATGATACCCGGTAAGCGCGGTATGCTCGACGGCAAACGCGCGACCTGTTTCCCCGGATTTGAAGAATATCTCACAGGTGCCGTCGTAACGGGCGGCAGAGTCGAGATGGACGGAAATATGATAACGGCGTGCGGAATGGGCGCGTCGACGGAATTTGCACTCGCAATCGTAAAAGCATTGAAAGGAGAAGGCGCGGCACAGAAGTTGCACGACGCCATACTTGCGAAATGATCAAGAAACAGAAAGACGAAATCAGAGAAGAATATAAGGAACGCAGACGCCAGATGGATCCGCAGGAGAAATTCGCGCGTGACAGTGCAATATGCAAGGCGGCAGAAGGACTCGTCAGCTTCCGCTATGCCGAATACGTTCTGCTTTACGCCGCAACTCCCGACGAGATCGACGTAAACGGAATCGCCGAAGCCGCACTGAAAAAAGGCAAGAAGATCCTCTTCCCGAAGTGCGACAAGAAGACGCATACAATGGAATATCATATCGTTTCGTCTCTTGACGAGCTTGAAGTCGACGCATACGGCATAGCAGAACCGGCGGAGGACACGCCCGTATATGACGCGAAGAACGACACCGGCGCGGCTGTCTGCTTCGTCCCGGGACTTGTCTACGACAGGGCAGGCTACCGACTCGGCTACGGCAAAGGATTCTACGACAGATACCTCTCCGCGTTCTCCGGATGCACGATAGGCGTCGTATATTCCGACTACATCCTCGGCGAAGTACCGCGCGGACACTTTGACGTATCTGTAGATATACTGCTCACCGAAAAAGGCGTCCGCCAGACGAAAGACGCAAAGAAAACGCGCGTCGGAAAGGCGTTGCTTTGAACTCCCGATTCAAGGAAAATATATTCACGCCGATACTTGTCATAGTCATACTGCTCCTTGTCGTTGCGATGAACTTCATTCCGACGGAGGCGGTAGGCATTGAGGACAACCCATATCTCGCGGCTGTCGTCATACAGCTCGTTTCGTACGGGATACCGGCACTGTTTTATGCGAGACTGCGCGGCAAAAAGCTTACGCCGTCGCTGAATCTGCGTTTTGTAAGACCGTCGCACGTCCTGTTTCTCGTGATGTCCGCGGTATTTCTGCTGACGGGAACGGTGCTTGTGTCAATGGTAATGTATAAGATAGCACCTGCGGCTTTTGAAACGTCTGCTGTGTCGGAATATGCGTCGTTTGCGATGAACGGACGCTTCTTCGACGGACTGTATCTTATCGTCGCGTTTGCCGTGCTTCCTGCGATAACCGAAGAATTTGTCTTCCGCGGGATAGTGCTCGGCGAATACAGGGGCAGAGGCGCGCTTTTTGCCTCCGTCGTCAGTGCGGCGATGTTTTCGATGGCACACTTCTCGTTCGTGCGCTTTCCGGTGTACTTTTTCTCGGGACTTGTGCTGTGTCTCGTTACTTTTGCGACACGCTCCGTCGTTGCGGCTATGATCATACATACCCTCAACAATGCGTTCGTGCTGTTATGCGAAAAATACGTCATAAACGCGGTGGACAGACAGAACGTCTCTCTTCCGTTGCTTATAATAATTGTAGGCGCACTGTGCCTTGTGTCGTGTATGCTCATGCTTTTTGAGGCGCATACGATATACCGCAGATACGCCGAAGAAAACGTGCCGTCGGATTACGCGGCTGTAAAGAAAAAAGGGCATTTTGCCCGTGTCGCCGAGACGTTCTTCTCACCGACATTCCTCATTCTCGTGATTCTATACATAGTGGCATGCCTCATAACGGCATGACCGCTTCATCCGATATACGGAGGTGATAACTACGGACAACAGAAATAACGGCGAGCTCGGCTCCACAAGAGACTTCAGAGTGAACCGTCAAAACGAGACGGACCGTCCCACAAGACCGATCGACCGTACAGGCTCACGACCGTCTTCCACGCCGCAGAATAACGGCAGAACGACGGAAGTAAGCGCTGGCGGCAGAATGACCGATACACGTCAGATGCGTACCCAAAAGAAGCTCGACGGCAAGGCGGACAAGCCTCAGAAAAAAAAGAAAGCCGAGCGCGGAGATGGTACGAACACCGTAATCAGCATAGTAAAATCGATCGTTTATATCATTTTCATAATAGTTGTCGCTGTGTTTGTTGCAGTTGAGATAATCCGCATCGGAAACGACGTTTTCGCGTTCGTGAAGAGTGACGAGATCATCGAAGTCACTATCCCGGAGGGCGCAACGACGGACGACGTCGCAAAGATTCTCGAAGACGGCGGCGTTATCGAACATCCGAAGGTGTTCTCTATCTATGCCAAACTCAGAAAGGACGACGGAAACTATATAGCCGGAACTTATTCCGTGTCCCCGATGATGAACTTTGATAACCTCAGGGCAACATTCAAGCCGAAAGCAGTGTCCGGTACTGTCGAGATAACTATCCCCGAAGGCTATACTACCGACGAGATCATCGATCTCATGGTCGAAAACGGTATCGGCACGCGCGAGGGCTATGTCGAAGAGATCGAGCACGGTGATTTCGACTATTGGTTCATCAAAGAGCTTGAAGAAGACGGCATACCGGAGGGCAGAATATACCGCCTCGACGGTTATCTTTTCCCCGATACCTATCAGTTCTACCTTGCGTCGAGCGAGTGGACAGTCATAAATAAGCTGCTGCGCCGTTTCTCGCAGATATTCACGACGGAATACAGGGATCAGTGCGAGGTGCTCGGCTACTCGGTCGATGAAATGGTGACGCTTGCGTCGATGATCGAAAAAGAAGCGGCGAACCCGTCGGAATTCTTCCTTGTTTCGTCCGTTTTCCATAACAGACTCAAGGCAAAATGGACGTTCCCGAAATTCGAGAGCGATGCGACTGTTGTATATGCCATAGCGCATGAAACAGGCGAGAGGACTATCGACCTTTACTACGATACACCGTACAATACGTATCAGCACGAAGGCTTCCCACCCGGACCGATATCGAATCCGTCGGCAAGTGCCATGCTTGCGGCTCTGTCTCCTCAGGAATCGAAGTACTATTTCTTCATCTCGAACGACAGACAGACGTATTTCACCGAGACGAAAGCAGAACACGAACGGCTGATCGAGCAGTTCAAAAACGACACCGCAGTCCAGCCGCCCGTCGATACAGATAACTGAAAAATCCGGCTGACGTGATAAAAATGTCAGCCGGTGTCTTCATTTTCCGGCAAACCACAGCCGGTTCATTTCCGCTCCGACGAGCAGAAGTATCAGGCAGAAGTACAGCCACAGCATGATCAGGCACAGCGCCGCGATCCCGCCGTACAGAAAAGCATCCGACGGAAAATGGCGGATGTACAGTGAATAGAACGCCGAGAAAACGAGCCAGCCTACCGCCGAGAACACCGCGCCCG
The DNA here is from genome assembly GCA_045643285.1 of Eubacteriales bacterium. Taxonomy (GTDB): domain Bacteria; phylum Bacillota; class Clostridia; order Oscillospirales; family CAG-272; genus UMGS1696. The sequence continues at coordinate 88,185 of JAZUKN010000097.1, forward strand.
GTAAATGAAAGATCGGCGCGTGCTCGACTTTATCGCTTCTCTGCGCGACGAACGAATACAGCAGAGTGAAAAATAAGCTCAGTATCACGACGAAAAACGGAGAGCGCAGCTTGTAAATGAAGCTGCTCGGAATACTGCCGAGCCGCTTCAGAAGTGCGTCGCCGAACAGCATTACCGTTGTCAGCAGAACGAAAAACAATATAAACAGAACGGTGAAACCGAGAGAGATCAGCCTGTTCGAGAGATAGTTTTTCCCGGGACGCGAGCGGTAGATGCACCCGATCCCTGCGCGCAGTGCGGTGATGCCTCGTGACGCCGACCACAGCGCGGTGACTGCCGAAAACGACAGAAGCGGAACGCCGCCTGTGTGCGTTATTTCGTCAAGCACCAGCTTCACGGCGGACGAAAATTCCTCCGACATATTCGCGCTGAACAGAAATTCCGGCTCTATCTCGGGGAATACGAGTCCGAGCGAGGACAAAATCAGCGACACAAACGGCAGAGACGAGATTATCACGAAGAAAGCCGCCTGAGCAGAGTACAGCGACAGCCTGTCGTCGACAGCGACGCGGACAAAATCTTTGACGACCTCTGCGGCGCGGCGAAATAATTTGTTTTTCAAGTCAAACCCCTGTAATTATTTCCGATGCGGCAAAACGCACGGACTGACAAAGTTATATTATAACAAAAAACGATGAAAAATTCATTTACGGAGAAATATTATGTTCAGAATAGGATGTCACCTCTCAACTGAGGGAGGATACCTCTCAATGGGAGAGAGAATACTGTCGCTCGGCGGCAATACTTTCCAGTATTTCACAAAAAATCCGCGCGGCAGGATGCAGACGAAACAGCCGTCAGACGAAGATGTGAGCGGTCTTCTCGCACTCATAAAAGAGAACAATATGGCAATGCCGCTCGCACACGCACCGTATACATATAACCCGTGCTCCGATAAAGAGGATGTTCGCCTGTATTCGTGCGAATCAATGCACAATGAGCTTGTGTTTCTCGAAAAACTGCCCGGCTCGCTCTATAACTTCCACCCGGGATGCCACGTCGGACAGGGCGTTGACGTCGGGATAAAGTATATCTCCGATATGCTTAATAACGCCATGTGGACGGGGATGAAGACCACCGTACTGCTTGAGACAATGTCCGGCAAGGGAAGCGAGATAGGCGCAAGATTCGAGGAACTCAGACAGATCATCGACTCCGTTGACGAAGGACTGCGCGATAACATCGGCGTGTGCCTCGACACCTGCCATGTGAACGACGGCGGCTACGACATCGTCGGCGACCTCGACGGCGTGCTGAGAGAATTTGACACGGTCGTCGGGATAGACAGACTCCGCGCCGTGCATCTGAACGATTCGATGAATCCGTTCTCGTCACACAAAGACAGACACGCGAAGATCGGAGAGGGGCACATCGGCAAGGACGCGCTCGTTAGGGTGATAAATCATCCGTCAATCTGCGACAGACCGTTCTATCTCGAAACGCCGAACGACGAAGAGGGATACGCGCGTGAGATCGCACTTCTGAAGAGCGAGAGAAAATAAAAAAATACAGACTGAGCAAGGCTGAAAACGCCTTGCTCTTTTTTGTTATACAATGTTTGGTAATATTGCCGGTTTATAACAGGCGATTATCCGCAAAACCGCGCCGTAATAGGTTTTTTAAGTGAAAAAAACTTTATTTTCGGCGCATTTTTTTTGATTTTCCTATTGCTTTTTTCATTCTACTGATGTATAATAATGACACAGTGGAGCATAAATGCACAAATTCCCACAAAAATGAATGAAATGGAGGAAAAACCGATGCTGACCGGCAAATATTTTCACTCGATCGACGCGAAAAACAGAATCGTAATTCCGGCGAAAATCAAAGACCAGCTCGGCGAAACAGTGACTATCCTCCGTGGAAGCGACAAGTGCCTGACACTCTACTCGGCTGAGGAATGGGAAAAATACGCTCAGAAGATCAGCGAGCTTCCGAAAACGGAGCTGAGAGCGCTTACAAGATATATTTACTCGAATTCAATGGAAGTCCAGCCCGATACACAGGGGCGCGTGATGCTGACTCCCGAAATGCTTGCATTTGCGGGAATAACGAAAAACATCGTCACGGTCGGCTGCGGCAAGTACGCTGAGATATGGGCGGAAGAGATCTGGACCGGTGAGAACATCGACAGTGAGCCTGAGAACTTCACCGAAAAGCTGATAGATCTCGGACTGTAAGGAGAGCGGAATGGAATTTGCGCACGTTTCCGTAATGGCTCCCGAAGTCATTGAAGCGCTCGCACCGGAGAGAGGCGGCATATTCGTCGACTGTACTGCCGGCGGCGGAGGACATTCGCTTGAGATAGCAAAACGGCTCCCGAAAGGCTCGCGGCTGATCTGCCTTGACCGCGACGACGATGCAATAGCGGCTTGTACGGCAAGACTCAAGGATTACGCCGACATCGTGACGGTGGTAAAATCGAACTTCCGTAACATCGGAGCGGCACTTGATTCGGTTGGTGTTACGAAGATCGACGGGGTTATGTGGGATCTCGGAGTCTCGTCTCATCAGCTTGACGACGGAGACAGAGGATTTTCGTACTCTAAGGAAGCGCCGCTCGATATGAGAATGGACAGAGACGAGACGCGCTCGGCATACGACGTTGTCAACACCTACACCGAAGACGAACTAAAGCGGATCATCCGCGACTACGGCGAAGAGAAATTTGCCGGACGGATCGCATCGTTTATATGCGAAGCGAGAGCGGACAAGCCGATAGAAACCACGACCGAGCTGACGGAAATAATCACACACGCGATCCCGACGGCTCAGAGGATGAAAGAAGCGCAAAATCCCGCGCGCCGCACATACCAGGCGATACGCATTGAAGTAAACGGCGAGCTTGACGCGATAGAACCGTCGATAACAGAAGCGGTGAACAGACTGAATCCGGGTGGAAGACTCGCGGTGATAACGTTCCATTCACTCGAAGACAGAATAGCGAAGGAAACATTCCGCACGCTCTCAACAGGCTGCACCTGTCCGCCGGAATTCCCGGTGTGTGTATGCGGAGGAAAGCCGAAGATCGAGCTTCTTTCGCGTAAGCCGATACTTCCGTCGGAAAAAGAACAGGAAGAAAACCCCCGTTCGAGAAGCGCAAAGCTCAGAACGGCGGAAAAATTATAAAACAAGATAAAACAAGGAGGACGCCATGACACAGAATGCATTCGCACTTGCCGATAAGCTCAGAGATCGGTATTACATATTCGATGACGCAAGAGCGTACAGTTATAAGTCCTCCGCTTACGGAAGAAGAACACGCGGCAAACTCCCGAATTACCGTTATGCGCGTCTTGTTGCAGACGGAAGACGGACGGCACACGGACTGGTCGCACGTGAGACGGTCGAGAGAAATAAAGTCGAACATAAGGAAGTAAAGGTCAAGGGGAAATACCTCAATCCTCTCTTCATAGCGGCTGTCGCAGTTGCGGCTGTGATGCTCTTCGCACTTATCTCCTGCCTCTCGGATGTGTATGAATCCGCACACACCGTCGGTAATCTCCGCATGACTCTTTCGGATCTCGAATCGGAGCGCACCGAGCTTCAGTTCTCGCTTGATGCAAGATACGATCTTACCGAGATCGAAAAGTACGCGACCGCGAACCTCGGAATGGTAAAGGAAGAATTGACTCAGAGAAGATTCATTTCGCTCTCCGAAGGTGAACACATTGATGTGAACGAGCCGGAAGAGCAGACAGGGGCAGGCGGAGGCGTGCTGCTCTCGTCGCTGTTCTCGTCGATCGGAGATTTCTTCGACAGGTTCAGATAAGATACACGGAACAGAATAACAAACGCGGGCTGATCTGACAGTGGAGAGCAGCCCGTTAGTTTTAGAATAACACGCACGCCGCGGCAATATATTATAGAGTGTGAGACGGCGGAAAAAGCGAAAAAAGCCTCGTGAAGGAGTGTTCGGAAAAGCACCTGCGGGGAACGAAAGGGCAAACCGGTAATGAATCAGGCATATAACAGGACAGACAGAAAAACGACTGTCGCCGTAAAATGGATATTCGTAATAATTGTTGCGGCATTCATGATAGTTGTCGGTCGGCTCGCGTTTCTTCAGCTGAAGAATCACGACACATACCAGGCGTACGTCCTCAATCAGCTCACGAAACAGCAAGAGGTCACGCCGACGCGCGGGCTTATCACCGACCGCAACGGCGAGATACTTGCGACAAACAAGACCGTTTACGACGTTATCCTTTCCCCGGATGACATAAAAAGAAGAATGGACGAAAACGAAGCCGCAAACTCCGACAAGGACGCAAAGAACGACGTACATTATCACTACACCGATGAGCAGTTCGGTATAGACTATACGGGCGACGATCTCGATGACATGATCGCGGATGTACTCTCAAAGTATCTTGTAATGGAGAAGAGCAAGATCTACGAAAAAGCCGTCAGACATAAAGAAAACGGTCAGTATTATATGTACTCTCTCATAAAAAACAACGTTGAGAGCGACATCGCCGACAGGATCAACCTGTTTATTGCACAGTTTGACTTAAAGAAGCAGATCTACTTCGTCGCAGGCTCGAAAAGATACTATCCGTACGGAGACCTCGCGTGCCACGTTATAGGCTTCACGAACTCGAACGGCGTAGGTATCTACGGAATAGAGGCGTATTACAATAACGTTCTCGAGGGAACGAGCGGTAAATACATCCTTGCGCAGGACGCGAGAAACAACGATATGCCGTTTGAATATGAACGCTTCATCGACGCGCAGGACGGCAATACGATCAGACTTACTATCGACATCTACATTCAGAAAGAGCTTGAAAATCAGCTCGAGAAGACATTTTACGAATCGGGAGCCGACAACCGCGTTTGCGGAATCGTAATGGACAGCGACACCGCAGAAGTGCTTGCCATGGCTACTTATCCGTCGTTCGATCTCAACGATCCGTACACGCTTGATGAGTGGTCGCAGTCAAAGCTCGACGCAAATGAGCTTTCGTACGACTCCGTTCAGTTCCTTGTAAAATACCTCAAGTCTTCCGGTTTCTCGGCAGATAAAATCGAAGACCTTACGGGAGATATTCAGGGCAAAAAACTTACACCCAAAGCGAATAAGGAAGACGACGACGGCGCGTACGAATACCTGAAAAGAGCGTACCAGTACCAGATGTGGAACAACAAATGTACGACGGAAACCTATGAACCGGGTTCCACCTTCAAGGTCATCACGACCGCCATGGCGTTTGAAGAAAACGTAATAGACGAAAAAACACCGTTCAGCTGTTACGGCTCATATACTGTCCCGGGTTGGTCGCATCCTATCGCCTGCGCGAACTCCCACGGACACGGTAAGGATTTTCCGTTCGAGTACGGACTCCAGCAGTCCTGCAACCCGACTTTGATGCAGGTCGCCGAAAGAATAGGCAGGGAACGATTCTACTACTACTTCGGCGCGTTCGGCTATAAAGAAAAAACGGGCATCGACCTTCCCGGTGAGATCGGCTCTATATATAATTCATACGAAGATTTCAATAACGTCTCGCTTGCCGTTTATTCGTTCGGTCAGACTTTCAAGGTCACGCCGATACAACAGCTCCGCGCACTTACGGCAGTTGCAAACGGCGGAACATTGCTCACGCCTCACCTCATGAAAGATATACTCGACGGCGACGGAAATGTTATCCAGTCTTACGAAGCCGACGAGATAAGAGAAGTCGTGAGCGAAAACACCTGCTCACGTATAGCGAAAATACTCGAAGAGGGCGTAAGAACGGACGGCGCGGCAAAGAACGCATACGTCAAAGGCTTCCGCGTTGCCGCCAAGACCGGCACATCCGAAAAACGGGACGAATACGACGAATTCGGCAACAGACCGTACAGAGTCGGCTCGACTGCCGCGTTTGCACCGTCGGACGATTCGAAAGTGTCCGCACTGATCATGGTTGACAAACCGCTCGGCGGACCTGTCTACGGCGGAACGGTAGCGGCACCGTATATCTCGAATCTTCTCAACACGATTCTGCCGTACGTCGGAGTGGAACCGGAGTACACCGCAGATGAGCTTGCCGGACTTGACGAAACAGTGTCCTACTACATCGGCTCGACTGTTAAAAGCGTAAAAGACAGCCTGCAATGGAGTTCGTTCGGTTACGAAATAGTCGGAAACGGCGACGTTGTTACCGCACAGGTGCCTGCGGCAGGTGCGAAGATCTCGAAGGACTCCGGCATACTGCTTCTCTATACCGAGAACACAGAACCGGCGAAGGATGTTGTCGTTCCGGACTTCCTCCAGATGAACGCATATAACGCAAACAACATCGGAGTGGCTCATGGGCTCAACCTCAACTTTGTCGGCGCGATAAACGGCTCAACGGCAACGGTGATCGGTCAGTCGATACCTGCAGGAACATCCGTACCGCGCGGAACGGTAGTTGAAATTGAACTGAGACACCTCGACGGACTCGATTAACGAAAAAGACACCGAAAACAAAGGACGAACAAACATTATTTACAATGTTTTCGGAGGTTTTCTGTGATAGGGCAGAAAGATTTGTTTTCGGGATGCAAAATAAGCGGAATATCGGACGGACTCACGTTCACGGGGATATCGTCCGATTCGCGCAGAGCAAAAAAAGGCGACCTCTTCATCTGTCACCGCGGACTTCACCGCGACGGCAGAGAGTACGCCCGTGAAGCAACCGAAAAAGGTGCGGCGGCTGTTCTTTCCGATTCCGCACTCGACGGAATTGCACCGGAGAAGCAGTTTTTCACCGACGACACAAGGCTCGCGGAATCGTTTCTCTGGCATAACTTCACCGGAAAAGCCGCCGACAGAATGAAAACCGTCGCTGTTACGGGAACTGCCGGGAAATCGTCAGTCGTATTCCTTGTTCGTGATATTCTCCGAGCGGCAGGGCATAAGGTCGGAGTGATCTCCACAGTGAAAACACTGTCCGGAGACGAAGAAATCTCACTCGGCGAATGCGGCGGCTCGTCGGTTGCCGATATTGCAGGGGCTATGACGACGCCCGATCCCGAATATTTCTTCGGTGCGGTAAAGAGAATGGCTGACGACGGATGCGATGTGCTTCTCTACGAGGCGTCGTCGCAGGGTATAGCGCTTAAAAAGACTTCCGCCGTCACGAACGATATTGCGGTTTTCACAAATCTGTCTCCCGAACATCTCGACGCGCACGGGACTATGGAAAACTACTTCGCGGCAAAGGCAGAGCTTATGAAAACCTCGCGCCGCGCCGTGATAAACGCCGACGATCCGTATATCAGCCGACTGTACGAAATGTACTCCGATAAAGAGATAACACGCTGTACGATGCAGAATGCCGACGCGGAAATATACGGTGTAAACCGCAAAACGCACGGCGAGCGAGGGCAGGAATATTTCTTCCTCTCGGACAGCGCGGTGTTCAGGCTCAAAACTCCGCTCGTCGGACTTTATTCGGCTTATAACACGCTTGAAGCGGCGGCGTCGGCTGTTCTTCTAGGAGTCGATCCGATGACAGTCCGCGACGCACTCCGTGATTCACAGGGCGCGGACGGACGGATGACGAAAGTCTCGACAGGTATCCGCTCACTCGACGAAAAAAGCGACATTTCGGTGTATATCGACTACGCGCATACACCCGAATCACTCCGCTCTGTTATCACGACGGCACGGGAAACGGGTGAGAGAATTACAGTTCTCTTCGGATGCGGCGGCGACAGAGACAAATCAAAGCGCGCGCCTATGGGAAAGATCGCCTCGGAATACGCCGACCGCGTGATCGTGACGAGCGATAATCCGAGAAACGAAGACCGCGCCGCAATAATCTCCGACATTCTCGACGGCGTGGACAAATCGAAAGACTACGCCGTGATCCCCGACAGACGCGCGGCGACAGAATATGCGATAATGACGGCACAGAGCGGCGAAACGGTACTCCTGTGCGGCAAGGGACACGAAAAATACGAAATAACGGCGGACGGCAAGCATCCGTATGATGAATACGCGATAGCGTCGGACGCACTCGGTGAAAGAATAAAAAAGAAAACGAACGAATGAAAAACGGAGGACGGCATGAGCATTCGGCTGAAACTCAAGAAATACACTGCAAAAGAAATCGCAGAGATAACGGGCGGACGGCTCGAAGAATATAACGGCGGAGAGAATAGACCGCAGAACGCCGTCGCAATCGACTCACGCGACACAGGCGACGGGATTATATTCTCGGCAATAATCGGCGAGAGAGCGAACGGAAACGACTTTATCCCGTCAGCAATAGAGAATGGCTCGCGTGTGTTCATCTGCCGGAACGTCCCCGATGAAGCGAAAAACAGAACGGAACCGTTTTCGGCAGTCATCGTTGAAGATACAGTAAAAGCACTCGGTTCTCTCGCGTCGGACTGCCGCAAATACTCCCGCGCAAAATTCGTCGGAGTTACGGGAAGCGTCGGCAAGACAACGACAAAGGAATTTATCTCGTCCGTCGCGTCGGCAGGCTTCAGAACATATAAGACAGAGGGCAACTATAACAGCCTCATCGGTCTTCCACTTACCGTTCTCGGTGTGGAGCCGGACGCGGAAGTCGTCGTCCTTGAAATGGGTATGTCGAATCTCGGTGAGATAGAGTTCATGTCGAAGATAGCTCGCCCGGATATGGCGGTTATAACGACTATCGGCACGTCGCACCTCGAATCTCTCGGAACGCGCGAGAATATCTGCCGCGCAAAAATGGAGATCCGCGCAGGACTCGGCGAAAACGGAACGCTTATCCTGAACGGCGACGATCCTTTCCTCACCGACGCCGCAAAATCGCTTGAAAAAAAGCCGACGTTCTTCGCTCAGCACTCTCCGACAGCCGATTACCGCGCCGTCAACATCAGAGTAAAAGACGACGGAACGGTGTTCGATCTCCTCTATAACGGAAAAGCCGTAACGAACGTTGAAATACCCGTTCTTGGTAAGCATAACGTCAATAACGCGCTCGTCGGATACGCAGTCGGCGTAAGCCTCGGAATGACCGACGATCAGATAAAACGCGGACTGAAATCTTTCGTCAACGTAGATAAACGGCAGAAGATTTACGACGTCGGAGGGCTTACGGTCATCGACGACTGCTACAACGCAAGTCCGGAATCAATGCGCGCGGCTATCGACGTTCTCTCGGCTCTCGCAATAAAGAAAAAGCAAAAGCCTGCCGCACTGCTCGGCGATATGCTTGAGCTCGGTAAGGATTCAAGACTGATGCACGATCAGATCGGTGCATACGCCGCACAGAACGGAGTCGAAAAGCTCTTCTGCTATGGCAAAAATGCCGACGTGATCGCCGAAGCCGCGATAAAAGGCGGAATCAGAGCAGAGAACGTTTTCGTCTCGGTAGACACGAAAAAGCCTGAGACAATGGCTGAAATGATACACTCGGCTGTTGACGGTGAATATATCCTGCTCGTCAAGGCAAGCCGCGGAGTTGCCGCCGAAAACGTCATTGAAGCACTGAAAAATATAAAGTAATCACTGAAAACAAAGGAAAAGAAAATGATATTTGTCGCCACACTGGTTATAGTATTCATTCTTACGGTACTGATTCTGAAAAAGCTCATTCCCGTACTGAAAAGCAAGAAAATGGGACAGCCCATTTACGAGATCGGTCCGAGATGGCATAAGAGTAAAGAGGGAACGCCGACTATGGGCGGACTCGGATTTATAATCCCGTCTGTTGTCGTCGGAGGTGCAGGCGCGGCGGCTATCGCGCTGACTGACGGAATAAAAACCGCACTTCCGCTCATTCTCACACTCGCTCTCGGACTTGCCGGAGGACTGATCGGTGTTGTCGATGACAGGGCAAAGCTCCGTAAAAAGCAGAACGAAGGACTGACCGCACCGCAGAAATTCATACTTCAGACGGTCGTTTCCGCGCTGTATCTCTTCGGAATGACGCTCGTCTGCGGAACGAATACCGAACTCTATATCCCGTTTGCCGATATAACGGTCGACCTCGGAATTTTCTATTACATAATAGCGATGCTTCTCCTCACGGGAGTGATCAACAGCGTAAATCTCACGGACGGCATCGACGGACTGTGCTCAAGCGTAACGCTTGTGGTCGGCGCATTCTTCACGGTAGTTGCATTTTTTGCAGGTGAAGCAGTCGACGCCGGACTTGCAGAGATCGGTGCGGTGCTTATCGGAGCGTGCGCGGGATTTCTCGTTTATAACTTCTATCCTGCTCGCGTCTTTATGGGCGACACAGGCTCGCTATTCCTCGGCGGACTTGTCATCGGCGGCGCATTTATGATGAGAAATCCGCTTATTGTAGTCATCTACGGTATTGTTTATATAATCGAAACCGCGTCCGTTATCCTCCAGGTAGGATTTTTCAAGCTGACTCACGGAAAGCGGCTCTTTAAGATGAGCCCGATTCATCACCACTTTGAGCAGTGCGGCTGGTCGGAGATAAAAATAGTTGTCGTCGCGTCGCTGATCACTGTGGCGGCGTCGGCAGTTGCATATTTCTTCGGACTCGCCGGTTAAACTGAAATTAACGTAAAGGAGCACGGCATGAACAATCAGAATAACCCGAACGGTCAGAGCCGTGCGAGACGCAGACCTGACGAGGTCGGCAGGACAAATACAGTCAACCGCACTGTACCGAGACAGAACCCGGTCCCGCAGTACAGGCAGGGAAATCCCGGACAGCAAAGACCTTCAGACGGGCAGAGAAGACAGAACCCTACGTCAAGCGGTGTCGGATATAACTTCCGCAGTGGAGTACCGCGTAATTCCGGTTCATACGGCAAACAGATGACTCCGCAGAGAAGCGTCACCGCGCTTACCGAAAGAGAAAAGGTCGAGCCGAAGCAGACGAGTCTCACTTCGCTCAGAAAAGCAGAGAACAAACGTCAGCTTGAAGAGAGAAAAGAGCGCGAATGGCAGAAAGACATAGTCAGAGTAAAGGGCAAGATCGACTACGTTCTTCTCGGCATCATAATCGTGTTGCTCGTTCTCGGAACGGTAGCTGTTTTCAGCGCAAGTTATCCGTTCGCAATCCAAAGAATGGGAAGCGGAACGTACTTTATCATACAGCAGCTCAAGTTTTTGCTTCTCGGAACAGCCGCAATGGTCGGTATGATCTTTCTTCCGATAAAGTTTTATAAGAAGTGGGCGCCGATCGCCGCGTATATCATCTCAGCCGGATGCCTTGTGGTGGTACTGTTCACCGGAAACAAGGTCGGCGAAGCACAACGCTGGCTTGATCTCGGATTTTTCAGTGTTCAGCCGTCGGAGCTGATGAAGATATCTCTCGTGCTTATCCTCGCATGGTACGCCGATAAATACGAAACCAAAATGAAAGAGCTTGACTTCGGTTGGCTCAGTTTCCGCTGGAATACATTGTATCCGTTCCTTATCCTCGGTTTTGCGTGCTTCCTCGTTCTTATCGGAAAGCACCTTTCGGGAACGATAATCGTCGGGATGATCGGATTCTTCGTTCTCATCGTCGCAGGATGCAAAAAGCTGTGGCTTGCCGCATCGTGCGCCTCAGTCGGAATACCGGCAGTCGTGCTGTTTTTGATCCGTAACCCTTATGCGTGGAGAAGAATCACGACCTTTGCCGACGAAAACGCCGACAAGCTCGACGAGCTTTACCAGACCACGCAGAGCCTTTACGCCATAGGAAACGGCGGACTCGCAGGCGTCGGACTCGGCGAGAGCATACAGAAGCACGGCTACCTCGACGCATCCCATACGGACTTCATTTTCTCCGTGTGGTGCGAAGAAACGGGCTTTATCGGTGCGGTAGTGCTTATCCTGCTCTTCATCCTGTTCGTGTGGAGAGGATACACCGTAGCGATCAAAGCACCGGACAGATTCACGATGCTGACAGCGTTCGGCATAACGACTCACGTCGGAATCCAGGCGTTCCTCAATATGATGGTGTCGTCCGACATAATCATGAACACCGGTATTCCGCTTCCGTTCTTCTCGTATGGCGGATCGTCGCTCGTGGTGCTGATGTTTGAAATGGGTATTCTGCTCTCGATCTCGCGGCAGTCATATAAAAAGAAAAAAGACCTTGAGCGAGAAGAAATGCTGAGACGAGCCGGAATGTAACAGATAGAAAACGGAGTAAATTATGAGAGTTATAATGACAGGCGGAGGCACGGGAGGACACGTTAATCCCGCACTTGCGATCGCAAACACGATAAAACAAAACGATCCGTCGTCGGAGATACTGTACGTCGGAACGGAGCACGGGATCGAATCGAAACTCGTCCCGAAAGCCGGTTATCCGATAGAATTTATCGAAGTCAGGGGACTGAACCGTAAAAATCCGGCGGATAACTTCAAGGCGATAAAAATGGCGGTAAAATCCGCAGTCCGCTCAAAGGAGATAATCAAAGACTTTAAGCCCGACATCGTCATCGGCACAGGCGGATACGTCTGCTGGCCTGTCGTAAGGGCGGCGGCGGATATGAAGATACCGACTGCACTGCACGAATCGAACGCCCTTGCGGGAGTCGCCGTAAAGATGCTCCAAAACTCGGTGGACAGAATTTATCTCAACTTCGAGAAGACGGGTGAAACGCTTACCTGCCCGAGAGAAAAGCTGATGCGCGTCGGAAATCCGCTGATGAAAGGCTTTTCGTCTCTTACGCGCGAAGAAGCAAGAGCAAAGCTCGGTATCGACGAAAAGTATAAATACATACTTCTCTCATACGCAGGCTCAATGGGAGCCGAAAAAGTCAACGACGCAGTTCTCGCCGTGATGCGTGAGTTTACGTCAAAGCATCCCGAGGTATACCATATCCACGCAACGGGAGCAATCGAAAAAGAGCTTTGCACGTCGCAGTTCAGGGAAATGGGACTCGATAAGTCCGACAACATAGAGCTGTGCGAGTACATTTACGATATGCCCGTAAAAATGGCGGCGGCTGATCTAACGATAAACCGCGCAGGCGCGATGACAGTTTCGGAGCTTGCGATGACCGGCAAGAGCGCGATATTCATTCCGTCGCCGAATGTCGCGGAGAATCACCAGTACAAGAACGCGAAAGTTCTCGCAGATGCGGACGCTGCAGGACTGTTTGAAGAAAAAGACCTCACGGACGGCGCGAAACCGCTCGTCGAATGCGTCGGAAAGCTCCTCTCCCGTGACGGAGACGAAACGAGAGCGATGTGGAGCCGCAACGTCAGACAGTTCGCGGTGTCGGATTCAAACAAACTTATATATAACGATATAGTGAAGTTAGTGGAAAACAAAAAGAAGTAAAAACGGAGGCATTATCGTGGCACGGAATACAAGCTCTCGAGAAGAAAACATAATGTATGTGTTCGACAGAGTGCAGTCGAGAACATCAAAGGAAATACAGATACTCCGTGAATACGGGTTTGAGATAAGAAGACAGGCGGATGCCGCGGCACACAGAACGGGAGAAAGACCGTTCGGCGGTGCGTTTGCCGAAGAGCAGATGAGACGCGCACGCCCGAAGAGAAATCCCGAAAACACCGTCCGTACTGACGGCGGCGGATATATCTACAGACCGCAGAGAATGACGGGAAACGGCGGAGTACGTGTGGCGGCGGCAGAAAAAGCACCGCATTTCAGACTCGTGCTCGAAAAGATCGTCAACCTTATCGACAGCGTGGAAGAACGCGCAAAGAACGACGAGAACGTCGCAAAACGGCGTGCGATCCTTGAAAAACGCTGGTCGGAGAACAAAAACAACGTAAAGCTCGCACTTCTTCTTGCAGTAGTGACAGCAGTTCTCTCGTTCGGGATATATAAGCTGTTCTTCGTCGTGAAGACAGTCGACGCAGGCGGCTCGCAGTTCTATTCGGCAAACGAGATCATCGGCGCGTCGGGCATACAGTACGGCGAAAACTTATATTCGTTCTCCGCAAAAGAAGCCGAAGACAGCATCACGTTCCACTGCCCGTACATCAGAGAAGCCGAAGTCAGACGCACGATCCCGAAAACAGTCGGCATCTACACGGAAGACGACACGGCTGTATATTCGGCAAGTATATGGGGAGATACTGTTGAGCTGTCGGCGTCGCTCAAAGTCCTCGGAAAGACGACAACCGAAGAAGCGAGCGCAAAAGGGCTTGTATCTCTTGTGATACCCGAAGTAAAGTATTCGGTAGCAGGGCGGATTGTCGAGTTCCGTGACGAAAAGAGCGAACGCTTTGTACGCGATACACTGCGTACAGTCACCGAATCAAACGCGGCTGATAAGATAACATACATTGATCTGTCCGACGAATACAATATTTTAATGGAAGCGGACGGACGATATTCGCTGAAGATCGGCGGCGAAAACGACCTCGGACTGAAGCTGAGAATGCTTTATAAGACGCTCACCGAGGGCGAATTCGATAAGTCACTTCCGGCGACTATCGACCTCACAACGGTCGGAGAAGCGTGCGTCAGATACGATTTCTGAGAAAAATAAACGAAAATCACGCAAAAATTCGTGTAAAACGATCAATAATCCGATGTTTTTTACAGAAAACTATTGCAAAACCTGATGAAATAATGTAAAATATATCATAGTGTATTGTTTTTACAGAAGAGAAGAAGCAAATAAAGAAATCGAAAATAAACAAGGAGGGCATCAGAATGCCGTTATTTGAACTTGATAATAATAATTACGAAAGCGGAGTAAACATTAAGGTCATAGGTGTCGGCGGCGGCGGAAACAACGCTGTCAACAGAATGGCAAACACCGTAAAGGGCGTTGAGTTCATCGCAATCAACACCGATATGCAGGCGCTCGTTAAGTCGAGTGCCACAACAAAGATAGCGATCGGCGAAAAGATCACAAGAGGTCACGGAGCAGGCTCGAATCCCGAAGTAGGCTTCAAAGCCGCAGAAGAGAGCGAAGAAGCTATCGCGGCTGCAATAGACGGAGCAGACATGGTATTCGTCACGACAGGTATGGGCGGCGGTACAGGCACAGGCGCGGCTCCCGTTGTTGCAAGGATCGCAAAATCGAAGGGCATTCTTACTGTCGGTATCGTAACAAAGCCGTTCGCGTTTGAAGGCAAGAGAAGAATGGATCAGGCTGAAGAGGGCATCGAAAAGCTCAAAGAGTACGTCGACTCCCTTATCATCATCCCGAACGAGAGACTTAAAGAAGTAGGCGAGAAGATCACTCTCATGAACGCATTCCAGGTCGCAGACGATGTTCTTCTTCACGGCGTACAGTCGATCTCCGAGCTTATCAACGTTCCCGAATACATCAACCTTGACTTCGCCGACGTTACTTCCATTATGCAGAACGCAGGCTATGCTCATATGGGTATCGGTACCGCATCCGGTAAGGATAAGGCTGTCGAGGCTGCTCGTGAAGCTATCTCCAGCCCTCTGCTCGAGACATCCATCACAGGCGCGTCGGGTGTGCTTATCTCTATCACCGCTTCTCCCGACATCGGACTCGACGACATAGAAACCGCATCGTCTCTCATCTCCTCCGAGGCAGCCGATGACGCAACCGTTATCTGGGGTGCGGCATTCGACGAATCCCTTGAGGATACAATGAAGGTCACTATCATCGCAACGGGCTTTCTCAACAAGAACGAAGCGGACAAGACTTTCGGCAAGAAAGAAAACCTGAAGCCTATCGCTTCCGGCAAGATCAAATCCGGCGTGAACGACGTAAAGCTCACGAAGGCAGGCGAGAAAAAGAAAGAAGCCGAAGAAAACGAAGACGGCGAATCCCCGATCTCCGACGACGATTTCAACGAGATCCTGAAAATGCTCAATATGGGCAAGAACCAGGGCGGAAATCAGAACAACCAGGGCGGCTTCGGCGGCTTCACAAGAAGATTTTAAGTAAGACAACAAAGCGGTCACGTTTAATGCGTGACTGCTTTTTGTGAAAAAAGGAGAAATTCACGATGAAAAGAATAATAATAATGATGCTTGTACTCGCGCTCGCGTTTACATTCGAGTCATGCGGTTCAAAAGAAACGAAAGAGGATGAAAACGGCATGTTGCTTGGCGGCTGGACTGAAAAGGATGAAGAACTCAATGAAGAAGAACTTGCGATATTCTACGACGCGACACAGTATATTTCCGATGTATCGCTTGAGCCTATAAAGCTGATCGGCACACAGGTCGTTGCCGGACTGAACTACAAATTCCTCTGCATTGCCACTGATGAGGCAGGGGAACATAAGGTGGTCGTAACGGTTTATCACGACTTGCAGGGGAACAACACCGTCACATATACAGAAAACTACACCGAATGAAAAAACACTCTCCGACCGTTATGATCGGGGAGTTATTTTGTATTGCGTAAATTGTCCGAATATCGAATATAAAAATCCGTTTTCCTCTTGAAAAATCCGACAAAATATTATATGATTATATTGTCGTAAATGACAAAAATATAACTCTGTTCGGAGGATCTTATTATGACACAGGCATCGGACAAAATCAGAATAGGCATAATCGGTTGCGGCGGTATAGCAAACGGCAAGCATATGCCGTCTCTTTCCAAACTGAAGGACGTTGAGCTTGTTGCTTTCTGCGATATCATCGAAGAAAGAGCACTCAAGGCAAAAGAAGAATACGGCACTCCCGACGCAAAAACATATACGGATTACAAAAAACTTCTCGAAGATAAAACGATCGACGTTGTTCACGTCTGCACACCGAACCGCTCGCATAGCTTCATCACGGTCGACGCACTCGAAGCCGGAAAACACGTTATGTGCGAAAAGCCTATGGCGATCAACTCCACCGAGGCACAGAAGATGCTCGACGCACGGAAGAGAACAGGCAAGCTCCTCTCGATCGGATACCAGAACAGACAGACAGCCGAAGCTCAGTTCCTCAAAAAAGAGGCAGAAGCCGGCACGTTCGGCGATATCTACTTCGCTCGCGCTTATGCAGTACGCCGTCGCGCAGTTCCGAACTGGGGCGTTTTCATGAACGAATACGAACAGGGCGGCGGTCCGCTCATCGATATCGGCACACACGCGCTCGACCTCACACTGTGGGTAATGAATAACTACAAGCCGAAATACTGCGTAGGTACTACATTCCATAAGCTCGGCAAACAGACAGAGCAGGGCAACGACTGGGGCGACTGGGATGTTGACAAATTCACGGTAGAAGATTCCGCGTTCGGCTTTATCGTAATGGAAGACGGCGCGACTATCTCGCTCGACGCATCGTGGGCGCTCAACACACTTTACAATAAAGAAGCGTGTATGCGTATCTGCGGTACAAAGGCAGGCGGCGACATGATAGACGGCGTACATATCAACGGCATCAGACAGAACAGACAGTACGTGTTCCAGCCGAGCTTTGCTGCCGGCGGCGCTGCATTCTATGAAGGTGTTTCGCTTGATTCCCCCGCAGACCGTGACGCATACCAGTGGATAGAGGCAGTTCGCGCGAATAAAGAAGCGTGCGTACTTCCCGAACAGGCATTCACGATCACGAGAATCCTTGAAGGCATCTATAAGTCCGCCGAGACCGGAGACATTTACAGGTTTTAATCTTGATCAAAACTGAGCGAGGATAATGATATGAAGATTTGCGTCTGCGAAAACATCAACGCGAAGCTGACACTTGACGAGTCTCTCAAGAGACTTAAAGAAGCCGGAATCGAAGCCGTTGAAATAGGCTGTGGCGGCTACCCGGGAAAAGACCACGCCGATCCCGACGTACTTCTGAACGACAGCCGCGCGTATAAAAAGTGGCTCGATACGTTCAAGAAATACGATATGCCTATCGCTGCGCTGTCGTGTCACGGTAACCCCGTCCACCCCGATAAAGATACTGCTGCCGCATTTGACAGAGATTTCCGTAACTGCGTCCTTCTCGCCGAAAAGACGGGCATCGACACCGTTATAACATTCTCGGGCTGTCCCGGAGACAGCGAAACATCGAAGTACCCGAACTGGGTTACTTGCCCGTGGCCAGACGATTTTCTCAAGATCCTCGATTGGCAGTGGAACGAAAAGCTCATCCCTTACTGGATCGACGCCGTAAAATTTGCGAACGACCACGGTGTTACGAAGATCGCACTTGAGATGCACCCGGGGTTCTGTGTATATAATCCCGAAACGCTTTTGAAACTCAGAAGCGCAGTCGGCAACACTATCGGTGTGAACTTCGATCCGTCTCATCTCGTATGGCAGGGAATGGAGCCGTCAGCCGCTATCCGTATGCTCGGTGACTCTATATACCACGTCCACGCAAAGGACACAAAGGTCGACGAAATAAATACCGCGCGCATCGGTGTACTTGACACGAAGCATTACTCCGATGAGATAAACCGCGCATGGGTGTTCCGCGCACTCGGCTACGGTCACGACGTCGCATGGTGGAAGGACCTCATCTCGAATCTCAGACTTGTCGGATATGACGGCGTTCTCTCGATCGAACATGAAGACAGCCTCATGTCGAACGAAGAAGGGCTCAGAAAAGCCGTTGCGGTTCTCGAAGAGGCGATAATGCGCTCCCCGAAGCCGTCGACAATGGCATGGGCATAAAAAGTGAAATAAATCCCGTGTGGGATTTGTGAAATGCCCACTGGTGTGAATAGTTAGAAACAATATCAAAGCATCTGCTGATAATCCTTATCGGTAGGTGCTTTTTGTATTTCGCTGTGAGATATTTTTTGTCTCCGTGCGGATTTTTCGCGCAAATTATAGACAAAATACGGTTATTGTGGTATAATATTTTGATTATAATTAAAAATAAACTCATTGGAGTGTGCTATGGATTATAAATATCTTTCCGAACTGCTTTTTCCGGATGTGAAGCTGACACGCGAGGACATTGAGGCTCGTTTTCCTCCGAGAAATCTTCCCGAGGGCGCAAAGGTCACCCGTTTCGCACCCAGCCCCACAGGCTTTATCCACCTCGGCGGTCTGTTCCCGTCGACGGTAGGCGAAAGACTCGCTCATCAGTCGGGAGGTGTGTTCTTCCTCAGAATTGAAGACACAGACGCTAAGCGTGAAGTTGACGGCGCGGCAAATGCGCTCATCGAAACGCTCGCACGGTTCAATATCCGGTTCGACGAGGGCGCTACAATCGGCGAGAACGGCGAAATAGTCGACAGCGGAAACTACGGTCCGTATAAGCAGAGCGAACGTAAAGAAATCTACCACGTTTTCGCAAAATGGCTCGTCGCAGAGGGCAAGGCTTATCCCGTATTCACAACGGAGGACGAGCTTGAAGCGATCCGCGAGGTCGACAAGAAAGCCGAAGTAAAGGCGCGCGAATGGACGCCCGAGCTTGAAGCCGAACAGAAAGCCGAAATGCTCCGTCAGCGCGAATTCACTATCGAAGAAGTCGAAGAACACCTGAAAAACGGCGACAAATTCGTGCTTCGTATGCTTGCCGACGGCGACCCCGAAAAGAAGATAAAGATAACCGACCTTATAAAAGGTAACCTTGAAATACCCGAAAACGACAAGGACGAAGTGCTTCTCAAGAGCGACGGCATCCCGACATATCACTTCGCACACGCGATAGACGACCATTTCATGGGAACGACGCACGTCATCAGAGGCGAAGAGTGGCTGCCGAGTCTGTCGCGCCACATCATGCTCTTCAACTTCCTCGGATTCAAGCTCCCGAAGTATATGCACATCGCACAGATCATGCATCTTGACGAAAACGGCAACAAAAAGAAGCTCTCGAAGCGCGATATGGGCGCAAACGTCGAGGACTACCGCAGAATGGGCTACACGAACGAGTGCATGACCGAGTATGTTATGACGCTCCTCAACTCGAACTTCGAGGAATGGCACGCACAGAACCCCGATAAGCCGATCACAGACTTCCCGTTCTCGATAAAGAAAATGAGCACGTCCGGTTGCCTCCTCGACTTCGGCAAGCTGAACGACGTGTCGAAAAACGTTCTCTCGAAGATGACGACAGACGAAATTTACAACAAAGTCACCGAATGGGCGAACGAATTTGATCCCGATTTCGGCGCACATCTCACTGCGGACGCGGAGTACTCAAAGAAGATTTTCGCAATTGGAAGAGGCGGAAAGAAGCCGCGTAAGGACTTCGCAACGCTCGCGGAAGTTAAGCCGTTCATCGGATTCTTCTTCGACGATTACTTCAAGGTAACGGACGCGATCCCCGAAAACTTCGACCGAAATGACGTGAAAGCAGCACTTGAAGGCTTCTGCGAAACGTACGACTACGCCGACGACATGAACACATGGTTTGAAAAGATCGGCAAGATCGGCGAAAAGCTCGGTTACACGACCGATATGAAGGCGTATAAAGCCGATCCGACGGCTTACAAAGGCAACGTCGGAGATATATCGATGTTCATCCGCGTCGCAGTGACGGGAAGAATGAACTCCCCCGACCTCTACACCGTAATGCAGATAATCGGCAAGGACAGAACTCTCGCTCGCGTAAAAGCGATGATAAATTCTCTTTGATTTAAGGAGTAAGCACCATGGCAGAGATTGAAAGCAAGAATTTTATAGAAGAAATAATCGAAGAAGACCTCGCCGCAGGTAAGGTCGAGAAGATACACACCCGTTTTCCGCCTGAGCCGAACGGATACCTCCACATCGGTCACTGTAAGGCGATCTGCGTCGACTTCGGTATGGCGAAAAAGTACGGCGGCGTGACAAACCTCCGTATGGACGACACTAACCCCGCAAAAGAGGATTCCGAGTACGTCGACGCTATCAAGGAGGATATCCACTGGCTCGGCTTTGACTGGGACGACAGATTCTTCTACGGCTCCGACTACTTCGAGAAGACATACGAGCTTGCCGAAGACCTTATCAGAAAAGGACTTGCATACGTCTGCGAGCTGACGCCCGAACAGTTCAAGGAATACCGCGGCGACCTCACGCATCCTGCAGTATCTCCGTACAGAGACAGACCGATCGAAGAGTCACTCGACCTTTTCCACCGCATGAGAGACGGCGAATTTGAAGAGGGAAAATACACACTCCGCGCAAAGATCGACCTTGCATCCGGCAACATCAATATGCGCGACCCCGTGCTTTACAGAATCAAATATATCGAGCATCACAGACAGGGAACAAAGTGGTGCGTTTACCCAATGTACGACATAGCTCACCCGATCCAGGACGCACTTGAGGGCATCACGCACAGCTTCTGCTCGCTTGAATTCGAGAACCACAGACCGCTTTATAACTGGGTGATCGAAAACTGCGACGTTCCGTCCAAACCGAGACAGATCGAGTTCGCACGCCTCAATATCACGAATACCGTGCTGTCGAAGCGTAATCTCCGCTATCTTGTTGAAAACAACATCGTGGACGGCTGGGACGACCCGAGAATGCCCACACTGAGCGGACTCAGACGGCGCGGCTATACACCCGAATCCATCCTCGACTTCATCGACAGAATAGGCGTGTCGAAAGCGAACAGCATGGTGAACATCGAAATTCTCGAACACTGCGTCAGAGAACAGCTCAACGCACAGGCAGAGAGACGAATCGCCGTGCTGAATCCGATAAAGGTCGTTATCGACAATTATCCAGAAGATAAGACCGAGTATTTCGACCTCCCGAATAATCAGAATGACCCCGATGCAGGCACGAGAAAAGTCCCGTTCACGAAAGAGCTGTATATCGACGCCGACGACTTCGCACTCGTTCCGCCGCCGAAGTTCTTCCGCCTCAAGCCGGACGGAGAAGTCCGCCTCATGGGTTCGTATATCATCAAATGCGGCGAGATCGAGCAGAATCCCGACGGCTCCGTAAAACTCATCCACGCAACGGCTGACCTTGAGACAGGCACAGGCGTTCCGACTGACCGTAAGGTAAAGGGAACTATCCACTGGCTCAGCGCAAAGTTCGCACTGGACGCAAACGTTGTCCTCTACGACCGCCTCTTCACGCGCGAGAATATGAACGACCTGCCGGAGGATACTTCGTATATCGACTTCCTCAATCCCGAATCCGCTGTCAAGGCAGAGGGCGCAAAGATCGAGCCGTCGCTTGCCGAGGCAAAACCGGGAGATAAATTCCAGTTTGTCCGCATCGGCTACTTCTGCAAGGATACAAAGAACGAGAATACGTTCAACAGAACCGTCTCGCTTAAAGGAAACTATAAACCGGAATAATATAGAATGAATAATAAATAATGAATAATGAATAATTAGACAGAGCAAACGAAAGTCTTGCATTCGCTTTGTAACAAAGGGGATTCCAAAGGGGGAATTGACGTCAGTCCTTCCCCCTTTGGTCGTGTGGATTCATAAGGAGTCCGCGAAAGTGAACTCGGTTGTGCAGCCGTCCGCGTAGGACAAAGACGAAACCAAACGTGCAGTTTGGAAAGTATTTTTCGCTGTGCGCCCATTTGCGAAAAAACAAAAAGCGTTCATAACGTTTTCTTCATTTTTTTCTGGAAAACTCTTGACAAAATCCCCCTCTTGTGATATACTATTTAAGCTGTCCAAGTGACAGATGCCCCACTAGCTCAGGTGGTAGAGCACTTGACTTTTAATCAAGGTGTCCGGAGTTCGAGTCTCCGGTGGAGCAGACGAAAAAATGACTTATCGGAAACGGTAAGTCTTTTTTCGTTATGTGGACGGATTTCTCTTTACAATCCCCGGCATTTTATGCTATAATAAAACAAAATCCACATACAACGGAGTGCATTATGGAACTTCTCGAATACGAAAAACGGCATATAGATACAGTGCGCGAGTGCGGCGCGGAATGTACGGTTCTGCTCAAAAAGAACGGCGAATTTCCCGTTCAAAACCCATGCAGAGTTGCCCTTTACGGAAGCGGCGCACGGCGGACTCTCAAGGGCGGCACAGGATCGGGCGACGTTTATTCGCGCTTTTTCATCACGGCGGAAGAAGGCTTCGAGCGCGCCGGTTTTACCGTTACCACTAAAGACTGGCTCGACAAATACGACGACTTTGCCGACGCACGCCATAAGGAATTTGCGCGTAAGCTCCGCCTTAAAATAAAAAGAGTCGGACGCGAGGGAATGCTCCTCTACGGTACGGGCGCTATCGACTCCGAAGAAGAATATGAGTTCTTTACTCACGCCGACGGTGATATATGCGTCTATGTTGTCGCGCGACTGTCCGGCGAGGGAAGCGACCGGGAAGCGAAAAAAGGCGACTTCTTTCTCACAGACGGCGAAGTCCGCGATATTCTCCGACTCAACCAAAAATTCAAAAAATTCATGCTCGTTCTTAACGTCTCCGGTGTTGTTGACCTCACACCCGTGAAGGAAGTCGGCAATATCCTCATTCTTTCACAGCTCGGCGTACCGACGGGCGACATTCTCGCCGACATCGTTCTCGGTAAGCAGAATCCGTCCGGCAGACTTACGACAACTTGGTCGGCATACTCCGATTATCAGACGATAGGCGAGTTCGGAGAGCGCGACGACACACGCTATAACGAAGGTATTTACGTCGGCTACCGCTATTTCGACACGCTCGGAAAAACTCCGCTGTTCCCGTTCGGGTACGGTATTTCGTACACCGATTTTGCCGTAAAATTCGGTACTGTAACGGCGTGCGGCTCGAAAATCACTTTGACCGCGACGGTGAAGAACACCGGCAAATACGCCGGAAAAGACGTAGTCGAAGCATATCTCTCCTGCCCGTGGGGAAGATTCGATAAGCCAGCGAAAGAACTCTGCGCCCACCGGAAAACGCGCCTGCTCCAGCCGGGCGAGAGCGAAGAAGTAACATTGACGTTCGATCTCACATCTCACACGACTTACGATAAACAGAACGCCGCGTACATCCTCGAAAAAGGCGATTATCTCGTATATCTCGGTCACGACAGCCGCGACTGCCGCATATCGGCAAAGCTCACGCTTGAAGGCGACGTGACGGTCAGACGGGTACATAATATCGGCGGCGAGGTCGATTTCGACGACTTCATCCCCGAAAAGCCCGAACGAATCATCCCCGAAAACATCCCCGAAATAAAGCTGTCGGCAAACGATTTCACAACGGAGACCGTCTCCTACGACAGGGCAAAATTCGAAAAAATAGAGCCGTTTGTTGCGTCTCTCACCGACGACGAGCTGATTTATCTTTGCATCGGGCAGTTCAATCCCGTTGTCGACGGCAAAGAGATCGAAGGCCCCGGTAACTCCGTCTTCGGATGCGTCGGTGAGACGACAAAGAACATACGGGACAAGTTCAAGAGAACGCTTACAATGTCCGACGGCCCTGCCGGACTGAGACTGACACGCGAAATAATCCTCGCAAAAGACGAGCCGTTCGACGTGTTCGGACATGAACTTGACTGGCTTGTCGAAGTACAGCCTTACGCCGAAAGAATGAAGATGAAACGCGAACTTGCACGCAGACCGCGCGGCAAGAGAGTGTATCAGTACACCGTGGCGATCCCGATAGCAACGGCAGTCGCGCAAAGCTGGAATCCCTCCCTTGCGGAGACGCTCGGCGATCTCGTCGGCGAAGAGCTTGAGTATTTCGGCATAAATATCTGGCTCGCACCGGCGCTCAATATCCACCGCAACGTGCTTTGCGGACGCAATTTCGAGTATTATTCCGAAGATCCTCTCATCAGCGGAGAAACTGCGGCGGCGATAACGCGCGGTGTTATGCGCCACGAAGGCAGAACGACGACGATCAAGCATTTCTGCTGTAACAACCAGGAGTTCAACCGCTTCGGCAGTAACTCGCTCGTGTCTGAACGGGCGATGCGCGAGATCTATATGCGCGGCTTCGAGTACGTTATCAGAAACACGGACGCAAAGTGTGTGATGACGACGTATAACCTCCTGAACGGGCTTCACACCTGCGAAAGACGTGATCTCTGCTACGACGTACTGCGCGCGGAATGGGGATTTGACGGCGTTGTGATGACTGACTGGGCATGGACGGGCGGAAACGACATCGGCAACAAGTACGGCGGATTCGTCTGCTCGCGTATTCTTGCGGCGGACAACGATCTCATGATGCCCGGACGCACGAGCGATTTTGACGACGCAAAAGCGGCACTTCAGGGCGGACGGCTCACCCGTCATCAGCTCGAAGTGAACGCGAGCCGAATCTACAGACTGATTAACGACCTCGGCGGCACGGAAAAAGAATATGTCAAATATAATTCAAAGGACTATATGAACGATCATACGTGAAAAAACGACAGTATGTTTACCTGTGGTAAGGATTTTTACGGGAAGCTCGTTATGAATGTAGACAAATCAGAATTTGGGGAGGTACTCATAATGAAAAAAGTCCTGTTTCTTGCAATGCTTTTGTGTTCGGTTTTATTTTTGTCATCGTGTGAAGTTCATTATTTTGGAAGCAACTACGATGTACCATGGTATATAATAGCAATTCCGGTAGCACTTTTTTCGTTTGTTGTTCTTTTTACAGCACATATTTCTATCATTAAAAAATACTATAAATGCCCTAAATGCGGAACAGAATTTAAGCCGAAATGGTACACATTATCATCATGGATTCATGAAAATGATAAAAGAGTAATGCGCTGTCCGAAATGTGGAAGAAAAGGTTTCTGCAAGGATATTGATAGCAAATAAAACTTCGTTTTCATCCCTACAAATCCCGGTTTGTCGGGAACATTTCTTATATATTATCAAAGTCTTTTGCGCAGCTTTTCTTCAGAAAAGCGCGTTCCCCTGCATCTCCCGCCTTTTCTAACTGAAAGAAATAACCCGTCGAGAAGATTTTTCTTCTTTGACGGGTTTTCTTATATGTTGATGCCGTTACGGTCGTTTTATCTTGTCTTTTTCCATTCTCTGTACGGCTCGACGTCAGACTCAAATACCGGCTTTATCGTTACACTTGCCCGGAAGTCGCATTTTCCGACCATGTACTTTTCTTCAAGTCCGGGACCGCAGGAATTAGAGCCGAGTCCCGATTCGCGGAACGCAACGATGACCGTTGATTCCGGCTCGCGCTGAAGCTCGTAGTGATGCGCCATTTTCGTGAGCTGTTCGGGTGAGTAGTGCGAAGCATTGAACGAGAACGTGTCTCCCGACGTGAACAGAAGTCCGTGACCGGCGACAGTCATAACGTCAGCCCAGCGGCAACCCCAGTGGGACGAATTTTCCTGCGGGAAGACGTAAGGCTCGTAGTTTTCGGTGACGGTCATGCGGTATTCGCCGAGCTTCGTTGAGAGATGCTTGTCGATGTAGCTCTCGTGCGGACCGTAACCGTAGAACGCCATCTGCTCCGAGCCTTCCGGCATTGTCAAACGGAGCGCGAACCGCGGCAGGAACGTGTCCTTGACGAGCGGATGAACGTCGGCGTCAACTTTCAGCGATCCGTCAGCCGATACGGTGTATGTGAATGTGGCTTTCAGAATGTTGTTTTTCGCTTTTGCGCCGAGCGCGATCTCTGATCTTATTACAGCCTCGTGCGCGTCCGCTTTTTCGAGAGTGCAGGAGTAGCATTTGAGTATCGCACTGTCAAATCCGAAGAACTGCCACTGTGATTTCACGTTTCTGTCGTTGTCGGCAGGCGCGCGCCATATCTCCGGCATAACGGGACGGGTGACAAGATCTTCGCCGTTGTCGCGGATGTGCGCTATCATGCCGCATTTCTTGCAGAAAACGTACTCCGTCTCGCCGACAGTGACCGTATAGCTGCCGTCACCGTCGACTGCTTTAACAGCGTAGAGCGGTGCGCGTCCGCAGTTGTGCGCTTCCGGCTCGCTTTCGTGGATGAACTGCGCGAATCCGACTTCGTATCCGGCGTCTGCCCATTCCGTCGGCTTGTTCTGACGGAACGACAGATCAAGCACTGCGCTCTCGCCGTTTTTGTTCGTGTAGCCGTCGAACAACTTGTACTCTTTTTCTTCGAGCGGATCGAGACCGAGAGAGGGAACAGTGCCGGAAAGAACGGACTTGCCGTCGACTTTCACGCACCACGCGAGCGAAATGTCGTCGCATTTCTTGAAATATCTGCGCGACTTGATCTTCACCGTACCGTCCGCCGTTTCGTTGACAAAGAACGGCATTATCACCTGCTTCAGCTCTTTCAGTCCCGTGTGTACCCGTCTGTCCGGATAAACAAGACCGTCAACGCAGAAGTTTCCGTCATTCGGATAATCGTTAAAGTCACCGCCGTATGTATATTTGTAACCGCCTTTACCGTCGGGAACAGCGACCGAATGGTCGGTAAATTCCCAGATACAACCTCCGACAAATTCATCGTTTGAATCAATCAGCTCCCAATAATCTCTTAAATCTCCGGGGCCGTTGCCCATTGCGTGACAGTATTCACACATATAGAACGGCTTTTTCTTTCT
>JAZUKN010000098.1:0-46124 GCA_045643285.1 Eubacteriales bacterium
CTTGGCCTCCGACTTCGGGCGACTCGTTCGGACTGATAAGCGAATCAAGGTCGATCCCCTCGCGGCGTATCTTTTCGGTAATATATCTGAGCATATCGTCGCCGCGTCCGCCTTCGAGCTTGAACGTCATATAGTAGCATCCCTCGAAGTCCATTCCGGTGAGCTTATACTGTCCTGCGTTGCGGACAAGATACCGTCTCAGCGTGCGGAAAGAGCGTGTGCCGAGCCACGGGAAGAACGCCCATGTATATCCGCCGAGCGGCACGATGCACGATTCCGTCAGTCCGGTGTTCCGTGCGACTGCTCTTGCGACGCGCAGTCTTTCAAGCGCACCCTCTCTCAGATACGGATATTCGGTATCTTCGCGGAGCACCTGACGCATCCGCTCAAGTATCCGTGTATTCACTTCGCCGTAGTCGCCGGGCCAGCTTACTTCCATTTTGCCGCTCACGCGCTTGACGTAGATGAGGTGGCGCGGTATGTCAAGCTCCTCGACCTCCCACACCCGTCCGGCAAGAGCGAATCTGTCACCGACCGGCGGCGGAGTCGTGATAACACCGATCTCATCCGATTCGCACCGCACGGTGTAGTCCTCGGAATCCTTGAAAACAGCGTAGAATTTGAACGAATTTACGAGCTTTTCGCCTCTGAGTCCGACGATCAGCTCCCTGTCCTCTGTAAGTTCGAGCCAGTCGTTGTTCACCATTGAAAAAAGCAGTGTTCTGTAGTCCTCTTCTTCGATGTATCTGAACGGCGGCAGTGACAGAATCCGCTCGGCAAGCTGTTTTGCGGTCAGTGCGCCGCTTGACGCAACGGTCGACAGCGTTTGCTGGAACAGAAGCGAATACGGGCACCGTCTGATAAGCGGAGGTTCGATGAATCGCTCCTCTATGTATAGCTGTACTATAGCTATCGCTTTTAAGAGCTCCCACGGCATAAGCTGAGGAAGAGGAGTGTTCGGAAGCGGATTTTCTTCGCGGAAAACCATCATCATCTCCGGCGGATCACCTCGTCTGCCGCTTCGTCCGAGCCTTTGAAGAAACGAAGAAACGGAGTTCGGCGAGCCTTGCTGAATGATCCGCTCAAGCCGTCCTATGTCGATACCAAGCTCCATTGTGACTGTCGCGCACGTTACGGCGTTTATCTCGTCGTCCTTCATTTTCAGCTCGGCTTCTTCGCGTATGCTTGCCGAAAGGAAACCGTGGTGGATGAGGAATTTGTCCGGTTCTCCCCGATATTCGGCGATCTCGCGCAGTGTCGCGCAAACGTATTCCGTCTCCTCTCTGGAGTTCGAGAAAACAATAGCCTTTTTGTCCTTTGTCGCCTCGTAGATATATTCGTAACCGGGATCGAGCGACATATTTTCCTCGCGGCGGTTTTCGTCGGGCGTGATCGCCTTTGCGTCGTCCTTTGAAACGATATAGAAGTGCTCCATTCCGAGCCGCCAGCGTATTTTTCCCTGCGGTACGGACGGTACGAGCGTGTCGTGGCCGCTTCCCGCACCGAGCCAGTCTGCGGCGCTCTGCATATCTCCAATAGTTGCCGACAGACCGATACGGCGCGGCATCACTCCCGTCTTCGCGATGAGCCGCGAAAGCTGACAGATTATCTGATTTCCTCTGTCGCTTCCCGTGAGCGTGTGTATTTCGTCGATTATGATGTATCTGAGTTCTCCGAACAGTCTTATGAGGTCGGACGAGCGGTTCATAAGCATAGCTTCAAGTGATTCGGGCGTTATCTGAAGCACGCCGCGCGGTGTTTCGAGCGCTTTTTTCTTATGCGACGCGGCAACATCACCGTGCCAGTGGTAGACCGGTATTCCCGCTTCTTCGCACAGCTCCGTAATGCGTCCGAACTGGTCGTTTATCAGCGATTTCAGCGGTGCGATATAGAGTACGGCGAACGACTCCGGCATATCGTTGTATATCTCCGACAGCACCGGAAAGAACGCCGCTTCCGTTTTGCCGGATGCGGTGGCTGACGGCAGAAGAAGGTTTGCGTCCGTGCCGAATATCGCTTCAGCCGCGGCGACCTGTATCGGACTGAGTGATTCCCAGCCGTGCGAATAGATGTATTCTCTGATGAACGGTGAGTATTCTTCAAATACCGACATGGTCTTCCACCTCCTTAAAAATCTATATCACTGAGCGTTATTTTTGCTTTTTCGGGCGGCTTTTTGCCGTCTTCTTTTTGTGATTCGTCTGTGTCGCTCGCTTCGTCGATGTTCTTTGATACGGTACTGCGCTGAACAGAACCGACGATGTCGCGGTATGTCTTGTCTTCGTTCGTGTATAAAAGGTCGAGCAGTGTCACGAAGTCGCGGATTATCTCGCGTGGCGTTATCATCGTGTCGGCTCCCTCCCGGGAGAGGGACGAGACGAGAAAATCGCGCATTTCGTCCTCCGTCACGCGGGCTGTCCATTTGTGATATTCTCCGTGAAGTGCGGCAAGGCGCAGTACAAGCGCGTACAGCTCACTGTCGGACAGCCGTCTGAGCCGCAGTACAGGCTGCATGAGCGAACGAAGCTCCGAGCCGAACCGGTTGTCCGCAAGACGCGAACGAAGTGCCTCATAGCTGTAAAGTCCGCGGCGCGAATCTTCGAGAAACTGCGGAGTACCGCCGAAAACGATCATCATTCCGGGCGCGCGTCCCTGCATCGTATCGTTGAACATGGCGAGTATCTTTTCGTAGTTGTTCTCGCGCGAGATGCGATTCGGTATTTTATAGAGATTCACACATTCGTCGATGTAGATGCACAGTCCGGAGTACCCTGCTATACGCACGAACGCCGTGAACAGTTTGAGGTAGTCATACCAGTTTTCGTCGCCTATCACGCTGAGCGAGCGGATACCGACGTCGCGCCGTGCTTCCGTTCTCGTGTTGAACTCTCCGCGCATCCATTTGAGGCAAGCCGATTGCCGTTCGTCGTCACCGTCTTTCCACGCGCGGTAGTATTCTCTCAATACAGCAGAAAAATCGAATCCGCCGACGTCCGCTTCAAGTCCGCGCAGTTTTTCCGTCACTCGGGAGTTAAGCTCCGCGTCAAAACGGTCGTCAGTGCGGCTGATTCCGTCCTTTTCGATCTCCTCGCCGACTGACGAGAACCATTTGCCGAAGATCACGGGCAGTGCGCTTCCGTCGGGAGACGACTTTGACGCGATATTCTTCATCAGTTCTCTGTACGTTGCAAGTCCGCATCCGTTCGAGCCGGACAGTTTTCTCTCCGGTGAGAGGTCACAGTCGGCGGTGATGAAGCCGCGGTCAAGTGCGTATCCGCGCGAGAGCTGGATGAGAAAGCTCTTGCCGGAGCCGTAACGCCCGATGATGAATTTAGTCGAGCCCTCGCCGTCCGCCACTCTGTCAAGCGCGTTCGTGAGGGATTCGATCTCGTCGTTACGACCTATCGCAATATACGGCGCGCCTATTCTCGGCACAACGCCGCCCGAAAGAGATGAGAGAAGCGTTCCGAGTATCCTTCTCGGCACCTTGTTTACCGTTCCGTTTTCAGCCATTCTTCGCACTCCTCCCTGTAGTCTTCGATAATTTTGTACGTTGCTCCGTCGCTCTCGAGCAGAACGTCTCCGAGAACATCGAGCATCTTTGTGTTAATTCTGTCAGCCATATCGCCCTCAAACGCGCCTACCGAGCGGCAGTATTCGCTATAGCGTCCGTCAAGTGCGGCACGGAGAGCGTCTTTGAGCGGCTTGTCATCGTCCGCTGATCCGTGTTTCTCCGGTATTACTTCGGGCTTTGGTGCCTCTTCTTCCGCATTTTGTTCTACTTCTGTAGAGTATTCTGCATCACTCGTTATTTCGCCGATGACTGCCGGCGTGTCGTCCGAATCGGTGTACTGCGGCTCATCATGCGGAAATTCTTCCCCTGTGAGCCGTTCGGTATTCGCCCACGAGAGCTTTTCTATCTCCTCGGCGCGTCCGAGATCGAAGCCGCTTTCCTCCGCTTCGTAGTTCTTCAGATAGTCGTCGGGCATATATTTTTCTTCATCGGAGCGCATTTTCTGAGGGATAAGCGGAGAAAAATATGCGTCTATCACAACTGAGGATGCTGTATCCGTCATTTCCACGTTCAACTTCGCCTTTACGCCGATCAACTGTCTGATTTTGTTTTCGGCGTACTTGACGAGCGCGGTCACTACCATTCTCACGTCCGCGCGTCTTGTGAACGAGCAAAACTCTATGTCGACTCTTCTTTTTCTGTCGGACGCGACGATCGCACCGCAATAGCTGTCGCGCGTCATTTTATATATTCGATCAAGCGCGAACACTCCGCGATTTTCTCTGACGTTTTTTCTCACAACGCGGGTAAGCACCGCAGGAATGTGTGTGTCGAACAGTTCTTTATTGTCTTTGTAATTCCGGCTTGACTTGTAATCGTAGTCGGATGCGACTTCCGCGACGATAGAGCCGAGTGCGTCCGAGTCAGACGACAGCACGGAATCGAGGAAAAATTCCTTGAACTGCGCTTTCGGCGTTATTTCGGCAAGGATCGGCGTAAGTCGGCGCGGCATAGGTACGGCGTGGATCATGCAGTAATCGGCGAACCATTCGCAGAGGTACCCGTCAAGGCGCGGATAAATGTTTCTGTAGCCGAGCCAGATACGCGCAAGAATCTCCGCGCCGTCGGTGGGGTCAATCTCGGTGTCGAGATTGATTATTTCAAATATAAAAAGCTGTAAATACGGCAGATCGCACGGCACGCATCGCCCGAGACGGATATTTTCTCTGACGTAGCGGTAATATTCGACCTGCTCGCGGTTCATGTGCGCGTACTGCGGAACATACGAAAAATACGGCACGGGCTTTACGTCGGAATCCGGCGAAACGGACGGCTTTGCGCGGTGGCTCAGCAGTGCGTCGGACGTGAATCTTCCGTAAAACTCCGTTTCGCTCTCCCAAGTGCGGACCGTGATCTTTTTGATCAGCTCCCCGTTCGGCGAGTATTCGGCGGTAGTCTCGCCGGGTTGTCTGCGTGTCGTCGGTGCATCTGTACGGTACTGCGGCTTGCGGACGGTGGTGTGCCGTCTGTACGAGGACGTATTAATCCTGCCGCCTCCGATCGGGTCTATCCAGAACGAGCCGGATATGGTCTTTTTGCTGTCGTTTTCGGCTTGATTTGCGTTCATTTCGCCGCGCGGAGGTATTTTTTCGCCTTGTGTCACGCCGGAAGACGCGGTTTCATCTGTTTTATCCTCCGAAATATCGACAGGCGCGACGGTATGCCCGATAAAATCGGGCTTTGAGTACTTTTTTTCTCTCGGCTGTCCGAGATCCCAGAAACCGTCTCTGTTTTCGTCTTCGTATTTCACTTTACCTCCGCCTTTCTGCCAAACATTCGTTCGGAATATATAATTATACCATACAAATTTTCTTTTGTCAACAACTCGGGAAAGAAAAAACGCGCCCTTCTCCAGTCTTGCATCAAGAGAAGGGCGCGAAATTATTCAGTCAACAATCAGAATCAAAGATTCCCGATTATTTTGTGAGAGAAGCGTACTTGTAGGATACCCATCCGAGAGGAGAGTAAATGTAGTCTACAAGAGACGGGTTGCAGAGGTAGGGGTTAGTGTAGTAGTAGAGCGGGAGGATTACGTATGTGTCACGAATCCACTCTTCTGCTTCGTACATATATTCAGCGCGTTCTTCAGCGTCAGCCGTTGTCTTAACAGCAGCGATGAGTGCATCGTAGTCTGCCCATGTCTGATCCTTGTTGAGACCGTAGATAGCAGCAGAACCAACGCGACCGTCCTTACCGAGTCTCGGGTGGTTGTTGCCCGAACCGGAGAGAAGGATTTCGAGGAAGTTTACAGGGTCATTGTAGTCAGCGATCCAGCCGAGTCTGGAGAGAGTGAAGTCACCCTCTGTGAGAGCGGTCTGAATAACAGCCCATGTACGGTTGTCAACTTCAACGCCGATTCCGTAGTCGTCCCACATATCCTGGATAGCTGCGCAGATTGCGAGGTTACCGGATGTCGGGTTAGCGGAGTACTGGAATGTCGGGAAGTTCGTGAACTTGCCTGTAGCTTCGTCGTAATCATAGTACTTCTTCAGGATCTCAACTGCTTCTGCGCAGTTTGCTTCGTAGTCAGCAGCGTCAACGGACCACCACGGATCAGCTTCCTTGCGGAATTCCTTGCCTGTGCCGTCTTCCATACCAGCCGGAACGAAACCGTATGCGGGGAGCTGACCTGCAGCTGTTACCTGCTCTACGATGTAGTTACGGTCGATGAGGAGAGCGAGTGCGTGACGTACTTCAGCGTTAGCTTCGGGAGTCCAATCTTCCCATGCTTCGTCAGAAGAAGAAGCTGTTGTAAGACCGGGCTTGAAGGACCATTCAGCATTGAGTTCGAGGTAGTATGTGCCGATATAGTCGCCGATGAAGAAGTCTTTGTTCATACGTGTGTCGTCTGTCTTGAGAACGGGGATCTGAGAAACCGGTACAGTTGTTGTGTACTGGATAGAACCGTTCGTGTAGTTTGCGAAGATAGCGTCGTCGTCGTCAGAGAGGAAGTATGTTATTGTGTTGAGCTTGACAGAGTCAGCATCCCAATAATTTGCGTTCTTCTCGAATACGATTTCGGAGCCTACAGTCCAGGACTTCATGGAGAACGGACCGTTGCAGATGTATGTTTCAACGTTTGTAGCCCAAGCGTCGTTGCCTTCTACGATGTCCTTACGAACAGGGTAGTAGGTCGGGAAAGCGAGGAGCTGATCAAAGTAGCTGCAGTATGCGCCTGTAACGATTGTTATCGTACGAGCGTCGTCGTCTGCTGTTACGTTGAGGAGGCAGTCGTCTTCATAGGAGAAGCCGTCGATTACGTCGAACATGTAGCAGTAGTCTGCTGCTGTAGCCGGCTCTGCTGCTCTCTGCCAGGAGTATGCGAAATCGGAAGCCTTGAGTTCAACGCCGTCAGACCACTTAAGACCTTCCTTAAGTGTAAGAACGTACTGGAACTTGCCGCCTTCGAGTTCGGTAGGAGTTACGATTGCTTCAGCGCATTCCGGAACGATAACGAGCTTGCCGTCTTCTTCAGCATAGCCGTAAAGACCTGCGAAGCAGTTCGTGAGGATGATAGCGCCGTCAACGGAAGAGTTCTTTGCGGGGTCAAGTGTTTCGGGGTCCGGACCAACGCAGACAACGAGATCCTGTGCTACCGGTGTTTCGGGAGCCTGCTGATCGTCCTTGTTGTCCTCTACGGGTGTGTTGTCTTCTACAGGTGTGTTTTCATCGTCAACAGGTTCCTTGTTGCAAGCAACGAGGCTGAGAACGGATGTAAGAACCATGAGAAGCGCAAGAAGTGCTACGAGAGTTCTTTTCATTTTGTTTTCCTCCAAAAAGATTCTAATACCTGCAAGACGGTATTATTATGGATTGTTTATGCTCAACCGATGTGGAAGCAAGCTACGAAGTGACCGGGAGAAACCTCCTTAAGCTCCGGCATTGCCTCTGCACATTCGGGTGTAGCGCGTGGACATCTTGTTCTGAAGGGACATCCGCTCGGCATTTTCAGCGGACTCGGTACGTCGCCTTCGAGAACGATACGCTGTCTTGCTCTTTCGGACTTCGGATCAGCGATCGGTACTGCCGAAAGAAGCGACTGCGTGTACGGGTGGAGAGAATGGTGGTAAAGCTCGTTTGCATCCGCCGTCTCCACGAGGTGACCGAGATACATTACGGCGATCCTGTCCGAAATATGCTTGACGACGGACAGATCGTGCGCGATGAAGAGATAAGTCAGTCCGCGTTCCTTCTGCAGGTCTTCGAACATATTGATGACCTGCGCCTGAATGGATACGTCTAGCGCGGATACAGGCTCGTCGCAGATTATCATTTCGGGATCCATGGCGAGCGCACGGGCGATACCGATCCTCTGACGCTGACCGCCGGAGAATTCGTGAACGTATCTTGTCGCGTGCTCGGATGAAAGACCGACAGCGTCCATGAGTTCTTTGATCCTCTGCGCTCTCTCGGTTTTTGAGAGATGCTTATAATGAACGTCGAGCGGCTCACCGATGATGTCGCCGACAGTCATTCTGGGGTCAAGGGACGAATACGGGTCCTGGAATACCATCTGCATTTTTGTGCGGAGGTATTTCACGTCCGCCGGCTTTTCGATTTTTCTTCCGTTGAAGATGACCTCGCCGGACGTGGGTTTGTAGAGGTGGATAAGCGTTCTGCCGACTGTTGTCTTACCGCAGCCGGATTCTCCGACAAGTCCGAGTGTTTCGCCTCTCTTCAAAGTGAACGAAACGCCGTCAACAGCCTTGAGGAGCTTTGTTTTGAACAGTCCCTCGCTTATCGGAAAGTGCATTTTGAGGTCTTTGACAACGAGAATATCGTCATTCATCGGCTTTTCGATGATTTTTTCGTCATTCATCGGAATCTACCTCCTCTGCTTTTTTCATTTCCGCGAGCACGTTCATCCAGCAGGACGCGCAGTGACCGTCGCCGAAGTCGATTTCATCGGGCTTCTTTGAAAGGCAGATCTTTCTCGCGTTCGCGCATCTCGGAGAGAACGCGCAGCCCTCGGGCATTGCGAGAAGGTCGACCGGTGTGCCTGCGATCGGGCAAAGACGTGTTTTTTCGTCGTTTGCGATGTTCGGAATGGACGTGAGCAGTCCTTTTGTATATTCGTGCTTCGGTTCATAGAATACCTGATCGGCAGTACCGCGTTCTATGACCTTGCCGGCGTACATTACGTTGATCCTGTCGCACATTCCGGCAACTACGCCGAGGTCGTGCGTGATCATTATGATCGCCATATTGAACTGCTTCTGGAGCGTTTTCATAAGCTCAAGAATCTGAGCCTGGATAGTTACGTCAAGCGCAGTTGTCGGCTCGTCGGCGATGAGAAGATCGGGTTCGCACGCGAGAGCCATGGCTATCATAACTCTCTGTCTCATACCGCCGGAATGCTCGTACGGATACTGCTTCAGACGCTTTTCAGGATCGTTGATGCCGACCAGGCGGAGAAGCTCTATCGCTCTTTCCTTTGCTTCGGCTTTATTTCTGTTCGTATGGAGAAGAATTGCCTCCATAAGCTGGTTACCGATAGTATAAACGGGGTTAAGGCTCGTCATCGGGTCCTGGAATATAATGCTTATCTTGTTTCCGCGAACCTTGCGAAGCTCTTTTTCGTCAGCTCCGACGAGTTCTTTGCCGTCAAATTTGACCGAACCGCCCACGATCTGTCCGGGAGGCGTCAGGATCTGCATTATAGAATATGCAGTAACGGATTTACCGGAGCCGGATTCGCCGACGATACCGAGGACTTCGCCTCTGTCAAGGTCGAACGAAACATTGTCGACTGCCTTGACTTCGCCGCCGCGCGTCATAAAGGACGTGCAGAGATTTCTTACTTCAAGAAGTGCCATTATTTGCTCACCTCCCTGAGTTTCGGGTCAAACGCGTCACGAAGTCCCTGACCGAGCAGGTTAAGTGAAAGCACGATGAGGAATATGATGATAGCCGGAATGATGAAGAGGTATCCGCGCCCTGCTATCGTCATCTGTCCGCGGTAGTCCGATGCAAGAGAACCGAGGGACGGCATCGGAATGGATACGCCGACGCCGAGGAACGATAAGAAGCTCTCGGTGAATATTGCGGACGGGATCTGAAGAGCCGCGGAGATGAAAATTACGGAAATGCAGTTCGGGAGCATGTGCTTTGTGATGACTTTAAGAGGAGAAACGCCCATCGTCTTTGCGGCAAGAACGAATTCCTGTTCGCGGAGAGAAAGTACCTGACCTCTTACAAGTCTTGCCATACCTACCCAGTAGAGAAGCGCGAATACTATGAGGATAGACACAAGTCCGACGCCGCCGAGCTTTGAAGCTATGGCATTGAAGGACGAGTTCATGATAACGTCTTTCAGTGATACGGACAAAAGAATGATGATAAGCGTATCCGGAAGCGAATAGATGATGTCGACGATACGCATCATGATGAGGTCGACCTTGCCTCCGAAGTAGCCGGAGATAGCGCCGTACAGAACGCCGATGATAACGACGATGACTGCGGCAATGATACCGACGAGAAGCGAAATCCTCATACCGACGATAACTCTCGTCGCGTAGTCACGTCCGATCTCGTCCGTTCCGAGAAGATGCGGGAAAATGTACTTATAATCCTTCTCGAAGCTAACTTCCGTTACGGGGATAACGCTGTCGCCTTCTGCGTACTGGTTCGAGTCCACCGGCTTTTCACCGACACCCATATTCATATTGTAGTAAATGCGTGTACGGTTTATGTTGTTTTCCTTGCCGTTCTTTGTCTGGAGCTTGAAGCCGTCGGGAGCGCCGTCACCGTCTTTATCTTCAGCCCACACTGCGTACAGCGTCGTGTCACCGTCGATCTCGACTTTGGACGTTACGACCTGCTTCTTATAATCGGAATAGTTTTCTGCGGTCAGTGTAGGAATGTCAGCATTTTTCGACCATGCGACGAACGCAAGTCCTTCGGGAGCTGTCACGCCGTCCGGTTTTGCGGGATAGAGACGGTCACCGCTTATATATTCCGTTTCGTCGGTCGGGACTGTTCCCTCTCCGCCGTTGAGATCGTATGTAAGCGTGAATCTGTCCTTTACGTCGGCAGAATCTATTTCAGCGTCAGTGAAGTCGAACAGATCTGCTCCGAAATCGGCAACTCCGTCGCCGTCAGCGTCAGCCGCCCATACCGCGTAAAGCTCGATCGTCTTATCTCCGACAGCAACTGGAGAAGTAACGAACAGGTCTTTTACTTCATTGAGGTACTCTTCGCTGTCGATGACCTTGAGTCCTTTATATCCTTCGAGCGTGTTTTCAAGCGGATAGCTCCAGCCGAGGAACACTGTGTCGCCTTTGTATGTGAGTATCTGTTCTTTCGAGGAATACTGCATCGGTCCGAGGTAGTTTGCGCTGTAGCTTCCGGTCGATGCGGAGGATGTCGAATAGTCGTACGGATAGAAGAGCGGAACGATGAACGCGATAAGCACAAGCACTGCAACTATCGTGAGACATACCATAGAAACGACGTTCTTGCGGAGACGGCGGAGACCGTCACGGAGAAAGCTCGTCGATTCTCTCATTCTGTCCTGCTGTTTTTTCTCATCGTCGGTAGCAAGCTCGAACATTGAAAGATCGGGCTGCATACTGAGGGGGAACGCAAGCGTTTTTTTGTTTTTGTTTTCCATTGTTTTATCCCCCTTTCGTTAAGACAGGTCAACTCTGTGGTCGATGACCTTATAGAGAATATCGGAAATAAGGTTGAGCGAGAGCATGAGAACGGAAAGCAGGATAGTCGTTCCCATGATCATCGTGTAGTCAAGCGTTTTAATGGAGTTGATGAAGTATTCGCCGATGCCGGGCACCGAGAAGATACTTTCAACTACGAACGAGCCTGTCATGATGTATGCGATCATCGGGCCTGCGTAGGAAACTACAGGAGAGAGCGAGTTCTTCAGCGCGTGCTTGAAGATGAGCTTGAATTTCGACACGCCCTTTGCGTTCGCGGTGCGGATGTAGTCCTGTCCGAGTGAGTCGAGCATAGCGGAACGGGTAAGTCTCGTTATGTAAGCCGTCGGATAAAGCGCAAGAGATATAATAGGAAGAATATATCCGGTGAAAGGCGCGTTGCCCTTGAATGCTTCGATTATTGAGCCTGCGTGCGACGGGAACACGGGAAGCCACACGGTAAGTCCCCAGAGCAGGATGACTCCGACGACGAACGACGGTACGGAAACCGATGCGGTCGACGTCACGAGAATGAACTGGTCGATGAATTTCGAGCGGTAGATAGCCGCTATCGAGCCGAGCGTGATTCCGAGGATAATTGCGATAAATGCGGCGCAGATACCGAGGAACGCCGAAGTTGCAAATCCCATGCCGACAAGGCTGATAACCGTACGTCCCGTGTACGAAATGGATTCGCCGAAGTCAAACTTGACGGCGTTTCCGAGGTACATGAGATACTGCTCGGGATAGGACTTGTCCAGTCCGTATTTTGCGTTGAGCGCGTCCATTGTCGACTGCGGTATCGCTTTTTCGCCGACGAACGGGCTACCCGGGACCGCGTGCATTATGACAAACGTGATAGTAACGATTATCCATAATGTCAGAACGGCAAGCAAAAGCCGTTTAAGCACATAAAGAAGAGTTTTGGTATTCAAATGCCCACCACCTTATAATATTTCGGGAAAACGGTTATTCCCGAGTAATTTTCACAAACTTCAAATCCTCAAAAAATGAATTTTTTGCTTATAAAAATGTCATTTTATATTTTATCACTTTTGCATCCGATTGTCAAGGAAAAATCGAAATAAAAGTGAATTAAAATAAAAGAATTCTTTGTTTATTCACAGGTTTATGCAGAATATGTGAAAAAAATTCAATAATAGACAGATTTTTGGTTGTTTTTAAGCCTTGCTTCTCATCCATTCCCACAAAAAAATGAATAAACGGCGGCGTCTCAGTTCATTTTCCGGAAAACCCGTAAAAAAACCAGCCAATTGTGTTCCGTGCAAAACCGTCAAGATTTATTTCCGTAAATCGGTGAAAACCCTTGAACTTTTCGGCAGATTATATTATAATATGGTTGATTATGTTTACGGAATGAGGTTTTTCAAATGTTCAGAGAGGGATTCAGCAACGAAGAATACACCCGTCTTCAGTCGGAGCATATCGCAGAGCGGCTCTCGAAATTCGGAGGCAAATTATATCTCGAATTCGGCGGAAAGCTGTTCGACGACTACCACGCCGCGCGTGTTCTTCCGGGATTCAAGCCGGACTCAAAAATAAATATGCTTCTCAGGCTCAAGGACAAGGCGGAGATCGTCGTTGTCGTCTCTGCCGCCGCTATAGAGCAGAACAAAATGCGCGCCGACCTCGGCATAACGTACGATATGGACGCGCTCAGACTCATTGACGCATTCACCGACCGCGGACTTTACGTCGGTTCTGTCGTCATCACACACTACAGCGGACAGTCGTCTGCGGATGCGTTCATCCACCGTCTCGAAAACCTCGGAATAAGAGTATTCAAGCACTATCCGATCGACGGATACCCCGTAAACGTGAAGCTGATCGTCTCGGACGACGGTTTCGGCAAAAACGACTACATTGAAACCTCACGCGAGCTTATCGTCGTCACGGCTCCCGGTCCCGGAAGCGGCAAAATGGCGACGTGTCTCTCTCAGCTTTATCACGACAACAAACGCGGCATCAAATCGGGCTACGCGAAGTTCGAGACGTTCCCCGTATGGAACCTGCCGCTGTCTCACCCCGTAAACACAGCTTATGAAGCAGCCACCGTCGATCTCGGCGACTGCAATATGATAGACCCGTTCCACCTTGAAGCGTACGGCGTGACTGCTGTAAACTACAACCGCGACGTTGAGGTCTTCCCTGTTCTGCGCCGTTTGTTCGAGGGCATTTACGGCGAATGTCCGTACAAGAGCCCGACTGACATGGGCGTGAACATGGTCGGAATGTGCATCACCGACGAGGACGCCGTTGCCTATGCGTCCAAAATGGAAGTAATACGCCGTTACTATGCAACGCTCGTCCGCAAGCGCAAGGGACTTTGCGATGCCGACGAGGTTTACAAATCCGAGCTTATCATGAACCGCGCGAAAATAACGATCGACGACAGGCACGTTGTCCGCGCCGCGCTCGACAAAGCCGCAGAATACGATGTTCCCGCCGCCGCGATCGAGCTTCCGAGCGGAGAAATAGTGACCGGACGCACGAAGGAGCTTCTCGGTTCCTGCGCCGCTGCACTTCTTAACGCTCTAAAAAAGCTCGCAGGTATCGACGATTCGATCCACCTCATCAGCCCGACTGTCATAGAGCCGATATGCAATCTCAAAACCTCCGCGCTCGGCTCGACGAATCCGCGTCTTCATGCGGATGAAATACTTATCGCGCTTTCGATTTGCGCGGCGACCGACAAGAACGCACGAGCCGCGCTCGAATGTCTGCCGCTCCTCAAGGGATGTGAGGCGCATTCATCGGTTATAGTGTCGCACGTCGACTCGTCGACATTCCGCAAGCTGAAGCTGAATCTCACGTGTGAGCCTGCGTACGAAACGAAAAAGCTATTCCACTATTAAAAATAGGAAGAAAACACGACGTGTTTTAGATTTTTTGATTTGTCCTGTTCGTTTACGAACGGGCAAACGGCTGGCAATTTATCCAAACCTTGACGTTTGGACAAAATGCGCCTGTCCGCCCGTTCGTAAACGAACCGCTTGTAAACAAGCAATACAAATCCGACTCCAAACATTCGGTTTGGATATTTCAGGAGGCTTATATGGAAACTATTCTTCGCCGCGCACTCCCATGCGGCGCGTTCGATTACAGCGATATTCTCACGGAAGAAGTGGCACAACTTCGCCGCATCCAGCTTCTCGACAAAAATCTGTGGCTGCTCCTCGTCGATCAGTTCCGCGACGGCACGGTCGACAGCGAAAGAGGCACCTGGAAAGGCGAATACTGGGGCAAGGTCATGCGCGGCGCGTGCTTTGTGTACCGTGCGTCCCCGCAAAATGCACCCGACAACGAGCTTTACGCCGTCCTTGAGTGGACAGTACGCGACCTGCTCTCGACACAGGACTCTCTCGGACGCATTTCGACCTACTCACTTGAAAAAGAGTTCACGGGCTGGGATATTTGGGACAGAAAGTACGTCATGCTCGGACTTCTGTATTTCTCCGAGATCTGCCGCGACGGTGAGCTGAACGAAAAGATCACATCCGCTCTCTGCGCGCACGCCGATTATATTGTAGAAAAAATCGGACGCGGAGAGGGACAGCGTGAGATAGCAGCCTGCTCAAATGCATGGGACGGACTGAACTCCTGCTCTATCCTTGAGCCGTTCGTGCTTCTTTACAACAAGACAAAAGAACAAAAATACCTCGATTTTTCAGAATATATCGCCTCTTACGGCGGTACGCTCCACGAAAACTACTTCGACAAAGTGCTTGACAGCGACATTCTTCTCTCAAAGTTCAGTCAACCGAAAGCCTATGAAATGATCTCGTGCTTTGAGGGACTTGCAGAGCTTTCAAAGGTCACGGGAGACGAGCGTCAAAGAGCGGCAGTCATCCGCTTTGGCGACAAGATGCTCGCTGAAGAAGCGACAGTTGTCGGCTCTCTCGGCTGTGACAGCGAAAGCCTCAATCACGCCTCAGTCATGCAGTCCGACCGTTCGTTCATTCCGTCGTTCGAGTTTGAGGGCGTCGTCTACCACATCATGCAGGAAACGTGCGTCACGGTCACCTGGATGAAATTTCTGTGGCAGCTCTGGCGCATGACGGGCGACGTAAAATACATCGACGCGCTTGAAGCATCCGCTTACAACGCGATGTCGGGCGTCCTCCGCGACGAAGACACTCTCCCCGAAAACGGCGGTATTCCGCTTCCCGTACACAGCTACAGTCCGCTTGTGAACAGCATACGTTCTCCCCTGATGAGCGGTCAGCTCACGCTCCGCGAGGGCACGAAGTACAGCTGTTGCATTTCGATTTCGTCGGCAGGTCTTGCGCTTGACACGCTTGCATCGGCAGGCACGGATGCGGACGGCAAAATATACGTCAACCTCTACCGAAACGGGCGTGTGACTGTCGGCGAGACGGTGCTTGACATCAAAACCGACTATCCGCGCACGGGAGAGATAAAAATTACCGTTGCAAAAGCGAAAGCCGGTCAACCGCTTGATATGCGTATACCTAAATGGGCAGTAGGTGCGACACTCGACGGAAAAACCGTACCGTGCGGATACGCCGAAACATCTGTGAAAACGGGCGACGTGCTTACGCTCGTACTTCCGTTGAACGTTCGGCTCATCACGCCTGACGAAGCCGCAGACGTACCGACCGGAAGAGACGACAGTGTGTGCGTAATGCGCGGTCCTGTAGTATACGCGCTCGACTTTGTCGGAGACGACGAGCCGGCAGTTGATGTGGACGATATTTCTTCGGCAACGCTCACCGACACCGCCGCAGTTCCCTGCCGTTCTGCTCTCACGCTCGGCGGCGTAACGCTTGTGGATTACCGCAGTGCGGCGCAGCGCCCCGGTCACAAGCTCACTGTTTGGCTAAAGACAAAATAAATCCGAAAAGGAGACAAAAATATGATCAGAGTCACAGTTTGGAACGAGTACAATCACGAAAGATCAAGCGAAGAAGTCCACGCGATCTACCCGAACGGTATGCACGCCGTTATCGCGGATTTTCTGAAAACGGACGGTTTTGAAGTCCGTACTGCCACGCTCGACGAGCCGG
Source organism: Eubacteriales bacterium (assembly GCA_045643285.1). Taxonomy (GTDB): domain Bacteria; phylum Bacillota; class Clostridia; order Oscillospirales; family CAG-272; genus UMGS1696. The sequence continues at coordinate 16,275 of JAZUKN010000098.1, forward strand.
AATGCGGACTGACAGACGAAGTTCTCGCAGAGACGGATGTTTTATTCTGGTGGGGACACGTCGCGCACAATCTCGTACCGGATGAACTTGTCGAAAAAATAGCAAAGCGCGTATGGGAAGGCATGGGAATGGTATTCCTGCACTCCGGTCACGACTCGAAGCCGTTCAAGCGGCTCATGGGTACGCCCTCGGGAGATCTCAAGTGGAGAGAAGACGGCGAAAAAGAGATAATGTGGGTTGTAGACCCGACGCATCCGATAGTCGAAGGCATTTCTCTCGGCGACAGGCTCGTGCTTGAGCATGAAGAAATGTACGGCGAGCACTTCAACATTCCGGCACCGGACGAGCTTATATTCATAAGCTGGTTCGAGGGCGGCGAAGTATTCCGTTCGGGTTGTGTCTTCAAGAGAGGCCGCGGCAAGATATTCTATTTCCGTCCCGGTCACGAATCCTACCCGACGTACCACAACAAGGACGTTCAGCGCGTTCTCTCGAATGCGGCGAAGTACGTCTACACACCGGCTCCCGTAAAGCCGTTCCCGTACGGAATGGTAGACACGGCAAAAGATATGTAACAGACAAAAACCCGTCGAACAAATCGGCGGGTGTTGTTGTTAGAATAAAATGATACAAATCAAAAGGACGGTGTTTTTTGTGTTGACAAATAATTCAATTGTCAATAGAGAGGAAAACCTTTTTTTGAAATGGCAGAACGCAAGAAAATACCCTGCATTCACCTTGGACGGTGTTTTCGACGAAGAAACATACAACAAGCAAGAAGTAAAAATATTGTATATATTAAAAGAGGCAAACTGGAAAGAGTGTAATTTTGTATTGAACCTGAAAGAATGGTTACTCTCCGAAAAGAGCTCAACATACTGGAAAACATGGAATAATATTGCTCGATGGACACAAGCGTTACAGATCGGCGGAGATTATATTTCCGCAATATCAAAAAAAGATAAAACGTACTGGCTGCGAAAAATTGCATTTTTGGAACTGAAAAAGGTTCCGGGAGGAGCGTCTTCTTCTGATGACGAAATAGCTGAATATGCAAAAAATGATAGTGAATTTTTAAAATGTCAAATAATGATTTACAATCCTGATATAATAATTTGTTGTGGCAGAGGGAATGGAAAAAATGCAGATTTGTTATATGAATATGTTTTTGATGATGTTGAAAAAAGCAAATGGAGTCAAAAACCGGCAGCAAACAAGTACAATTACTTTTTTGCAATAATAAACGGAAAAGAAATTCCGGTAGTTTCATTTGTTCATCCGCAAATGCGTGGAGGCCACAAAAAATATCTCGAATACTATAACGGCATGAAAGCTATTAGATCTGAGTTGTTATCAAGTACACACGATATTGAAAAGAAATCAGATAGTTATTTCATGATTCCCTAGAGAAAAACTTCCCAGCGAAGATGAGGATAATTCACTTTTCTGCGAGAGATTTTATTTGGGAGAAAAATCCGCTCAGTTTTCACTGAACGGATTTTTATTATCGTTTATTTCTTTGTCGATTCGTGGAACGAGCCCTCGACGTTGAGGATAAGTCCGAGGTCTTCCTTATGGCGCGAGGTCTTCTGCTTCTCAACGAGATGTTCGTAGAATTCTTCGCCGTCGTTCGGGATGTCCACCCACTTGTTTTCCCATGCGGAAAGCATCATTGCGTTTGCGATAGAAAGCATATTGATGCCCTCTTCACCGGGTGCAATAAGCTCTTCGCCCGTGAGAATATGGCGAACGAAGTTCTTCACGATCTCGGTATGCTGGTTGATATCCGGTCCTTCGACAACGATGTCTTCGGTCTCTGCCTTGATGCCGCCGTCGTAGCCTACACCGGAGGCAAACGTGTTTTCTCTTTCGTCCTTATCGAGGCGCGTAAAGGTGAACTTGCCTCTTTCGTATACGATCTTGCCCTTCGAGCCGGAAATCTCAAGTCTGTTTGTACCCGGGAATTCTCCGGTCGTCGTGATGAACACGCCTGTTGCGCCGTTCGGGTATTTTGCGATAGCCGTTACGTCGTCTTCAACTTCGATGTCGTGATACTTACCGAAGTCGCAGGACGCGAACACCTTAGACGGCATACCGAATATCCACTGCCAGAGGTCGATATTGTGAGGGCTCTGGTTAAGCAGAACTCCGCCGCCTTCGCCTGCCCATGTAGCACGCCATCCGCCGCTGTTGTAGTATTCCTGTGTTCTGTACCAGTCTGTAACGATCCACACGCATCTCTTGAGTTCGCCGAGTTCGCCGTTCTTTACGATCTCGCGTATCTTGCGATAGTATCTGTCTGTACGCTGGTTGAACATGATAGCGAACGCCTTGCCGCTCTTCTTTGCGGCTTCGATCTCCGGATATACTCCCTTTGCATATACGCCTACCGGCTTTTCGGAGAGGACGTGCAGTCCGTTCTCGAATGCGTCGATAGCGATAGTCGGGTGGAAGTAGTGAGGAGTTGCGATGAGGACTGCGTCGCACAGACCGCTCGTGATAAGTTCATGAGAATCGGTGAAATACTGCACGCCTTCGGGGCATACGGTCTTCGCCCATTCGATTCTCACGGGTTTTACATCGCAGACAGCGGTGAGTACGGCGTCCGGTACAGTTCCGTCGAGAAAACGGTTTACATGGGACGAACCCATATTGCCGATTCCGATAACACCAAATCTGACTTTATCCATGGTTATTGCCTTTCTGTAGTTTTATTTGGACAAACAAATTATATCACTATATGAAAAAATATGCAAGAGCTTTCCGTTTCTTTTTCAATTTCAGACGCAAAAAAGAACGCACCATTTCGATGCGTCCTTTTTATTTTTATCTTACAGACCGCGTTTTACGTAGTGTGTATGGAGAAGCTCATGCGCCTTTTCGGAGTTCGGCTCGCCGAGGAATTCTTCGTAAACTTTCTTTACGAGCGGATTCTCGTGAGACAGTCTGAGCGGGAGCTTTTCGCTGTCTGCCGTGTACAGAACCTTTGCACGGAGTGCCTTGAGGTCAACGTTATTGCGGACAACTGCCGGCTGTGTGGGCTGACCACCGCCGTTTACGCATCCGCCGGGACAAGCCATAACTTCAACGAACTGAACGTTATATGTGCCGTCCTTGATGCCATTGAGGAGCTTCTTTGCGTTAGCTGTACCGGAAACGACTGCAACATTTACGTCGATTCCGCCGAGCTTATAGGAAGCGAACTTCATTCCCTCAGTGCCGCGAACGTCGTCGAATTCGAGCTTTTCGAGCTTTTCGCCGAGAACAAATGCTGCGGTTCTGAGAGCGGCTTCCATAACGCCGCCTGTTGCGCCGAAGATAGCACCTGCACCGGAGCCGACGTCGATAGGCTGATCGAACTTTTCGTCGTCAAGAGCCTTGAAGTCGATACCTGCCTGGTTGATCATTCTGCCAAGCTCACGAGTCGTGACTGCGATGTCAACGCCGGGCATACCGTCTACGTCCTGACCGTCTCTGCCGACTTCAAACTTCTTAGCCGTGCAGGGGATAGCGGATACGAATACGATATTCTTCGGGTCAAGTCCGAGCTTTTCAGCGAAGTATGTCTTATACATTGCGCCGAACATCTGCTGAGGAGACTTGCAGGAAGAGATATTGTCAACGAATTCGGGGAAGTAGTGTTCGCAGTACTTGACCCATCCGGGTGAGCAGGATGTGATGAGCGGGAGCTTGCCGCCGTTCTTTACTCTGCCGAGAAGCTCTGTTGCTTCTTCCATGATCGTGAGGTCAGCTGTGAAGTTCATGTCGTATACGCCGTCGAAGCCGAGCTTCTTGAGAGCGGCGACCATCTTGCCTTCGGTGTCAATGCCGGGCTCGTAGCCGAAGCATTCACCGATAGTTGCTCTGACGGACGGAGCGCAGCAGATAGCAACATGCTTTGTCGGGTCTGCGATAGCGTCAAGGATCTTCTTTGTGTCGTCTCTTTCGTAGAGAGCGCCGACCGGGCAGGAAACGATGCACTGACCGCAGTTGATGCAGGAGGTCTCTGCGAGCGGCTTTTCAAAGAATGCGGCAACCTTGGAGTCGAAACCGCGGTTTACAACTCTGATAGCGGAAATGCCCTGAACCTTTTCGCAGGTAGCGGCACAACGGCGGCAGAGTATGCACTTATTGTTATCGCGGATGATCGAAACGGAGCTGTCGTCGATCTTTTCGGTGTGTTCTTTCGGAGAATACTGGAACTTTGTCTCATCGCACTTGTATTCCTGAGCGAGCTTCTGAAGTTCGCACGTTGTGGAACGGATGCATGAGAGGCACTTCTTTTCGTGAGCGGAAAGAACGAGTTCGAGGTTTGTTTTTCTGGTTTCTCTGATCTTCGGTGTGTTCGTGAAGATCTCCATGGGCATTTCTTCGCCGGTTTCCTTGTTGATTCTCGGCTTTTCAATCGGATATACGCAAGCCGCAACAAGTCCGCGCGCGCCCTTTACTTCAACAAGGCAGAGACGGCAAGCGCCGATCTGGTTTACGTCCTTGAGGTAGCAAAGTGTGGGGATGTCGATATTGGCATAACGGCACGCTTCGAGGACTGTTATTCCTTCCGGAACGGAATACTCGACACCGTTAATTTTTACTTTAATCATATTCATAGTATGTTCCGATCCTTTCTTATTTCTTCGAGATTGCGCCGAACTTACATGTTTCGATGCAGGAACCGCACTTTACGCACTTCGACTGGTCAACGACAACGTACGGGAGCTTCTTGCCTTCCTTGACTTCACCTGCGGCGTTGGCGACGATAGCACCTGCCGGGCACTTCTTAGCGCACATCTTGCAACCGATACACTTATCGGGATCAACGTGGTACTGGAGGAGCTTCTTGCAGACGCCTGCCGGGCACTTCTTATCAACGATATGTGCGATATACTCGTCGCGGAAGAAGTGGAGCGTGGACAGGATCGGGTTCGGAGCTGTCTGACCGAGAGCACAGAGAGATGCGGACTTGATGTAATTGGCGACCTCTTCGAGCTTGTCGAGGTCTTCCATTTCACCGTTGCCGGATGTGATCTTCTCAAGTATCTCGTGGAGTCTTACTGTACCGATACGGCACGGCGAGCACTTACCGCAGGATTCATCGACTGTGAATTCGAGGAAGAACTTTGCTATGTCGACCATACATGTGTCTTCATCCATAACGATAAGACCGCCGGAACCCATCATACAGCCGATCTTTGTGAGGTTATCGTAGTCGATAGGTGTGTCGATAAGGGAAGCCGGAATACATCCGCCGGACGGACCGCCTGTCTGAGCGGCTTTGAACTTCTTGCCGTTCGGAACGCCGCCGCCGATCTCTTCTACGATCTCGCGGAGTGTTGTGCCCATCGGGATCTCAACAAGACCTGTGTTCTTGATCTTACCGCCGAGAGCGAATACCTTTGTACCCTTGGAGCCTTCTGTACCCATGGATGCGAACCAGTCAGCACCCTTGAGGATGATCTGAGCGATGTTTGCGTATGTTTCAACGTTGTTTACGATAGTAGGCTGACCCCACAGACCCTTGATTGCCGGGAACGGAGGACGCGGTCTCGGTTCGCCTCTGTTACCTTCAACGGAGGTAAGAAGAGCTGTTTCTTCACCGCATACGAATGCGCCTGCGCCAAGACGGAGGTGAATATCGAAGTTGAAGCCTGTACCGAGAATGTCTTTGCCGAGAAGACCGTATTCACGAGCCTGCTCGATAGCGATGTTCAGTCTCTTTACTGCGATCGGGTACTCGGCACGGACGTAGATCCAGCCTTCGTCAGCACCGATAGCGTAGCCGGCGATTGCCATAGCTTCGAGAACTGCGTGCGGGACGCCTTCAAGAACGGAACGGTCCATGAACGCACCCGGGTCACCCTCGTCGGCGTTACATACAACGTATTTCTTGTCGGAAACGGAAGCCTTAGCGAAAGCCCATTTTCTGCCTGTCGGGAATCCGCCGCCGCCACGTCCTCTTAAACCGGACGCAAGGATCGTGTTGATAACGTCGTCGGGTGTCATTTCCTTCAGCACCTTTGCGAGTGCGAAGTAACCGTCCATGGCGATGTACTCGTCGATAACTTCGGGGTTGATAACGCCGCAGTTACGGAGAGCAACTCTCTTCTGCTTCTTATAGAACTGTGTTTCGGAAAGGGATGCGGCTACAGCCTCGTCTTCACCCTTTGCGTCGCCTGTATCGTTGTAAACGAGACGTTCAACGATACGACCTTTGAGGAGGTGTTCGGAAACGATTTCCGGCACGTCTTCGGGAGTAACTCTTGAATAGAATGTTCCCTCGGGATAGATTATCATGATCGGACCGAGAGCGCAGAGACCGAAGCATCCGGTCTGTACGATCTTGACTTCCTCGTCAAGACCTTTCGCTTTAAGCTCTTCAGCGAGCTTTTCGCGGATCACGCGGCTTCCGGAAGATGTACAGCCGGTACCGCCACATACAAGTACGTGCGAACGAATCATATATTTTTCCTCCTAAAAAGTTATATCTTTGTCGCGCCGATGGTGTATTCGGTAACTATCTTACCGCCCTTGATGTGCTCTTCGACAACGCGCTTTGCCTTTTCAGCGGTCATCTTGACGTAGGTCGTCTTTTCCTTGTCCTTTTCGTAGACCTCAACAACGGGTTCGTACTGGCAGATACCGATGCAGCCTGTCTGTGTGACCTGTACCTTTTCGGTAAGTCCTGCTTCGGATACGCCTTCAACGAATGCGTTGAGAACGGGACGTGCGCCTGCCGCGATACCGCAAGTCGCCATACCGACAACTACACGGGTCTCGCCGCTGGAGTGTCTTACAGAGACCTTGTCCTGCATTTTGGCTTTGATGGCCATGAGCTCCTCGAGTGATTTCATAGTGGATATTCCTTTCTATAAATAATAATTTTTTTGCTGTGTATATCAATAATCACGCATTGTCTGCGCTATTACTGCCGTTTGAAATTTCCTCATACTGTTCTCTGAGATACCCGTCGAGCCAGACGAGAATATCAGGCTCCGCAAGAGATATATCTCCGAGAATTTCTCTGAGTTCCCTGCAAGAGAGACGAACCTCTCCCGTCGGGAAAGAGTGTGTGAAAGTGAAATCGACGTCCGGTGCGCCCTGAATGAGCGTTTTCACCGTTTCGACCATATCTCCGAGAGGGATGAAGTCGATGTGGTTCCTGCCGAACTTTGCCGTGGTGGTAGTGCCGTGGTTTTCGCCTGCCGATTCGTGAACGGACGTTACGGTGACGTATCCGCCTGTCATTTCCGCGAGCATTTTGAGAAACGGTATGCCGAGTCCGACTTTTCGCGTCTTTCTCGTCGTGAAAAACGGATTCGAGAGCCTTTCAAGCTGTTCTTCTGTCATTCCGCAGCCGTTGTCGCTTACGGAAAAAGTCAGCCATTCGCCGTCGTCCGAGAGCGTTATCGAAATTTCCGTTGCTCCTGCGCGGACGGAATTCATCGTTATATCAAGAACGTATAGCGAAAGTTCATCCATTCCTCCGTCCTCCTTTACCGAGAAGATAGTCGATCAGCCGTTCTCTCACAAGAGCGGACGAATACGGCTCGTCGTCAAGCGGGATCGAAAATCCTGCTTCCGAAATGTCCCAGAGATAGTGCGCGTCGGACGACACCGCACGGGAGAGCCCGTCGAGTATCGGAAAACGCCGTCTGTACTCTTCGTCGGAGGATGCGTCGTTAAGCTCATACGCGGTAAACGCCGGTTCTTCGGGGAATACGCCGAGCGTTTCTACTATACCGTTCGACGGTCTGTCGATATGTGCCGGATAAGCGACTCCGCCGCGTCTCAGTACTTCACGGAACGCTTCATCGAGCGAAATATCCGCGGCGTTGATGAGAAGGCTCTCTTCTTCACCGATGATATTGTCTTCCGCGTCCATAATGCGCTGGTTTCCGAATATTTCGGGCTTGTTCTTTATCTTCGGACGTCTCGAATCAACGAAATCGTTGAACGCGAGTGCGTCGTCGAGGTTTCTGAACAGGCACACGACGTGGATGTCCTCGGCTGTCGTCAGCTCCATTCCGGCTACGGGGATGAGCCCGTTCCGTTTTGCCGCCTCGAAGAACGCCGGACAGTTCCTTGACGAATTATGGTCGGTCAGCGCTACTATATTCAGTCCGTTGAGTGCCGCCATACCCGCGATGTTCGCAGGCGTCATGTCGTCGTCGCCGCACGGAGACAGGCACGAATGAATGTGCAGATCGCAATAGTAGTCAGTCATATCACTTCACTGCGTCCGCTATCTTCGCGCACAGCTCGTAAACCGTTTTGTCGGATGAAAGGACCGTTATGCCGTTCTCCTCTGCGGCGCTGACCGCTTCGGGGATAAGCTCGACTCCTTCGGCGAGTATCACAGCCGCCGCTTCGGTGAGACTTGCGACCGCGATGACGTTTGTGTTCGACATTATTGTCACCCACAGGTTGTCCGCTTTCACGTGGCTCATCGCACGGCTGAGAAGGTCGCCGGCGTAAACGCCGTTCCACTCTCTTTCGTCCGCTTTACCCGTGACTTCGGTCAGTCCGAGGATGTTTTTTATTTCCGATAACGTCATTTCGTTTCGCCTCCGCCGTTATTGTTTCCGTCTTCACGGCTCAGCGGAATGAGCTTGTCGAGCAGTGCCTTATGCTTGCGCTGTTCGAGGAAGCCGTGGAACATTTCTCTCATGATTATCGTGCAGTCGTCGGCGTTTGCCTCGCCCTTTACGATGTCCTCGGCGAATGCCATACAGGTCGGTGCGCCGCACGAGCCGCAGTCGATCTTCGGAAGATTTTCGGTGATCGACTCGATATCGCTCATCATGCGCCGTGCCGTCTTCATGTCGTCGGAGAGCAGGTTGTACGGATCGTATTCGAGCTTGTTTTCATTAAAGAATTTATCGGGTATCCATTCGCTCGCCGGTCTGTTCGGAGACACCGGCAGGTACCGTCTCAGAGCCTTGAGCCTCGTCTGTGCGATATACGGATTCGCAACGGTAAGTGCACCGCCGACGCATCCGCCGGAGCAGGCGTTCAGCTCGATGAAGTCGATGTCCGAAATTTCTTCGTTGTCGATCTGGTCGAGCACTCTGATGCAGTTCTCGATGCCGTCAGCCGCGAGATACCGCTCGTTCATTATGGCGGAGGACTCGCCGCCCGTTGACGCCCAGCCGATACCTATCATACCGGACTCGGTCATGTCGTCGGGTTCGTCCTTACGTTTTTTCATAACGTCGAGCAAAGCAAAGTACACGTCTCTGACGGAAACGGTTGCGTTGATATAGTTGCGTTCCCCTGCAAAATTGTTCTTCACATATCCGACTTTTGCAGGACACGGAGAGATGAATACTATACAGATGTCGTCGTCCGTCAGTTCCGGATGCTCGCTCTTCGCTTTTTCTCTTGCGAGACACGCCGCAATATCGACAGGCGGAAGAATAGGCATCGTTTGCTCGCACAGCGACGGATAGTTCATACTGATGATACGGAGAATTGCAGGGCAAGCCGATGAGATCACCGGTTTTTTCACGTCCTCACGTTTTATGTAAAGCCGTGTGTATGCCGTTACAAGCTCTGCCGCACACGCCACCTCGAAAACGTCGTCAAATCCGAGATCGTGAAGTCCGCGGATTATGTAGCCGATATTATCGAGATGCTCGAACTGCCCGTACAGTGACGGAGCCGGAAGCGCGACCTTGTATTTATAGCCGTCGATAACGGAGAGAGGATCGGTGTTGACCTTTTTTGCCTTATGCGGACAGACTCTCACGCATTCGCCGCAGTCGATACATCTCTGCGGATTGATGACGGCTATCCCGTTCTTTATCCGGATCGCTTCGGTCGGACAACGCTTGAGGCACGTCGTGCATCCCACGCATTTTTCTTCGTCGAGCGTAACCGAATGTTTGTATTCTTTCATATAACACCTCGGATTTCTTCGCGGGGAGATAATCAGAATTTCACTTTCATTATTACTGTAGTACCGACACCGACTTCTGTCTCAATCTTCATGTCGTCGGTGTATTTTTTCATATTGGGAAGTCCCATACCTGCGCCGAAGCCGAGCGCTCTGACGTTTTCCCTTGCCGTGGAGTAGCCCTCCTGCATGGCAAGCTCAACGTTTTCGATACCCGGACCGCGGTCAGCAAGCGTGATGACTATTTCGTCGTCACCGACCTCCACATCCGCCTCTCCGCCGTTCGCGTGGATGACCATATTGATTTCCCCTTCGTACATGGCGATAGAGACTTTGCGGATTACTTCGGGAGAAAAACCGAGCTGTCTCAGTTTTTTCTTTACGATGACTGACGCTTCCCCTGCCGACGAGAAGTTTTCTCCGTCGACCTTGAAGTGGAATCTTATCGGTTCACTCATTCCGCGCACCCGTTTCCGAGTCCCGCACTGTAAAGGATGCCGCACGCCTCATAAGCTCTGAGGGACGACTGCATCAGCACAATGCCGCACTCTTTCGCAAGAGATACGATCTCGTCGGTCGGGGTTTTGCCGCGGACTAAGACGACGCACACCATATCCATCATATTGGCTGTGCGGATGACCTGCGGATTGAGCAGTCCGGTGAGCAGCACGCCCTGATCCTTGACGAAAGCGAGAACGTCACTCATCATATCACTGCAGCAAGCCGCGAGGACTTCTTCATCGAGATGTTCTTCGCCGCAGAGAAGAGTTGCACCGAGTTTTTCTTGTATTTCACTGATTTTCATTGAAAATCTCCTGAAAATTTACGGTTCTGAAACCGTTCGGGTTTATTTTTATCGAAATCAGTTGTATTTTGCGAGGATGCCGTCGAGCATGGAGGGTTCAAGTCTGCCGTAAACGTCGTCGCCGACTGTCATAACGGGAGCAAGACCGCACGCACCGATGCAGCGTGTTGCGTCGAGAGAGAACTTGAGGTCGGATGTGATGCCGCCGGCTTCGATCCCGAGCATTGTCTGGAGCTTATCCATGATCTTGCCGGAGCCTTTTACGTAGCAGGCTGTGCCGAGGCAAACGGAGATCGGATGCTCGCCCTTCGGATTGAGCTGGAACTGTGCGTAGAATGTGCAAACGCCGTAGACTTCGGAGAACGGAACGTCAAGTGCGAGTGCGATATGACGCTGTACTTCTTCGGGAAGGTAGCCGTAAACGTCCTGTGCCTTCTGAAGAATTGCGAGCATTGCGCCTTTCTGGTCTTTGTTCTCGGCGATGATCTGATCGAGCTTTGCGAGCTGTTCCTCAGTGCCTCTGAACGGAACGGATGTCAGTGCCTTTTTCATGGTGGTTTTTCCTCCTGAAATATATGTTATTTATTTTTATTCCTGTTTAGCCTGAAAAATTATTTATTGCAGAATTTTTCGACTGCGTCTGCTGTCGCTTCAAGATAGTCGTTTTCCATAAGCTCGATGACTCCCTTATCAACGAGAGACGAAAGCTTTTCGTCGATCGGCATACGTCCGAGAAACGGTATCTCATACTGCGCGCATACTTCCTCTGCCTTTGACTTTCCGAAGACGTACATATCACGTCCGCAGTCCGGGCATTTGACGTAAGACATATTTTCAACGAGTCCGACGACGGGGATATTCATGAGTGCCGCCATATTGACAGCCTTGCCTACTATCATCGAAACAAGCTCCTGCGGAGTTGTAACAATGATGATGCCGTCAAGCGGTATCGACTGGAACACTGTGAGCGGAACGTCTCCCGTTCCCGGAGGGCAGTCGATGAACATATAGTCGGTGTCTCCCCAGATAACGTCGGTCCAGAACTGCTTTACGGTTCCTGCGATGACGGGACCTCTCCAGACGACCGGTCTGTCCTCTTCTTCAAGAAGGAGGTTGCAGGAGATCATCTTGATGCCCGTTTTCGTTGCGAGCGGAATGAGTCCGTCGTCTCCCTGGAGGATGTCGCCCTTCATACCGAACGCTTTCGGTATCGACGGTCCTGTGATGTCCGCGTCAAGAATGGCGCATTTGAGGTCGCGTCTCTGCATCGTTACGGCGAGCATTGAAGTGACAAGAGATTTGCCGACTCCGCCCTTGCCGGAAACAACGCCGATGACGTGTTTTATATGAGAGTCCTTATGCGGAAGGTCAAACTGCGGCTCACGGGATGAGCAGTTTGCCGAGCAAGTGGAACAATCGTGGGTACATTCGTTGTTTTCTTCCATTTTTTCTGACCTTTCTGTAGTTATACTGCGTAATTAGTTCGCATACCTATGGCGATTCTATATTACCATCCGATATTATACAACAATCCGCTCGAAAAAACAAGACAAAGCGTGAAAAAAGTACAAAGAAAAAAAGCGATGACCGTGTAGTTTTTACCGTTTTTGTCATCGCTTTGTGAATTTTTGTACAAGTTTTGCCGTCTCTGAGACAAGCAGGATGAAAATTGCCGGGATAAGTGCGACGGGTGCGGCGCTGAAGCACATTTCTCCGCCCGCAAGACGTGAGAATACCTCCGTGAGCATTATGCCTGCCGCGAACAGCACCGACGCGAGGATATAAAAGAGCTGTGCCGGATTCGGATTATGAGACACGAAAATGCTGTCGCGCTTCATCGTCTCAAGCGCAAATACCGTACCTGAAAGAATGACCGACGCCGCGAGCACCGACGCACCGATCGCCGGAGAATATGTATATCCGAGAACGGGTGCGAGAAGATAAGCCGCCGGAACGGATGCTGTCGCCGCGATCCCCCAGACTGCGCCGAGAACAAGCGAAACAAACGTGTTCCGCCTATAAATCGGGGTGTCGTAGTCGATCTCGCGTTTACGGCAGAATTTTTCTCTGACATAGCCGTCTCTTCGTCCGTTGTTCTCGAACGCCATGACAAGTGCCGCGGCAAAATCGAACAACAGTCCCCATATCAGTATGAAGACCGACGAAAGAAGCGGTATCTTCGTGAACACCGACGTGAATATCATCACGAGGCGCGCGATCTGGGATGCGGTTATGAATATCTTCGCAGAGTCGATATTCTCGACAGCACGGCGTGCGTACTTTATGCCGCTGACAAGTCCCGAGAATCCGCCGAAACCGGCTTCGGTGGTGTTTTCTTCCGGTTTTACGGTGACGGAGGCGTTACGCGCAAGCACCTGCGGAACACTGCGGTATTCGGTCGACGTAACAGCCGCGCCGACGTCGGATTCCTTCAAAGCGCCCGTATCCCACATATCCATGCCGAGCGTGATGACGGTGCGTTTTTCGTCTCCCTCTCCGCGCAGCAGCTTTACGGTCTTTTCATAGGCGCTTGTGAGGTACACGCCGCCTATATCGGCAAACGACACGATAAGTCCGTCTTCGGTGAGAGAATCGGTATTAAGAGAATCTATCTCCCCTGCCCTTATTCTGACGGTTTTTTTATTGAACAGTCCGAAGCGGTGGCAGTAGTAGAGGTCGCCGTCGGGATTTTCGGTAAGCAGTACGGGGATTATGCCTGAGCCTCTGAGAAATCCCACATTCGTGCGGATGTCGGAGGCCGTCGTTTTTTCGTTCTCCTGGGAAAGCGCGAAAAATCCTGCGAACGTCATTCCGTAAGTCATTACGGCAGGCTCAAGCACTGTCGAATCGACTGGCGTTTTTGCGACGGCTATTACTCTTGCGCCCGAGAACTCAAGCCGCGCACATTCGGTGAATATCGTTCTTTTTGTCTCCGGTGTCAGCTTTTCGCGTCCGTGTGCAGTCTCGGCATCGGTACAGCAGCGCATGACTTCATCAAGTGCGCCGCATACGACGAGCCGTATCTTTCCGCCGGCTTCGACTATCGAGCAGTCAAGTCCGAAATGCCTCTCTCCTGCTCCCGAGTGGTCGACTATTGCGTACGGGCGTCTTACTGCCGTTCCGCATTCTCTCTGAAACGCTTCACAGGCACGGCTCACCATACGGGAAGTATCGGTGGTATGCGAGTCCGTTTTGCCGATGACTACTCCGCTGCGAGACTCAGCCGTTGCGGCGGATGCAAGAGAAAGAAGCTCCTGAAGCGGACGCAGATTTGTCTTTTCGCCGGACGGGAAATCGGCATACGCACCCTTGGCGCGGTATGCGGATATTTCCATTCTGCCGGATTTGAAAAACCTTGATCCGCAGAAAACCACAACATCCGGTTTTGCTATAAGATCGAGCTTTTCGGGGTCCTTTATCGAAATTCTCGACGCTGTCGGGTGCTTTTCCCTGTTTTCGCCGTCCTTACGCACGCCGTCCGTTTTTCCGTCGGATGCGTCTCTGAGCGTGACGGCAACGATTATATACCCGATAGCAGTCAGAAATTCGCTCATTGCGGCGACTGCCATAGCCATTGACGAGAGGAACACATCCGGTATCTTCACGCCGTTGCGGAAGAATATCGCTGCTGCCGTAAGCACAAGCACGCACGCGAGCATGATAAGGCTTGTGGTCTTGCTCCGTCTTGAAAGGCGTACAACAGCCGGTATATCTTCGGTGGGCTTTACTTCAATGCCGCCGCCCTTCATTGAAATGAGCGTCCTTTCTCCGCAGGCGACTGCTACGGCACGGACAGAGCCGGACAGCACGCGCGAGCCTGCAAAAAGAATATTCGAGCGAAATTCGCACGGCACTTCTCCGCTGTCGGGAGAGGTGTTTATAACGGTATTGAATTTGTGTACGGGGGTTTTGTTGCCCGTTATACCTCTTTCGCTCACGATTGCGTCGTCTCCCGAAATAACACGTGCGTCGCACGGAACGGTGTCTCCGGCTTCAAAGAACAGTATGTCTCCCTCGACCGTTTCGGTGGCACTGACGACAAGTATCGCGCCGTTACGGATGACCGTTGCAAGAGGGATCTTCTCTCTTGCCATATCCTCGAATATCCGGTTCGCGCGGACATACGTCACCGTTCTGACCACACCGGCTATGACAAGGATTGCGGCGATCATTCCGGCCTCGTAGCTTCTCTCAAACAGCGCGGCAGATGCGGCACTGATAATGAGCAGAAGCGTTGCGAGGTCAAAAAGCGTTGCGACCGCTATTTCCCCCGCAGAACGGTGTGCGATGTGCCAGACGTTGTTCGCGCCGCGCCTCTGCCGCCGTTTTTTTACTTCTTCGGAGGAAAGTCCCTTATACATATCCGTGTTCAGCTCGGAAAGCACCTTTTCATTTCCGAGGAGATGCCATGAATTTGTATATTTCATTTTTTCCTCATTATTTTATTTTTTTCTGTCGGGCAGAGCACTCTCCGCCCGTTTTTTATCATCTCAGTACGACTTCGCCGTTTTCGGCATCGACTGTCAGTTCCGTAACGTTGCCTCTTTCTCTGACGAGCCGTTCGGCGATCTTATCTTCGATCGACGTTTCGATGAAGCGGCGCATATTTCTCGCGCCGTACTTTGCCGAATACGACTTTTCGGCGACAAAATCGCGGCAGGCATCGGTGAACGTTACGTTTATTCCCTTTGATCTCATCACGCCCGAAAGGTCGCCGAGCATGATTCTTGCGATCTCGGTGAAGTTTTCCTTTGTGAGCGAATTGAACGTGATTATCTCGTCGACGCGGTTGAGAAACTCGGGACGTAAAAACTCCGCGAGCGCGCGTTTTGTCTTATCTTCGGTCATCGTGCGGACGTCCGTCGAGAAGCCCAGCTTATTCGTCGCGTAGGTCGAGCCGGCGTTCGTCGTCATAACGATTATCGTATTGCAGAAATCGACCTGCTTGCCGTGGGAATCGGTTATGATACCGTCGTCGAGAATCTGGAGCAGGATGTTCATTACATCGGGGTGCGCTTTTTCGATCTCGTCGAACAGCACGACGGAATACGGTCTGCGTCTGATCTTTTCGGTGAGCTGTCCTGCGTCGTCGTAACCGACATATCCCGGAGGCGATCCTATGATACGCGAAACGGAGAACTTATCCATGAACTCGCTCATATCGAGTCTGATAAACGTCTCGGGAGACGAGAACAGATCGGCGGAAAGCACCTTGACAAGCTCCGTTTTGCCGACGCCCGTAGGACCTGCGAAAATGAACGAAACCGGTTTGCGCTTATACGATACTCCCGTTCTCGAACGTCTGACCGCACGGGATACGGCGTTTATCGCTTCGTCCTGTCCTATGATACGGGACGAGAGCCGTTCTTCGAGCTTTTCGAGCTTTTCGTATTCGCTCTCGGCGATAGTCGACGCAGGCACGCCCGTCCATATCTCGATAACGTCGGCGAGGTCTGACGCATTCATCTGCACGTTGCCGCAGAGTCGGTCAAGCTCGGAAAGGCGGTCGGAGAGGCGGTATTCCTCGGTTTTGAGATCGGCGAGCTTTTTGTATCTGTCTTCTCTGACAGCGTCGTCGACGGCTTCTCCGCTCTGCATCAGCGTTTCAAGCTCTTCCCTTGCTTTAACCACATCTTTTTTACGATCTGCAAGCTCGTGCCGCTCGTTTATCTCCGGTGTATGGACGGAAATATGCGACGCGGCTTCGTCGATGAGGTCTATAGCCTTATCGGGGAGGAATCTGTCGGTGATGTATCTCTCGGACAGCGTTGCGGCTGTGTCGAGGATACGGTCATCTATCTTCACACCGTGGTATTCTTCGTAGTATTTCTTTATTCCGCGCAAGATCTCCACCGTTTCGGCGACGGACGGCTCATTTACCGTCACGGGCTGGAAGCGTCTCTCGAGCGCGGTATCTTTTTCGATATATTTGCGGTATTCCGTGAGTGTCGTCGCGCCGATCACCTGTATTTCTCCGCGGGAAAGCGCAGGCTTTAAGATATTCGCGGCGTTCATAGATCCTTCCGCGTCTCCGACACCGACGATATTATGAACTTCGTCGATGACGAGGATGACGTTTCCCTTTGTCTTCACGTCATTGAGAAGACCGAGCACACGGGATTCAAACTGTCCTCTGAACTGCGTACCTGCGACAAGTGCCGTAAGGTCGACGAGGCACACGTCGTGGTTTTTCAGTCTGTACGGGACGTTGTCGGCGGCTATTCTCTCGGCAAGTGCTTCCGCTATCGCGGTTTTACCGACGCCAGGCTCACCGATAAGGCACGGATTGTTCTTCTGACGGCGGCAGAGTATCTGTATCACTCTTTCAAGCTCTCTGTCGCGTCCGACAATGCCGTCAAGCTCACCTCGTCTCGCGCGTTCGGTGAGGTTTGTCGTGTAATTGTTAAGGAATTTGTATTCGGGTGCTTCCTCTTTACCGTCTTTCGGTTTTTTTGTCTTTTTCTTATCTTTCGGGTTTGCACCTCCCTCTCCCATGAGCTTCGAGAAATTGAGAAGCGGTGCTGTGCCGTCTCCGTCGCCTATCGGGAATTCACCGTTTTCGATCATCGCTTCCATTTCGCCGTTGAGCTTTTCGATAGTCTCGTCGTCAAGCCCGGTCTGCGCGATTATGTCGTCGATCGGCTTGATACCAAGCTCTTTCGCACACTTTATGCAAAGCCCTTCCTGCGTATCTTTGCCGTCCTTCATATTGCGGATGAACACCACTGCCACTCTCTTATGGCATCTTGAACACATTATCATTTATAAAAAACCTTTCAGAAATAAATCAACTTATGTTATGCTCCGAGCACGTTCCCGATGAACGAGAACAGATTATTGTTCAGAAGAGCTTTGCAGATCAGCGTTCTGTCAACGACCTGCGCGCCGAAGAAATCGGGAGAGATCGAGCCGAGTGCCGTTACAAGCACCGACAGAGCGACAGCAAGCACGGATGCGACTACGACGGCTTCGATTATACCGAAACAGACGCCGAGCGCTCTGTTTATGCCGTGAAGCACTGGGAGCTTGAAGATCGCGTCGAGCAAAAATGTAAGAAGCGACAGGACGAGAAACGCCGCCGCGAAGATGAGAATGAACGAGATGACCGATGAAAGAACGTGCGAAACCGGGGACGCTATATCTTCGGCTATCGACGTGACTTCGTTTTCTCCTACGCCGACGAGTCCGCGCAGCTTTGCGGAGATCGAATCAAGTCCCACGCCGTAACGTTCGAGTATCTTTCCGAATTCATCGTTTGAAGAGGACGCGAGTCTGTCAAGGTTATAGAGATCGGTATTTGTATCGAGCGACCAGCCCTTGAGCGTCCCGGCAATATTTTCGGTCATTCTGCCGAGCAGGAATTTTTCTTCGATTATCAAGGCGAGAACAGGTGTGAATGCGTACGCGGCTATGAGAGAAGCCACCGATTTTATCAGTCCCATAACGGAGCGGATAAGACCTTTTTTCGCCGCGGATATGATGATAAGAGCCGCTGAAATAATGATTATCGCGTCAAGTGCAAGATTCATTTTTAACCTCCATATTATAAATTATTCTTTATTCACCGAACAGTCGGTAAGCCGCCGTTCTCGTGCAGACGAGCGCACCCGTCTTCATCGGAACGAGGGAGATTATCTCGCCGTCCGTTTCTCTTGATG
The DNA here is from genome assembly GCA_045643285.1 of Eubacteriales bacterium. Taxonomy (GTDB): domain Bacteria; phylum Bacillota; class Clostridia; order Oscillospirales; family CAG-272; genus UMGS1696. The sequence continues at coordinate 34,630 of JAZUKN010000098.1, forward strand.
AAATTTCTCCGTCCGGCAAGACCTGTGCCGCGGTGTCGTGCAGTTTCAGATAGCATAGACAGTCATCGGGGTTTCTCGATGCGTACACGCCCATTATGCGCAGGCTGTACGTGCGGTCGAGCAGTATTTTTCCGAAGTTGTCTCCGGTGTCGATCACGAGCAGTCTGTTCTCGCTTCCGAGAGCATTCGTCGTACCGACTACAGCCGCGGTACTGCCGTTTATGTCGGCATATCTTAAGCTCATTCCGGTGAACTGCTTTTCAGTCAGGTTTTCACCGTTCTTGTCGAAGAAAACTATCTCCGACGAGCAGACGAGGACGAATCCTTTGTCCGTCGCCTCAACGTCAAGCGGCATGGAATGCTCAAGTGTGATCTTTTTCACGCTCTCGCTCTTCCCTCTCCGGCAAATGTCTATCTCGCAGGAGAAATCGGAAGTATCGGGACACGCCGAGACGACTGCCACGGTGTTTCCGTCCGGCGAGATCGAAACGTCAGTCACGTAGTTGTCTTTATAGATGCTCATGACGTTCGTGAATCCGCCGTTATAAAGCTCAACGACGTATTTCGTCTCGGTGGAGCGTCGTGCGAGGACGTAGCTTCCGTCGTTCGCTATGTCGGCTGACAGCAAGCTCGTTCCGGCTTCCCTTTCGATTATCCGCGTAAGCTGATTAAAAACGGAATACTTCTGTCCGTCGAGGTCGTATATGAGCAGATATTTTTCCGACGACGCGGTGAGAGGGGATGCGTATCCGAGGTTTTCTTCAACAAGAAGCACTCCGGACGTGTCGTAATATCTGTACTTGTCGGGCGACGAAAGTGCAAGTCCGCCGCGAAAATACTCCGCGTCCGCACCGCCGTCGGCATTGTAGACGATTTTTTCAAACGAGCTTTGCCCGCCGATGTTCATAGCGTCTATGTCGCGGACAAGATATTTCATATTGTCGTATGTAACGTATTCGCCGAAGAAAACTGCGACAAATACTATATAAAGCACAAGCACGAGCAGGGAGACGACAGCCGCCGCCATGAATTTGCGTGAAGTCTTCAGATAGTATCTGTTGACTCGCGGTTCAAGCGTATCCGATACGGTTATCGTTTCGTTTTCGCGCGCTCTCTTCGGTGTGCGTCGCGGATCGGGCATTTTGTCAGTCTCCTTTCATGTATTTTTCTTTTATCATTCGCATTTATTCGCATTTCCAGCCGATTTCTTCGTCGTAGTCCACGTCTGCGAGGTACAGTCCGCAGGCAGGCGCGGTACGTCCGGCTTTCGTGCGGTCCTTTGCCGAAAGGATCACGCCTATTTCATCGGGCTGAATAGTCCCTGCGGCAACGTCGGCAAGCGTACCGGTGATTATCCGCACCATATTATATAAGAAACCGTCGGCGGAAACGGACAGTGTCACAATTCCGTCGCTTCCGCGCTCAATGCGGAGAGAATATATTTCTCTTACCGCATCTGTTATCTTCGAGCCGGACGCCATAAAAGAAGTAAAATCGTGCCGTCCGACGAGATGTGCGCCGCCTTCGTTCATTTTGCGGATATCTTCGTCGGTCAGACTGCGCTTAAGATGCCACGCGCGGTTTTCATAAAACGGATCGGAGAACGGTGTGTCGTACATTTTATATATATACGTCTTCCGCTTTACCGAGTAGCGCGGATGAAAACCGTCGTCGACCGCCGCTTCACCGCATACGGAAATATCGTCGGGCAGGTATTTCGACAGTGCGCGGTGTACCCGTCCAACGGGAACCGTCAGCCAGTCCTCTCCGCGGTTTTCTCTCGGCTCTACCGTGCAGACGAATCCGAGCGCGTGAACGCCTGCGTCCGTACGCGAGCATCCCGTTACGTTGCACGGGAACCCGAAGCACTCGCCGACAGCCTCGGTCAGAGTAGTCTGCACAGACGGAAACTCGGTCTGCGCCTGGTATCCGGCGTACCGCGTTCCGTCGTACATTATTTTAAGAAGCAGTTTCATTAGTTTTCCTTACAGCACAAGTGAATATATCGGGAAATAGATGTTGAGCAGAATCACAGCCACGCCGATCAGCTTTGATGCTATCGCAACTGCAAAATCGACAGGCTTTGCGCGGAGGACGTTCATTCTCGTTCTGCCCTCTCCGCCGGTGTAACAGCGGCATTCCATCGCAGTTGCCAGCTCGTCGGCACGGCGGAACGCGGAAACGAACAGCGGAATCAGTATCGGGATAAGTGCTTTCGCACGTTTTATGATGTTCCCCGATGAAAAATCGGCTCCGCGTGCGGTCTGAGCACTGATGATCTTCTGCGTCTCGTCGATAAGTGTCGGGATGAAGCGAAGCGCAATAGTCATCATCATCGAAAATTCGTGAACTGGGACGTGCAGCTTCTTGAGCGGAGACAGGAGCGATTCAAGCGCGTCCGTCAGCGCAAGCGGCGTAGTGGTATACGTCAGAAATACCGACGTAAACGTGATGAGCAGCATTATGCGTACCACGATAAGTGCGGCGTTGATCAGTCCTTCGAGATAGATATTGAATATCCAGAAGTGGACGAGAAGCGTGTCCCCCGTCATCCAGAAAATGTTGATGACTGCGGTAAACAGTATGATAAACAATATTGGTTTGAGCGAGCGGAGTATCATCAGCGGCGAGAGGTGCGTCAGGATCACCGAGCAGACGGCGACGACAGCAAGCAAGGCAAACGCCGTCACGCTTTTGGCAAGGAAGATCGAGATTATGAACACAAGCGCGATGATTATCTTCGCACGCGGGTCAAGTCTGTGGATGAGCGAATCTCCCTCACAGTACTGACCGAACGTGATGTCAGATTTCATTTATTTACGGAAAATACCTTTCGTAGGTTTTATCGTTTTTTCAAAGAGATTCAAAGAAACAGCTTTTCTCTGAGCTTTTCCGCGGCGTAATTCACGGTGTAGATGTCTTCGCCGATGTCGATGCCGTTCTTTTTCAGTCCGATCGCCACGCGAGTTATCATCGGCACATCAAGCCCGACCGAGACGAGTGTTTCGTATTCGGAAAATACGTCGGCGCACGGCTTGTGCATCAGAATTTTCGCGTCCGCCATGACGATAACGTCATCACAGTACAGCGCCATGTCCTCCATTGAATGGGAGACAATGACTACGGTAGTACCGCTCTCACGGGAATACCGCTTTATCCCTCCGAGAATGTCGCGCCTGCCTGACGGGTCAAGTCCTGCCGCCGGCTCGTCGAGTATCAGTATCTTCGGACGCATTGCCACAACTCCTGCAAGCGCGGCGCGTCTCTTCTGTCCGCCCGACAGCTCGAACGGGGATTTTTGAAGTAACTGTGCGTCAAGCCCCGAAAAAGCCGCGGCTTCTTTTACGCGCGTGTCAAGCTCTTCTCCGTCAAGTCCCATGTTTTTCGGACCGAACGCGATGTCGTCGTACACCGTCTCGGCAAAAAGCTGATATTCGGGATACTGCATCACAAGTCCGGCTTTGAATCTTATCTCGCCGATTTTCTTCGGCTCTTTCCATATATCCTCGCCGTCGATGAGCACCTGTCCGTCGTCCGGCTTCAACAGTCCGTTTATCATCTGCACGAGCGTGGATTTGCCGCATCCCGTGTGTCCGATAAGTCCGGTGATACCGCCGTCGATCTTCAGCGATACGCCGTCGAGCGCCTTTTTCGCGCCCTTTACGGATTTTGTATATGTGAAAGAAACGTCTTTCAGTTCTATAGTTGCCATAATTTCACCGTGTTTTCGCTTTCCGTGCGGCTTCTGCTATGACTGCGGCACATTCGTCCGGATCAAAAACATCGAGCGGCACGTCAAGCCCGTTTTCTCTCATGCGGTAGAGAAGCTCCGTCGTCTGCGGCACGTCAAGTCCCGCGTCCCACATGAGCGGAGGATTGCCGAAGACCTCGCCTGGCGTCCCCTCGGTCAGCTTTTCGCCTCTCTCAAGCACGATTATCTTGTCCGCAAGCGCGGCTTCGTTCATATAGTGCGTGATGAGCACTACCGTGATATGCTCTTTTTTGTTCAGCTCACAGATTATGTTCATTACCTCGCGCCGTCCCATGGGATCGAGCATGGAGGTGGATTCGTCGAAAATGATACATCTGCGCCGCATCGCAAGAACACCTGCTATCGCAACGCGCTGTTTCTGTCCGCCGGAGAGCTTACTCGTCGTGCTTCTCGCGTACTCCGTCATACCGACAACGGCGAGCGCGTCGTCCACCCGCTTTCTTATCTCGGCAGGCGGCAGTCCGAGGTTTTCGCACCCGAATGCGACGTCCTCTTCGACAATGGTCGCCACTATCTGGTTGTCGGGATTCTGGAACACCATACCGATGTCGCGCCGTGCCGTGAGAATATCGTCCTCGGTTATTTTCTCGTCGGTCATATCTTTTCCGAGAACGGTCAGCTTGCCGGAATCCGGCATATTTATCATACAAAGCAGCTTCGCAAGTGTGGATTTTCCGCTTCCGTTGTGTCCGAGAATTGCAGTGAACGATCCCTCTTCGATCTCGAAAGAGACGTCGTTCAGTGCACGGACGATACCGCCGTTGTCGGTCGGATACGAAAAAGACAGGTGCGACGCGGAAATGATAGAAGACATAATTGTTTTTCCTTTCAGGAAAAAGTGATGTTGCGCCGGAGCGCAAATGACATACGGCTTCGCCTTATAAATTCGGTGAATACGCAGGACAAAGAAATAAATTGAAAACACGAAGTGTTTTCTTCCTTTTACCTATGTGAAGCGTGTGCAAATCGTCAAGCGGCAGGAGCAAGCCCCTGCCCTACAGTATACAGGGGTGGGGTATCGTGCAAAACCGTGGGGTTTGCCGAAGGCAAAAATTCCACTCACGTCGAAGACGTGAATTTCACTCTCACCGTTGCTCCGCTCGGTAATAAGAGTCCGCTTTCCTTTACCGGCAGGCAGGTCTCGCCGACTTCGACGGATGCGGTCTTTCTGAGCTTTTCGGGAAGCGTCTCCATTAAAATATACTGCATTACCGCAGGAGACAGCCCCGTTGTGTACGAATTTATGATGAAGAACAGCGGCTCGTCTGACAGTACCTTTGTAACAAGCGCGATCAGATCGTACGCGCAGTCCTCGAGCTTCCATATCTCTCCGTTCGGTCCTCTGCCGTACGACGGCGGATCCATGATTATCCCGTCGTACCGGTTGCCGCGGCGCAGTTCCCGCTCAACGAATTTCTTGCAGTCGTCGACTATGTATCTGCACGGCGCGTCAGCCATTCCGGAAAGGCGCATATTCTCTTTTGCAACGTTCGTCATTCCCTTTGACGCATCAACGTGTACAACAGCCGCGCCGGCTTTTGCGCTCGCGCAGGTCGCACCACCTGTGTATGCGAAAAGGTTGAGGACTTTCGGCTCTTTTCTGCCGGACGAGCGGATCACTCCGTCGGCGAAATCCCAGTTCGTCGCCTGCTCGGGAAACAGTCCCGTATGCTTGAAGCCCATGGGACTGATGCGGAACGTAAGCTCGCGGTAGCTGACTGTCCACTCCTCGGGGATGTTGCGGACTACCCACGAGCCGCCGCCTCCCTGCCGTCTGTAAACGCCGTCCGCTTTTTTCCAGAGCGGATTTTTGCGCTCGCCTTTCCATATCACCTGCGGATCGGGACGGACGAGAACGTATTTTCCCCACCTCTCAAGTCTCTCTCCGTCGGATGCGTCGATAAGCTCGTAGTCTTTCCATTTATCGGATACAAACATATTTTTTATCTTCCTTTTCGGATTTACCGAATCACCATTTTTTATTTTTTGCGCCGAGCTTCGCCTTTTCAAGTGCAAGTCTCTGCGCGCCGGTCAGCCGTTTGAGCGACCTCGGACGTTCTTCGTCGATCTTGCCTGCCATTGAAGTCGGTTTATTATAGAACTCCGCGAGCCGCGACGTTCCCGTATGCGCGTGGCACAGTGCAACGGCAAGTGCGTCGGCGGTGTCGTCGGGCTTCGGCGGCTCTTTGAGCGAGAGGAACGTCGTCACCATGGCGATTATCTGATGCTTGTCCGCGCGTCCGTATCCGACCACCGAGTCCTTTATCTGGAGCGGCGTATATTCGTAAATCGGCACGTTTCCCTCTCTGCACGCTAGGATCGTCACGCCGCGCGCCTCCGCCACGATGATGCCCGTCTTCTGGTTCGTGTTGAAGAAAAGCTCTTCTATTGCAGCGGCTTCCGGACTGTAGGTTTTTATAATCGTTTTCAGCTCTTCATAGACGACCATGAGCCTGTCTTCCGTCCGCATCGTCGACGGTGTCGTTATCGCGCCGTAGTCGATGGGACGCGGTTTTGTCCCCGCTCCGCCGTAGTCGATGACGCCCCACCCGACTATCGCAATACCCGGGTCGATTCCGAGAATTATCATACACTACCCCGATTTTATTTGTAATGTAATATTATAGCACAAAATATGCGTTGTGTCAAAATTTTTCGTGATTTTTTCGCCGCGCACGTCTTATTTGTCGAGCGGCGAGAAGATTTTAGCTTTCACGAACGGGATCCGCATGAGTACCGCCGATGCCGCAAGGGTGAGGATCAGCTCCGGAAGCATGAAAAGACCGTTGTACGCGGCTGAATACAGCACGGGAGAATGCTCGAAGATATTTCCGAACAGCTCAAACTGTTCGAGGTTTTCAAAAATGACGTAACCCGAAATAAAATGCGAGAGAAACCGCAGTCCGCACGCGAGAGCGATACCGGCGTATATTCCGCCCTCTCCGTGTGTGCGGAAAAGTCCGGCGAGTCCGAGAACGGTAAACGCGCCGATATAGTCGAAGAAGATACATCCGGCGAGCATGGCAGCGTTCAGTCCCCAGCCGAAGATGCCGTCAGCTATCACTCCGACGGCAAGCTGGAGAACGGAATACACGAACGCCGCGCCTACGCCGTATTTCACGCCGCGTCTGACGGAGATGAGGCACACGGGAAGCATACTGCCGAGCGTCACGGCACCTCCGAGCGGCATCTGCCATATTTTAATAAGCGACAACACGAACGCAAGCGCGGCAAGCACCGCACATTCGGTCATGGCTGAAATGTTTTTTTTCATTTTTATGATCATTCCTTTCCGTATGTTTGCGCTGTCTTTTCCCGATACGGATTCAATCGGCGGTAAAATGCGCAAACGATATATGCCTGAGACAGCAACAAGCCCAAATGATAAAGTTAAAACCGATTTTGCACAAATGATGACTCCCTCCGTCACGGTAAACCGTGACACCTCCCTCACAGAGGGCGGCTTTTCAAAGAGCGGTTGATTTCTGAAAAAAACAAAAAATCCGCGAACGTGAATCCGCGGAAAAGATGTATTTCTGACTGAAAATTATTCTGTGCTCCCTACGCCGGTATTATCCGTATCAGGTTAAAGGGTTCGGCGAAAAGCCGTCTCAGCGAAACGCACCCCTGCGAGTTCAGTGATATTATATCACATTCCGCGCGTTTTGTCAAACGGTTTTCGCCGGAAACAGCTGAAGATTTTTTTGAAAATTCCCGAAAATCCCTCTTGACATTTGTTCGTTTATCTGTTATAATGCGAACAGACGTTCAGAGAACATACGTTCGTGGATCCTCTGCAAAATCAGACATGAAAGGCGGTGTACGGTGGTGGTAAACGAAGACAAAGTATATATCTGCATCGACCTCAAGTCGTTTTTCGCTTCGGTCGAATGCGTTGAGCGCGGGCTTGATCCGATGAAAACACTGCTCGTCGTGGCAGACCCCGAAAGAGAAAAAGGCACGATCTGCCTTGCTGTCACACCTGCGATGAAAGCGCTCGGAGTCCGCAACAGATGCCGTGTTTTTGAGATACCGTCAAATATAAAATACATTATGGCGCCGCCCAGGATGCAGAAATACATTGACTACGCCGCCGAGATATACGGGATCTATCTGCGCTATATCTCAGCCAACGACATCTTCGTCTACTCGATAGACGAGGCGTTCATCGACATAACTCCGTACATGAAAAAATATTCGATGAACGGGCGCGAATTTGCGCTGTTTCTGATGAACAAAATTTCGGATGAGCTTGGTATCCGTGCAACTGCCGGCATCGGAACGAATCTGTATCTGACAAAGATCGCGCTCGACATAACGGCAAAGCATTCACCGGATTTCATCGGGTATCTCGACACGGAATCGTACCGCGAAACGCTGTGGGATCACAAGCCGCTCACGGATTTCTGGCACATCGGCGAGGGTACGGCGCGTCGGCTCGCAAAGTGCGGCATTTACACAATGCGGCAGATCGCCATGATGGACGAGGAGATTTTATATAAAATTTTCGGCATAGACGCGGAGCTTCTCATCGACCACGCATGGGGACGGGAGCCGACGACTATGGCTGACATAAAGGCGTACCGTCCGAAGACAAATTCCCTATCGAGCGGACAGGTGCTCATGCGCGACTATTCATTCGACGAAGCTCGGATCGTACTCCGTGAAATGGCTGATATGCTCGCGCTCGACATGGTGGACAAAAACGTCGTCACAGAGTCGCTTACGCTGTGGATCGGCTACAGTGCGAAAGTTCCCGCAGAACCGGCGCGCGGCTCGGTTTCGCTCGATTTACGCACCAACTCGGACAGGCTCATCATTCCCGCACTGACGCGGATATACGATACTGTAGTCGACCGTTCCCTGCTCGTGCGGAGAATAAACATCACGGCAAACGCCATAGTCGACGCCGATTTTGCCGAAGGTCAGATAAGCATGATACGCGACGAACGGCTCGACGAAACGCTCTACAAAAGTAGAGCTATACAGAAAACGGTGCTGTCGCTCAAGCAAAGATACGGCGTTGACGCGGTGCTCAAGGGAATGAACTTTGAGCCTGCCGCCACTGCAAGAGCGCGGATACATCAGATAGGAGGGCACAAAAGCGGTGTATAGTCAGAGAAAGAAAATGGCGGTCAGCGACAGAGCGAAGCAGTTTGCGCCGTTCTCGGCTTTGACGGGGCTTGAAAGTGCGCTCGCGCGCAAGGAAGCCGAGCTTTTATATGAAGAGAAAAAGCTGTTATCGGAAGAAATGATCGCATCGATAAACCGCGTCTTGTGCAAGGTCGAGGAAGGAATGACGGTTCGTGCGGAATACTACGACACGCAGATAAAGCGGTACGTCACAGTACGCGGAGAGGTCGAAGTCAACGACCGGCTGTACGGGACGGTACGGATAGGCGGTCGGGTGATACTGTACGACGAGATCGCGGGAATAGAGATAATAAAATGATATCCGTTCTGCGAACGGATGATATACCTTCGGTATGATATCGCACTTCGTGCGATGATATACGCTTCGCGTATGTATAATATTTGAGTTAAGCGAAAATATATCATGCTCGCGTAAGCAAGTATATTATACAACACCTACCGTATATCATATCGCGTAAGCGATATATCATTTTTAATAAAAAAATACCTCCGATTTTGAATGATTTTTACACCCAATAAATCGAAAGTATTTATTGCTATGAGCAAAAAAGTTTATAGGCTCGCTGTCCGCTCTCATACCTATGAAGGCAAACCTTCATTGGATAGCCGAAATCCCCGCAACACGCTCCACAAGCGGCTCAGCGGATTTTATATTTCAGCCTGAGATTGTCGGCGATCATCGCTATGAATTCCGAATTCGTGGGCTTTCCGCGCGAGTTCTGTATCGTATAGCCGAAGTAGGAATTGAGCGTTTCCACGTCGCCTCTGTCCCACGCGACCTCGATGGCGTGATTGACTTCATCTCTTCGAGATTCGTCAATCAGGGGGACGGCTCGCCTGTTTTTTGCTGTCACCAAGTGATATTTGATTTATAGGTCACTTAGTTCTTTTTTTGCCGATTTTTCTATCGGCAACCTAAATATAGCAAAACGACAATACCCTTGTCAACAGCTATACCGACTGATTCTTGTGAACTTTTTGTAAACATCTCGAAACAACTGAAAATCATCTTCTTATCGTCTTTCAAGCACCTATGAAAGACGATTTTTTCATCTTCGATCAACTATGTATCAACTTATCTTTGGGTACTTTACAACTTCTTTTTATAGACCCATTAGAGTCCCTCAATATACTGATGCCTATGATATAATATAGTCACAGAGAGGGAGAGAAAAACAAACTCTACTGAATAAAAAATTTTAAAAATATTATGAAAGGAGTTTCAATCATGAAACTTAGCTACGAAAAAAAGACAATCACTATCACCAAGGCAGAAGCAAAGAAGGCATCAATCTACGGAACAGATGAATACAACAATCTTGTAAACATCCGCAAAGACTTCCCCAACTTCAAAATCGTAATCAAAGAAGCACCCAAAAGAACAAAGCCCATAAAGAGACTGACATTTGAGGCAATGCGGCACTACATTGAATCGAAGAATGATTCCGAAGCCCTCGCTGAGTTTATTGAAATGACAGGCAATATCGACAAAGTGTTCAATAAAAGTTATGGCGCAGTCAAAAAAAGGTTCTTAGAGCACTACCCCGAACTCGACGAAACAAAAGCTGCATAAAAAATAAAGGAGATAAAGACAATGGCTAACAAGGTAAGGATTGATTACGCGAATAAGCGTATCGTAATGGACAGAGAGTTTGCGAAGCGTTCCGCTATCGACGGCTCAGAAGAGTTCCTCATGCTTCAGACCGCACTTGAAACTTTTCCGAAGTTCAAGTTGGTAAGGCATGAAATCAAGAAAACACCCAAAGAGAGCTACAAGGGACTCAATTCAGAGTACATCAGAGTCTATGTTGAAGCAAATGGTTCTGATGAACAGAAGACAAAGTATGAAGAGCTCGTCGCTCTTTCCAAGTGTCACTCAATTCGATTCCCAAAGATCAAGAGTTGGTTTCTCAAAGCCTTCCCTGAAATCAAGGAATATAACAAATCTGACAGAAAGGAGGCTGCATAATATGCCTCGCACAAGTTATCCTAACCAACTGACAGTAATTATCCACCGCGAAAAACCTGAAAGAGATTTTCTCCAAATAAAAAAAGAGAACTTCTACAACGCATACAGAGAACTCAACGCAACCGCGACAATTCTCTACCTTTACCTCGTCGGCAATGCTGACAATTACGAACTTGCCCTTTCCCCACAAGCTATCTTCAACGCAATGGGAATGCCTGAATCTACTTATCGCGACCAAAAGAGAAAACTCATAGAAAATGGCTATCTCGTCAGGAGAGGGACAAGCAACATCTATGATTTCTATGAAACACCTCGTCTGCCGCAAACGTCGTCCGTTGTGTATCAATTCTAAAAAAAGGAACAGAACGGGTTTCGCAAACGGCGTTTGTGAAATCAACGCGAGAACCGTTTCTCTCTTGCGGAAACCGCGTTTCACACACGAAATCCGTTCTGTTTCCTACGGCATTTATCAGAGAAATAGATAATAACAGACACTTTCAGATATTTCATAGATAGTTATAGATAGCGACCGATTTCCAACAGAAGCACTCAATCAAGTTGAGTGTTTTTTATTTGAATGGCTATAACACCTCGTCGATA
>JAZUKN010000099.1:0-2561 GCA_045643285.1 Eubacteriales bacterium
ATCAATCTCGGGCGAGCCATCGCCCGGAAGTAAGGAGGTTTCAACCAAATGAATGAACAATATCTCTATCCGAATGATCTCAAATCTCAGGCAAAGCTGTGGCTCTGGAACCTCCGGGACATTGTGGTCATCGGTATCGCACTTCTCATATCCGTGCTTGCCGTGGCACAGCTCAAGCTGTTCTTTCCGCTTGCGATCACGGCGGCATACGCATTTCTGACGATCAGAAAAGACGATAATACCGTTCTCGATTTCATCAAGCGGGGCATCCGGTATTTCTGTACGACTCAGCAGTATTTCGAGTGGTCGAAGGATGAGATCGGCAAGCACTTGAATCCCGCAGAAAGGAGTGATAAGGCATGAAGAAAGGCAGTATGTCCACACAGGAACTCGTCGGAGTCAAGAATTTCTCTCGAAACGGAGTACAGACCAATGGACACGGTGAGATCGTATATTATATGATCACGCCGACCAATATCTCCGTTCTGTCCCGAATCGCCATCGGTCAGAAGATCAAAAACCTCGTCCATTTGCTGTCCGCACAGCCCGATCTCGAGATTATCTGCATGGATGCACGCGAGAATTTCGACGCGAACAAAATCTATTTGGATGAGCGTACCGAGGACGAACCCAACGGAAAAATCCGCGAGCTCCTCATGAAAGACAAGGCATTCCTCGACGATATTCAGGTGCAGATGTCCACGTCCCGCGAATTTCTTATCGCATACAGATTGAGAAACGAGTCCGACGAGCAGTCCTTTGCGGTCCTTAACCGCATTGAAAAATGTATCAATGAGCAGGGCTTCGACTGCACCCGCTGTGAAAAAGACGATGTGAAACGCATCCTTGCCCGCTACTGCGGCATCAAGGCAGACGATACTCCCATCGATGACACGGACGGCGAAACCGTGATGAACAAGTGGATAATTCCCGATTAAAAGAAAGGTGATTTGATGATGTACGAAAAACGCGCATACCGTTTTTTTGATATGCTGGACCTCGGATTTGAACCGAGAGACTATCTCTTCCCGGACTTTGAGGGTGAATATTATGGCAAGCTGGATATGAAATGTTGGGGAAAGACCCCTATGGCATTGGCAGCTTATATCACCCTCGATGACGGAAGAAAGGTCAAGTGCAATGCTTGGCAGAACAAGGACAATTACTTTGGTATCGCGGATATGCCGTTCGATTCAAGAATTCGAATTGTTCTTGAGAAAAATTCCAAAGGACGTTCCTGCCTTGTTGAAGCGTCTTTGGTAAGCGAAAACGGAGGCGGCAATGAGTAAAAAGAAAAAGCAAATCCCCGTAAAGGTGGATAAGGCAGAGGTGCAGATCAAGGATTTCTTTGATATGATCGCTCCCTCTGCCGTTAAGTTTTTCGCCGATTATTTCATATTCGGCGACACCTATCGGTGCGTCTGGGCGATCCGTGAGTATCCTCCGATGACCACCGATCAGGCAATTCTGTCCCGCTTCGGGGACAAAGAAAACGTGACGCTCCACATCTATTCCCGCTACGTTGACAATGCGGAACAGCACAAAATCCTTCAGAACGCACAGCGTAAGAACACGATGCTCTCGACTTCTACCGACCTTCAGGAATCGATCAACGCCGAAGGAAACATCGAAGACGTGGTCACACTTCTGAATGAAATGCGTCGGACGAAGGAACCGCTCCTTCACTGTGCGGTCTTCATCGAGCTTTCCGCTTACGGTCTTGAAAAACTCAAGGAGCTTCAGACCGAGGTTTCGATGGAACTGACAAGAGAAAAAATCTCCGTTGTCCGCCTGACCCTTCGTCAGAAGGAGGGCTTCATGGCGATCTCTCCCACGGGATATAACGCACTCGACAAACAGTTCGAGCGCGTTCTCCCGGCGTCTTCCGTCGCCAATCTCTATCCGTTTAACTACTCCGGTAAGACCGATGCGAACGGCTTTTATATCGGGAAGGACCGCTACGGAACGAACATCCTCGTGGACTTTGATAAGCGCGAGGACGATAAGACCAACAGCAATATCCTCATTCTCGGTAACTCCGGTCAGGGTAAATCTTTCCTCATGAAACTCCTGCTCACCAACCTCAGAGAAGCCGGTAAGTCGGTGATCTCCCTCGATGCCGAACAGGAATATGAGGATCTGTGTAACAACCTCGGCGGCTGTTATATCGACCTTATGAGCGGAAAGTATATCATCAATCCGCTCGAGCCGAAAGCATGGTCAGATGACGAAACCGTGGACGAGGACGCACCCGAAGCCTTCCGCAAGGCAACGAGACTGTCCCAGCACATCTCCTTCCTCAAGGACTTTTTCCGCTCCTACAAGGACTTCACGGACGCTCATATCGACGCGATTGAAATCCTTGTCAGCAAGCTGTACGCCTCCCGTGGCATCACGGATTACACCGATTACAGCAAGCTGAAATCGACGGATTATCCCATCATGGCAGACCTCTATGAGCTCGCCGAGGAAGAATATATGAAGTACGAGAGCGGAAGCAAATCGCTTTTCACCGAGGAACTTCTGCGTGAGATCTGCCTCGGACTCAACTCCATGTGCAA
>JAZUKN010000100.1:0-3335 GCA_045643285.1 Eubacteriales bacterium
TACGAAATGTCGTTCCTCGCCTACAAGAACCAGTTCCAATACGGATCCATCACAACGGTAGAACTCCTTCAACAGCAGAACAACTACCTCAACGCGCTCAACAAGTTCATTCAGAACAAATATTCGTTCATCCTTCAAAGAAAAATATTAGACGTATATATGGGAAAAGAAGTCACCTTCTAATCTATTAAAAATCAATTTATAAAATGAAAAAGAAAAGAAGAATCATCATCTGGGGCATCGTAGCGGCGATAGTAATATTCCAACTGATACGCAGCATTTTCTTCGGAGCAGACAAAGAACTCGTCTTCCGCACACACGTCGTCGGGAGCCAAACCATTGAAAACTCCGTCACGGCAACAGGAACAATAGAGCCGGTCGAAGAAGTGCAGGTCGGAACGCAGGTCTCCGGCGAGATATCAGCCATCTACGTCGATTATAACACCATCGTGAAGAAGGGACAACTCATAGCCGAACTCGACAAGTCGAACCTGCTTGAGAACCTGCGTCAGGCGGAAGCATCGGTACGCAGTGCCGAAAGCGACATGAACTACGCGAAAACGTCATACGAAAGAACCAAGACGCTGTACGAAGCCAAAGCCGCGACACAGATTGCATACGACGAAGCCTATAACTCACTCGTCAGAGCAGAGACATCACTGCTTAACGCCAAGTCGAACTTAGACAAGGCCAAAGTGAACCTCGGATATGCCGAGATTTATTCGCCCATCGACGGAGTGATTCTCTCGCGCGAAGTGGAAAAAGGACAAACCGTGGCGGCATCATACAGCACGCCGACGCTCTTCACCATCGCCAAAGACCTCACGCAGATGAAGGTCGAAGCCGACGTTGACGAGGCCGACATAGGACAAGTCAAGGAAAAACAGAAAGTCAGATTCACCGTTGACGCCTACATCGACGACGTTTTTGAGGGCGAAGTGGAACAGATACGCCTCAAACCTACGACCACAAACAACGTCGTGAAATACACCGTCATCATCACCGCACCGAATCCGCAGATGAAACTCCTTCCCGGCCTTACCGCAAGCGTCACAATAATAACGGAAGAGGCAACGGGCATCGCGATACCTTCAGAAGCACTGTCTTTCTCGCCTTCAAAAGACGTATTAAAAATGATGCCCAAACCTGACGAGGAAGACCACGAACATCATAATTTCAATGGTAATGAAGAACAAACACCTCAGCTTGAAAGCGTTTGGGTGAAATCGGGCAACGATATGCACCCGCAGCACATCATATCAGGAATGAGCGACGGCATTTACAAAATCGTGGAATACGGACTTAAAGAAGGCGACTCGGTAATCTTGTCGGCAGAAGTCGTCTCGAAAGGCAAGAAGAGAAGACAAGACGCAAGCCCGTTTGCCCCAAGAGGGCCACACCGCGACGACGGCAATAACGCCAATAACAACGGACGGACAACGAAAGGCGGACAAAAAGCAAAATGATGACGGAAGCAATAATAAAAGTTGATAATCTTAGGCGTACGTTCATTGTCGGCAATGAAGAAGTGCACGCCCTGAAAGGTGTCTCGTTCGAGATTCACGAAGGAGAGTTCATCAGCATCATGGGGTCGAGCGGCTCCGGCAAATCAACGCTGCTCAACATTCTCGGCTGCCTCGACCGCCCCACTTCCGGCGACTACCTCATCGACGGCATCTCCGTCAAAGAGAGAAGCAAAGACCAACTTGCCGACATCAGAAACCGAAAAATAGGCTTCGTCTTTCAATCCTACAACCTCCTCGCACGCACCACGGCATTGGAAAACGTCGAACTGCCTCTTTTATATAACGGCAGCATTTCTTCGAGACGACGCCGCAAAATGGCCGAAAAAGCCATCGAGATGGTCGGGCTCACCGACAGGATGTACCACATGCCGAACCAATTGTCGGGAGGACAGCAGCAACGTGTCGCCATAGCGCGTGCCATCGTCAACGACCCTGTGATAATCCTTGCCGATGAAGCAACCGGCAACCTCGACACACGCACGTCATACGAGATAATGAGCCTGTTTCAAGACCTCAACAGACAAGGCAAGACGATAGCCTTCGTCACACACGAGACGGACATCGCCACCTTCACGACACGGACGATACAGCTTCGCGACGGGCACATCATCAACGACAACTCAGTAGTGCAACGCTCGGCAGAGAAGGTTCTCCGCGAGATGCCTTCCGACACCGACGAATAACCAATAAAAGAACGAAAATGAACATCTGGGATCTGTTAAAAATAGCATATAAAGCATTGATGCGCAACAAGACGCGTGCCTTCCTCACGACATTGGGCATCGTCATCGGCATCTCGTCAGTCATAACGGTGGTCGGCGTCGGGCAGAGTTCGGAACTGAGCATCCGCAACGAAATTTCGCAGATGGGCACGAACCTCATCATGGTCATGAGGGCGCACCGCCGCGACCATGGCGTGGCAGCAGGCCGCGACAACGTCCAATCACTGAAGATGAAAGACGTGGAACTCATCGCCGCCAACGCAAAACACGTGTCAGCCGTGAGTCCGGTATTCAATACAAGCGCACAGATTATCAACGGAAACTACAACTGGTCTGGCTCGATAATGGGCGGCAACACGGAACTCCCGGGCATCCGCAAACTTGAAATCGCCACAGGCACGAACTTCACCGACGAAGACATAAAAAAATACGCCAAAGTTGCGCTGATCGGACACACCATCGTTGAAGAGCTTTTCGATGAAGGCGTTGACCCGATAGGACAGACAATCAGAGTCGGCAACATGCCCGTCAAAATCATCGGGACGCTGAAGGAGAAAGGCGGGAATCAGATGGGCGAAGACCAAGACGACATCGTGCTCATGCCCTACACCACAGTGCAAAAACGCATGCTCGGCATCGACTTCATACACACGATAATGGCGTCGGCGAGTTCCGAAGGAGAAGCCGACGAAGCCGTTGAAGAGATAAAGAAACTGCTCAGGACATCGCACAAGATACAAGACGGCGAAAGCGACGATTTCGAAGTCTTCGCGCAAGCCGAGATACTCAGCATGATGTCATCGGTGACGGGCGTTATCACGACTCTGCTCACCGCTATAGCCGCCATATCGCTCATCGTAGGCGGAATCGGCATCATGAACATTATGTACGTCACCGTCACGGAACGCACCAAGGAGATCGGTTTGAGGATGTCAATCGGGGCACACAACAGAAGCATCATGACGCAGTTCCTCTGCGAAAGCGTGATACTCAGCCTTATCGGAGGAATCTTCGGGATATTGTTCGGCATCCTACTCTCGTATGCAATATCCTATTTGGGGAATATGCCGTTCATAATAAGCACCCC
>JAZUKN010000101.1:0-156130 GCA_045643285.1 Eubacteriales bacterium
ATCAACCGTGTTGCAAAGCTCTGCGGCAAGACAGTTGAAGGCTTTGACAGCGAAGTTAAGTTCTCCGACACAGCATCTCACTGGTGCAACAAGGAACTCGGCTGGCCCGTACACAACGGAATCGTCAAGGGAACAAGCGCAACGACATTCTCTCCCGAAAACACTCTCACCGTTGAGCAGACCATCATGATGATCTACAGAACATACACAGCTCTGAAATAAGTCTTATACAAGTGAAAAGTCCCGTCTGAAATATGACGGGACTTTTTGTTGTATTTCTACAAAAAATCGAGATACTTTTTAAGCAATATGAAAATTGAAAAAAACGATACGATATATTATAATCAATACAGTGAAAAAAGTTTTCACAATAACATAATAGGAGTAATCTCGAATGAAAAAAGTAATCTCTACGGCACTTGCGATGATAATGCTCGTGTCACTGTTCGCTGTTTCGGCTAACGCCGCAAAGGTGCCGTACGGCACAGTCGTTGAAGCAAAATATTCAGAAAACGCACCTGACATGAGTGCAGCTCTTCCGGACGATTCGTGGGGAGAAAAGGTCGCTCATATCACAGGAGAGACCGAGAACGCCGCAGTCGTTTCGTATCACACGAACATCGGAAAGGTCAGAGAGGATCTTTCGTGCGATGTTTACATGAAGTGGAACAACGAGAATCTTTATCTTTGCTTCGTCTCGCCGGACGACGATATCCGCGGTGCGACTTCGCACCACACGGGCGACGGAATACTTATGGATATGGTCTTCGGTGGGGTTGATATGTCGCACTTCACGTCAGAGCTTGCAGAAGACAGTGTAACGTGGAGAGGCGAATACTGCTACTCCGTGACGTTCGCCGACGACAACAAGACTGTCGACTACGACGGCGCGTCGCTCAAGCTCAAAACCGCTCCCGTGATCTTCTATGATACAGAAGCCGGACTTATGGCGGCAAAGCTCGAAGTCCCGTTCACCGCGCTCGGAATGAGCAAAAAAGCGGAAGCGAAGAACGGTGATGTTGTGTCGTTCTCGATGTGCCGTATTGAGGGAATCGCGGCTGACGGATACCTCGGCTGGCTCGAATGGGGCAACTATTACGACAGCACGAAGGAAACCGCCGATTCTGCCGCAAATACAGCCTCGATCGGTACTATAGAGATCGCCAGAACGAAAACCGGCAACACGATAATGCTTTCCGGCAAGGGTGAGCCTGCTGAACGGACAGAACCGGAACATCAGACAGAGCCTGCAACACCTACCGAACCCGAAACACCCGTGACTCCCACCGAACAGCCTTCTTCTTGGGCAAAAGCGGAAGTTGACGCAGCTATCACGGCAGGGCTTGTGCCGACTGAACTGCAGAGCGGCTACACAAACGGCATCTCACGCGAGGCTCTCTCGAAGATTCTTTCCGCACTGCTCGATAAAGTTTACGGAAAAGCTCCCGAAAAGAACGACGCTAAGTTCAACGATACCACCGACGCAGACGTTCTCAAAGCCGCAAATCTCGGCATTATCAACGGATACGATGCAGCAGGCGGAACAAAGGACTTCAAGCCGAATAACACGCTCAAACGCTCCGAAATGACGGCTATAATCAACCGAGTCGCAAAGCTCTGCGGTAAAGAGACGACAGGTTATGAATCCGAAGTGACTTTCACCGATACGGCGTCCCACTGGTGCAACAAGGAGCTCGGCTGGGCTGTACATAACGGAATCGTCAAAGGAACAAGCGCGGCGACGTTCTCTCCCGAAAACACGCTCACCGTTGAACAGACCATTATGATGATCTACAGAACATTCGAAGCAATGAAATAAGGCAAAACAAAAACCCCGTTTCATCCGTTCATCCGGACGAAGCGGGATTATTTCTGCCTTTTTTAGTTTTCGGGATCGACGTAAGTTACGTCAGCGAAGTCTACAATGGCTTTTTTGACCTTATCGGAGAGAAGAACGTCGCTTATTTCTTCACGGCTGAATTTTTCTTCAAGAGCGGCAAGAGATTCGACTTCGGCATAGTTGACGGCGTAATCTTCGCCAAGTGTCTTGTATTCTTCTTCGGAGATCGAAATGCCCTCTTTCTTTGCGATAGCCGTAACGATCATCTGTTCCTTGACTGTTTTTTCGGCGTTTGTCTGTGCATATTCGTAGAATTCTTCCGCTGTCATATCGAAGTTTGCTTCAACGAATTTGTCGAAATCAATGTTGCAGGTCGTGACGTAGTTGTTCACGGAATCAACGAGCTTGTCGTAGTAGAATTTCACGTCAGCTTCGGGGTATTGTATGATTTCCGTTCCCTCGACGATTTCGGGCCACAGTTTCGCAGACGATACCGAATAGAACGCGTCTTCATACGACTTTTCGATAGCCTCGCGGATAGATGCCTCGTAGTCTGCTATCGAGTCGTGCTTCAGATAAGCTCTTACAAAGTCATCGGTATAGTTCGGTGCGTGAAGCTCGGTGATCTTTTGCAGACCGATCACTATATGTGCCGTCTTTCCGGCATAATCGGGATAGTCTTCAAATTCTTCGGGAAAAGTAACATCGACCGGACGCTGTTCACCTATCTCCATACCGACTATCGTGTCTTCGAATTCTTGGGGGAATTCGTAGAAGCCGAGAGTCAGTTCAACGTTGGAGAAGGTCTTAGCCTCTGTATCAATGGTTTCGACGTATCCGGCGTATGCGACCGTTACGATGTCTCCGAGCTTTGCGGGACGGCCTGTCACATCGACCTTTTCGGAGTAATATGCGAGAGAACTGTCGACCTGATTTTTCACCATTTCGTCCGTTACGGTCCTTGTTTCAGCCGTTACGGGAAGATTCTTGTATTCGGGAAGTGTAAGATATTTGTCGGGGTTGTAGTTGTCGTATCTGCCGGCGACTTTTCCGCAGGAAACAGCCATAAGCAGAACGAACATCAAAGCAAGGATGAGAGATACTGTTTTTTTCATGATAGTGTGTCCTTCTTTATTTTTTTACTTCTATATATTATCATAACTCGCGCAGGATTTCAAGAGAAACCAGAAATTCTTCAAAAAAGGAACACATTAATTCACTCTTTTTCACACGATTTTTCCGAAAAACACTCTTTCGGCTTGAAAAAAACGGCACAGAAGAGTATAATTCAGTTATAAATCAAAAAGAAAAAGGACAATTTACAATGTTTGACATTATCAAGGATATATGGAAAAATCCGGGCGCGGCGTATTCTCCGATGCCGATGTGGTTCTGGAACGACGCGCTCGATAAGGATAAGCTCATTTCTCAGCTCGACGGATTTCACAGAAAGGGAATAGACGCAGTTCTTCTATGCCCGAGAATGGGTATGAGCGGTGCGGAATATCTCTCGGACGAATACTTCGATATAGTTGAAGCGGTGCTTGAGGCGGCGAAGAAGAGATTCATGCTCGTTTCGTTCTGCGACGACGCGATGTACCCGTCCGGCAGCGCACACGGCGATATCGTCAAAGAGGACGCACGGCTCGCCTCCCGTATGCTGTACGCACTTCCCGTCGGTGAACCTGTTCCCGAAAACGACGACGTGCAGTTTACCGTTTACGTTAAGCTCGCGGACGGAGTTATGGACGACGCGCGGCTCGACTCCGCCGACGGATATGACGGGTATAACTTGATCCTCGGCTACACGGGCGGCACTATGCGCGGACTGAAACCCGACGAGGACGACAATTTTTCAACTGCGCCGAAATCAGCCGATATTCTTAATCCCATGGCGACGGACGCATTTATACGGCTCACACACGAGAAGTATTACGCAAAAGTCGGCGCATACTTCGGACAGACCGTTATCGGATTCTTCACCGACGAGCCGCGTCCGACAGGAAGAGCGGGCAGAAATGACGGCATTTCGTGGACTTACGGAATGATCGAAGACTTTCTCGAAGCAGGCGGTGAATTTACGCACCTCGCCGCACTGTTCTTTGATACAAAGAAGAAAAGTGTCAAAAAGGATGCGGAGCATATCTACAGAGAAGCACTCAGAAAACGGCTCGACGGCGCATATTACGCTCCTCTCAAGGATTGGTGCGAAAAGCACGGCGTCGGACTGCTCGGTCATCCGATGCACTCGACCGATATGGGTCATCTCGCGTACTTTACGATCCCCGGTCAGGATATAGTGTGGCGCTCAGTTTCCGAGGGATGCGAGCTGACCGCAAAGGATTCCGTCGCCGTAAAAGCCGCCGCAGATATGGCACGGCACAAAGGACAGTCGCGGAGTCTCTGCGAAGTTTTCGGTGTGTGCGGAGAACCGTCGAATCCGTGGCATTTCACACCGGACGAGATGATGTGGTACCTCAACTTCTGTTTTGCGCGCGGTTGCTCAATGATCGTTCCGCACGCATTCTATTACTCCGACAGAACGAAGCTCCAGACTGACGAGCGACCGCCCGACGTAGGGCCCTTCAATATCTGGTGGCAGGACTACCGGAAGATAGCCGGATATATCAAGAGAATGTCGTGGCTCGGCTCGGTCGGTACGAACAACCCCACGGCTGCTGTGCTTTGCTCGGATGAATATATCCCTCTTGAGCCTGTCGCACCGCTGTACGAAAACGGGTATACGTTCAATTATCTTTCGATAGATGACTTTATGGAGAGGGCGCACATTCACGACGGCACGGTTCGCATCGACAGATATACCTACTCCACCGTTCTCGTCGACGGACGGCTGAGACTTGACGCCGAGATCGTGAAAAAGCTCGGACAGTTCGCAGTTGAGGGCGGAGATTTGTTCCGCGGCGCGGATTTTATCGGACATATCACGAAAAAAGTCCGCCGCACGTCGTATTTTGACGGACAGACCGGCGGCAAGCTCCGTTTCATCCACTATTCTAAGAGCGGTTGCCCGTTCTTCGTGATGATAAACGAAGGAAACGACGAGATCGACGGCTCGCTCGTCACTGATATACCCGGAAAAGCATATCTTTTCGATCCGTTTGACGGAAAGATCAGCGAGCTGACGGGAGAAATGTGTGACTGCGGCTTCAGATACAGACTGACTGTCGGCGCGCACGAGGCAAAAGTCGTCGGAATGGACAAGGACGCACTGCCACTGCTCGGAGACATCCCCGAAAAGAAGTGGGAGCTGAAAGAGATCTGCTCACTCCGAGATGGCAGAATGACGTTCGATTTCACGCCGGAGGTAGGCAAACACGCTGTTCTGTCATTCAGAGAAATCAACGAAATCGCCGATATAAAGGTCAACGGCGAAGACGCAGGACGGCTCATTTTCAAGCCGTACAAGCTCGATATAACGAATCATCTGCACATCGGCGAAAACACAGTCGAAGTCTTGCTCACGGGAAGCATCGCAAACAAGTACGGCAGTCCCGTGCCGACAGATTTCACGGGATGCGAAGTGTGGGTTTACACTAAATCGAACGCCGACGGCTCAAGATCGGGCGAGAACGACGAGATATGGGATATCTACGACGAAAACCGCAAGCCGACAGGGAAGACGCACCGCAGGGGAGACGCGATGCCCGACGGAGCACGTCACCTTGTGATCCACGTCTGGGTGAGGAATCACAATGGAGAATATCTTCTCACAAAGCGTTCTCCGGATAAAATGTTTCCGCTGATTTGGGAATGCACGGGCGGCTCGGCTCTCACGGGAGAAGATTCGCTTACAGCGGCGCTCCGTGAAGTCAGAGAAGAAACGGGGCTGAAGCTCGATCCCGAAAATGGCAAAGTGGTGATAAGCACCGTCCGAGACGACTATTTCGGAGATATATGGCTCTTTGCCGAGGATTATGATACCGATCTTGTACGTTTACAGGAGGGCGAGACTGTCGGCGTTCGCAAAGCGACGGCGGAAGAAATCCGCGCACTTATAGAAACAGGCGAATTTGCGCCGTACGACTACCTCGACGAACTGTTGAAGATAGAATAATGAATAATGAATGATGAAGAATGAATAATGAATAATTAGTCAGACCTTAATGAAATACCTCTCACCTGAAGTGAAAAATATAGGGCTAAAACCAAAATTCACTGCACTATATTCTAGCACAAATAAACGTATGAGCGTCAGCGCGCTGTATCTTCACGGGTTAAAACCTCGAATACGTCGCAATCGCTTTGTAACAAGGGGGATTCCAGCCGAGATGCGAAGCATCTCGACGACTTCGTTCACGAAGTCGGGAGGCGTGAATAGAGCGAAGCCCTTCCCTGAGTTTACGAAGTAAACTCGTTGGTCGTGTGGATTCATAAGCCGAGTTCACGGAGTGAACTCGGCTTATGCGACCGTCCGTCAGGACAAAAGGAAATAATTTGAAAACACGAAGTGTTTTCTACCTTTTGCCTATATAAAGAAAGAGCAAGCCGTCAGACGGGAGACCGATGGTCTCCCATACGGTGGGGAATGATATGGCGCGCGAAGCCGTGGGGTCTGTGCAAATCCACGGGACGTCGTGGGCGCCGTCCCCTACGGTATACAGGGGAATTATATTCCGTGCGTAGTCGTGGAATTTGTGCAAGTTAAAGAAAAAAGAAGTATTTCGTGCGAAGCGCACAAAAAATCCGACGGTTTTTAACCGTCGGATTTGTCTTGTTTGTGTAACTTCTTATTCGTCCGCGAGCATTTCTCCGCGTGCGATCGCTGCTTTCTCGGCTTCGACCTTTGCTCTGAATTCTGCACGGCGCTTTGCTGTCTCTTCAGCTCTCTTTTCAAGCTCTTTCTTGCGAGTCGAGATAGCTCTTGTGATCTGCTCAACGTACTTGTCGATGTCCGCACCGTAGTCAACGCACATCTCAAGTGCGGGTGTGCCGTCAGCCTTGTAAACTCTGAAGACGTAATACTTTACGTTTACGTCCTTGTCTTTCTTCTTGTATGTATAGACCTTTTCTTCGAGATCTGCCTTGTCAAGCTCGTTGAAGAAGAACGAATTTGCGATGAATTCGTCTTTTGCCGTATCCGTGAGTGAGAAATGTCTGCCGAAAACAAACATCTTTTCACTTGTGAAGATGAGGTTCGCGCCCATGAAATAGTTCGTGCGGCTCATACCGTCCTGCCCTTTTTTGTAGTAGAACGGCTCATCCTTGCATTCGAAATCGTAACCGCGGAGGTTGACTGGCTTCAGCATCTTGAGGAAGCTCTTTTCGTAAACCTCGAACTTCTTCTCGGACATTTCCTGAAGGTCTCTTATCTGCTGGTTTATCTGGAATTCGATGTCGGTGTCAGTCGACTTGCCGCCGGACGAAATGATGACGACTGCTATACCTGCGATTGCGATGAGAACGCCTGCAAGCGTGAGCTTCTGGATGCCTGTCACGAGGAGAATGGCACCCACGAGAACGATTGCCCAACCGATGATCGACGGAACTGAAAGCGGAGGAGCGATAAAATACTTAAGGTTTCTTTTTGTTTCCATAATATACTCCGAAAAAACTGCTGTTTATTTAGGATATACCTATATTCGATAATATGATACCATATTCCGAGCGTTATGTCAAGGAAAAAGGGAAAATTACACTTGTGTTTCCCGAAAAAACCGTTTAGTCTATGTCCTCGACAACTTCGGGGACTTCGTCAAGCTGCCACGGATTTTTCAGGATGTTTTTCCAGTGCTTCAGAGCGGACGCATAATAGAATCCGTCGCAGATACGCTCGTCGAGAACATACTTGTAATCGACAAAAACTCTCTTGTGAACCATTCCGTTTTCGTCAAGCTCGTAGGTACGGTTCTTCTTGCCGAACGCGAAGAACACCGGGCAGGTACCGAAGTCGTAAAGGTGGTGGTAGATCGACGGAATGCCGAGCGAACCCATTGACGTGATGAAATACGAGCAGTGGAACGGGCTGACTCCCGTGAGGAATTTCGGAAGAAGACTGAAATAGTCGAGCGTTTTTATAAGGTGGATCGCAAACTTGAATAATAGTGCAGGGAGGTACGTGAACGCCTTTGCCGTATTATCGAAGTCTCCGCCGGGGTTATTTCTGTAGTCTTCGACGACCTTGTTGAACGCTTCGTATACGTCTTTCAGTGTTGCGTCCGGCTGAAGTGTGATCTTTACTACTGTGTCGGGCGAATCAAGCGTCATTTCTTTTTTGATAGTGAGCGCGATCTCGACCGATCTTCTCGTCCATATCCGCTGACCTCTGATGAAGCGGTTAACGGCAGGACGGCTTGCGACAAGCCTTACGTACGACGCGATGAAAATGTGCATGAGGGAGATGTTCGTCATACCCTCGGCTTTTTTCTCGCGCATATATTCTTCGATTTTTTCAATGTCTATAGTGTCTTCAATAAAGTTCATCGCACCTGTTCTGTTTACCATAATGAACGGCACGACAGCCGCCATGGGGGATACCGTCTTCACGCGGCGGATATCTTTCTTCTTTTTGCTCATAGGCGATTCTCCGTTTTTTAGATTGTATTATTCTTCACACTGAAGTATAACATACGACGAAACACTTTTCAAGTAAAAAAATATAGAAAAACGATTTTTTTCGGCGAAAAAGACAAACCTCAAACAAAAAAGCCCCCGGAGGGACTTTTTAAGCTGCTGATATTATCAGAATATTCTGCCTCTTCTGAGCGCGCCGACTTTTCTCCACTGTTCCTTTTCGAGGAGCGGAGCATTTTTGTCAACTACGGGAGCGGCGGGCTTTTTGGGAGTCTTGAAGAACGCGATCTCCTTTATGGAGTACGTTTCGCCTTCCTTGATTTCAAAGGTAAGACGGTAGACTTTGAATTCCTTTGATGTTTCGCCGACGTTTATGAGATCCCATTTACCGTCCTTGCCGTCGCCTTCGAGACTGACGGGAACCCAGACGTTCGATTCGGGATCGTCTGCGGCATAGAGAGCAACTTCAACGGATGTGTTTTCGTCATGCTCGACGAGAATGGCGATCTTTTCAAGCTCAAATGCTTCCTCGAAAGAGAAGTTGATCGAGACTGTGTCGAAGAACTTTTCGTCGAGTGCAAAATCAAGACCTGTTCCGGTTCTGTGGTCGAGAATGAGAGCGGTGTCGAGTTCCTTGCCGTATTCGGGAGAGAGCGAACTGACTACGGTGTTGCGTTCAAGTCCGTCTATCGAATAGAGGCAGTAGTCCTCGGGAAGATCGGCTGCAAATACAGCAGTGAGAGAGAATAGAACTGTAAGAACTGCGATGACGGCAGAAATGATTTTTTTCATGATTACCTCCGGGATAGAAAAAATTACATTATAATAATAGCACAGTTTTATGGGATAAACAAGAGCTTTTTGTTAAATTTTTTGCAGGAGAGCAGGAATATTATTGAAAATACCTCGCGGAGGAGGTATAATATTATCACTTGATTATCACTTGCGCGAAGTGCAAACCTCACTCGCCGTAGGCGAACTTCACTGCCGGCGGCAACTTCACTTGCACGAAGCGCATACTTCACTTTTCTTTAACTTGCACAAATTCTACGGCTACGCACGAAATATCATTCCCCTGTATACTGTAGGGGACGGCGCCCTCGACGTCCTGCGGATTTGCACGAACCTCAGAGCGGCGCGTGATACGATATTTCCCATAGTAGGGGAGACCATCGGTCTCCCGCCGAACGTCCTGCACATACTTCACATAGGCAAAAAGGTAGAAAACACTTCGTGTTTTCAAATTGTTTTTTCCCCACTACGCGTGGGGCTGCATAACCGAGTTCACTCCGTGAACTCGACGAGATGCTCCGCATCTCGGTTGGACACCTCCGTTGCCGGGTCCTTATGAATCCAGGCAACTTAGGGGGGAAGGTCGCTTCGCTCTATTCACGCCTACCGACTTCGTAAACGAAGTCGTCGAGATGCCCCGCATCTCGGTTGAACCCCTTTGTTACAAAGTAATTGCAAGACTTATGTTCGCTTTGTCTAATTATTCATCATTCATCATTCATTCTTCATTATTCATTTTCTCCGAAGGAGTCTCTTATGCCTCACGTTCCTGCTTTACTTACAAAAGATGTCGATGTGCTGTCGTTTGAAGACGCACTGTGCGGCTCCGGAAACACCGGCTACGACCGCACGCGCTGGCTGTACGTTCCCGATTTCTACTCCGAATATCGTTACATCCTCGGCACACGCGGCACCCGTCCGCTTATTGCGATCGGTATAAATCCGTCCACCGCCGCGCCGGACGATCTCGACAACACGCTCAAATCCGTCGAACGTATAGCCCTTGCAAACGGCTACGACAGCTTTATTATGTTTAACGTTTACGCCGAACGCGCAACAGATCCGAAGCACATGGAAAAGGAATTCAACCCCGTTCTGCACCGCGAGAATATGAAAGCGTTCGATTATGTTCTCTCGCTCTCGCAGTCTCCCGATATCTGGGCGGCATGGGGAACTATCATCAATATGCGTCCGTATCTGCCTGATTGCGTGCGTGATATGATCTCGCTCGGCGAGAAACACGGCGCGCGCTGGTTCACCTGCGGACAGCGGTCGGTAAAGGGCGGTCATCCGCATCATCCGCTGTATCTGAGAAAGGACGCGCGTCTCGACCCGTTTGACGTGGAAGAATACATATCTTCGCTGAAATAAAAAAATCCGGAGGCAGTCATGCTTCCGGATCATTTTGTTTCTGTTTGTCGATAAAAAAATCTGCCACGGGATTGTCGGCTTCTATGATTATCCCGACGAACTTTTCGCCGTCGGCGAAGACAAGCTCGACGGTCTTTTTTGCGAGGAACGTCAGCGTGTAGTCGTAGTACGAGAAGCCCTCTTTTTCGTATGCGCGAAGCACGTCTTTTTTCGTTCTCACGCCTTTTTCAAGCGGTACGGCTTCGACGAAATCCGACAGAGCGAGCACGCATTCCATTGACGTGAGCCGCGTTCCCATTGCCTTGTATACGACGAAATCGAGCGGAGCATTGTCGCCGAACGCTTTTTCCATGATCTCGCCGGAATAACCGTCGTCACGCTTTTTGATGACGTACTCAAAGCGCGTCATTCTGTAGCGCAGGATGAGATATATCGCCGTTATCGAGAGGATCAGCCCGATCCCGAAGAAGATCACGGGCGGTACGGTCTTTCCGAGGATAGTCAGCGCAGGCTGAACGGAGCAGAATATCACTGCAAGCGCGAACAGCCCTGCGACGACTGCCGTAAGCAGACCGCCGTTTTTCTGCACGGTGGTGTAATTCATAAAAACCTCCGAAAAAAAGCGTATCCGTACAGCCCGAAGACCGTACGGATGATTTTTTGATTTACGCTTCTTCTTTTGCTACGACCTGTTTGCCGTCATAGTAACCGCACTTCTTGCATACACGGTGAGCAAGATTGTATTCACCGCAGTTCGAGCACTTTACCATTCCGGGAAGATGAAGCTTCCAGTTGTTGGAGCGTCTTCTGTCTCTTCTTGCCTTCGATACTTTACTCTTCGGTACAGCCATTTCTAAAACCTCCCTCGGTTAATTCCATTTTTTTATTTTATAATCAAAGCGAGATATATTATACCACACTTATTTCTGATTATCAAGTAGTTTTTGCAAAATTGCGAAATTCGGATTGATTTCTTTTTGATTTTTGCATCCGCAGTCGCCGTTTTTGAGATTTTTGCCGCATTTCGGGCATAGTCCGGGGCAATCGGGCGAGCAGAGGGACAGCGTCGGCAACTCAAGCGACAGCTCCGTTACGATCTCGGCGTCGGGGATGATGCGTGCGTCGTTCACGGTCAGCACGTCGTCTGTGATCCCGTCCCATTCGCCGTCGTCGGTGAGGTGCGAGTCGCGCATACCTTTTCCGCCCTCGGATGTGAGAAGACTGCGTTCGACGTCGAACTCCACCGTTCCGCTTATCTCGTCGAGACAGCGCGCACAGCTTGTCAGGTACGTAGCCGTGACGTGAGCCGAGAAGAGAAGTCTGCCGAACGAATCGGAGATCGTACCGACGACTTTAATACCTCCGTCGGGAATGGTGATGTCGTCGGGCAGGTCGACTGTTTCGCAGTCGGTGTGCGAAAGATCAAACGCATAATCGACGGCGATCTTCTCAGCACGGTGGTTCATAAGCTCGGTTACGTCAATTATCATCTGTTTTTTCGCCTCCCTGCATATTACTCCATAGTATTTATCATTATACTTCCGAAAGAGCCGGTTGTCAAGTTTTTTTGAGTTTTTTCTGACAATTCGAAGAAAAAATCAGCGTGTTTTTCAAAGTATTGTAAATCGGTCAGGTAAAAGAAAAATGAATCGGTTGCACATTCTTATGGTCAAAAAACGTGATATCTGCTGTATATTATACAGATTTTGCTGAATAAATATAAATATTAACAGTATATTAACCGTTTGTTCATACAATCGCTGTTGGGGTTGTGGTAAAATGCAATAAATAATTTTTTGGCGAAATTATATGAATACTGACGGAAAAAGGATAAAGCGGGGGTGAGACTGTGACATATGTATCATATCCTCCTGTCGGAAAAGAGAAAAATCTGCCGGTATATGTTACCGGTGTCGGAGTGTGTTCACCTCAGACTGAGGCTACGCGTGTTTCTCCGTCGTCATCGTTTTTGATGATAACTGTCGGCGGGTGCGGAACCGTAAAGATCGGGGACAAACGTTATGAATTGTCGACGGGGTGCGGACTGTATGTGTCGAGCGGAGTGGAGTACGTTGCGTCGCCCGGACATTCAAAGAAGAGGGGCGAAGGATCAGAGTGGCTCGTAGACTGGGTGAGCTTTGATTTTGGGTCTGTCGATCTGTACACGGAGCTGTTCACGGTTCAGGAGTATATGTTCATGACGTTCCGCGATCCTGCCGGAGTGTCCGCGGCGATAAGAAGGATCGGCGATGCGATATCGTCTGACGTGGAGTACGGCGCGTATACAGCCTCGGCTGAAACATACTCGATGCTTATAAAAATGAACCGCGAGACTCTTGAGATGCCGAAAACGGCGCTGAAATCGAATCCGGTGCTCGACGGCGTTATCGAATACATTGATGAGCGGTTTACGGAAGACGTGACGCTCAGTGACCTCTGCAAAGCGGCAGGAGGAATATCGGAGCAGTATCTCTGCCGGATATTCAAGCAGTACACGGGAGAGAGACCGATCGAATACATACTGCACAAGAGGATAGCGGTGGCACGGTCGTATCTTGAGAAGACGGATATGGAGATCGCTGAGGTGGCGAGACTGACGGGCTTCAACAACACGAGCTATTTCTACCGGAATTTCAAGAAATTCACGGGAGTAAGTCCTCTTGCGTGCCGGCAGGGTGCGAGTCTGAAAAAATAAGAACGTGGAGACACGTTCTTTTTTGCGCAAACCCCACGGCTCCGCGCGGCACCACACCCCATATACTGTAGGGCAGTGCGTATGTATACGCGTTCCTCCCGCCGTCGAACGATCTGCACCTACTTTATATCGGCAAAAGGAAGAAAACGACTTACGTCGTTTTCAATTTGTTTGTTATGTCCTACGCGGACGGCGGACAAGAGCGTACCGCGACGCTCTTGTCAATCACCGCGCTTAGGGGGAAGGGACTTCGTCCTATTCCCCCTAAGAACCCCTTTGTTGTAAAGTGATTGCAAATGATAAGAACAACTTATCATTTATTAGCGATTAAGTTATACTTCATAATGAGCGGTAGCGCGCTATTATTAGCGACTTAAATCCTCTTCACCGCCGCACTCTCTTTGTGACAAAGGGGAGTTTCCAAAGAGGGGAAATGTGCTTGCACCTTGCCCCTCTTTGGTGGGGTGATTCACAAGAGGTCAACATTGACCTCTTGTGCGCCGTCCGCGTAGGACAAATCCGATGCCAAACGTTCGGTTTGGACAAATGTGCAGCCGTCGCGCGTAGCGACAAAACCGATGCCAAACGTTCGGTTTGGATGAATGCCCGCCTCGCGCAGCATAATTTCCCCATAAAGAAAAAACGGAAATCTTCTATTTTCTCCTTGACATCGCGGCGAAAGCGTGCGATAATATTATTGTATAGAAAAGAAGGGATTTACTATGGCAAATTACTTTCAGAAAGATATAGAAACCGCATCTGAGGAGCAGATACGCGCCTGGCAGAACGAACGGCTCGTAAAGACCGTGCGCCACGTCTGGGACTCAAACGAATATTACCGTAATAAGATGAAGAACGCCGGTGTGGAACCCGGTGACATCACTTCCCGTGATGACCTATGGAAGCTCCCGTTCCTCACGAAGGACGACCTGCGAGACGCTTATCCGTTCGGTCTTATGTCCTGCTCGCTTAAAGACTGCGTTAAGCTCCACTCAACCAGCGGAACGACGGGTAAGCGCGTAATAGCCTGCTACACACGCGGCGACCTCGATCTGTGGTACGACTGCACAGCGCGCGCGCTCGCGGCAGCCGGTGCAACACCGGAGGATGTCTGCCAGGTCTGCTACGGCTACGGTCTGTTCACAGGCGGATTCGGAATAAACGGCGGCTCGGAACGGCTCGGTTGCCTCACGCTTCCGATGTCGTCCGGAAACACTGACAGACAGATCCAGTTTATGACCGACCTCGGCACTACGGTGCTTTGCTGTACGCCGTCTTACGCCGAATATCTTTGTGAGACGATCTACGAACGCGGACTAAGGGACAAGATAAAGCTGAGATGCGGTATTTTCGGCGCTGAGGCGTGGACGGAAGAGATGCGCCGCGAGCTTGAAGCAAAGCTCGGCATCAAAGCGTACGATATTTACGGACTTACGGAGCTTTCCGGTCCCGGAGTCGCATACGAGTGCGAAGAACAGCACGGTATGCACATAAACGAAGACCATTTCATTGCCGAGATAATCGACCCGAAGACCATGAAACCGCTTCCGGACGGAGAACAAGGGGAACTCGTGTTCACGTCGATCACAAAAGAGGCGTTTCCGCTCATCAGATACCGTACAAAGGATATTGCGGTGCTGACGCGCGGAAAATGCTCGTGCGGACGCACGTTCGTCAGAATGTCGAAGCCGATGGGAAGAACGGACGATATGCTTATCGTCAAGGGCGTCAACGTGTTCCCGTCGCAGATCGAAATGGTGCTTCTCGAACACGGTCTGACGGCGAACTATCAGATAGTAGTCGACAGAAAAGGCGTCAGCGACACGATAGACGTGCTTGTTGAAATGACGCCGGAACTGTTCAGCGATACCGTCACGAACATCGCGTCGATCGAGCAGAAAATAGTCGGCGCACTCAAAGCGGAGCTTGGCATTCTCGCCGGTGTTTCGATAGTCGAGCCGAAGTCGATCGTGCGCAGTGAGGGCAAGGCGGTCCGCGTTGTCGACAGAAGAAATTTATACGGAAAATAATAAAGCAGGAGGGCATTATGGCTATAAGACAGCTTTCGGTTTTCGCCGAAAATAAAAACGGTTCACTCTACGAAATAACAAAGGTTCTCGCTGACGAGGATATCAATATTCGCGCGTTCAGCGTAGCCGACACGAAGAATTTCGGCGTACTCCGTCTCATTGTGAACGATCCGAGAAAAGCGGCTCAGGCATTGTCCGAAGCCGGAAAGGTCGTTAACGTTACGGAAGTCGTCGGAGTGCAGATCCCGGATTATAAAGGAGGACTTTCGGAGCTTCTCCGCGTACTGACCGAGGCGGGAATCGGAATAGAGTATCTTTATGCGTTCGCGTCGGTGACGGACAAGGGCAAGGCGCACGTTGTTCTCCGCGTTGAAGACAACGTCGCAACGGAAACACTTCTCCGCGAAAAGGGCTTCACACTTCTTGAAGTGTAAGGATGAAGAAATTCTAATAAAATTAAAGAAAAGCAAACCGCAGGGCATGAGTTCTGCGGTTTTTGTGTTTTCTTGCCGCCGAACGATCCGCACTTTCTTTATATAGGCAAAAGGAAGAAAACGTCTTCAACGTTTTCAGCATTGATGCCACTGCGCGTGGCGGCGGTTAAGATGTCCTCGCCGACATCTTAACGATCTGGGCGCCAAAAGGGAACTACGTTCCCTTTTGGATTTCCCTCCTCCGTTCCGCGTCTCAAGACGCTTGATAACACAAATCGTTTCTTCAGTTTTCGGCTTTAAGCAAACATAAATCGACTGTAGGATTATGCTGCCGCAGTTTTTTGAGGCGTTTTTGCAGTTTACAACATTGAGTAATTCCTGCTCATTGAGCAAAAACCCTGCACAAAAGAACGTATGAGCGGCAGCGCGCTATTATTAGCAATCTAAATCCTCTTCACCGTCGCACTCGCTCTGTAGCAAAGGGGTTCTTAGGGGGGATAGAGCGTAGCGACCTTCCCCCTAAGCGCGGTGATTCACAAGAGCGTCGCGGTACGCTCTTGTGCGCCCCACGCGTAGTGGGAAAAGATAATTTGAAAACGTCCCCGACGTTTTCTACCTTTTGTAGATATAAAGAAAGTGCAACCCGTTCGGCGGCAGGACATAAACCCTTGCCCTACAGTATACAGATGCAGTTCGTGCGAAGCCGAATAATTTGTGTAAGTTAAAGAAAAGTGAAGTTTGTGCTCCGCGCAAGTGAAGTTGCCTTTGGCGGTGAAGTACGCCTCCGGCGTGTGAAGTTTGCACTTCGTGCAAGTTCTGCGCTTCGCGCAGGCGAAAAACGGAATACACACGCCGGGAGGCGAATATACTGTTCTGTAATGTAAATTCCCATCCGGAGGATCATCTATGGAAACAAAATTATTCACCAAACGGTTCGATACAGGCGCGACTGCCGACGTCAGCGAGGACTTTACTCTGCCGGATTATCAGCCCGAGATACGCAGAGTAATAGGCGTGCGCGCTGCCGTCTCGGTCGACGGAAAATACCTCACGGGAGACGAGCTTGAGACCGACGGCGGCGTGACGTATACCGTCCTTTACACCGACGAAAACGGGCGTGTCGCCGAGACATCGCAGACCTCGTCGTATACCGGACACATTCCGCTCAAAACCGACGAGGGCTTGTACGGCGCGAACGATATTGTCCTTTCGTCTGCTGTCGAGAACGTCTCATGCCGCGTGACTGCGCCGAGACGATTCACACTGTCCTCGCGCGTGCGTCTGTCTGCGCTTTCAGAAAAGCCAGAGGACTGCGGACTTAAGCTTTCCGACGGCGACGAATCGTCAGTCCGCCGCAAATGCGAAACACACCGCACGGCTTGCCTCACAGAGATTCGTAAACCTGCCGAGGTGTCCGGCACTATCCGCGAGCAGGCAGGCGCGAGAATAATCATGGCGCAGGGCGAGATCGTCATAAACGATGTTCGGATCTCACCTGCCGCGAAAAACGAAGCCACCGTAAAGGGCGACGCACTTATCACCGTTCTTGTCGAAACGCCGGACGGAGGTTATGCGTCCTCTCGCGGAAGAGCGCCTGTCGACGAAACCGTATCACTCCCCGACAATATTGCCGGAGAGAAAAACTGCGCGGCGGCGTTTGCAAACGTCGTCATGACTGAGCTTGACGCGGCGGAAGACGGCACCGTCTCCTGGCGTATGGAGTACGACATCGACTGCGACGTTATGAAGACAGCCGAATGCGAGGTCACGGACGACGCTTATCTCACTTCGTCCGACTATCGCCTCACGGTGTCCGATTTCACGCCGTACACGCCTGCCGCGGCTGTGAACGGCAGGTTGACGCTGAACGGCACGGCGAAAAAACGTCCCGATACGGAATATCTCACCTCGTGGGGAAGCGGCTTCGTTGACAGATGCACGGTAAACGACGGACGGCTGACGGTCAGCGGAAACGTGCGCGTGACACTCTGTTCTGTAGGGGATGGCGAGAGCGCGACGGATGAGATCGGCATCCCGTTCAGATACGAATGCGAAGCGGCGGACGGGGCAGGGGACAGCGAAGGCACAGGACTTTGCGGGAAGGTCGTCGTTACCGTTCCCGAAATAACGGTGCGTGACGAGGGAGAAAGCCTTTCCGTGACGGCTGAAACGGCGATCGCCGGGATCCTTCTCGGAAGTGAACAGATAACAGCCGCCACGGCGATCACTCCCGTGAAAACCGATTCGCAGACCGATACGGACGAAGCCGTGATACGTCTTTACGTCCCCGATGACGGCGAGAGCGCGTGGGAAGTCAGAAAAAAATTCCGGCTTGCGGATGAAGCCGAAATGGAAGGGAAACTGTATATTATGTAAAGAAAAAAGCCCTGAGGTCACATTCCAAAGTGATTTCAGGGCTGATTCTGTATAGTTGGGTTTACTGACCGAGGACAGCCGCACCGATGATTCCGGCGTCGTTGCCGAGCTTTGCGAGCTTGATCTCGGTTCTCGGAGTGCCTTCGCGCGTGTATGTTTCTGCGAATACTTTTTTGAGAAGCGGACGGAGAAGGTTTTCACCCTCGTGGCAAACGCCGCCGCCGATAACGAGAACATTCGGCTGGAAAATGTTGATAAGGTTCACGATGCCGCAGGCGAGATAAGAAAGATATTCGTCAACTATCTCAATTCCGAGAGCGTCGCCCTCTTTCTGTGCGTTGAACGCCGTGCGTGCGGTGATCTTCGAGAGATCGTCGCCGATCATATCGTCGATAAGTGTCTTTCTGCCTTCTGCTCTTGCCTTGACGAGATGCTCTTTTGTCATGTTGACAAGTCCCGTTGCGGAAGAATAAGCCTCCCAGCATCCGCGTCTGCCGCAGGTGCAGGGTTTGCCGCCTTTTTCGATGACTGTATGACCAAGCTCGCCGCCTGCGAAGTTGAAGCCGGAGTAGACCTTACCGTCGATGACGATGCCGCCGCCGAGTCCGGTGCCGAGCGTGATCATTACGGAGATCGGAGCGCCAACCGCAACACCGGCGATAGCTTCCGCCTTTGCTGCCGCGTTAGCGTCGTTTTCAATGTAAACTTTTGTGCCGTCGAGAAGAGCGGAGAGCTTGTCTGCGAGCGGATATCTGTCAAACGGAATGTTGTTCGCGTATTCAACAACGCCGGTCTGGTTGTTTGCCGTTCCGGGAGTTGCGACGCCTGCGTATGCGACGTCTGAGAGGAGAATGTTTTCTTCACTGAGCAGCTTCTTTGCGAGTGCAGCCATATCAGCGATTATCGCGTCGGCACCGCGTTCCGGCTTTGTGGGAACACTGCCTTTTTTCACGATGGAAAAGCTCTCGTCAACGATACCTATGGCGATGTTCGTACCGCCGAGGTCAACACCGATATAATACATAATTACACCTTCCTCAAACTTTACTTGAGTCTAAATTATATAACATAATCAGGCTTTGTGTCAAGTATTTTTTGTAATTTTTTACTCAAAAAAGTGAATTTTTTATCACTCTTTCTCGTTGCTTTTCGTCGAATAGTTCAAAAGAAATTCATTTTTCCCACACAGATCGGAAGACATTTTTTGTGTCGAAAAGGGTTTTTGTGCAACTTGTATATGTGTAAAAAAACCAGCATTAATTTTGTGCAGATTCAACAAATATTATGCAAGTGATACGCCCGTTGAACGAATCCCGATTCTGCGAGACGGCACGAAATTATGGTAAACAAAAATTACAATACGAAAATAATGCACAATAAAATTACTGATACTCGCTTGATATGTTGTTGACAACTTACATATATTCTTCGATACATACTTACATATGAGTAAATTTCGCTTACATAAATCCAAGAAAGATAGCGACAAGTTTCACTGCGGCTGAGACGTATCCGCCACGGGTATATAATATGTATATTTTCTTGCATATTCTGCCGCCGACACCTTATTTTTGATTCCGACAATATACTCCATTTCCCTTGACTTTTTCGCCACCTTGTGGTACTATTATGATACGTCAAAATAGGCGGTACTGTCGAAGTATGCCTATTGCCGGAAAAAGCGCGGAAATGTGCCGATCCCGGCGGAAAATATGTTTTCGACAATTCTTGTCCGAGAATATAACCCCATAGCGGGGGAGCCGATGACGATCTGACGGCTCAAAATCTTGCAGGAGGAAGGTTCCTATGACAAAAACCACAAGCAAACGGCTGATCTCGCTTGTTCTGGTTCTCCTCATGGCTCTTTCGGTGTTCCCGACCTTTGCGGCGGCGGAAGCAACGAAAGCGACTGAAGGAAAATCGTCTCTCAAGGATATCAGCGACTCTCTGAACTCCAAGCCCTATTCCGATTATCAGGAACAGTACGCTTCGGTTCCGAGAGCAAAGAAAGAAATCATCATCAAGGCTGCCGACTATGACACCGAAAACACGACGGCGGAAGTATCCGTTGTCCGTGACTACGAGGGCAAGAGCGGCGAATCCCTTATGGTGGGAGACACGGGCATAGTTACATGGAAAGTGAACGTTCCCGAAGACGGTCTCTACGCAATAAGAACGGATTACATCTCAGTTACCGACAAGACAAACTCGATCGAAAGAGTTTTCTACATAAACGGTACCGTTCCGTTCGCAGAAGCACGTTATCTTCTTCTGAAGAAGTCGTGGGTCAACCATTATGCCGAAAACGGCAGATTCGAGCTTGACGTCAACGGTAACGAGCTTCGCCCGAGAGCATACGTTCTCCACGAATGGCAGGAGTACGAGCTGATCGACTCCAACGGTTACTACGCAAACCCGTTCGAGTTCTACTTCACAAAGGGTGAGAACACTATCGCCTTTGAGGGAGTCCGCGAACCGGTCATCCTCAACACGATCACCCTATATCCTTACGAGGACAAGATCTCTTACGAAGAATACGTCGCAGGAAAGACGGAAGCCGTCGCTGAGCCTATCCACCTCAACGCAGAAATGCCGTCGAAGACCTCCGACTTCACTATTTACCCGATCTACGACCGTAAATCCGCTATTTCCGAGCCGCAGGACGCCGCAAAGATCATGCTCAACTCCATAGGCAGCGAAAAGTGGCAGACCCCGGGTCAGTGGATCGAATACGAATTTGATATAGAGAGCGCAGGTCTTTACGAGATCGTATTCAGGTACAGACAGGATGAGCTTTCCGGTATGTACACGTCGAGAAGAATATACATCGACGGAGAAGTACCGTTTGAAGAAGCAAACTACATCAAGTTCAACTATGACTCAAAGT
Organism: Eubacteriales bacterium; assembly: GCA_045643285.1. GTDB lineage: Bacteria > Bacillota > Clostridia > Oscillospirales > CAG-272 > UMGS1696. Next base: position 20,957 of record JAZUKN010000101.1, read on the forward strand.
GGCAGGTCGAGGCTGCAACCGACGAGGCTACGACATTTGAGTTCTACTTTGAACCCGGCAAGCACACTCTTCGCCTGGAAGTAACGCTCGGTGAAATGGGTCCGATAGTCCGTAAGGTGACGAACATCATGAAGGCTATCAACAACGACTACCTTGAGATCCTCAAGCTGACGGGCGCTGAACCCGATGAATACCGTGACTACGGTTTCGGCAGAGTGCTTCCCGATGTTGTCATCGACCTTCTTGATCAGTCGAACAACCTTTACGACGTAATTTCCTACGTCGAAAATATGGCGAACATCAAGTCCGAAAACTCTGCTACTCTTGAACAGATCGCAAGAGTGCTTCAGAAAATGGGTACGAACGAGAGCGAGATCGCAAAGAACATCGGTGAGCTTAAATCCGACGTAGGTACTCTCGGTGAATGGGTAAACACAGTAAAGAACCAGCCCGTAGAGATCGACTGGATCGACATTCAGCCTGCATCCGCAGAAAAGAAGGTCGCGGAAGCAGGATTCTTCAAATCGTTCTGGTACGAAATAAAGCAGTTCTTTGTTTCGTTCTTCACCGACTATAACTCTCTCGGTGCGTCCGACGAAGACGAAAAGAACAAGAAGTCGTCCGAAGTTGAAGTTTGGGTTACGACAGGCCGTGACCAGGCACAGATCATGCGTAACCTCATAGATAACAACTTCTCGCCGAACAATGACGTAAACGCAAACCTCAAGCTCGTTGCAGGCGGCACGCTTCTTCCGTCCGTTCTCGCGGGAGTAGGTCCCGACGTTGCACTTCCGGGTGCCGGCGCAGACCCGATCCAGTACGCTATCCGTTCCGCAGTTCTTGCGCTGAACCCCGAAGCGTATGAGGACGAAGAGGACGAAGACGAAGACACTATCGCATACAACGCGGATATGCGCGAGGTATTCTCCAATTTCGGCGAAGTCACACAGAGATTCGAGGAATCCGCACTGATCCCGCTTACACTTTACGGAAAGACATACGGCCTGCCGGACGGTCAGTCGTGGCCGATGATGTTCTACCGTACAGATATTCTCGCCGACCTCGGTGTTGACGTTCCCGAAACATGGGACGACCTGCTCGCACTTATCCCGGTGCTCCAGTTCAACAATATGACGCTTGGTATGCCGAGCGGTGCAACACTTTACATCTACCAGAGAAACGGACAGCTCTGGGCGGATGACGGCATGAGAATCAACCTTGACTCGAACCTCTCGCTTGAAGCGTTCGAGACAATGACGAATATGTTCACGCAGTATTCGCTTCCCGTTACGTTCGACGCCGCAAACCGTTTCAGAACGGGCGAGATGCCGATATTCATTTCCGACTACACGACTTACAATAACATCATCATCTTCGCAACGGAAATTGCAGGTCTGTGGGAGTTCGGTCCGATTCCGGGTACAAGACAGCCGGACGGCTCTATAAATAATGTGGCGATCGGATCAACAAGCGCACTCGTTATGATGCGCGGCGTTCACGATCCGAAGGCAGCATGGACGTTCATGTGCTGGTACACCGACAAGGATTTCCAGGTCGACTACTCGAACGAACTCGTTGCACTTCTCGGCCCTGCCGGAAAGAACGCAACGGCTAACATCGAAGCTCTTGAAGAACTTCCGTGGACTTCGAGAGAGTACAGCCAGCTTATGAAGCAGATGGATAACACGACGGGCATACCGAACTATCCCGGCTCGTACATCATCGACCGTTATACGCAGTTCGCATTCAACGCGGCTTATAATAACAGCGCAGACCCGGTTGACTCGCTTCTCGGAAATATCAATGCGATCAACAAGGAAGTAACACGTAAGAGAACAGAATTTAACCTCGAAACGCTTGAGATCGGTCAGACGCTTGCGTCCAAGAGACTCGGTCAGGCGGCAGAGGCTATCGAAGCTCTCGAAGATTATAAGGATACCAAGGAAGTCGCAGCAGCATCCGCAGCTATCGAAAGCGAAGACATCGAAGAGCTTCGTGCGGCAGCCGCAGGACTCTCGACATCCGTACCCGAACTCAAAGAGATCGCCGGTTATCTCACAGATGCGGCGAACGCTCTTGAGTCATATATAAATAAATGAAGGAAAGGAGAGTAATCATGGGTAAAAATACACCTAAACAGGTCAAAACGCATCACGATATGACCAAAGCGGAGTGGACGTGGTTCCTTATCAAGAGAAACAAGATAGCTTATTTCATGGTAGCGCCGTTTATGATTCTCTTCCTTATCTTCACGATCATTCCGATCGCAGCATCCCTCTTCCTCAGCTTCACGTCGTTCAATATGCTTGAACCTCCGAAGTTCATCTTCCTTGATAACTACATTTCACTGTTCCTCGATGACGACCTCTTCATCACGGCTCTGAAGAATACTCTGATCTTCGCCGCTGTAACAGGTCCGGCGTCGTACATCATCTCTTTCGTGGTTGCGTGGTTCATCAATGAGCTTCCTCCGAAGATCCGTTCGATCGTAACGCTTATCTTCTACGCACCGTCAATCGCCGGAGACGTATACCTCATCTGGAAGTACCTCTTCTCCTCCGACTCCTACGGTATCGTAAACGGTTTCCTCATGGATATGGGACTGATCGACGCACCTATCCTATGGTTCCAGAACCCGAAATACATCATGACGCTATGTATCATCGTTGCACTGTGGACGTCGCTCGGTACATCGTTCCTTGCATTTATCGCAGGTCTCCAGGGCATTGATAAAGCGCAGTTCGAGGCGGCAGCCATCGACGGCGTAAAGAGCAGATGGCAGGAGCTTTGGTATGTAACGCTTCCGAATATGAAGGAACAGCTCATGTTCGGTGCCGTGCTCTCGATCACAGGCTCGTTCGGATTCGGCGGCATCGTTACGTCCCTCGCAGGCAATCCTCCGACAGATTACGTTGGTTACACGCTGTCCCACCACCTAGGTGAATATCAGAGCAACCGTTGGGAGGTCGGATACGCATCCGCGATCTCCTTCATACTGTTCCTCATGATGATCGGTGCGAACGTGCTCGTAACTAAACTGATCAGGAAGTTAGGTGAATAACATGGGAAAAATGAGAACAAGAAGACACCAGGTCGTCCTTAACCGCTCTGCAGGCGGAGACGCCGGTATCACAATAATCCTTGCAATCTTCGGTGTATTCATGTTTTTGCCTATGTACTACACCGTCGTTCAGTCACTCAAGCCTCTTAACGAGCTGTTCTACTTCCCGCCGAGATTCTACGCTGTCAAGCCTACGTTCGACAACTTCAAGGATCTGTTCAACTTAATGGGCGACTCGTGGGTACCGTTCTCACGTTACATCTTCAATACGGTGCTTATCTCCGTAGGCGGTACGTTCGGTAACCTCGTTCTTTCGTCGATATGCGCTTACGCACTCGCAAAGATCGACTTCCCCGGCGGAAAACAGTGCTTCTGGCTTATTCAGAAATCCCTTATGTTTACGGCTACCGTTACCGGTATCGTAAACTTCATCACAATGTCGGCGCTCGGCTGGGTCGATACATACTTCGCAATCATCGTTCCGGCATGGTGCTCGACGCTCGGCCTGTACCTCATGAAAAACTTCATGGAATCGAACGTTTCGACTGCCGTTCTTGAGTCCGCGCGTCTTGACGGCGCAAGCGAACTCAGAACGTTCTGGTCGATAGCGATGCCTATGGTAAAACCGGCATGGCTGACGCTTATCATTTACTCGTTCCAGGGACTTTGGGGACAGGGCGCATCCGCGTTCGTTTACTCCGAGCAGTTAAAGACTCTCAACTACGCTATCGGTCAGATCACCGCCGCAGGTATTACCCGTTCCGGTGCATCCGCCGCATCCACCGTTGTTATGATGATCGTGCCGATCCTCGTCTTCGTCGTATCGCAGTCGAACATCATTGAAACGATGGGTTCCAGCGGTATGAAGGACTAAGGAGGAATATGAAAATGAAAAAACTTGTAAGAATCCTCCTCATAATGCTCGCACTTCTCATGTTCCTGCCTCAGTCGGTGCTTGCCGCCGCAGATGCGTATGCCACATATACATACTCATCTCTCGGACTTGTGCTTACATCCCCTCAGGCTTACGTTCCGGATACGGTAGTTGACTCCGCTTATATGGGACTTACGACAGAACTCAAGGACCCGAGAGACCTCTTCGTCGGTCCCGACGAAAAGATCTACATCGCGGACGCAGGACTCAACAAAGTCATCGTCCTCGACAGATATATGAAGTTCTTATATGAAATAAGAAGCTTCGTAAATACCGAAGGTGTTCCGGATACATTCAACGGATGCGCCGGTGTATATGTAAATGAAGACAATATCTTCGTATGCGACACCGAAAACAACCGTATCGTAATGTTCGACATCGAAGGTAACTACATCAGAACAATTCAGAAGCCCGAATCGAACCTCTTTGAAGAAGGCTCTATCTACAAGCCGATCGCCTGCGTTGCCGACGACTACGGAAGACTGTTCGTAGTATCGTCCACTACATACCAGGGCGTTATCGTAATCAACACAAAGGGCGATTTCTTCGGCTTCATCGGTGCTACAAAGGTTGTGGTATCTCCGCTTGAACTTCTCTGGAGAAAGATCCAGACCGAAGAACAGCGTGAGCTTTCCGAACAGTACGTCTCCACTGAGTACAACAACATCACGATCGACGACGATAACTTCATTTACGTTACGACGTCTGCTCTTGACGCTGAAGCTCAGCAGAACGCTCTTATGACAGGCGACACGTCGACGACATTTGCTCCCGTAAAGAAGCTCAATGCATCCGGTACGGACGTTATGAAGCGTAACGGCTTCTTCCCGCCGGCAGGTGAAGTCGTAGTTGCAGACGAACAGCTCTCCGAAGAAGACATCACGGGTGCATCGAGAATCGTTGACGTTGCAATGGGACCGGAAAAAACATGGTCGATCATTGACCAGAAGCGTTCCAAGGTCTTCACTTACAACGAAAACGGCGACCTTCTCTTCGTCTTCGGCGATAAGAACGGTATGCAGGTCGGTAATATCGACACAGCCGTTGCAGTTGCTTACCAGGGCTCGAAGATACTCGTTCTCGACAAGACGAACCTCAACATCGTCGCTTTCAGAAGAACAGAGTACGCAGACCTCCTCATAGGCGCTCTTGAACACGACAACGCGATGGAATATTCAAAGACCATCGACGACTGGACGGAAATTCTGAAGAGAAACAACAACTTCGACTCCGCTTATGTCCAGATCGGTAAATCTCTCTACCGCCAGGGTAAATACGAAGAGTCCATGGACTACTTCAAGGCGGCTTACGAGATCACAAACTACTCCGATTCCTATAAGGAAATCAGAAAACAGTGGGCTAACAAGTTCTTCTGGATCATCCCGATAGTCATCGTGGTAGTCGCAGTGCTTCTCGTCAAGTTCTTCGGCTATGCGGCAAAGGTTAACAAGAGAACCGCTCTCAAACCCGGCAGAAAGAGCATCAAGGAAGAGCTTCTCTACGCATTCCACGTCATCGTGCATCCGTTCGACGGCTTCTGGGATCTGAAGCACGAGAAACGCGGCTCGATGAGAAGTGCGTTCATCATCCTTCTTGCAACGATCATCGTTTACTACTACAACACTATCGGTATGGGTTACATCTTCGCACCGAGAGTAAACGCTACAATGAACATCTTCAGCGCGATCACCGCTGTTGCAGTTCCGCTTCTCCTCTGGGTAATTGCGAACTGGTGTCTCACCACACTGTTTGAAGGCGAAGGCTCCATGAAGGACATCTTCATCGCGTGCTGCTACTGCCTCACACCTCTTGTACTCCTTATTCTTCCGAGTACGCTCATCTCGAACATACTCACGATAAAGGAAGCGGGCATCGTTTCGCTGCTCTTCTCGGCATCGCTCCTTTGGATGGGACTTCTCGTCTTCATAGCCATGATGGTAACTCACGACTATTCGGTAGGAAAGAACATCCTCACCTGCATCGTGACTATCGTCGGTATGGCATTCATAATGTTCATCGGAATCCTGTTCTCGTCTCTGATGGGCAAGATAGTATCGTTCGTAACAAATATCGTAGCCGAGATCAGCTACAGAATGTAAACGGAGAAAGGAGATTATTGATATGAAAACGAAAAGAATAATATCAGCATTCCTTACTCTGGTAATGCTCCTGACAGCTCTTCCGGTATTCGTAAACGCCGATTGGTACGATAAGGTCGACGAAAACGAAGATCCGCTGATCGACTACCCGAATCACATGTATGCATCCCCCGACGAAAAGCTCGCCGATATGATATTGGTAAGAGAAGCGTACGGCTATCAGCTTTGGTTTGAAGAGTACACAGGCGAAGTTGCGGTAAAAGATACCGTGTCGGATCAGGTTTACTTCTCGAACCCCTACGATATAGGCTGGACAGACCAGTCAATATCCAAGCAGACAAAGCAGAAGCTCCTCTCCCAGCTTATCATCACATACCTCGACAACGGCAACCAGAAGACGATGCTCTCCTACGTTGAAGCCGCACAAAGAGGTCAGATCAAACTCAAGAACATCAAAAACGGTATCCGTGTCGAGTACACTCTCGGTGAAGAGAACGTTATGAGACTTGTACCGCGTATGATCACTGTTGAACGTTTTGAGCAGATGATCCTTCAGAACATCGACGATGACTGGGATCTCGATAAGCTCAGATCGTTCTATACGAAGTACGATAAGGACGACCAGACACTGACCGCTCGTCAGATCGCCGAGTTCCAGGCAAAATACCCGATCACCCTTGAAATGGCTGTTTATGCCTGCACGCCCGAAATCACAAACAAAGAGCTTCGTACCTGCGAAGAGATCGTAAAGAAATACTGCCCGCTGTACTCTTATGAAGAGCTCGAATATGACCACGAGATCACAAAGTACACCGGCACCGACGCCGCTCCGCCGAGATTCCGTATGAGCCTTGAATATACGCTCAACGAAGACGGACTCGAAGTCAGACTTCCGGCAAACGGTATCGAATTCGACGAAAGTACGTACCAGTTCCAGACAGTAACGGTTCTTCCGTACTTCGGAGCAGGTAACAATAAGTTCACCGGTTATTCGCTCATTCCCGACGGCTCCGGCGCACTTATCAGATACGAAGATTACATCGGTCAGCCCGTAAACGTATCCGGTGAGCTGTACGGCTCCGACTACGCTTACCATGAGATAGCAGGTCAGCACGCCGAAAAGATGACAATGCCTTACTTCGGACTGCTCACCAACTACGGTGAAATTGTTGATCCGCCGGAACCTGAAGACGACAACTACGAAGACTATATCTGGCCGCAGATAGACTACTCGAACGCATTCCTCGCAGTTATCAAGGAAGGCGACTCGCTCGCATCCCTCATGGCAGAGTGCGGCGGTCTTCTCCACCCGTACAACACGGTTTACGCGACATTCACACCGCGTCCGTCCGACGAATATAACCTCGCAGACTCCATTTCCGTCTCCGACAGTGCCACATGGACTGTTACGTCGAAGAGAAAGTACACCGGAAGCTACAGAATCCAGTACATCTTCCTCCGTGACAAAGCGACAGACACGAACGAGGCTTACGATCCGTCGTGGGTAGGTATGGCAACTGCATACCGTGATTACCTCACAAAGAAGGGCGTTCTCGAAAAGAAGACCGCTGAGAACACGAAGAACGATCTTCCGCTTTTCGTTGAGTCGTTCGGCTCGATCGTAACAACGGAAAGAGTGCTTTCGTTCCCGGTTGACGTCGATAAGCCGCTTACCACCTTTGAGGACATCAAAACAATGTACTCCGAGCTTAAAGATTACGGTGTATCGAACATCAACTTCAAGCTCACGGGCTACGCGAACGGCGGACTTGCCTCCACAGTTCCGTACGGTCTTAAATGGGACGATGTAGTCGGCGGCAACGCAGGCTTCAGAGAACTCACCGAGTACGCAAACGAAGAAGATTTCGGACTTTATCCCGACTTCGACTTCTCGTATATCAGAAACGAAGACCTCTTCGACGGTGTATCGAAGAAGGCAGACGCCGTAAAGACTATCGATAACCGTTACACAACGAAGAGAGAATATAACGCCGCTATCCAGACGTTCCGCACAACAAGAGCAGTTGCTATTTCTCCTTCGAGCTTCTCAAGACTTTACACTCACTTCGAGCCGCTCTACCTTGAATACAACAACCCGAACATCTCGGTTGCTACTCTCGGTACCGACCTTAACTCCGACTTCGACGAAGACGAGCCGTACCACCGCGAAGACAGCAAGGAGTTCACAATGGAACTCCTCGCAGATATGAACGACAAGTACGACAACATCATGGTCGACGGAGGCAACTCCTACGTAATGCAGTACGCTGACGTAGTGCTGAACGCTTCTCTTACTTCGTCGAAGTACAACAAGACCAGTGAATCCGTGCCGTTCCTCGGAATGGTTTACCACGGCTCCAAGGTGCTCACAGGTTCTGCGGTCAATATGGAAGGCGACATCAACGAAGCTATCCTCAACGCTATCGAAAACGGTGCTTCGATGTACTTCGTACTGTCGTATCAGAACACGAGCCTCCTCAAAGAAGACATTACGATGAGTAAATACTACTCCGTAACATACGATATTTGGAAAGACGATGTTGTAAAGTATTATTCGATCCTGAACGACGCTACACACGATCTCCAGACAGAGTATATTACAGGTCACGACTTCCTTGAGGCTACAAGAACTCCCGATGCCGACGAAATCGAGGCAGAAGAGAAGCTCGCTGAAGACAATTATCAGAGAGCACTTGCAGAAGCTGAAAAAGCACTTGTAAAGGAACTCAGAAACAAGAGACTGTACGCGAGACTCGACGGCGAAGACTACGAGTCCATGAGCACTGTCCCGACACAGGAAGAGATCGAAGCAAGGACAGAAAAGATTCTTCTGACATACACGACAGAAGAAGACGTAGCCGCAAAGGAACAGAGATACAAGACAGTTCGCGGCACTGTAGTCCTCGTCGAGTATGAAAACGGCGTTAAGTTCATTCTTAACTATAACTCTTACGACATCACGGTCAAGTACGGCGGTGAAACATACAACATCGGCGCACTTAACTTCGTGAGAATTGACTGAGAAAGGGGGCAAAGATAATGAATTTGAACATTGATGCAAGCAAGCAGAAAATAAAAATCGACGCTCCCCGTAAGAAGAAACGCAGTGTGGCTTCTCTTGATGCGAGAAAGGCAAGAGCAGGCTGGCTGTTCGTTCTTCCGTTCATCATCGGCTTCCTCTTCATCTATCTGCCTATCATTTTTGACTCGATAAGATTCTCGTTCAACGAGATCGAGCTTCTGATAGGCGGCGGCTACAAGCTGAATTTCGTCGGATTCCAGAACTACAAGGACGCGATCACGGTCGACTCCTCGTACGTTACGACACTTATATCCGGACTTAAACAGCTTATCCTTGATATTCCGTCAATTGTCATCTTCTCGCTGTTCGTCGCTATCATCTTAAACCAGAAGATAGCGGGACGTGCGGCGTTCAGAGCGATATTCTTCATCCCCGTCATTCTGACGACCGGTCTTATTTCCGAAATCGACAGTGCAAACATCCTTTCGTCGTATATGGAAAGCTCCACCGGTATCGACGACGGCTCGGGTGAAGCGTCGGCAGCGGCAGAGATCGTATCGGTCCTCGACTTCGAGAAGCTGTTCTCGAACATGATGATCGGTACGGAGATCGTTGAATACGTCGTAGGACTTGTAAACAACATCTTCAGTATCGTAAACCGCTGCGGCGTACAGATGCTTATCTTCCTTTCCGGTCTTCAGTCCATTTCACCGGCTATTTACGAGTCCTGCTCCATAGACGGTGCATCCGGATGGGAAACATTCTGGAAGATCACACTTCCGATGGTCAGCCCGATGATCCTTGTAAACACAATCTACACGATCATCGACGCATTTACGTCGTCGGACAACAAGGTTATGAAGTACATCGACGGTGTGTACGAATCATCGACAAACGGAGACGTTCTTTCCTCCGCGATGTCGTGGATGTACTTCCTCATCGTAATACTGATCATAGCCATTGTTGCAGGATGCTTGAGTGCGTTCATCTTCTATCAGAGGAAAGACTGAGAAAGGAGGCTGTGATTTATGAATAACGATATCAAGATCAAAAAAGAAACAAAAAACAAAATCAGAGTCGACTTTGAAAGAACACCTCTGCTTGAGAGACTGAAAGCAAAGTTCGTAAACCTCTATACCTTGAAGAAGGTCGGCTGGTATCTCTTCAGATTCCTGCTTCTGCTCGGAATTTCCTACGTAATCCTCTTCCCGTTCTTCTCGAAGATCTCGTCTTCGTTCATGTCTCCGGAAGACCTCGTTGACGTTACGGTTCGCCTTGTTCCGAAGCATCCGACTCTTGACACATACGGCGCTATCATCAAGTACAACGGCTATTTCACGGGACTTTTGAACACGTTCGTTCTCTCCCTTGTATGCGCGCTTCTGCAGACTTTCGTATGCTGCTTCATCGCATACGGCTTTGCAAAGTTCAAATTCAAGGGCAACGGACTGTTGTTCCTGCTCGTCATCTTTACGATGGTCGTTCCGCATACCACGCTCCAGCTTTCGATGTTCATGAAGTTCAAGTATTTCGACGTTCTCGGAATAATCAAGTTGATCACAGGATCGTCGCTTAACCTCCTGAACACGAACTGGCCGTTGTGGATACTGTCTGTAACGGGACTTGCTTACAAGAACGGTCTGTACATCTTCATGCTGAGACAGTTCTACCGCGGTATCCCGGACGAACTTGAAGAGTCCGCTTACCTCGACGGCTCTGGCATCTTCAAGACGTTCTTTACGATCATTCTCCCGAACTCCGTTACGATGCTCATAACAGTGTTCATGTTCTCGTTCTGCTGGCAGTGGACCGACAACTTCTACACCGATATGTTCTACACGTTCACCGGACCGACGCTCCTTCCGGACATCATCAAGGTTCCGAAGGCGCTCAACGTTGCCGCGTGCGCAAGCCCCGAGATGTATACGGCTGCTATCAAGAATGCCTGCGGTATTCTGATAGTTACACCGCTTATCATCCTCTACCTCTTCGGTCAGAAGTACATTGTACAGGGTATCGAACGTTCCGGTCTGACAGCAGACTAATTAGTCAACAAAACAAAAACGCTTTGGACTTCACTCCAAGGCGTTTTTTATATGTGGGGAAATTGAGCGGAGGAACTTTTTTAGAAAAAAGTTCCTCCGGACCTCTTCAAAAAACTTTAATAGAAAAAGAATGATAAAGCTTTTTGAAAGTTCTCAGAAAACTTTTTTCCGAAAAAGTTTTCTGAGCAGAGTTTGAGACGGAGTCTCAACAAAAAAGAGTAAAAAAATTGGGGAATCTTTTTAGAAAAAAGATTCCCCGAACCCATTCAAAAAACTTTAATGGAAAAGGATAAATAAAGCTTTTTGAAAGTTTTTAGAAAACTTTTTCCCGAAAAAGTTTTCTAAGCAGAGTTTGAGACGGAGTCTCAACAAAACACCGTTACTTCTTTATTTCTTTGAGGTATTCTTCAAAGCAAAGTCCGGATTCGTGCATCTTCATTGCGTGGTAGCGTCCGACGTAACGGTAATGCCACGGCTCGAACGCGCAGCCCGTGAGGTTTTCTTTGTCTTCGGGATAGCGTAGGATGAAGCCGAACTTCCAGGCGTTTTCCGTGAGCCATTTGTACTCTTCGGTGTTCTTGAAGTCTGTAGTGTACGCGCCCATCGTGTCCATGTCGACCGACAGACCTGTCTGATGCTCGCTTGTGCCGGGACGCGGATAATATGTTGCAACTATCGCTTCTGCCTGTTCTTCGGTCAGAGACGGATTGACAGCCAACTCGCCCTGAACGTACTGCGCGAACAGCGTCGACTGGTAGCTGTACGAAACATAGCCGGTGAAGACCTGCATATCGTAGTAGCCGAGCGACTGCATTTCCTTGAACAACGCTTCGAGCGCCATTCCTGCGTACTTTCGCATCTGCTGGGTACTGCGCGACGCACTGGTGTATTTTACGTCGATAAGGTCGACGGGCTTGTCGTGCTCCGACATCGGCTTTGACTGATCGACAAGCACGAGAAAAGCGTCTCTCTTGTCGCCGGACGGACTCATGTATTCTTCGTATTCGTCGAGATCTGCGTTGAAATCGAGCGAGTACGTGCCGTCTTTGCCGAAAATGACCTCACCGATCAGCGGATTTTCTTCGATCTGCTTTTCGGTTTCCGAACGTTTCAGCTTAAACGTGACGTCCTTGTACAGTGTGGTTTTGCTTCCTTTTGACGCTTCCTCGTCGACGATCCTTGAGAGAGTCACTACGGATTTTTTCGCGTTGTAGTCGACTGAAAGGGCGCTCATATACTTTTCGGCGAACGACAGCGACACCCAGACTTCGTCGTTTTTTATGTAGCTCGGAAGCTCAAGCGTAACTTCCTGTCCGTTGATGTTGACCTTGCCGCCGCCCGGATAGAAGACGATGTATTCTTCATTTCCGATGCCGTCAGAAGATTTTGTTACACCGTCACGTGACGGGATGACAAACTTCATGGCGTTCGCGGAGCCGCTTTCTGCCATGCCGAGGTAATCCGACAGATCGTTGAAGCAGAAATACACTCCGCCTGTTCGTATCGCGTCGGACGCAGGTGCTTCACGGACTGTCGAGCCGCCGACGATGTATTTTACTGTTCCGTTTGCTTTCGGTGCGTCTGGCGTGCTGTGGAAGAACAGCATAAACACCGCAAGCGCCGCCAGTGCAAGAATGAGAAAGACCACTGCGAAGACGACAAGCCGTCCGCGGATGATCTTTGCCTGTTCTTTCCTCTCTTTTTCACGGCGTGACTTTTCACGTCTTTCGCGGATCTTAGCCTGCCTGTGTTCTTCTTCGGCGCGTTTTGCGTCTTCGGCATGTCTTCGCCTTACGTATTCTTCATATCTCGCCCGTTCTTCGGGGGACATATCTTTGAGCCTGTCGCTTCGACTCTGTTGACGTGTTTTTTTTTGCATAGTTGTTCCTTTATTTCGTCTCAATTATGAAGAAAAACGGACTTGTCGGGGAGTTTACCATTCTGAATTTTGCGATACTGTACTTGAAGCGCGAGAGCGTGGAAAAATATTCCGTAAGCTCTTCGCCTTCCGCTTCTCCCTCAGGATGCCCGGGATAGACCGCAACGAGCAGTACCGCGTCGTCGTCGAGCATTTCTATTGCACGGGAAACTGCCGGCAGAGTTGTGGTTCGCCGTGTTGTGAGCTGTTTGCGGTTCACGCCCGGCAGATAGCCGAGATTGAACATACCTGCCTTGATTTTTGTCTTTATGAACTCGTTCGCACGGTCGTGTGACGCGCAGATCAGACGGAAGTTGTCGGGACAGTTGTTCTGTCGGAGATTTTTCACGGTCGAGCGGAGCGCGTCCTCTTGAATATCGAACGCATACACCGTGCCGTCCTCTCCTACAGTCTCGGAGAGAAAAACAGTATCATATCCGTTGCCCATCGTGAAATCCACGGCGGTGTCGCCCTTGTGCAGATGGGCAAGAATGAATTCTTTTTGCAGGGAGAGCAGATCGACCATTTTACTTCTTTGCCTTGGATACAGCGAGATCGAACGCTTTGAGGTTTACGTCCAGTGCTTTTGCAGGCACGCACGCCGCAACAGCCGAGCGGAGAACGTCGATGTTGAATCCGAGCACGTCAGCCGCAAGACCGATGAGCGCGACGTTCGAGGCTTTCGCGTTTCCTGCTTCTTCTGCGATTGCCACGCAGTCGTATGCGCGGATGTCAACGCCAAGAGCTGCGATGTTTTCGGAGATGTTTTCAGGATATTCAGCCGCGCCGGTGATAACAGGCATCGGGTTGATCTCCTGTGTGGAGGTGACTATCGTGCCGCCGTTCTTGAGATTCGGGAGCCAGCGTGCGGCTTCAAGCATCTCAAACGAGATTATAACGTCGGCGTCGCCTTTGCCGATAACGGGGGAGTATACAGCGTCGCCGAAGCGGACGTACGTTACGACGGAGCCGCCGCGCTGTGACATACCGTGTACCTCACTGACTTTTACATCAAGACCGGAGTCCATAGCGGCTTTTCCGAGAATTTTCGACGCGAGAAGCGAACCTTGTCCGCCCACGCCGACGATCATTATATTTTTAGACATGATTTTTGTCCTTTCGAGTGAAGTAAAACTTTGCTTAATAAAGTTTTTGATCGACCTTTTTTCAAAAAGGTCGCGGGTTTTTAGGGCGGAGCCATGAATCGGAACGACCACGTTCCGAAACTACCTTTTCAGAGTTGTCTCTGACGAAGTCAGATCGCGCCGAATTTGCACATCTGCGAGCAAAGACCGCAGCCGACGCACATGGATTCGTCGATCTTCGCTTTCTTTCCGACAACGGAGATGCACGGACAGCCGATCTTCATACACGACCGGCAACCGACGCATTTCGATTCGTCGACCTTGATCGGAGGATTCTTCTTTACCGATTTGAGAAGCGCGCACGGACGGCGGCAAATCACTACCGACGCACAGTCAGCCGCGACTTCTTCTTTGATGACGGATTCAAGAGCCTTGAGGTCGTTCGGGTTTACAACGCGGATGTGTTCACGCGCTACGCCGAGAGACGCGCAAATATCTTCAAGGCAGAGGTTCGGTGCAGGCTCTCCCATGAGCGTTTTGCCTGTGAGCGGGTTGTCCTGGTGACCTGTCATGCCGGTGATGCTGTTGTCGAGGATGAGCGTTGTTGTCTTGCCGCCGTTGTAAACGACGTTGACAAGTCCTGTAAGTCCGCTGTGCATGAACGTAGAGTCGCCGATGACTGCAACATACTTGTCCTCTTCGCCGCGGACCTTGCAGGTGCCGTGGAGTGACGAGATCGACGCGCCCATGCAGTAAACGGAGTCTATTGCCCCGAGCGGAGCGACTGCGCCGAGCGTGTAACAGCCGATGTCACCGGATACGCGCAGGCCGAGCTTCGAGAGCGTGTAGAACACACCTCTGTGCGGACAACCGGGGCAGAGTACCGGAGGACGCGGAGGGATAGGATCGCCGATCTCGCAGTAGTCCGGCTCAACGCCGAGAAGACGCGCGCGGAGCATTTCTTCCGAATATTCGTCGCAGAGGGGAAGTGTGCCGTCTGCTTTCCCGATCACGTCAAGCCCAAGCGAGCGGCAGTGGTTTTCGATGTACGGATCAAGCTCTTCGATGACGATGACCGTGTCGTGCTTTGCGGCAAAGTCAAGGATCAGTTTCTTCGGAAGGGGATTGAGCAGTCCGAGCTTTAGGTAGGATGCGTTCTCTCCGTACGTTTCTTTTGCGTAGTTGTAGCAGTTACCTGCCGTGATGATACCGACCGACGCGCCGTTTTCTTCGACGGTGTTGAGGGGCGTTGTTTCGGCATATTCTGCGAGAGCGGCAAGCCGTTCTTCAACGACGTAGTGACGCTTTTTTGCGTTTGCCGGCATCATAACGTGCTTTCCGGCGTCCTTGACGTATGCCGAAATGTCTTTTTCAACTCTTTCGCATTCCTCGACCGGAGAGCGGCTGTGGCTGACGCGCGTCGTGAGACGGAGAATGAACGGCGTGTCGAACTGTTCGGACAGCTCATAAGCGAGCTTGACGTAGTCCTTGCATTCTTTGGAGTTTGCAGGCTCTACCATAGGCAGCTTTGCGGCGAGGGCGTAGTGGCGGCTGTCCTGTTCGTTCTGAGACGAGTGCATACCGGGGTCGTCTGCAACGCCGATGACCATGCCTGCGCCTACTCCGGTGTAGCTTGTGACGAACATCGGGTCAGCCGCAACGTTCAGACCGACGTGCTTCATTCCGCAGAACGAGCGTCCGCCGCCTATTGATGCACCGAGAGCAGCTTCAAACGCGACTTTTTCGTTCGGAGCCCATTCGCTGTAGATTTCTTTGTAGATTGCCGTCGTTTCGGTGATTTCTGTCGACGGTGTTCCGGGGTAACTTGAAACGAATTTAACGCCGGCTTCGTAGAGACCGCGAGCGACGCTTTCGTTTCCGAGCATAAGTTTTGCCATAGTTTTATATCCTTTCGTAAAGGGGATTTCATATTTAATAAACTCCGTCCGACAGGTGATAATTCTGCGTCAAGGCGAATCTTTATTCTATATAATATAATATTATACATCATTTTTCATTATTAAGTCAATGGGTTTGGGGCGGTTTTGTGCATCAAAAGCGAAGAAAAATGATGTCTTTTTTGGAAATGACGAAAAAAAGGAAAACACTTTGTAATTGTGAATTTTATTTTCCACTGTCTATGGAGAGGTAGAAAACACTTCGTGTTTTCAGATTGATTGCCACTGCGCGTGGGGCGGACAAGCCGAGTTCACTTCGTGAACTCCATGATTCGACGCTCTTGTCAATCACCGAACCAAAGGGGGAAGGGACTTCGTCCAATTCCCCCTTTGGAATCCCCTTTGTTTCAAAGAGAGTGCGACGGTGAAGAGGATTTGAGGCGATAATAACAGCGCGCTGCCGCTCATTACAAAGTGAATCTTAATCGTTTTTAAGCGGCAAATTGAAATAACGATCTGCAATTACTTAGTAACAAAGGGGTTCTTAGGGGGAATAGAGCGTAGCGACCTTCCCCCTAAGTCGTGTGGATCGACAAGGAGTACGCGAAAGTACTCCTTGTCCGCCCCACGCGTAGTGGAAAATCCGAACCCAAACGTATGGTTTGGATATATAAACATCCGTCCACCCGCTTGTAAACAAGCAGGACAAAAAAATCTGAAAACGCTCGCGTTTTAAACCTTTTCACGCGAAAATCCCCACTCCCCCGTTGAAAAAAAACGAAAAATGTGGTACAATATATTTGTGAAAATATATCGCGGAGGCATATTATGGCTGAAAATACCGGATCTCTCGAGAGTATCAGACGGCACGCGGAGGATCTGAGAAAAAAACTTCGTCGCGCGTCCGACCTCTATTATAACCACGACGCGCCGGAAATTTCCGATTTCGAGTACGACGCCATGTTCGACGAACTAAAAAAGCTTGAACTCGCCTACCCCGAGATCGACGATCCGACCTCTCCTACGCATAACGTCGGCGGAGTCGCATCGGAAAAATTCGAGAAGGTCACGCATCCCGTCAAAATGGGCTCGCTCGCGGACGTTTTCTCGATAGATGAGCTTCTCGCTTTCGTTGATAAAGCTAAATCTACACTTGTAGAACAAAATATCCCCGAAAACGACGTTATTTTTTCGGTAGAACCGAAAATCGACGGTCTTTCAGTGTCACTCACGTATGAAAAAGGTCGGCTCGTCATGGGCGCGACGCGCGGAAATGGTACAGTCGGCGAAAACGTCACCGAAAACGTCCTCACGATTGCCGGAATACCGCACACACTGCCCGAACCGCTCGATTTGACCGTGCGCGGTGAAGTGTATATGCCCCACGACTCGTTTGTCCGGCTCAACGAAGAAAAGGAGCAGAACGGGGACAAGCTCTTCGCAAATCCGCGCAACGCCGCCGCAGGTTCGCTCCGTCGCCTTGACGCACGGGAAACCGCCGCCGCGCACCTTGATATTTTCGTCTTCAACTACCAGTCCGGCGACCTGTACACTGACGGTCACGCGCCGCTTTCGCACGAAGAAACGATCGACCGCATATGCGAACTCGGATTTCACACGATACGTATACAGAAGCTCACGTCGGACAGGGACGAAGTGGCAGACGCGATCCGCGAGATCGGCGAGATGCGCGAAGGACTGCCGTATGACATCGACGGAGTTGTCGTGAAGATCAATTCGCTCTCCCAGCGCGTAATGCTCGGCGAAAATCCGTCGACTCCTAAGTGGGCAGTCGCGTTCAAGTATCCGCCGGAGAAAAAGGAAACGAAGCTCATCAATATAGAAGTCAACGTCGGACGTACGGGAGTGCTGACGCCGCTTGCGATCCTTGATCCCGTCCGCCTTGCCGGAACTACCGTCTCACGCGCGACGCTACACAATATCGACATAATCCGCGAACGCGACATTCGCATCGGCGACACCGTTGTCGTGCAGAAAGCCGGCGATATTATACCAGAAATCCTGTCGTCCGTTCCGTCAAAGCGCACGGGGAACGAAAAAATCTTCGCGTTTCCCGAAAAATGCCCGTCGTGCGGCGAGCGGCTCTTCTGGGACGACCGCGACGACACAGACGAGCCTGTCACCGGCGGCATTCTTCGTTGCCTCAATCCGTCGTGTCCGACACAGCTTGAGCGTGGAATAATCCACTTCGCATCCCGTCAGGCGATGAATATCGACGGTCTCGGACCGGCGCTTGTTCGCTTGCTTATCGACGAAGGTCTGATAAAAGATGTTGCCGATCTGTATACACTTCAAAAATCTGACATGGCTGCACTTCCGCGAATGGGAGAGAAGTCAGCCGACAACCTGCTTGACGCAATCGAAAACTCGAAAAAGAGCGGCGCGGCACGGCTGTTGTACGCTCTCGGCGTGCGTGAAGTCGGTGAAAACGCGGCGGACGCGATCATCTCGCACTTCGGCTCTGTTGACGCGCTGTTTGACGCAGACGAAGCCGCACTGTCGTCGGTGAACGATATAGGTTCGGTAACGGCGAAAAATATCACGGAGTTCTTCGCATTGCCCGAGACGCGCGAGCTGATCGACAAGCTCAAAGCATCGGGTGTAGTAACAGAATCCGCGAAGAAAGAAAACGCCGTCGTATCGTCGAAATTCGACGGAATGACGTTCGTTCTCACAGGGACGCTTCCGTCAATGACACGAGACGAGGCGACCGCGCTCATCAAACAGAACGGCGGAAAAGCGTCCGGCAGTGTATCAAAAAAGACGACTTATGTTCTCGCAGGGGAGGACGCCGGCTCTAAGCTGACGAAGGCACAGGAACTTGGTGTGACTGTCATCGACGAGGCGCAGTTCATGAAAATGATTAACGAATGATAAAGAGGAGGGCGAAATGAAAACCGCTGTAATAATTCTCGCAGTTCTCATGTTTCTTGTGGTTGCCGCGTTTGTCGCAGGATACTTTATGTTCCGTTTTGCGATAGTGAAGTCGAAAAACGAAAAGCGGCAGGCGTATTATTGGGCGGACGGCGGCGAGGAAAAGGGATTTTTCGCCGAAATGAACCCCGAAAGAGCCGAAAAAGCAAAGGAAAATGCGCGTCGCTTCAAAGAATCCGTTACGGAGGTTGCACAAATTCAGTCACACGACGGGCTGACTCTCACCGGACGGATAATCGAAAACACTGTCGGCAGAGGCGTTGTAATTATGCTCCACGGTTATCGCTCGTGCGGACTTGTTGACTTCGGACCGTCGTATTCTTACTTCTTCGATAAAGGTTTTTCCGTTCTGCTCGTCGATGAACGTGCTCACGGCGACAGCGACGGAAAATACATAACATTCGGATATAACGAACGTTTTGACGCCGTCGACTGGGCAAAATTCGCAGAAAACCGCTTCCCGGATCAGCCGATCGTTATGTACGGCGTGTCAATGGGCGCGGCTACCGTCATGATGGGCGCGGGCGTCGGTTATCCGAAATCAGTCAAGGCTATTCTCGCCGACTGCGGATATACGTCTCCCGGAGCGATTTACCGAAAATGCCTCAAGCAGTGGTTCCACTTGCCGCCGTTTCCTGTATATCATGCCGCAAAAGTGTGGACGAAGCTGTTTGCAGGTTTTGATCTTGACGGCGTGAACGCGCGTGATTCGCTCGAAAAACTGCGCGGCACGGGTACGAAAGTGCTGATCGTTCACGGAACAGGCGACGGATTCGTGCCGTACGAAATGAGCAAGGAAAACATAAAAGCGTTCGACTATATGCCGGAGAGCGCACGGCGTGAAGTGCTTGAATTTCTCTCGGTAGAGGGCGCAGATCACGCGCAGGCGTTCAACGTTGACACAGACGCATATCTCGCCGCTATCGACAGACTGATCGAAAAAGCACAGATATAACAAAAAAGCGTATCGACGGAATCATCGTTGATACGCTTTTTTCTTTGCTTTTTTATCTGTTTACGCTTTTTTCGTACAGTGCTTCGAGCTGTCGCGTCATGACTGCGGCGGTGAATTTCTTTTCGTACATCTCACGCGCACCGACGGACAGACGTTCAAGCAGTCCACGGTCTTCAATGAGCAGTTTTATTTTTTCGGCAAGAGAGGCGGGATCCCGTTCGGGAACGAGGAAGCCGTTCACTCCGTCCGTCACCATGTACGGGTTTCCGCCGTAAGTCGATGCGACGGCAGGGACGGACAGTGAGAACCCCTCAGACAGCGCGAGCGACGAGGTTTCCGTGCCGGTAGAGCAGTTGATGTTCAGATCCATTATGTTGTAGTACGGCGCAACGTCGTCGACAAAGCCCGTGAAGATGACCTTGTCGGATATTCCGAGAGTGCGCGCGAGTTCTTTCAGCTCGTTTTCGCACGTGCCGCCGCCGATTATCAGATAGACGGTGTCGGGGTGCGTCTCCGAAACGATTTTCGCCGCTTCGAGAAGATAGCGGTGTCCTTTGTATTCTTCAAGCCGCGCTGAAATCCCGCAGACGAACGTTTCTTTTCCGATTCCGAGCGTTTTTTTCAGCTCTTTCTGTTCTACATCTGTAGTATGACGTACTTCATCCACACCGTTTATTATGACGGTTATCTTCGAGTCCTTGACTCCCGTATCGGTCAGATTTTTCTTCGCGGCTTCGGCAACGGCGACGATGTCAGTTGACAAAATCCCGTTTATGAATCCGTTTATCTGCTTGCCGGGGAAGGACGTGAGCCGCTTCGGTTGAGGAAAGGCGGAATGGCGTGTGTAAAAGCGCGACTTCGTTCCGCAGAGGAAGGCAGCCAATTTGCCGTAGAACGACGAATGAGTGTGAACGACGTCCGGCTTCCAGTCCCGTATCACTGCCATGACCTCGCCGACTGCCTTCATGTCAAACGACTTGTCTCTACCGTGTTCGATCTCGAAAACGCGGAAGCCCGTCTCCTCGACGCACGGCTTGAGGTCGGAATCCTTCGGAAGCACCACGGCAACGTCGAACTTTTCGCGGTCGAAGTTGCGGAGATAATTCACAAGCAACCGTCCGGCACCGCCGATGTTCGAGTCGGAGAGGATATTAAGCACCTTGATCATTTTCGTGTCCTTCCTTTCGTTTGCTGAGTTTCCCTTTTACTGCACCGAGTAACCCTGTTATTTCGTCACTGCGGAGAATGAGTGCGGACAACGCATAGACAACCACGCCGACGAGAACGGGAAGAACGAAGTCGATGAGCTTGCCGTGTCCGCCGAGATAACGGGATGTAAAGAACACCGCCGCTCCCATTATGCCGGACGAGAGCAGGGATTTTACTA
The DNA here is from genome assembly GCA_045643285.1 of Eubacteriales bacterium. Lineage (GTDB taxonomy): Bacteria > Bacillota > Clostridia > Oscillospirales > CAG-272 > UMGS1696. The sequence continues at coordinate 42,316 of JAZUKN010000101.1, forward strand.
TATCCGCGATGTCTTTGCCGCTATGCGTTATCAGTCCGTGCCGACGTGCGAAAATGTAGTTGAGCGTCATGTTGAGCGCGGTTGCAAGTCCCGATACAAGCGCGATACCGCCGACGCCGAGCGACTTTCCGAAAATCAGTATCACAGCGACGTTCGCCGCCATTGAGATAAGCGACGAGATCATCGGTATCTTCGTTTTCTGTACGGCGAAGAACGCTTTTGTCAGCACTTCTCCGACTGCCGCAAAGAGCATACCGACGGCGTAGGAACGCATCGCTTCAGCCGTGATCAGCGTGTCCGACGGATTGAATTCGCCTCTTTCGTAAACGAGCGCGATGAATTCTTTCGACAGAACACCGACGCCGACTGCGATAGGCGCGATTATGAAGACAAGAATTTTTAGTGATGAGCGCGTGAGACGGTCGCTTTCGTCCGAGTCGCCGGAAGCAGCCGCGCGCGAGAAATACGGGAACAGCAGATTTGTCGCAACGAACGAGAACAGCCCAACTATGATGATATACAGCTTGTTCGCGTATCCGAGTGCGTTTATTGCACGTCCGCCGTCGATGCCTGATGCTATACGGTTGTTTATCAGCGCGCAGACGGGAGTTGTCCACGTTGCAATGAGGATCGGAAGCGTGTTTTTCGCTGCCTGTCCTATCTCCGGTGTGCCGAGAGGGGCGGTCAGATTATATCTGAATCCGCGCTTGACGACTGCCGGGATCTGTACGGCAGCTTGCGCTCCCCAGCCGACGAGCATGGCGACTGACAGTCCCGTAACGCCGAATCTGCCTGCGAAGAAGATGAGATAAATTATCATTATCCCGTTCGAGACGAGCGAGATTACCGCCGGGATGTTGTATTCTCCCTCGGATTGCAAAAATCCGACGAACGAGAACGCAAGCCCGACGAAAATCACCATCGGGAACATTATTCTTGTCAGACTTGCGGCAAGAGCGGACACCGATTCCGTAAGCTCCGGTGCGATAAACCGGACGAGAGAGGGCGCAAAGACAACACCGACGATTGCTATCGCCGACGTGATGACAAGTATCAGATTAACGTACGACTGCGAGAACGCGAGCGCGTCTTTTTTGCCTTTCTTCACGGCTATGGAGTTGTAGATCGGTATGAACGCCGACGTTACTACTCCGCCGAGAATGAAGTCAAAGATAGTCAGCGGCAGTTTTGATGCAGTTTCGTACGCGATTGCCGCCTCGGTCGTGCCGAACGACGACGCGACGAGCATATCTCTCACGAGTCCTGCGACCTTTGAAAACAGAATTATTATTCCCATAAGGACCGCAGTCTTTGCGAGGGTTTGTTTTTTGTTTTCAGACATTTTGTTCTCCGTATAAGAGAATTATTAAAATACTTATGCAATACTACGGCATTTTGCCGCTCATATTATTTGAAACAGATAGAATTTGAGGTAGTCCGTCTCGGGTACGTTCCACAGTATCGGATGATCGGGAGACTGCGTGCGCGCTTCTATCTGACGGAGGGAAACGCCTGCGTCGTGTGCGGCATCGGCGAGCATTTTGCGGAATAATTCGTCCACCATGAAATGTGAACAAGAACAGGTCGCAAGATAGCCGCCGCGGGGCAGGGAACGCATAGCTCGCATATTTATATCCTTGTAACCGCGGTATGCGTCCTTTACGGTTGCCGACGACTTCGTGAACGCAGGCGGATCGAGTATGATGTAGTCGTACTCACCGCGCTTGTGCTCGCATAAATCAGTCAGAAGCTCGAATACATCCGCTTCGACGAACGACATTTTCTCCGTCAGCCCGTTCATGGCGGCGTTTTTCTTCGTCTGCTCTATGGCGAGAGCGGAAATATCGACAGCCGTGACGTGTTCTGCACCGGCGGACGCACAGTTGAGCGCGAATGCACCCGTGTGCGTGAAGCAGTCGAGAACGCGTTTTCCCCGTGCGAGCCGAGCCGCCGCCTGCCTGTTGTATTTTTGGTCGAGGAAAAATCCGGTTTTCTGTCCGTCGATGTAGTCGACGTCGTATTTTATCCCGTTTTCGATTATCACAACATGACCGTCGGACATAGTTTTACATTTGTCGAATAACTCCGGCTTCCAGTAGCCTTTGTATTCTTTCATTCCCTCAAGCTCACGGATCTTCACGTCGTTCCGCTCGTACACCGCAGAAACCGTAACACCGTATTCCGGCAGTAATTCTACAAGTGTAGAGAAAAGCATATCTTTGATTTTTTCGATACCGAGCGAGAGGACCTGCGTGACGAGGACGTTCTCGAAGAGATCAACGGTCAGTCCGGGGAATGTGTCGGCTTCACCGAAGATCAGACGGCAGGCGTGAAAATCGTCTTCCATGACTGTCTTGCGGTAGTCGAGCGCGTAACGGATGCGCCGCCGCCAGAATTCTTCGTCGAAGCGGTCGTTCGCGTTCGTTGAAATGAGCCGCACGCGAATCTTCGACGCGCTGTTGTAAAAGCCCGTGCCGATAAACCGTTCTTTCGGCGAGAACACGTTAACGAGCGTGCCGTCTTCGGGGGTACCGTCGATAACGCGGACGACTTCCCCCTCAAACACCCACGGATGCCCCGTTTTTGCGTGTCTCTCGCCCTTTTCGGTTATAAAAACGCGAGGTAATTGAAGCATATTTTCGTTATCACATCAACCGAGCTTTGCGATAGCCGCGATGATGCTTTCTTTCTTTTCTTTGTATTTTTCGAGCTTTGCTTTTTCTCCGTCAACGACAGCCGCAGGAGCGCGAGAAACGAAGCCTTCGTTTGCGAGCTTGCTCTCCGCACGCTTGATCTCGTTTTCTACGTTTGCGAGTTCTCCTTCAAGACGCTTCTTTTCCGCTTCAAAGTCGACCATGTCTGCGAGCGGAATGTGGATAGTTGCGGAGTCGGTGATGATCTTCACCGCGCTGTCGTCGGCGTAGGAATCAACTATTTCGATCTCGGACGCGGACGCGAGACGCGCGAAGAATGCGTCGCTTCCGGCAAATGCGGACGGATATTTCGTCTCGATGTAGCATTTTGCCTTTCTAGACGGTACAACGCCCATTTCCGCACGGCGAACGCGGATAGCCTTTATGGCGTCGATTACTTTTTCGAGGTTAGCGCACTCTTCACCGAAGACGAGAGAGGAGTTATATTCGGGATAGTCCTTGATCATGATGCTTCCGTCTTCTCCGGGCAGACCGCTGTAGATCTCCTCGGTGATGAACGGCATAAACGGGTGGAGCAGCTTGAGCGTTTCGCGGAGCACGTATCCGAGTACGTTCTGCGCGACGGCAGAGCGTTCTCCGCCTGCCGCAACGGACGGCTTCGAGAGTTCGATGTACCAGTCGCAGTAGATGTCCCAGACAAAGTCGTAGATCGACGAAAGAGCGACGCCGATCTCGTAATTGTCGAGGTTCTGCGTGACTTTTTCGACGGTTTCTTCAAACTTTGTGAGGACCCATTTGTCTTCGTCTGCGAGCTTGTCAGTTGACGGAAGCTCGATTTTTTCGATAGTGAGATTCATCATGACAAAGCGCGCGGCGTTCCAAAGCTTGTTCGCAAAGTTGCGCGCTGCTTCGATCTTCTCGTCGGAGAAACGCATATCGTTTCCGGGGCTGTTGCCTGTTGCGAGAGCATATCTGAGCGCGTCTGCACCGTATTTCGAGATGATTTCAAGCGGATCGATGCCGTTGCCGAGGGACTTAGACATCTTGCGTCCCTGTGCGTCGCGCACGAGTCCGTGGATGAGAACGGTGTCGAACGGGATATTGTCGGTGTATTCAAGAGCCGAGAAGATCATTCTCGATACCCAGAACGTGATGATGTCGTAGCCGGTAACGAGCGTGTTCGTCGGGTAGAAATACTTGAGGTCTTCGGTTTCTTCAGGCCAGCCGAGAGTTGAGAACGGCCAGAGAGCGGACGAGAACCATGTGTCGAGCGTGTCGGGATCCTGCGTTACGTGGCCTCCGCACTTCGGGCATTTGTCGATGCCGTCCGGTGCAACTGTAGTTTCGCCGCACTCGTCGCAGTAGTATGCAGGGATGCGGTGTCCCCACCAGAGCTGACGGGAAATGCACCAGTCCTGCGTGTTCTCCATCCAGTGATAGTAGTTTTTGTCGAAGCGTTCGGGAACGAACTTGATCCGACCGTCGCGTACAGCTTCAATAGCCGGTTTTGCAAGCGGTTCCATTTTGACGAACCACTGGAGAGAGAGCATCGGCTCGATCGTCGTGCCGCAACGGTAGCAGGTACCGACCTCGTGCTTGAGGTCTTCGATCTCCATGAGGTATCCGCCTGCCTTGAGGTCTTCAACGATAGCTTTTCTCGCTTCGTATCTGTCCATACCTGCGTATTTCGGATAGTTGTCGGTGATTTTTGCATCCTTTGTGAGAACTACTTCCATGGGCAGGTGGCATCTCTTGCCGACCTCGAAGTCGTTCGGGTCGTGTGCAGGCGTGATCTTGACGCAACCCGTGCCTTTGTCAAGCTGTGCGTGTTCGTCCGCAACGATCGGTATTCTTCTGCCGACGAGCGGAAGAACGACGTACTTGCCGATAAGGTCCTTGTATCTTTCGTCGTTCGGGTTGACTGCGATCGCCGTATCACCGAGGAGCGTTTCCGGACGTGTCGTTGCAACTTCGACGAATCCGCCTCCGCCTACGAGAGGGTAGCGGATGTGCCAGAAGTGGCTGTCCTGCTCGGCGTAGTCGACTTCGGCGTTTGAAATGGAAGTCTTGCAGTGCGGACACCAGTTGATGATCCTCTCGCCGCGGTAGATGAGTCCTTTGTCGTAGAGCTGACCGAAGACTTTGCGGACGGCTTTGGAGCAACCTTCATCAAGCGTGAAGCGTTCGCGCGTCCAGTCGCAGGACGAGCCCATTTTCTTGAGCTGTTCGATGATACGTCCGCCGTACTGACGCTTCCAGTCCCAAGCGCGTTCAAGGAATTTGTCGCGTCCGAGGTCTTCTTTCGAGAGTCCCTCTTTGCGCATCGCCTCAACGATTTTTGCTTCCGTTGCGATAGATGCGTGGTCTGTGCCGGGTACCCAAAGCGTGCAGAAGCCCTTCATTCTCTTGTAACGGATGAGAATATCCTGGAGAGTGTTGTCGAGCGCGTGACCCATGTGGAGCTGACCCGTGATGTTCGGCGGCGGAATTACGATAGAGAAGTGCTGTTTTGATTTGTCGATAGTCGGCGTGAAGAGCTTTTTTTCACACCAATCGGCATAGATTCTGTCCTCGAATTCCGAGGGAGAATATGTCTTCGGAAGTTCTTTTCTCATGATATTTGCCTTTCTATGATGAATATTTTTTTGCTGAATAAAAACAAAAAGCGCCCTGCATAAAACAGGACGCAGATGCGCGGTACCACCTGAATTCATACGTAAACGTATGCACTCAATTCCCGATAACGCCGGGTTTGCGTCACCGGCTATTTGTTTTACAAACGTAAAACGATTCACCGATGAAGCTCAGGGACGACTTCGCCGATTGTACGTAACGGATTTTTCAGCATTTATCCGCTCTCTGTGTACGCCGCTTTCGGTTACTGCTTCCCGTCGGAGCTTTTTACAATATTATTATAATGTTATTTTACCACGGTGCGTGTGGTTTGTCAAGGGTTTTACGCTCCGCGCGGTGGATTTGTTTTCTCCGCGGAAACGAGCGAAAAGCACACTTTTTTTCACCGTAGGAGAGACCATCGGTCTCCCGTCGGACGATCTGCACACACTTTACATCGACAAAAGGTAGAAAACGGCTTACGTCGTTTTCAATTAATCTTTTTGTCCTACGCGGACGGCTGCACAACCGAGTTCACTCCGTGAACTCGTCGAGATGCTTCGCATCTCGGTGAGTCACTTTCGCGGACTCTTTGTGAATTCACACGACTTAGGGGGAAGGTCGCTACGCTCTATTCACGCCTACCGACTTCGTAAACGAAGTCGTCGAGATGCTTCGCATCTCGGTTGAACCCCTTTGTTGCAAAGTAATTACAAGATTTTCGTTTACTCTGTCTACTTCTTTCCTATTCACTATTACTTATTACTTCAGTTCTTCCACCAGTACCGTCAACTTTGTTACGCGCATGTCGTCCATTTCTTCGACGACTACCGTGAGATTTTTGTGCTCCTCTCCGTCTTCGTCGTCCTCGTCAGCGTCCTCGTTATCCTCCGATTTGTCGGAAAGCGTGAAGCTGTCGCCGACGTGCGGATCGGAGTCGAGCTTTTCGATCGCAAGACCGCCCATTGTCGTGTACTCGCACTCGAAGTCGCGCGGCTCGAATTCGATCTCCTCGAAAAAGTCGTCGATGTTCATGTCTCCCGAAACTTCGTATGTGTTCTCGCCGGTTTTCGTGAAGTCGAGCTTGATCTCGTCGCTCTCGTCCCAGATCTCGCCGACAAGCTCTTCGAGAATGTCTTCCATTGTGACGATGCCCATTGTGCCGCCGTATTCGTCAACGACGACTGCAATGTGCATTTTTTTCTCACGCATGAGTCTGAGCGCACCCTCGAGCCGCATCGTCTTGTGGATGAAGCACGGCGGCAGAAGCAGAGCGCGAACATCGTCATCCGTTTCAACTCCGGCGGACGTGAGCTTCTTGTAGTAGTGGTTGAGGTTAAGTATGCCTATGATGTTGTCGATAGAATCCTCGTAAACGGGGATTCGCGTGTATCTCGACGAGTTCACGACCTCGCGTATCTCGTCGATCGTGTCGTTTATGTCGATGAAAACCGTGTCGGTACGCGGACGCATTATTTCTTCAGCCGTCGTGTCGCGGAAATCGAGCGTCGACTGCAAAAGTTCGCTCTGGTCTTCGTCGATAACGCCCTCTTCTTCGACTGTCTCAATGATTGACGACAGCTCTTCTTCCGTTACCGTGGGAGTTCCTTCGTCGTCACTGCCCCACAGCTTGCGTAAAACCTTTATGAGCAGCATGACGAGCCACACAAGAGGGAAGAGAATGACTGTCAGCACCTTCGTCGGATACGCAAAATATCTTACCACGCGGTCTGCGTTGTTCTTTGCAAGTATCTTCGGTACGATTTCACCGAAGATCAGGATTATGAACGTCATCACCGCAGTTGAGACGACCGATGCGATACCGTCCGAATTGACGGATTTGAGCGACATGAGAAGCTGCATCGTGACGACTGTCGCCGCAGTGGATGCCGCGATGTTTGCGAGGTTGTTGCCGATGAGGATAGCAGACAGAGCGGACGTGAAGTCCTCGCTTATCTTGTATGCTAGAGAGGCAGATTTATCTCCGTCTTCAGCCGCCTTTTTGAGGCGCATTTTGTTCGACGCATTGAACGAGATTTCGGACGCCGAGAAGAACGCCGAGAGAATGACCATTAAAACAATAATTAAAATATATTTCATTTCACGCCGCCCTCCTTTGCCGTAGCTTCGTCGGGTACGTGAATAACTGCGCTGAGAACAGTCTGTCCGTTTATGTCAAATTCGGAGACTTCCGTTCCGTCGAGCGTGAACGAGTCGTCTTCGTCCGGCAGGGAACCGAAATGCTCTAAAATGACTGAGAGAAGCGGACGCATGGGGTTTTCCGACGGGAAAGGTGATCTTTCGAGCCGCCGCCCTATCTCACCGAGCGTCATGTGCGTGTTTATCTGATAGCGGTTTCCGCCGAGACTGATGAAGTTTTTGTCGACGATGTCGTCTTCGTCCCAGATCTCGCCGACCAGTTCTTCGAGAAAGTCCTCGATAGTCACGAGCCCGAGCGTTTTTCCGTCGCCGTCAGATACGACTGCAAGATAGAATTTGTGCTGGCGCATTTCTTCGAGCAGATCGTCGATCATGGCGTCGGGTTTAACGCGGTAAGCCGGCATAAGAACTGCTTTCGAGCGGATACTCAGCCGCGGATTCTTCATGTATTCACGCAGGTACGTCCGTGTGTGTACTATGCCGATTATGTTGTCGATGTTTCCGACGTATACAGGCAGGCGCGAATGCACGGACGACTGTACTATCGAAAGTATCTTGTCTTTCGGCAGGGAAGCGTCGATGCCGGTAATGTCGCCGCGCATCGTCATAACGTCAGCCGCGTGCGTGTCGGAGAAGTCAAGTGCGGACTTGAAAAGATCGCCCTGTTCTTCGTTGAATACGCCTTCTTCCTCGATAGTGTCGATTATGTCGTACAGCTCGTCTTCAGTGATAGACGGCTCTTCCTCGCGGTGGATAAAATGCTCGAAGAGCTTTGTAAACGCTGACGAGATAAGAGTGAAGAACGCGGAAACAGGGGATAATATTTTCATCAGAAAGCGCAGGAATCCTGCGGAAAACAGTGCCGCCGATTCGCTTCTGTCGTTGGCGAACGCTTTCGGTATCATCTCGCTGAACAGGAACACGACGAGCGTCGTTATCACGGTGCAGACGAGGGAGACGGTGTCGGACGCGCCGAAAAGTCGTGTTGCGATAAGCGTTGCGACGGATGCGGCGGCGATGTGCGTGATGTTATTGCCGATAAGCAGGGTGGTGAGAGCCTTGTCAAAGTTCGACGAGATGAAAACTGCGTTTTTTGCGCGTTTGTCGCCGTCGTCGGCTTTTGATTTCATACGTATTCTGTTCATGGCTGAGAACGCGCTTTCGGTACCTCCGAAGAATGCGCCGCCGATGACGAACAGAACGAAAAGAACGACAAGCAGTGCGATGCCTCTTCTCCCCTCGGGGGATGAAAGTGCCGCGACTGCCGCGTTAAGAGACATAGGCCATATATGCCCGTCTATGTCCATAGAAAAGAACCAACTCCTTTGTGCGTAATTACAACAATTATAGCATATCTCCGACGGTTTGTCAAATCGGGTTGTGCGTCCGTTCACGCATGACGATAAATAAAAGCGTGAAAACGCTTTCTTTCTCGATTTTTCTTTTTCTCCGCGCATAAAACCATTTGACAAAATATCTTTCCGGTGCTATAATGTAAATTAGCGTGAAAGCGCAAAAAATTACGAATATCATGAAGAAGGAGGAAACGTCATGGACGCTGGAGGTAGTAACGGCACAAGTGCAGGCCGAAGTACGGGGAAATGTCACAACGACGTTTCCGCCCTATAATTTAATACTTTAGTCTGCCCGCCGCTCTTCCCATGTATGACTTTTCACTTTACGGAAAGGGAGAAGACCATGGCAGAACACAATGTAACCGTCTCGGACACGCTGTCTGCGCTGCTCGAGAACAAAAAGTATTCCGCACTGCGTGAGGTTCTTGTAACGATGAACCCTGCCGATATTGCGGCGGTATTTGAAGAAATGGAGGAGGAGCGCCTGCCGCTTCTGTTCCGTCTCTTGCCGAAAGACATAGCCGCCGAAACTTTCGTCGAAATGGAGCCTGACAATCAGGAGCTTCTCATCAGAGGCTTCTCGGATTCCGAGCTGAAAGAAGTCCTCGACGAGCTGTACGTCGATGATGCCGTTGACATCGTCGAAGAAATGCCCGCAAATGTTGTCAGACGTATTCTTTCGCAGGCAACACCCGAAATGCGGAAGGACATCAACGAGATCCTCCGCTACCCCGAAAACTCCGCAGGCTCGATCATGACGACCGAGTACGTCGCTCTCCGCTCGCAGATGACGGTCGGTGACGCTATCGCTCACATCCGCCGCACCGGAGTAGACAAAGAAACCATTTACACCTGTTATGTCACAAAAGAGCGCTCGCTCGTCGGTCTTATCAGCGTCAAGGATCTGCTTCTCGCCAAGGACGACGACGAAAAGATCAGCGACATAATGGAGACAAACGTGATTTCCGTCACAACGCAGACCGAAAAGGAAGAAGTTGCTCAGACGCTCTCGAAGTACAACTTCCTCGCCATCCCCGTGGTTGACGGAGAAAGCCGTATGGTCGGTATCGTAACGTTCGACGACGCCATGGACGTCCTCGAAGACGCCGCTACCGAAGATATCGAGATCATGGCAGGTATGACGCCGTCCGACAAGACATACCTGCACTCAAGTCCGCTTGATTTGTTCGTACACCGTATACCGTGGCTTCTTCTGCTCATGGTGTCCGCTACGTTCACCGGACTAATCATCACAAAATTCGAGAACGCGCTCGCCGCACAGGTCGTGCTGACGGCATTCATCCCGATGCTTATGGACACGGGAGGTAATTCCGGCTCGCAGTCGTCCGTCACGGTCATCCGTGCGCTGTCTCTCGGTGAGCTTGATTTTGGGGATCTCGTCAAAGTGATTTGGAAAGAGATCCGCACGGCAGTCCTCTGCGGCGTGACACTTGCGGCCGCGTGCTTTGCAAAGATCATGCTTATCGACCGCCTGCTTCTCGGAAACGGCGACGTAACGGTACTTGTTGCGGCTGTCGTCTGCCTCACAATGGCGCTGACCGTGCTTGTGGCGAAGATCGTCGGATGCGTGCTTCCCATGGTGGCAAAGAAGATCGGCTTCGATCCTGCCGTCATGGCAAGTCCGTTCATCACAACGATCGTCGACGCGCTGTCCCTGCTCGTTTATTTCGGCATAGCAACGATACTTCTGTTTTAGTCAAAAAGAAAACTGCCCGATTTTTTAGTCGGACAGTTTTTTGTTTGATGACAGAAAAATACCTCAAAAAGGTCTCCCCCCGGGAGAAAGCTGTCAACAAAGTTGACTGAGGGAGAGTGCGCTGTGTCAGGTTTCGGTTGAGTTTGAAGTTTTTTCTCTTCTGTCACGATCAGTATTTATCATTTCAACCTCGACCACAGTATGATTATCGCCTGACCGAAGAAGCCGAGGATCATCACGAGCCAGATATTGATTCCGCCGATTATCGTAAACGACAGGCAGAGCGCGGCAAGAAGCGACCACATCAGAAGAGAAATTATGAGAAAATTGCGGCGGCGGTTGAACCAGATCGAATTAAAGACAAGCCACACGATCATCGATACGGGCACGGCAAACGCAAAAGCGAGATAGTGAGCGTTCTTTATGTCCGAAACGATGTCGAGAATGACAAACGCAAGTGCCGCGACGAGCCATACGAGCAGTACGCTCATTCCCGTAATGAAGCCGTGATTGCGGAGCGTCTTTTTCTTCTGTTCCACCGCGATGTGCGGCGCGTCGGCTTTCGGGTGCGGCGTGTCGGAATGATCGTCCGTCACGAGATAATCGACAGTCACGCCGAACAGTCCGGCGATCTCCATAAGGACGGAAATATCGGGGAGCGATTCGCCTCTCTCCCATTTTGAGACGGATTTGTCTGAATAATTCAGCTTTTCCGCAAGCTCCGCCTGAGTCAGTCCGCACGCATTTCTGAGCGACGAGATGTTTGAGGCTACCGTTGATTTTATGTCAGTCATCTGAATGTCCTCTGTTCCTGTTTTTTCTATTATACCACAGTGAGACGACGAAATCAAGCATTATTAAGCCATTTCTACTGCCGGTTCGGAACAAAATCTACTCCCGGTAGAGTGCGTTTTTTGAAAAATAGAAGCGGTTATGCACAACAGTATAACCGCAAACGACAATTTTCTATTGTAAAATGCCGCCGGAAAGTGTATAATATCATCGGACGGCGATGATCTGTCCGAAAAGCAAACAAAGCAATCAATGAAAGGTTTTATATCTATGCTTACAATTTCCTCTCTTGACGGCTCTCTTTTCAAAAAAATAATTTGCGGCGGTCTTTCGATGCTTAAGCTGAGATCCGCCGAAATAAATAATCTGAACGTTTTTCCCGTGCCCGACGGAGACACAGGCGACAATATGTTCCTCACTCTTTCGTCCGGCGTCAAGGCGATGAACGCACTTGAGGACGAAGACGCATCTCTCGGTGACGTCTCGGCGGTGCTTTCGCGCGGTATGCTTCTCGGCGCGCGCGGGAACTCCGGCGTTATCCTTTCGCAGTTCTTCTCGGGAATTGCAAAACAACTCGAAGGACTCGACGAAGCGGACGCTACTGTTTTGGCGGAAGCTCTTTCTTCCGGCGTAAAGCAGGCGTACCTATCTGTTATGTCACCGACGGAAGGCACTATCCTCACCGTGGCGCGCGAAGGAGTCGGCAACGCTATTATAAAGCTCGGTCACACCGGAACCGTAGACACACTTCTCTCAGACGTGCGTGAAGAAATGCACATCGCGCTGATGAACACGCCGAATCTTCTTCCCATATTAAAGGAAGCCGGCGTCGTCGATTCGGGCGGCGCGGGACTTTACGCCATTTTCGACGGAATGGTACGCGCGGCATACGGAGACAGTACCGATGTACAGACGGATGACACCGTCCCTGAAACAAAAGAAAAAAACAGAGGCACTGCCGATCCGTTCTCGGCGTTCGGTGAAGACAGCGTGATGACGTACGGCTACTGCACGGAATTTCTGCTCCGTCTCCAGTCGTCAAAGGTAGATCTCGGCTCGTTCGATCACTCGGTGATGACGGATTATCTTTCGACTGTCGGCAATTCCATTGTTGCGGTGCGCGACGGTTCTATCGTAAAGATACACGTTCACACGCTTGAGCCTGAAAAAGTGCTAGGCTTCTGCCGCCGCTATGGCGAATTCCTCACAATGAAAATCGAAAACATGACGCTCGAGCACAGCGAAAAGCACGGCAAGGAGTCAACAGAACAACCGAAAAAAGCCGCTCCGAAAAAAGAATACGGCACTGTGGCGGTCTGCTCGGGCGACGGAATAAAGGAAACCTTTACCGAACTCGGCATTGACTGCATAATCGACGGCGGACAGACAAATAATCCCTCAACGGAAGATTTTCTTTCGGCGTTCGACAAAGTAAACGCAAAACACATTTTCGTTTTCCCGAACAATGCGAATGTTATCATGGCGGCAAAGCAGGCGGCAAACCTTTATAATGGCGCGCACGTCCACGTTATCGAAAGCCGCGACCTCGGCTCGGGCTACGTCGGAATAGCGTCGTTCAATCCGGAAGCAGACAGCGCAGACGAGCTTTGCGATATGATAAACGGAGCTATGGAAAACGTCGTCACGGGCTTTGTCACTACAGCGGTCAGATCAACCGAGATAGGCGGCGTGAAAATCGAAAACGGTGACAATATTTCGTTCATCGGAAAGAAGATGATAGCCTCCGAAAAGAGACGCGCCGACGCTCTCCACGCGCTGATAGACAGCATTTTCGACGCAGGTGAAAAATTCATGCTCACGGCGTTCTGCGGCAGAGATGTTCCCGTTCCCGAACGCGACGAGCTGAGAGCATACATGAAGAAACAGTACCCAGACGTTGAGCTTTACATCGTCGACGGCGGTCAGGAGGTCTACAGCCACATTCTGATAGCCGAATAAGCAAAAGGCAGGTTTTATATGGCAGACAAATTCATTCTCTCATGCGAATCAACGGTAGATTTGCCGTTCTCCTACATCGACGGACGCGGCATTTCGGTCATCTTTTATTCCTACTCCGTCGACGGCGAGGAATACGATGACGATATGCTCCGCGATCCCGACGCACTCGGAAAGTTCTATTCTTTCATAGAAGACGGCAAAATTCCGGCAACTTCGCAGATTAACCAGTTCCGCTATACCGAATATTTCGAGGAGCTGTTGCAGAAGGGTGACGTGCTTCACATCGCGTTCGGATCGGGTATGACTCCGTCCGTCAAAAACGCTGTCGCCGCGGCGGCTGAGCTTCATAAAAAGTACCCGAACCGCAAAATCATCGTAGTCGACTCGATGTGTTCGTCCACCGGCTACGGTATGCTCGTCGATACGGCGGCTGATATGCGCGACGGCGGCGCGGATATGCTTGAGATAAACCGCTATATCATCGAGAACAGACAGAAACTGCATCATCAGTTCTTCTCGACCGATCTAAAATACTTCAAGCGGAGCGGAAGAATGTCAGGCCCCGTTGCAACTATAGCGTCGATACTCGGCATCTGCCCGATACTGCGACTGAACAAGGCAGGAAAGATCATTGCGTACAGCAAGGTGCGCGGCAAAAAGAACGCCATACGCGAGACAGTCAGAGAAATGGAAGAACACGCCGAGGGAGGAGGGGAATACTCCGGCAAGTGCTTCATAAATCATTCGAACTGCCTCTCGGACGCAGAAGAAACGAAAGAAGTCATCCTCTCGACCTTCCCGAATCTCAAAGAGGACGACGTGATGATCTGCGACATCGGCACGATCGTAGCGTCCCACTGCGGCCCCGGCACAGTCGCAGTCTTCTTCTACGGCGACGAGAGAGAATGAAGTAAGAAGTAATAGTGAATAGGTAAGAAGTAAAAAACGATGATTGCGCTCCGCGCAAGTTGCTTTGATCTCGTACAAACAAACGTATGAGCGTCAGCGCGCTGTGTACCTTCACGGGTTAAATCCTCGATAACGTCGCAGTCGCTTTGTAACAAGGGGGGATTCCAACCGAGACGCAAAGCATCTCGACGACTTCGTTTACGAAGTCGGGAGGCGTGAATGAGCTTGCTCCTTCCCCCTTTGGCGGGGTGATTGACAAGAGGGCTTCGGCAATGTCCGACCGAGATGCGGAGCATCTCGTCGAGTTCACGAAGTGAACTCGGCTTGTCCGCTGTCCGCCCGTTCGTAAACGAACCGTTCGCAAGCGAACAGGACAAATAGATAAATCGAAACCGACGTAAGTCGTTTTCTTTTTTTGCCGATATAAAGAAAGTGCAAATCTGGCGGCGGGAGACAAGCCCCTCACCCTACGGATAATTGGTAGAGTTTTTGCGAAACTGTGAAGCTAAGCCTGTTTTTTTACAAAAACCGCAGTACGGTCAGCTATGTTCTGACGTACTGCGGTTTTTCGTTTTATTTGAACTCTATCCCACTCTGCCGACGTATTTCGTCGATAACTGCGAGCGTGACGCGCGTGTATTCACGGTATTCATCTGCCGCGATCTCGCCGCGCACCGCCTTTACGAAATCCGATATTTCGTATTTCATATTGTACGTGGGATCAAGATCTGACCTCTCCGGCATCAGCGCAACGGCACATTCTCCGCGCATTTTTACGGAGACGTTCTCGCCTGTCGAAATTTTTCCGATGATCACCGAGCCGTTTTCTCCCGTGATGTACGACGGCGTAACGGAATCGTGTATTTTTGAGTAGACTATCTCTGCTTCAAAGTAACCGTATCCGAGAACGGCAGTGCCCATGCCCTCCATTCCGTTCGACAGCAGATACGACGACGAGCGCACGGACTCGGGTTTTCCGAACAGCATAACGGCTGTTTCAATGGCGTACACGCCTATGTCCATAACGGCGGCATTCCCGAGCGACGGATCGAATGCGTTCATTATCTCGCCTTTTTTGAATCGGTCATAGCGTGACGAATACTGACAAAATTCCAGCACCGCGCGTCTGAGCTGACCGAGCGAGCCGATTTTTTCGCGTATCGCTTTTATCACGGGATCGTGGACTGGACGCATAGCTTCGAGAAGCACGACACCGTTCTCGTCAGCGGTTTTTGTGAGTGCGTTAAACTCTTCTTCTGTCGTTGTCGCAGGCTTTTCGACGATGACGTGAAGACCGCGACGGAGTGCCTCTTCTGCTTGGGAAAAATGGCAGGCGTTCGGGCTGGCGATGTACACCGCGTCGATTCCGGACGAGAGAAATCTGCCGTAATCGGTAAAAACGGACGGGATCCCGTGCTTTTCTGCAAAAGCGGAACCCGTTTCGGTTTTACGCGAGTATACAGCCGCACATTCGATCCCCTCGGACGCGGCGACAGAATCCGCAAACCAGTCGGAGACGAAATTCGTCCCGACGATACCGAGCTTTATGTCAGAGTTCATCATTTATAGCACTCCCGTTCGCATTTGTCGCAAATTTTGCGGCTTCTTTTTTGAGCATACCGATCACACTTCTTCTTGTAACGATGCCGATGAACGTGCCTCGGTCGTCGATGACGGGAACGAAGTTCTGAGCCATTGAACGCCCGACGAGCGTGTCCATGTCTGCGTCGATATTCACGGGCGGAGCGAGAGTCGGGCGAATTATTTCACGGATGCGCCTGCTCTCAAGCGAACGGACGATGTCTCCGTGAATGTCGGAGTCGACTATGTACCATAGGAAGTCGCCCTCGTTCACCGAACCGATGTATTTTCCGTCCTTGTCGATGACGGGCAGGGCAGTGTAGCCGTGCGCGCGCATGGTTTCGAGCCCTTGGCGCAGAGAATACGAGTCGAGAAGAAAGCGGACTTCGCTTTTCGGGCTGAGCAGCATTGGAACGTTCATATCCCGTTCCTCCTTTTTGGTTTTGTGATACAATTATAGCAGATATTTGTGAGGATAGTATTAACGGGGAGAAAACACTTCGTGTTTTCGAATTATATATTCCACTGCGCCCCACGCGTAGCGGAAAAAGAATAAAATGAAAATGTTCCCGACGTTTTCTACCTTACGCCTATGTGAGATATGTGCAAATCGTCCGACGGGAGACTGGTGGTCTCACCTACGGTGAGGAATGCTGTTTGCGCTCCGCGCCGTCCGCATATCCGCGATATTTTTGTAATAAAAACCCTTTTCGTTGACAAATCCTCTTCCGCGTGATATAATCAAATTACCATATATCATAATGTAAATAAATCCCCCAAGGAGGACAGAATATGTATAATAACCGCTACGACGAGCGTACTTTCAGAAAGTTCAATGACGCTATGCCGCACTACGCGAAGAGAATGTTCCGTAAGATCGCTGACGCCGAAAACGTTCTCGCACTCGAAACAAAAGATCATCTCCGCACGCCGCCGGCAAAGGACATAATGAAGCCCATTTCAACCGGCTCAAAGTGGGGCGGTGAATATATGACGATGTGGCTCACGTTCTCGTATACCGTTCCGGAAGAGTACGCCGGCCGTCAGATCTACGTTATGCACGACACCTCAGCCGTTGAGATATTCGGCTTCACAAACGGTCATCCGACAGGTATCATCAACTCGAAAAACGACTTTATCGGAGGCGGTCACTCCGCTTACCTCGTCACAAATTCCGCAAAAGCCGGTGAGGCTTACGAAGTCTCTCTCGAATGCTACGCCGGACACACCTGCTACGGCTGTGATGCGTACAGCAGCTACGATACCGACGACACTAAGCCGAACTCCGACTTCATAAAGGACTACAACGGACTCACGGTCTGCGTCCTTGAAGAAGCGATCCGCGACGCGATATTCGACGTTTGCACCGTCGTACAGCTTGCCCGTCTCAAAGAGGGCAACTTTGCTTCGATCAAGGCGCGCGAGTGTGTTTTCGACGCATTCCCGTACCTCATCCAGGACGTAAAGCGCGCGTCCTACGACGAACTTATTGCCGCTTGCAAAAAGCTCAGTGAAGCGGTAGCTCCCGCGCTTGAAAAATCCTCGGGAGAACTCAGCCGCGGCTACTACGGCGCGATAGGTCACTCCCACATGGACACCGCATGGCTTTGGCCGATGTCCGAGACCGTCCGCAAGTGCGCGAGAACATACGCAAAAGCTCTCTCCTGCATGGAAATATACCCCGATTATAAATTCGTCCAGTCGTCCGCGCTCCACCTGTCGTGGATGAAAGACTATTATCCCGAATTATTCGAGCGCATCAAGGCGAGAGTTGCAGAGGGCAGATACGAGCCGAACGGCGGCATTTGGGTCGAATGCGACTGCAACGTCACAGGCGGCGAAGCGATGATCAGGCAGTTCCTCTACGGTCAGAGATATACCGAACGCGAAGTCGGCTACCGCTCCGATACGTTCTGGCTTCCCGACACGTTCGGTTACAGCGCGGCAATTCCGCAGATCATGCAGGGAACGGGCGTAAAATACTTCTGCACGACGAAGATAGGCTGGAACGACTGCAACGAATTCCCGGAGCAGACGTTCGTATGGAGAGGGCTTGACGGAAGCGAAGTCCTCACTCACTTCAATACGATCTGCGACATCCCCGACCCGTCCCACCTCGAATGGGAGCTTGATAACATCCCCGATAAGCGCATCTCCGGCGACAGACTGATGACGTACGGCTTCGGTGACGGCGGCGGCGGTCCGACTTTCGGAATGATGGAATTCTTCAAGAGAACGAAGGATCTGCCGGGCCTTCCCGTGATTGAATCTTCGACAGTCGGCGCATTCATGGACAGACTGAACGAGAAACGCGACAGATACCCGGTATACGACGGAGAATTGTATCTCGAATTCCACCGCGGCACGCTCACTACGAACCACATGGTAAAACAGCTCAACAGACAGGCTGAGATCGCACTGCACAATATGGAGCTTGCAAACGTTCTTGCAGGCGGTGCGGTAAACGAACGCCACGAAGAGCTTTATAAAATACTGCTGAAAAACCAGTTCCACGATATTCTTCCCGGCACCTGCATTGATAAGGTCTACGAGATCGAAGTACCCGAAATGAAGCGTTTGATCGCCGACACAAAGGCTGTCACGGCAGGATATATAGGTGAGATGACAGACGCAGACGCCGGCAAGCTCTCGCTCGTCAATCCGCTTTCGTTCGATAACAAGGGAGTGTTCACACTCGACGGCGCTGTCGGTGTCGACGGCTGCGACGCTCAGACATACACAGACGCAGACGGCAACGCGCACACGGACGTTGCGGCTTCTATAGACGCTATGGCGTCGACGGTCGTCACGCTCACGGGTGAGACAAAAACGAAGAGCGCGTTCCGCTTCGACGGAAAGACGCTCGAAACACCGTTCTATACGGCTGAGATCGACGAAAACGGCTATATTTCGTCACTCATAGACAAGGAAAACGGACGCGAAGTCGCAAACAAGGCAGGACAGCCGCTCGGTACGCTTTGGTTCGGTGAAGATTTCCCGACCTGCTACGATAACTGGGAAATCGAAGACGATATTTTCCTGAAGCTCGATCCCGTAAAGGCTGACGCGAAGCCGACAGTCGTCTCCGACGGCGCAGTCGAGTTCAGATTCCGCACAACATACGCGCTCGGCGACGACTCACGCGCATACGTTGATACAGTATTCTACGCCGGATCGAAACTCATTCAGTATGAAATGAAGCTCGACTGGCAGGCAAGACACCGCCTCCTTAAGGCAGGCTTTGACGTAAATATCCGCTCCGCATTCGTGAAGAACGAAGTGCAGTTCGGTCACATCGACAGACCGACGACGCGCAACACAACACTCGAAAAGGCAAAATTCGAGGTCTCGAACCATAAGTGGTCCGATATATCCGAAACGAATTACGGCGTAGCACTTTTCAACGACTGTAAGTACGGTATGTCGTGCGCGAGAGGGGATATGCGCCTCACTCTCCATAAGGGCGCAGTCCGTCCTGCCGCAAACGCCGACTTCGGCACACACTATATGAAGTACGCTATCCTGCCGCACACAGGCGCATTCTCTGCGGAAACTGTCGTACAGCCGGCTTACGCGTTCAACTATAAGCCGATCGTCGCAAGCGGCGTGGCATCCGTTCCGTCGCTGTTCTCACTCGATAAGCCGAATATCATCGCAGAAGCGGTAAAGAACGCGGAAGATAACGAAAACGCATACGTCATCCGCCTCTATGAATGTGAGAGAAGCACGACAAGATGCACGCTCGCACTGAACGGCGCAAAGAAAGCGTACGTCACGAATATGCTTGAAGAGATCGAAGAAGAACTCCCGATCACCGACGGAAAAGCCACACTCAACTTCAGACCGTTCGAGATTAAGACGGTAATGGTGGAGAGATAAAACAAAATTTTACTCCCTCAGTCACTTCGTGACAGCTCCCTCAAGGAGGGCGCCAATCTGAGGGAATAGTGAATAAGCAAGAGGTAAGAAGTAGGCAAAGCAAACATAAATCTTGCAGTTACTTTGTAACAAAGGGGATTCCAAAGGGGGAATTGGACGAAGTCCTTCCCTGAGTTTACGAAGTAAACTCGTTGGTCGTGTGAATTCACAAAGAGTCCGCGAAAGTGACTCGCCGAGATGCGGAGCATCTCGACGAGTTCACGGAGTGAACTCGGTTGTGCAGCCCCGCGCGTAGCGGAAAAAGAATAAATTGAAAACGTCCCCGACGTTTTCTACCTTTTGCCTATGTGAGATATGTGCAAATCCGCCAGACGGGAGGGGAAACCCCTCCCCTACGGTATATGGGAGATGTTTGATAAACAATTATGCTTGCACTCCGTGCAAATGAGGAAAATTTTTGCGAATCAAAAAGGCAAACCACCATGAAACAATACAAAACAGAACTCCATTGCCACACCCGTGACGCAAGCCCGTGCTCGAATATGTCCGCAGAAGAGACAGTCGAGCGGTATCTCGAATACGGCTATACGACGCTCGTCGTCACAAACCATTTCTGCGCGTTCGCTACCATGGATACAAAATCCGAATGGCTCGCGCACTGCGAAAAAACCTTCCGCGCGTACGATAATCTCGTCTCGGCTTCCGGCGGACGGCTGAATATTCTCCTCGGTATGGAAGCGCGATTCGTCCAGAACTCGAACGACTACCTCGTCTACGGAGGATTCGACAGAGAATTTCTCGAAAGCTACGGCGGAGAACTCTTAAAGCTCGGCGTCGACAGATTCGCCGACCTCATCCACTCGCGCGGCGGATTTATCAGTCAGGCGCATCCGTTCAGGTATCATCAGACCGTGACCGTTCCCGGACGGCTCGACGGTATCGAAGTCTTCAACGGTCACTTCAAGCACGATTCGCATAATGATCTCGCCGAGGCGTGGGCTGAAAGATACGGCAAGATAAAGACCTCCGGCACCGATCACCACGATCACGATCACTATCCCGACGGCGGAATACTGACCGACGAGCCGGTCACTTCCATAGAACAGCTCATATCGACGCTCCGTTCGGGAAAATATGAGCTTATCCGCGATTATCCCATGGGAAAACCGCAGTACGACGCTTTCGGTCAGCTTCTCGGATTCCGAAAATAAAACTCCCGTAAAGGAGAGAATATGCTCACGAAAACAAAAATCTACCGACTTATCCTGTCGGCTATGTTTCTCGCACTTGCGCTCGTGCTTCCGTTTCTTACGGGGCAGATACCCGAGATCGGAAAAGCACTCTGCCCGATGCACATACCGGTACTGCTCTGCGGATTCTTCTGCGGACCGTGGTACGCGGCCGTCGTCGGATTTGTCGCGCCTTTTCTCAGGTTTCTGATGTTCGGTATGCCGCCGCTTATGCCGAAAGGTATCGGAATGGCGTTTGAACTGCTCACCTACGGACTTGTCGCCGGACTGATGTATAAGCTGCTCCCGAAGAAAAAGCCGTATGTTTACGTTTCGCTGATCGGTGCGATGATCGCAGGACGGATAGTGTGGGGAATAGCGCGGACTGTGCTGTACGGACTCGGCAAAGCACCGTTCGGGTGGGAAGCGTTCATCACGGGCGCGATCATCGAAGCTGTTCCCGGAATAATCGTGCAGATCGTGCTGATACCGATACTCGTTATGACGCTCGGCAGATTTACGGCAAAGGAATAGAATAAAAAAAGTCCCTCGGATTGAAGTGATCCGGGGGATTTTTTGTGGTTATATGTAGTATTCAAGCTCATCAAGTATGAAGCCGACTGAGTATTCTATGAAGTTTTCCATATCATCTTCAGTCGTCCACTTGTATTCGCGGTCGAGGTCGGACGGCGGATTTGAATAAAACTCAACTATAAACTTCCGTCTCTCGTCAAACGCCGTGCGTGAGAAGAAGTCAAGATAAACGTTGTCGAACTTTTCTGCTGATCGGTATATCATCAGTGCACGGAACGACGGATTATCTCGGAAGAAACGGTGATCGAGGTCGTACCAGTCCTTTTTCCATTTCCATACGGCTTCGGCTTTTGAGACGGTGTAATTCTCAATATCACGCTCTTTTAGCGGTTTGTAGATAAAATCTGTCCATGCAACGTCCGAAAGCAGATGCGTCAGATAGCCGATATAGAAAGAATACTCTTTATCCGTATACTTTTTCTGCTGCTCTTTCGTGAAATTCTTTTCGGCAAACCCGTTGTAATCAAGCGTTTTATTCACTTTGAAATGAGACACATTTTTGTCCGGTCTGTAAACCATTGAGTCATTCGGGTCGGGTACTCCGCTGTCGGGCGCGATGTTTCCGAAAACAAACTCCGTCGGTTCGATTTTTCTGCCGTCGAGCTTGTCAAGCAAGATGTCTGCTATTCTCAGATGCGCTCCCCAAGTTGCCATTCGTATCTCCTTTTACACTCTTTCCACCACAGCTTCGAGAAATTCCCGCGTGTTAACTTTCGTCTTGCCCTCGAGCTTTGACATCGCGTAGAGGTCGCCTGTCATAATTCCCGATTCAATCGTGTCGATCGTCGCTTTTTCGAGTCTGTCGGCGAATGACACAAGATCATCGAGTCCGTCAAGCTCGCCGCGTTTACGGAGCGCGCCCGTCCACGCGAAGATCGTCGCAACGCTGTTCGTCGAAGTCTCTTCGCCCGCGAGGTACTTGTAGTAGTGACGCTGGACTGTGCCGTGCGCCGCCTCAAATTCGTAGTTCCCGTCGGGCGAGACGAGGACTGACGTCATCATCGCAAGACTGCCGTACGCCGTCGCCACCATGTCGCTCATAACGTCGCCGTCGTAGTTCTTGCAAGCCCAGATATAGCCGCCCTCACTGCGGATAACGCGAGCGACAGCGTCGTCGATCAGCGTATAGAAGTATGTTATTCCGGCATCTTCAAATTTCGCCTTGTATTCGCTGTCGAAGATTTCCTGCCATATATCCTTGAATCGGTGGTCGTACGTTTTCGAGATCGTGTCCTTTGCGGCAAACCACAGGTCTTTTTTAGTGTCGAGCGCATAGTTGAACGACGAGCGCGCGAAATTTGCTATAGATGCGTCGACGTTGTGTACGCCCTGGATTATGCCTGCCGATTCGCCGAAATCGTGTATCGTCGCGCGTGTTTCGTTGCCCTGTTCGTCGGTGCAGACAAGCTCGCACTTCGAGTTCGCAGGCGCGCGCATTTCAATGTTCTTGTAAATGTCGCCGTATGCGTGACGCGCGATAGTGATAGGCTTCGTCCACGTCGGGATGTACGGTACTATGCCTTTTACGATGATCGGCGTGCGGAAGACCGTGCCGTCGAGGATAGCGCGGATAGTGCCGTTCGGCGACTTCCACATTTCTTTGAGATTATATTCCGTCATTCTCGCGGCGTTCGGCGTGATCGTCGCGCATTTTACGGCGACGCCGTATTTCTTCGTTGCGTTAGCGGAGTCGATTGTGACCTGATCGTTTGTTGCGTTGCGGTTCTCGAGTCCGAGGTCGTAGTATTCTGTATTAAGCTCGACGTGTGGCTCAATGAGGATTTCTTTTATCCATTTCCAGATTATTCTCGTCATTTCGTCGCCGTCCATTTCGACGAGCGGCGTTTTCATTTTGATCTTAGCCATGTTTTCCTCCGTTATTTTGTGAGATTCTGTTTCGTGTAGTCGAGCAGTCCGCCGCAGAGCATCACGGCCTTCATTCTCTCGCTCAGTTCGCATTTTGTCTCGATCACCGTGCCTGTCGTTTCGTCCTTGATGATGATCACACCGCCGTTCTCTACAGCCGAGCGGAGTCCGCACAGCGAAAGCGTATCGTTCGCGCCTATTTTGTCGTAGTCGTCGGGGTTCACGAATTCAAGCGGCAGAATACCTGCGTTGATGAGGTTTTGTCTGTGGATTCGCGCGAACGATTTTACGATGACTGCCTTTACGCCGAGGTAAAGCGGTGCGAGCGCGGCGTGCTCACGGGACGATCCCTGACCGTAGTTCGAGCCGCCGACGATGACGCTCTTTCCGAGTGCTTTCGCTCTTTCGGGGAACGACGCATCGCATACGGTGAAGCAGTGCTTCGATATTTCGGGAATGTTCGAGCGGAGCGGAAGTATCTTCGCGCCTGCCGGCATGATGTGGTCCGTCGTGATGTTGTCGCCGACCTTTAGCGAGACGGGAACGGTCAGCTCGTCGTCAAGCGGAGACGTTGACGGATATTCCTTGATGTTCGGTCCGCGGAGGATTTCGACTTTGTCGGCTTCTTCGGGAGAAGCCGGAAAAGTGATCATATTGTCGTTCACCGTGAATTTTTCGGGTAGAACGAACGCGGGCATATCTCCGAGTTCTCGCGGATCGCAGAGATAACCGGCTACAGCCGATGCCGCCGCGACTTCGGGGGAGACGAGATAAATCTTTGCGTCGCGCGTGCCGCTTCGTCCCTCAAAATTGCGGTTGAACGTGCGCAGGGAAATGCCTGCCGAGTTTGGCGACTGTCCCATACCGATGCACGGACCGCACGCCGATTCAAGCACTCTCGCACCTGCGCTGATTATCTTCGAGAGCGCGCCGCAGTCGGACATCATTCCGAGGACCTGCTTTGATCCCGGGGAGACGGAAAGCGACACGTCCGGATGCACGGTCTTGCCGTCTAAAATATACGCGACCTTGAGCATATCGTAGAGCGACGAGTTCGTGCATGAGCCGATGCAGACCTGATCAATCTTCATCTGACCAAGCTCACGGACAGTCTTCACGTTGTCGGGGGAATGCGGACAAGCCGCCATTGGTTCAAGGGAAGAGAGATCTATAACGATGTGTTCGTCGTATTCCGCGCCGTCGTCTGCCGAGAGCGGAACGAACACGTCTTCGCGTCCCTGTGCGCGGAGGAAAGAGAGCGTTACTTCGTCGGACGGGAATATCGACGTTGTTGCACCGAGTTCAGCGCCCATGTTGGTTATCGTCGCGCGTTCGGGAACGGAGAGCGATTTTACGCCCTCACCGGTGTATTCGATGATTTTGCCGACTCCGCCTTTGACGGATATGCGGCGGAGAAGTTCGAGAATTATATCCTTTGCGGCGACCCACGGAGAGAGCTTGCCGGTCAGTTCCACGTTCACGATCTTCGGATATGTAATGTAGTACGCGCCGCCGCCCATAGCGACTGCCACGTCAAGACCTCCTGCGCCGATAGCGAGCATACCGATACCTCCGCCTGTCGGAGTGTGGCTGTCGGAGCCGATCAGCGTCTTTCCCGGTGCGCCGAAGCGTTCGAGATGCACCTGGTGGCAGATGCCGTTGCCGGGACGGGAGTAGTAAATGCCGTGTTTTTTGGCAACGGAGGCGATGAAACGGTGGTCGTCGGCGTTCTCAAAGCCGGACTGAAGCGTGTTGTGGTCGATGTATGCGACGCTTTGCTCGGTTTTCACCTGTCCGATGCCCATGGCTTCAAATTCGATGTACGCCATTGTGCCGGTCGCGTCCTGCGTCAGCGTTTGATCTATTTTTATACCGACCTCCGTGCCTTTTTCGGGCTTTCCGTCGACGATGTGTGAACGAAGAATTTTTTCGGCGAGAGTGAGTGACATAATACGCCTCCGAATGAATAATATTCTGTATAAAATTGCAGAAAAATATAATATTTCATATAATTATACTGCAAAAATGAATCCGTGTCAAGGGAAAGAAGGCAAATTGAAGTAATAGGTAATAGTGAATAGGGAAAAAGTAGGCGGAGCGAACGAAAAATTTGCAGTCGTTTTGTAACAAAGGGGAGTCCAACCGAGATGCAAAGCATCTCGACGACTTCGTTTACGAAGTCGGGAGGCGTGAATGAGCTTGCTCCTTCCCCCCTTTGGCGGGTAGATTGACAAGAAGGTGACGGTCTGCCTTGCCGAGATGCGGAGCATCTCGTCGAGTTCACGGAGTGAACTCGGCTTGTCCGCCGTCCGCCCGTTTGTAAACAAGCAGGACAAAGAAAATATTTGAAAACGACGTAAGTCGTTTTCTTCCTTTTGCTTTTATAAAGAAAGTGCAAATTTTTTCTGCGGCGGAAGACAAGCCCCTGCCCTACGGATAAAAGGTTGGGTTTCGCGCGTAGCCGTGAAGTTCCTCTTGACATTCCACGCTCGCTGTGGTATACTATTCATACAAATCATACTTTTTCCACAAAGGAGCATTCCCGATATGATACAACCGAAAGGAAGATACGGCTGGACGGTCACCGTCGGCGAAAAAGGACAGATCGTCATCCCGAAACAGGCGCGTGAGTTGTTCGGCATCAAACCCGGCGACTCGCTTATCGTCCTCGCAGACGAAAAACGCGGCATCGCAATACCGCCGAAAGAGCAGTTTGAGGCAATATTTGCCAAAATTTACGGAGGTGAAAAATGAGCATCCTTGATGTAAAAAATCTTTGCAAGAATTATCCCACTTTCTCGCTGAAAAACGTGTCGTTTTCACTTGAAAAAGGGCATATCGTCGGTTTCGTCGGACGGAACGGAGCCGGAAAGACCACAACGATAAAGTCTATTCTAAACCTCGTTCATCCGTCGGGCGGCGAAATATCGTTTTTTTCTCTTCCGCTCGCCGAAAACGAGGACGAAATAAAACAGCGCATCGGCTACTCAACGGGCGCGGTCAGCTACTATCCGCATAAGAAAATACGCGACATCGTTTCGGTCACGAAGACTTTCTATAAGTCCTGGGACGACGGCGCGTACCGCAAATATCTCGACTTTTTCTCGCTTGACGAAGATAAAAGCCCGTCGGAGCTGTCCGAGGGAATGAAAGTCAAATTCAATCTTCTGCTGTCTCTGTCTCACAGGGCGGAGATACTCATCCTTGACGAGCCGACGAGCGGACTTGATCCGTTCTCGCGCGACGAATTGCTCGACGTTTTTACCTCACTCAAGAACGACGGCGTGGCTGTCCTGTTCTCGACGCATATCACATCCGACATCGAAAAATGCGCCGACGATATTATATATATAAGCGGCGGCGAGATCGTGGCGTCGTCACCTGTTGCAGATTTTCGCAGAGACTGCGGCAAGGACGGCGAAACGCTCGAAGAGACTGTTTTGCGTCTTGAAAGGGGGAAGAGAAATGCGTGAACTGCTTAATAAAGAACTCCGACTTTCGGCAAATCCCCTGTCGTTTTTCTTCATCGCGTTCGGACTGATACCGTTTTTCCCGGGGTACCCGATCCTGCTCAGCGCTTTTTTTACCTGCCTCGGCATCTTTCAGTCATTCCAGAAGACGCGAGAAACGAACGACATTCTCTACTCCGCTCTGCTTCCGGTCAAAAAATCGGACGTCGTAAAGAGCAAGTATATTTTCTGCGCTTTTATTGAGCTTTGCGCGTTTCTTCTCAGTGGGGTTGTTGTAATCATCAGAATGACCGTGTTAAAAGACGCACTGCCGTACCGCGAAAACGCACTCATGAACGCTAATCCGGCGTTTCTCGGCTTCATGCTTGCCGTTTTCGGACTGTTCAACTCGATTTTCGTCGGCGGATTTTTTAAGACTGCCTATAAAATTGCCAAGCCTTTTGTCGTGTTCTGCGTGACGGCGTTCGTCGTGATCGGTCTTGCCGAAACGCTCCACCATATCCCCGGACTCGGTTTTATCAACGCATTCGGCTTTGACTATATCGGCGAACAGCTTTTGTTCCTATGCGGCGGCGCGGTGATTTTTGTGCTTCTCACGCTGATCTCAGAGAAAAAATCCGAGAAAATATTTGAGAAAATCGACCTTTGAGGGCGCATCCACTTGAAAAAAACACGTCAGTAGAGTATAATATATCTGTAGAAATTTTTATCACGGCGGTGGAATATGAATAAGAATCAGAACGAAAACGATTTTGATTTTGAGAGCGCACGGGAATTGCGGCAGGAGACTGAAAATCCTTACGCGCGCTCATATAACGCAGACAACGCACAACGCGGCGCGGAAAACGGAAGAAGAGTGTACGAGCCACAGCAGTCGAGGCGCAAGGTAAGAAAGCACCAATCCGAATTCGGCTTCAACTGGGGCGCGCTGATATTTCTTCTTATAATTGCGGCAGTAATAGTCGTTTCTGTCGTTCAGATCAAAAAAAATCCGACGAAAGAACCCGAACCCGAGACGGAGCCGCCGCTCGTATACGAAGACGACGAAAACGGCGGGCAGACCGACATGCCTGACGACGGAACAGTGCCGGACGAGCCTGTAAAGGAAGACGAAACAGAAGAGAGCGGCAAGACCGAAGACCGAGGAAACACCGATACAACTGCTTATCCGTCGTACACTGTGGAAGCGAATTTCTCCGAAATCGACGAATTTGAGCTTGTTCTCGTGAACTACGATCACGACTACTCCGAGAACGCGGACTGTATGTACGTGATAAACACGTACGAAAAGCGCACGTCCCATTTCAAGGTCGCCGGAACGAATATCCGGCTTTCTCCATTGGCGTTCGAGGCGTTTGAAGAAATGGTGAACGGTCTTGAGAACGCCACCGGATGCGACGACCTTATAATCAACAGCGGATACCGCACACTTACGGATCAGCAGGAGATATACGACTACTACCTCGATTCAAAGGGCGCGGAGTACGTCAATGATTACGTCGCAAACCCCGGGGAGAGCGAGCATCACACAGGACTTGCGCTCGATCTTTCGTTCTATCTCGACGAGGGCTACACCGAAAACGTCGGCATACATGAGCACGGCGCATGGCTCGCGGAACACTGCACCGACTACGGATTTATAATCCGTTATCCCGAAGATAAAGTTGAATTTACGCATATCGCATACGAGCCGTGGCACTTTCGCTATGTCGGAGAAGTCCACGCAAAGGCGATGAAGTCACTCGGCAAGTGCCTTGAAGAATACATCACACTGCTTGAGGACTGTACGCTCGGCGAAAAGGTGCTGTATCTCTCATCTGACGGAAAGGCGGCTCTCATCTACACAGACTCAATCCCTAAAAACGGCGGATATATCATCTATTCCGTCAAGGCAAACGAAAGCGGAAAAACGGAAATGCCGATCTACGGTGAGGAGGGCGCGGAATATTCGTATTCCGGCACAAACGACGGAGCGTTTGTCGTGACCGTACCGCTCGGATAAGATTTTTCAGCATACCGAAAACTACTGTTCAACTAATATTTCGCCTGTTTTCATAAATCCGTCACATTGCGGAAATATAATATTGCCGTAAAATCAAACGGAAAGGATCAAATCAATATGAACGAACAGGACGAATACAGACAGTTTGATGAAAACGAAAACGGCGTAAAAGAAAACATCGCCGAAGAAAACATAGATCCGGAGAAAGCCGAAGAAACAGCCGAAATTATCTCCGGAAACGAACAACCGACGGCACAAAAAGTGCAGTCCGAGATCAGCTACAGTCCGGTAGAGGAAGAGCCGAAGAAGAGAGAGTACAGCACAGTCTCGTATCTTCCGAAGAAAGACGAAAAGAAGCCGAAGGAAGAAAAGAAGTTCGGACTTACCGCAGTGATCGCAATCTGCCTTGCGGCGGTGATCCTTTCGGGCGTTGTTTCGTTCGGTGCGGCTTATCTTGCGGGTAAGCTCACACAGCAGAGCGGCGAAAAGACGGTAGAAACCATAAAACAGCAGAACGAGCCGCTTGTGATTTATAAGGACACTGTCACAGGCACGAAAACCGATTCGGAAAAGCCTGCGTCTTCCGTCACCGGGGAAGCGCTTTCATACAAGGAAGTCGCGGAGCTTGTAAAGGATTCCGTTGTCGAGATCAACACCGAATACACAACGCAAAGTATGTGGTTCCAGTACGTCAACGGAGGAGCCGGCTCGGGTGTTATCCTCAGCGAGGACGGCTACGTCGTAACTAACGCGCACGTCATCATGAACGAAGACGAAACCGCGACAGCCGACAGCGTAACGGTGCGTCTTGCAAACGGAGAAGAATACAAAGCCGAAATAAAGGGCTACGACACCGAAGCCGATATAGCGGTCCTGAAGATAGACGCCGAGGGACTTGAACCCGTACAGTGCGGCAACAGCGACAACCTCGCGGTAGGCGAAGAAGTGATAGTCGTCGGAAATCCTCTCGGCGAGCTTGGCGGTACTGTGACGAACGGCATCGTCAGCGCAACGGAGCGTGAAATTTCCGTCAACGGCACGAAGATGACGCTTATCCAGACGAACGCCGCAGTCAACCCCGGAAACTCCGGCGGCGGTATGTTCAATATGGAGGGAAAGCTCGTCGGCATCGTCAACGCGAAATCCTCCGGCACGAACGTAGAGGGACTCGGCTTTGCGATCCCCGTGAATGACGCAGTGACCGTGACCGAACAGCTCATGGAATACGGCTACGTCAGAGGAAAAGTCGAGATCGGCATAAAGTTCAGACAGGTGACTCAGAACTCTTCGTTCTACTCATACTATAACATAAAGCCCGGCATTTACGTTGAGCTGTTCACAAAGGACTACAACGAAGGCGCGCTCAAGGTCGGCGACAGGATAATCGCAGTAAACGGCAACGAAATAGCGACGGTCAACGACATCGCCGAGATAGTCCGTTCGTCGTCTGTCGGAGATAAGCTCACATTCCAGTTCTACCGCGACGGCAAGCTCCTTGAAGCGGAAGTGACCTGCTACGAAAAGCTCCCCGAAGAGGACGGCGAAAAAGAAGAAAAAGAGATACAGTTCGACGAAAATGACGAAAGCACCCAGCTTCCGCCGGAAAACTTTGACGAATACTATTACAGCGATCCGTTCGGAATGGACGATTTCTTCAAATATTTCTTCGGAAGATAATAGGACTTGATACTTAACGAAAAAAGCAAAAACCAAAATAGGGGGACTCGTTCCCCCTGTTTTCAGATAATCAAAGGAGGTCGGATATGTACAACATCCTCGTAGTGGACGACGAAGAAATGATTCGCCGCCTTATCGCAAAATACGCCGCATTTGAGGGGCACTGCATCACCGAAGCCGGAGACGGCATGGAGGCGGTGAAACTCTGCCGCGCAGGCGGGTTCGACATTATGATCATCGACATCATGATGCCGGAGCTTGACGGCTTTTCGGCGTGCCGCGAGATACGCAAGTTTTCCGACATTCCGATAATAATGCTTTCGGCGAGAGGGGAAGAGTACGACAGGATAAACGGCTTTGAACTCGGCATCGACGACTACGTTGTGAAGCCGTTCTCACCGAAGGAACTTATGCTCCGTATCGATGCCGTGATGAAGCGTACAATGGGAAACCGCGCAGAAAAGCCGAAAGAGAACACCGCACACGAAACGGTGGAGCTTGACGGCGGCGGACTTGTCGCAGACCTCACCGCGCGAATCGTCTACGTCGACGGGAAAGCGGCTGATATGACGCCGAAAGAATACGACCTCTTCTTCTATATGCTCAAAAACAAAAAAATCGCGCTGACGAGAGAAAAACTCATCACCGAGGTGTGGGGATACGACTACTACGGCGACGACAGAACGCTTGACACGCATATCAAGCTGCTTCGCAAGTCGCTCGGAAAGCACGCCGATCACATCGTAACGCTCAGAGGGGTGGGCTATCGCTTTGACACATAACAAGAAAGAAAAAAAGACCGTCTCGATCCGCTCACGGCTGATATTCGCGTTCATTGCGTTTACGGTGATAGTGCTTGTGCTTCTGTGGCTCTGTGAAACGGTATTTATGGGAGACATCTACCGCGCTCTGAAGCTCCGTGCAGTAGACAGATGCGCCGACAGTGCGGCGGAATACGTCGTCGACGGCTTTGATACAGGCGCGCTCGACGAAAAAATGTCCGACCTCTCGCGCCGATACGGTATGTGTATCTCGGTTTACGGGATCACCGACAGCGGAATGTACAAAACAGGCAAACTGCTCGTCGACAAGCACGCGAACACTATGTGCTTCATCCATAATCTCCGCAATTCCGAATGGGTGAATCGCCTCTATGCTTCCGCAAAAGAGAACGGCGGTGAGAAAAAAGAATGGATCTCGCTCGCGTCTCTGTTCGGCGTGGAATCAAAGGACAAAAGCGAAAACAACGTCGTGCTGACAAGAATAGTTGAATCAGACGGGCGCGAATATCTCATGCTGTTCAACTCCGAGCTTGTCCCGATGAGCGCGACTGTACAGACTATCAGAGTACAGCTTATCGTTATCAGCATCGTTATGCTTGCCGTCGCAGTCGTGCTTGCGCTGACTCTCGCCGACAGAATATCGAAACCGATACGCAAAATGAGCAGTGAAGCCTCAAAACTCGCGCTCGGCGACTATGACGTGAACTTCGACGGAAGCGGATGCGCGGAGACGGAACAGCTTTCGTCAACACTGAACGGCGCGGCGTACGAGCTTTCAAAGCTCGATAAAATGCAGAAAGACCTCATCGCAAACGTCTCTCACGACCTCCGCACACCGCTTACGATGATAGCAGGCTATACCGAAGCCATACGCGATCTTCCCGGGGAAGCGACCTCCGAAAACCTGCAGATCGTCATCGACGAGACGCGCAGGCTCACGAACCTCGTAAACGATATGGTCGAGGTCTCGCGCTATCAGAACGGCGTGCAGACAATCAAGAATACCGTATTTAATTTTACAAATGTAGTACAAACGACGCTTGAGAGATACGCCAGACTCAGAGAAAAGGACGGATACGTCATTACATTTGAAGCGGACGGCGATGTGTTCGTGAACGCGGACGAAAACCGCATATTGCAGGTGGTGTATAACCTCATCAACAACGCCGTGAACTATACGGGAGACGACAAAACGGTACTCATCCGACAGACCGTTGCGGACGGCAAGGTGACACTCGGCGTGACAGACACCGGATGCGGCATACCGGAAGATCAGCTTCCGCTCGTGTGGGAGAGGTACTACAAAGTCCACGATTTTCACAAACGCGAGAACATGGGAACGGGGCTTGGACTGTCTATCGTCAAGAGCATACTTCTCGCGCACGGCGCACAGTTCGGCGTAAAGAGTACGGTGGGCGAGGGAAGCACGTTCTGGTTCACGCTCCCGATCACTGACGAAAATAACTGAAAAACAAAGAGAACAGCAGACTGAAAACTGCTGTTCTTTTGTGTTTGAAGATAAAAATTCTCAACGATATTCTGATGATATAAAGGCTCCCTCTTTGAGGGAGCTGTCAACGAAGTTGACTGAGGGAGAGAAAAAACGGTTGATCGTCGTTTTGTTCCTCTCCTCCACCGCTGCGCGGAGCCCCCTCTGAGAGGGAGCCTTGGCGTGTGCGGATATATAATTCTCAAGCAAAAACGATTGGTAAGCGGTATTGTTATTTATATACAGACATTCTTTGAATGAACAGAAAAACTTCATCGTTTCACCAAAGGCGCCCTCCGGGAGGGAGCTGTCAACGAAGTTAACTGAGGGAGAGCTTGAAAAAGAACATTATTTATATAATCTTCTTTATCATCCCGTTTATTTCTTCTCTCATTCCGATAATGGCGTCCGCCGTGACAGGAGCCATAGTAAACGCGACCTTGCCGAGATGTTTTTCGACTGTCCTTACTGTTTCTTCGTGACCGAAGTACTTTTCAAGCAATCGCATCGCACGCACGTCGGTCAGCGCGTCGCGGAACACGCAAAGCCTGATCGATTCGAGCGGACCGTCCTTGCCGGGATATACGCGGAATGCGTCACCGGACGGGAATGATGCCTTTGCATCCGTCGTAAGAAACGGATCAATGACCTCTCGTGAGAGCGCGGAGTAGTAGAAATTATATCCCCAGTGGAGGAATCCGTTTATGTTGTACTTATATAGCTGTGCGCCGATCATCCTGTTCCGCGCCGACGGGAAGCCGAAGAACTGATTTGATACGTCCTTGATACAGCCGCAACAGTAATACGTCCATAAATCGGGTATATTTTCGGCGAGAAACGGCTCTATCGCGTTCGTCTCGGGAACGGGATGCTCCACCGCGCCCGACTTGTAAAAATCTATGTGCGAGAGCGCGTCGATCACCTTTGCACCGCCTATATGCGGCACGACTTCCGCTTTTGCCGCGAGATAGGTGCGAAGCTGTTCGTCGCCGCTCGGCTCGTCTGAAATGTGGAAAACGGTGCGCTCGAATATTCCGAGCGATTTCAGATGACGGCAAAGCTCCGGCAGGAACGCGGCGAGAAATGACCTGTATTCTTCGCTGTCGGACGGTGTGTCCCAGCCGAAAATGCGCTTTTTTGTGCCGCCGACCGATGCAATTATCTTCGGCGCGGCTTTTGCGCCCCACTGCGTGAACAGGTGGCTCATCTCGAAATAAGTGATGCCCGATTCTTCGGCGAGAGAGATCCACCGATCAAGGAGAGAAAAGTCGAACGTGTATCCTCCGTCCGTCTTTGTAACGCCGACGAGCTGGACTGTCGGTCTTTCCGCGCCGATTTCCGTGTCGAGCGGAGGTGTGAACAGCGGAGTCAGTATCATATTCACGCCGCTTTCGTGGGCTTCACGCATGAATTTACCGATCAGCTCCCAGTGCTTTTCGGAGAACACGCGCACGCCGTATACGGACGCAATGCAGTCGGCGTGAAACCAATTCGTGAATATCAATTCCTGTTCGGGCAGGGAAGCGCCGATCAATTCAAGCATGAAAGTCTTCGTGATCACTTCTTCGGCGGATGAGAATGTTATTTCTATCGGATAAACGCCTGCGAGGTGCTTTCCGTCGGGCTTTACCGTGAACCACAGTGAATGCCATGCGTTTTTGACGGCTTCAATACTGCTGTTTTTAAGCGGTACGAGCAGATCGGGATAGAGTCCCGGTTCGGTTGAGAGAATGTCGTCGTCTCCCTGCGGACGGGCGCACGGATATTCCGACGGCACGTTCACGACCTCGCGCACTGTGATGCAGTCGGCAAGCGGAGAGGATATTTTCATGTCAAAGCCGATCTTGCGCCGCCAGTCAGTGTCGGACTTGTAGGTGTATCCGATCTGAAACGAGAAGACTTCGTTAAGAAAGGCGGACGCGGACGAAAATTCCGCAGTCGGCGGCGTGTATTTCAGAAAGACTTTTTCGAGAGACGAGAGCAGAGTAAAGACGAACATCGTGTACCTCGCGTTTTTTCTTTATTTTACAACTCCGCACGGGATAAGTCAAGTGCGTGTGGAACTGAAACGTTTCTTTCTCACTCTCCTCCACCGCTGCGCGGAGCCCCCTCTGAGAGGTAGCCTTGGTTTGTGCGGATATGATAAAAAAGCAAAAAAGAGCCCGAAGGCTCTGATTTGTACCGGATAACCCTTTAGACATACCATTTGTATCCGCAGTTTTGGCAAATGGCAACAGTTTTATTTTTGAATTTTGTTTTTCCTGTTCCTTTTCTTCTTCCAACTAAAAGCCAAAGACCGAACGTCATAATTATTAAGAATGCGCGTCCGATTTTCCAAAGGCAACCCATTTTCTTTTCTTTTGTTTTGGCACTGACCTGTTCGATAGTTACATTGACATTTTCACATTGACATTTCGGGCATTTCATTGAAAACTCTCCTTATAAATAATAATAAAAATAGAAAAATTAAAAAATGCGCCAACCAAAGCCAGCGCATAAAAAACGCATAGCTCTAATTGTCGCCAAACAAAAACTTTTTTCGCTTATCGAGTGAGCATAAAAAGAGAGCGTCAGCATTTTTATCAATATTGACAAAAATACTCACTTGATAAACAGATAAATATTGTTTTTGTTTGGCAATTTTATTTTACACTATATTTCCCTATAATGCAAGCATTTTCGATAAAAAACAGGACCGCATTTCTGCGATCCCGTTTTTTTATGTTTTGTCTCAGTCAGCGAGCGCGTCTTTTCTCGAAAGATTGAATCTGCCCTTGTCGTCAGTGCCGAGGTATTTAACCTTGATCTTGTCGCCGACGTTGCATACGTCTTCAACCTTCTCGGTGCGCTTTGTGTCGAGCTTCGAGATGTGTACAAGACCTTCCTTCTTCGGTGCGAATTCAACGAACGCGCCGATCGGGATGATTCTTGTAACTGTGCCTTCGTAGATAGCGCCGACTTCCGGCTCGAATACGATTTCTTCGATCATGCGGCGAGCGGCTTCAATGGATGCCTTTTCAACGCCGGAGATGAATACCGATCCGTCTTCTTCGATGTCGACCTTTGCGCCTGTCTCTGCAACGATCTTCTTGATAGTTTCGCCACCCTTACCGATAACAGCCGCGATCTTCTCGGTGTCGATAGTCATGGAGTACATCTTCGGTGCATATTCGGAAACTTCCTTGCGCGGTTCGGGAATAGCCTTGAGGATAACTTCGTCGATGATGTAATCGCGTCCCTTGTGCGTTACTGCGAGAGCTTCCTTGATGATCTCGGGAGTCAGACCGTCGATCTTGAGGTCCATCTGAATGGATGTGATACCCTTGTGAGTACCTGCGACCTTGAAGTCCATGTCTCCGTAGAAGTCTTCAAGTCCCTGAATGTCGATCATCGTTGTCCACGAGCCGTCTTCCGCCGTGATAAGACCACAGGAGATACCTGCAACGGGTGCCTTGATCGGAACACCTGCGTCCATGAGTGCGAGAGTAGAGCCGCAAACGGATGCCTGAGATGTCGAGCCGTTAGACGAAATAACTTCGGATACGCAGCGGATAGCATAGGGGAATTCTTCAACGGACGGAAGTACCGGAATCAGAGAACGTTCAGCGAGTGCGCCGTGACCGATCTCACGTCTGCCGGGGCTTCTTACTGCCTTTGCTTCACCGGTAGAGTAGCCGGGCATATTGTAGTGGTGCATATATCTCTTCGTCTCTTCTTCGGAGATGCCGTCGAGCATCTGAACGTCGGAGATAGAGCCGAGAGTTGCGATCGTCATGACCTGTGTCTGACCTCTTGTGAACATACCGGAACCGTGGTCGCGGTTGAAGAGGTGAACTTCTGCGGCGAGAGGACGGATCTGATCCATACGTCTGCCGTCAACACGCTTCTTGTCGTTGAGGAGCCAGCGACGAACGATCTTCTTCTGGATCTTGTAGATGAGTTCGGGAAGCATAACGTCGAGTCCTTCGTATTTTTCGGAGAACTTTTCGAGAATGTCGTCTTCGATAGGCTTCATCTTTGCGTCGCGGACTGTCTTGTCGTCTGTGTCGAGAGCTTCCATAACTGCCTTTTCGCAGTAGTTGAAGATTTCGTCGAACATATCGTGGTCAAGCTCGCAGGAGGGGTATTCAAACTTCGGCTTGCCGCAATCGGCTACGATAGTGTCGATGAACGCGCAGAGCTTCTTGATCTCTTCGTGAGCCGTCATGATGGCTTCGTACATCTTGTCGTCGGAAACTTCAGCGGCACCTGCTTCGATCATGACGACTTTCTTTGCCGTACCTGCAACGGTCAGTTCAAGAGAGGAACGCTCTCTCTGCTCAGCCGTCGGGTTGACGATAAGTCCTTCTTCTTCGGTGAGTCCCATGAATACGCCGCCGATCGGTCCGTTCCACGGAATATCGGAAATGGAAAGAGCGATGGACGCGCCGACCATAGCCGCGATCTCAGGGGATGCGTCGTGGTCAACTGCGAGAACGAGAAGCGAAAGAACTACGTCGTTGCGGAGGTCCTTCGGGAAGAGCGGACGGATAGGTCTGTCGATAACACGGGATGTGAGGATAGCCTTTTCACTCGGTCTGCCCTCTCTCTTGAGGTAAGAGCCGGGGATCCTGCCGACTGCGTAAAGTCTTTCTTCAAAGTCTATGGACAGGGGAAGAAAGTCGATGCCGTCACGCGGCTTTGCGGAAGCGGTAGCACAGCAGAGAACTGCAGTGTCGCCGTATCTTACGAGGACTGAACCGTTTGCGAGTCCTGCCATTTTGCCGGTCTCGATTACGAGCGGTCTGCCGGCGAAGTCATAGGAGTATGTTTTGTACTTCTCAAACATTTTGATTTCTGCCTTTCTTTTTATTTATTTTTATTTTTGAGCCGCTCCGGTTCAGCGATTAAACAACGGTCGGACGAGCTGTTTTCGTCGGGCTGATGTTTAATCCCTAATCCGGGAGCGACAAACTGACGGGGAAGTGCGGTTTTCTCTCTCTGCAAAAATATGCCGCGGCGGAAAATTTTCTGTATACCGCCGCAGCACAGAGTTGCGATAGAGATTATCGGAAATTACTTTCTCAGACCGAGCTTTTCAACGATCGCACGGTAACGCTCGATGTCTGTCTTCTTGAGGTAGTTGAGAAGGTTTGTTCTGTGACCTACCATTTTGTACAGACCGCGGCGGCTGTGATGGTCGTTCTTGTTCTGCTTGAGGTGCTCTGTGAGAGATACGATTCTGTCAGTCAGAATAGCGATCTGAACTTCCGGAGAACCTGTGTCTGTCTCGTTGATTTTGTACTGAGCGATGATTTCCTGTTTTCTTTCCTTTGTGATCATGATGTTTGCCCTTTCACCTTAAAAATTTTTTTATATGAATTCCCGTCACTCAGCATCCGGCGGGTGAAATATTGCAGAACGCAATCTTTTATCCGGAAGCCGTGCCACGGGGAACCCAAATGCTATTATACCACGTTTTCGCGCTTTTGTAAATAGATAAATGGAATTATTTTACGTTATTTATTATAAAAATCACGCAAAAATACGGAAATTACTTGTCGAGTTCGTATTTTCCGCGATATGTCTCGGCTTCACTTCTCTCGCACCACTTGCCGCCTGTGAAATCGGGGATCTCAAGCGGAGCTGAGCCGAGAGCTATCGACTTTTCGGACAGCGGAGTGATAGCCATCCATGTTGCGGTGTCGTAAGTGTCGATCGGCGGATACTTGCCTTCTGCGAGGGAGGTGAAATATGCGTCGAATACGAGCCAGTCCATACCGCCGTGACCGCCGCGGATACCGATTTCCTCGAAGTCTTTCCAAAGCGGATGATCCCATTCCTTGCGGTATTCGAGCATATTGTTGTAGTAGTCCTTCGATTCGGGGCTCATACCGTCGAGGAAGATACCGTTCGCGTCTTCGCTGTAGAAGCCCTTTGTACCGCGAATGGTGATGTTGCGGGAGTAGTTGCGCGGAAGAGTGTTGTCAAGTGTGAGCGTGATAAGCTCGCCGCGGGCGCACTTGATGTTAGTCTTTACGATGTCGCCCTGACGGAACTTGTATGTTCTGAATTCGGGGTTTACGTCCTCATGCTGACGTGCGTATTCGTTTATGCCCCATGCACCCGACGCCATAGAAGAGAGCGTCATGAAACGGTTGCCGCGGTTGATGTCGAGGATCTTTGCGATCGGTCCGATTTCGTGAGTCGGGTAGTTGTCACAGCAGCGGTTCTTGAAGTTGCGTAGACGGTAGTGACGGTTCACGTCACCGTATGCGATCTCTTCTCTGAGGTCGTGCTGATAGCCGCCGGTGCAGTATACGATATCGCCGAAGATGCCTGCGCGTACCATACGCAGAGCCATCATTTCGCCTCTGTCGTAGCAGCAGTTTTCGAGCATAACGCACTGGATGCCCGTTCTTTCGTATGTGCGGACGAGATCCCAGCAGTCGTCGAGGTCATAAGCGCCGCCGACTTCCGTAGCGACCTGCTTGCCGCAGTTCATTGCGTGAACAGCCGCCGGAAGGTGGTTGTCCCACGCGGACGAGATTATTACAACGTCAACGTCATCGGCTTCGATGAGCTTTCTGTAGTCAGTCGTGCCTTTGGCGTTCCAGTCTTTCTTTTCCTTGAGGAATTTCTGAGCGGCGGCTACTCTGTCTTCGTAAACGTCGCATACCCATGTTACCACGGTATCTTCACGCTCTGTGAGGATTCCCTGGAGATGTCCCATGCCGCGGTTGCCGCATCCGATAAATCCGACTCTGAATTCAGCCATTTTGATTCACTCCTATGTGATCCCGCCGTTTGAAAAACACTGTTCTCGGGAGGGAAATTATGCTGTATTGTTGTTTTTTTGACAAAATACATTCATTATAGCGTATTATATCACCGACGCACGCGCTTGTCAAGTACGGAAGGCACAAACTCCGGTGAAAGTTCGGAAGAAAAATCGGATGATCCCACACTGCAAGGGGAGGACTTTTGCTCTTGCATTTTTCGGTGCATTGTGATATAATCAACAATGTAGGATTATGATCCAATT
Source organism: Eubacteriales bacterium (assembly GCA_045643285.1). Lineage (GTDB taxonomy): Bacteria > Bacillota > Clostridia > Oscillospirales > CAG-272 > UMGS1696. The sequence goes on from JAZUKN010000101.1 coordinate 82,068, forward strand.
TTATGCGAAAGGGCAGAATATGGCAGAGACAAAGAGATCCGCAGGCAAAAAAACGCAGACCGGCGCGCGCAAGCCTGCTTCAAAGAATACAAAAAACACAAGATCGGCACCTGTCCGCACGGCTTCGGTGAAGAAAACTCACTCCGGTGCGTTCGTCGACAAGGGACTGCCGTATGTTTTCGCGGTGTTCGCCGTCGTTATCGCGGTGTGCGTCATTTTCGGCGAGGGCTGGTTCGGTGAGGGAGTGAAAAAAGTCCTTACGGGGCTGTTTTCCGGCGCGGCTTATGCCGTTCCTGTCGTGATGCTCGTCCGCGCACTGCTCTGGAAACGCGACACCGACGACGGACTGAGGACAAGCCGTTCGGTCTGCCTCTTTATTGTATTTCTTATCGTGACGATGCTTCTTCATATCCTCGGCGGCGGTGCGACCGGATTTGTGCTTAAAGACCACTACGATAACGGTCAGTCGCTCGTCGGCGGCGGCGTCGTCGGAGGCGTTCTCGGAGAAGCGCTGAACGCATCTATCGGCTCGACGGGTGCGCTTGTCATCCTGTTTACTGCGGCAGTTCTGCTCGCACTGTATGTCGGTGGACTTACGCCGCGCGGTATCTATATCCGCATCGCGTACGCGCTGAAATTCTCGAAAGAAAACCGCGAAGAAAAGCGCGCTATCCGTGAAGAAAACAGACAGAACGTGAGAGAACGCGAAAAAATAAAGGAAGAAGAGTATCTCGAATACCTCCGTGAAAAGAAGAGACGCGGTGAAGCTCCGCACGGGGAAGAAAACAACTACAATCCTGCCGAAAACGGCACAGACGGCGGACGTCAGTTCTTCAGATTCAGAAAAAAGAACAAAGAAAGCGGCAATTCCGCCGAACAGCGCGAAAAAGAACACATCGAAAATTCGCTCACCGAAATGATGTCCGACGATTTCAGGGACGAGTGCGAAAAAGAGTACGACGGGAGCGAAAAGCAGATCAGAATAGAGGATCAGCCCGAGAACGACGGTCTTGAGACAGCCGAAAACACGGAAGAAGAGCCGCTCACAGAGGACGAACAAAACGAAAAGATCTACGACGAAGTAATGCGTCGCACGAGAGAAAGAATAGAAAAGCAGAGACAGAACGACGGTTCCACCGACGAAATTAAAGCGGATCACGGACTTGATGCTGTCGGCGCGGCTGTCGCGCGTATCAGAGGTGAAAACGGCGCAAAGGCGGCGTCTGCAGAGGCGCTGGACTTCAGAGCGGAAGACCTTTTCGTCAATCCCGAGGACGCGGCTCTTATAGAAAAGCTCTCGACGGGTACGAACGGAAAAGAAAATTCTGCACTTGGCGTACAGCGTGAGACCGTATCGAAGCCGGATGCACCGAAAAATGCTAAAAAAGCGGAAGAGCCGGAGTACCGCTTCCCGCCGATCGACATTCTCGCAAAGGATCCCGGAGTCAGCGACAGCGGCGTAAAGGAAGAACTGCAGGAGAACGCCGTAAAGCTCGTCGAAACGCTGAAGAGCTTCAACGTAAAGACAAAGATCGAAAATATCTCACGCGGTCCGACGATCACAAGATATGAGCTGCTTCCCGAACCCGGTACGCGCGTGCGCTCTATCGTAAATCTTGTCGATGATATTTCGCTCAATCTCGCCACGACAGGCGTGAGAATAGAAGCACCGATCCCCGGAAAGTCCGCTGTCGGTATCGAAGTCCCGAACAAAAAGCAGTCGACCGTACACCTGCGTACACTTATAGAAAACCCGCAGTTCACCGACGCAAAGAGCAAGCTCACGGTCTGCCTCGGCGAAAACGTCGGCGGAGAGCCGATCTACTTCGATATAGCAAAAATGCCGCACATGCTCATCGCAGGCGCGACAGGTTCCGGTAAATCTGTGTGCATAAACTCGATCATCACGAGTATACTCTATAAAGCCTCGCCCGATGACGTAAAGCTCATCCTCATCGACCCGAAGAAAGTCGAACTCAATATCTACAACGGAATACCGCATCTGCTCGTTCCCGTTGTAAGTGAGCCGAAAAAGGCTGCCGGCTCGCTCTCGTGGGCGGTCAGCGAAATGGAAAGACGCTTCGGACTTATAGAGGCCGTCGGTGTGCGCGACATAAAGAATTACAACAAAGTCACAGAAAACGATCCCGGCTACGAATACCTGCCGAGAATAGTCATAATCATCGACGAGCTTGCCGACCTCATGATGACCGCTCCCGACGACGTCGAAGAGTCGATCTGCCGTATCGCGCAGAAGGCACGCGCCGCCGGTATGCATCTCATAATTGGCACACAGCGTCCGTCAGTCGACGTCATCACGGGACTTATCAAAGCGAATATCCCGTCCCGTATCGCGTTCCGCACGTCTTCTCAGATAGACTCGCGCACGATAATCGACATAGGAAGCGCGGCTAACCTCATCGGCATGGGTGATATGCTCTTCAATCCCGTGGGTGCGCTCAAGCCGACGAGAGTACAGGGCGCGTACGTTTCCGAAGCGGACGTCGAAGAAGTAGTCTCTTACATCAAGAATATGAACACGGGCGCGGTCACATACTCCGACGAGATCGTGAACCAGATCGAAAGAGAAGCACAGCGCTGCGGAGTCAAGAAGAGTATGCAGTCCGAGCTTTCGGAAGACGGCGGAAGCGGAGACGAAGACCCGATGCTCGTGAACGCTATAGAGCTTGCGGTGGACAGCGGAAAAATCTCGACTTCCCTCATCCAGCGCCGCCTTTCTCTCGGCTACGGACGTTCCGCGAAGCTCATCGACCGCATGGAACAGCTCGGATATGTGTCTGCTCCGGACGGACAGAAGCCGCGTGAAGTCCTGATAACGCGCGAGCAGTTTATGGAAATGCGGCTCAAAGAAGAAATATAAGTAAAGAAATAAGGTATTATCAAAAATGGCACTGTTTATTGTTCTCGAGGGGCTGGACGGCTCCGGTAAAGGCACGCAGACGGAGCTTCTCCGCGAAAGACTCGAAAAAGACGGCAGACGTGTGCGCGTCCTCGATTTCCCGAACTATTCTTCGGACGGATGCACGCTCGTCAAGATGTATCTCGACGGACGGCTCGGCGACGATCCCGACGACACGAACGCTTACGCCGCGTCGATGTTCTTCTCCGCCGACAGATACGTCAGCTACGTGACATCGTGGAGGGAAGACTACGCACGCGACGACACAGTTATCATCGCAAACCGCTATACGACGGCGAACTCATATCATCAGATCTCGAAAATGCCGGAGAGCGGCTGGGATTCGTTCCTCGAGTGGCTCTGGGATTTTGAATTCGACAAGCTCGGGCTTCCGCGACCGGACGGAGTTATCCTGCTCGATATGCCGGAGAGCGTTTCGACTGCCATGGTGAAAAATCGCAGCCGTGAGACCGGCAGAAAGATCGACATACACGAAAAGGACGAAGATTACCTCATCCGATGCCGCAAAGCCGCCGGATATGTCGCAGAAAAGTGCGGCTGGTCGGTAGTGAAGTGTGCGGAGGACGGCGACGAAGAACCGCGCTCACGTGAAGATATAGCCGAGGACGTCTATAAAGCGTTTATAAATATTGAGAATAAGTAAAAAAATATCATACTGCTCCAAACAGACAGTGTCAGTTGACTCTGTTCTGCAGCAGAGAGGACAATTTTTCTTTTTTCGTTTTTCAGAGACTTGTAAAAGAGCCACCACTTCGCTCGGAAATGATGGCTCTTTCTTTTTTTCTTAACCGCAGCTTCCGTTCTTGCAGTTCGTGTCGAATACGAACGATTCGCAGTCCGTGCATTCGGTGACTGTCGGGTTCTTTTCGTGCGTACCGATGCAGACTCTTTCGAGCGAGCAGTAGTCACAGCTCTTCGCGTGGTTCGCGCACTGTGTTACGGTGCAGAATACGGAATGATTCGGCTTCTTCGTGTTTTCCATTTCGGTTTACCGTCCTTTTTCTTTTTTCGGCAGAGAACTGTCCCTGCTTCGCCTTTATTATTCCCGCACCGCTCGTTTTTATTCATTCGAGAAAGATCGGACGCGCCTGCTTTCCGTTTTCTGCCAATATCAGCGATTCTCTACATTTGTCGAAATCGGCGACGAGCGAGTGCGGCTTTTTTGTGATGTCGTCCTGTCGCATCGGGACAAAATACACGTTTTTTCTCTGCATCAGCGCGCCGATGTTCCGCATATTCGCGCTCATCGCGTCGTTTGAGGCAAGCGCGAGTACGAGCGGCCGGTCTGTTCGCAGATGCGCTTTCGCCGCCATTGTTACCGGAGTGTCCGTGATGCCGTTCGCCATTTTCGCGGCGGTGTTTCCGGTACAGGGACAGACGAGCATCAAGTCAAGCGGAGACGCCGCCAGCTTTTCGGCTTCTACAATTGTAGAAATAATATTTCTCTGTGCGATGCCGTTTATTTTTTCGATCAGCTCCGACGCTGTGCCGAAGCGCGTGTCCGTGTCGCGGACGGAGAACGAAATTATCGGCGTTATTTCGTATTCTTCTGCGAGCGAGCGCATTACTTCTATCGCCGCCGCGTGCGTGCAGAACGAGCCGCAAATGGCAAAACCGAGCCGCTTCATCGTGCGCCGTCCTTTCCGTTGTCTCCGAAACGGGAAGAAAGCTGTGCGATGATCTCCTCTGCGACGATCGCACCTGCCGTTTCGGGCGCGGTTTTCGCCGGAAGAGAGGGAAGACGTACCACGCGAACACCGTTTTGCTCAGCCGCTTTTCCGTCGATACCGCCCGCGCCTCCTGCAAGCTCAAAATAAACCGTCGACGGATCGAGCATCCCGACCACTTTTTCGTCGAACAGCAAGGCAGGGACGGTGTTCACGATAACGTCCGAGTCGTGCGGAAGGGCGAGATATTCCGCGAGCGGAACGGGGACGCATCCCTCGGTCGCCGCCTGTGCAAGAGCGGAAACACGCCTTGCAACGACGTATACAACCGCGCCGAGCGAGACGAGACGGGAGCAGAGCGCACGGGAAACCGCGCCGTAGCCCGTCACAGTGACGCTCATTCCGTAAACAGTCGTCGGCATTTCCGAGATCAGCGCGGCTATCGTGCCTTCTGCTGTAGGAACGGCGTTTTTTATCCGCACGGCATCGCTTTCAAGTACGTCTACCGTCACGCCGCCGCGTTCATGTATCATTTTTGTGAAAAGAGGAGGAAACACACCTCCGAAAACTACTGCACCGGGCTTTACCTCCGCGGCGATATCGTCGAGCGCTATCCCGTCGGCGGTGTTCAAGGTCAGTCCGTCGCGCGTCACGGGGATAGGCAGAACGAGCGCGTCCGACTGACGGACGGCAGAGTGCCAATCCGAACAGCGCACGGCTTTGGGCGGTACCTCGTCCGAGCCGAATACCGCACATTCATATATTTCTGCGAGCCGTTCGGCGACCACTTTTTGCCGACCGTCACCGCCGAGCACGCCTGTTTTCAGTTTTTCTCGCATATTCTTTCAGTCACCTTTTTGTTTTGTCTTCAATGAAAGAATATGCGTCTCCGACGGGTTTTGTTATTCGCGTCCGCCGATAAAACGCACGACTCTGCCGGTGTCGCGCCGTACAGTGACCGTCATATCGAGTGCGCCCGAGCGAATCCCTACAGTACAGCGCCTCCCGCCGTTTTCATTGGAGAGGGAAGTGACTGCCGCGCCGTTTACGACTTCCGTCGGGAAGAAATCCGCGAGGAACTTCATGGCGGCAGTCACACATTCCGCGTCGGTCAGAACTCCCTCCCCCTCGGGAAGAGAAACCGCAGCTTCTATTGGGACGCATTTGTCGCCGTCGATGACCGCGTAGGCGTTCGAGCGTGAATACAGCACCGCACCGTTTGAAAGCGTCTCTCCCTTGTGGAGCACGGGAACGCCGAAAAACTTTTCCGCCACTGCGCGAGTGCCGTCGTCGATGTGGGCTATCGTCTCGACTGACTCTTCCGCCACTGCAAGACGGGACGGGATGACTCCGCCGGCGAGGAATCCGTCGAGCTGTGCGGCGACACCCGAAACGTTTTTGCCGTCCGAGATCGCAGATGCTATTTCGTCGAAAAACAAGCCTCCTGCACTGTCGCCGAAGCGGTATGCGTGCTCTGCCGCTTCCGATGCGTGGTGATACGCGAGGACTTTGTCGCCTGCGAGAATATCGTCTCTCAGAAACCGCGCACTGCCGTCCATTCCGGCAAGCTCGGCGGCTTTTTCGGCGTCAGCGGCAAGCGAATCCGTGCGGAAGTCGATAAAAACGTACGCCGACAGCCCGATTATGACGAGCGACAGCACCGCGATGACTCCTATCAGGTTATAAAATGTTCTTTTTTCCATTTTTTTATTTTTTCTCCCGATTATATCATTTGACAAATCGCATTTGTTCTGTTATAATTTATTATGAGTAGAAATATTGATTTTGATTCGCAAAAAGGTGATTGTTGTATGAAAGACGGACGGACGGTTTTCGGCGGACTTTACGGAAACGAAGAACTGAAGTCCGTATTTGCATCCGATCTCATTTCGGGCAGGGGAGCGCACGCATATATCCTCGACGGTGCGCGCGGTACGGGAAAGCACACGGCGGCGAAGTATATCTGCGCGTCGGCTGTTTGCGAAAACCGCGGAGACAGCCGCTATCCTCTGCCGTGCGGAGAATGTGCGAGCTGCAAGAAGATACTTTCCGGAATCAGCGTGGACGTTATGACCGTCTCAAACGGTGACAAAGCCACGATAGGGGTTGAAGCTATACGCGATGTGCGTTCATCCTTATATATCACGCCGAACGACGGTGATCGGAAGTTCTACATCATCGAAAACGCGCATCTCATGACTCCGCAGGCACAGAACGCACTGCTCCTCTCACTCGAAGAGCCGCCGCCGTATGTTATGTTTCTCCTGCTATCCGAGGATTCGTCGGCACTGCTCGAAACGATAAAAAGCCGCGCGCCGACTGTCAGAATGGAGCGGTTTTCGCCGGAAGTCACCGAAGAATATCTCCGCGCGAACATAAGAAACGCGGACGGCGAAAAAGTGACTGAAGCCGCGCATCTCGCAGACGGCTCACTCGGCGCGGCGACGGAGCTGTATCTTCACGGAGAAGACGAGCTGAAGCTCTACGGTATGGCTCTGGAGCTTTGCGAGCATCTTATTTCTCCGAAAAAATCGGACGGCATGGTGTTTATCACGACTTTGCCTAAGGACAGAACAAAGCTCGCGCGGATATTTTCGCTTGCCCGTCTTGCGCTCAGAGACGCAGTAGCCGCGAAAAAAGGCGGAAAGCTCCTCTTTTTCCCCGAAAACGGCGGAATACCGGACTGCATGAAAAAAGTCTCCGTCAAGCGGCTGATCGGGCTTATTTCGTCCCTTGACGAAGCGGAACGGGATATCGAAGCGAATTGCTCAGTGAATACAGTATTGCCTTCTCTCATCATAAACAGTCAGAAAGGTCAGACAGAATTATGGAAAACGAAATAAAAAATGCACAGAATCCGACACAGGCGGAAGAATACGCACCGCTTCCGGAAAAAGTCGAAATAGTCGGCGTGCGCTTCCGTGACGGCGGAAAGGTCTACTATTTTGCTCCCGGTAAGCTGAAGATCAACGCCGGAGACAAAGTCATCGTCGACACATCGCGTGGTACGGAATACGGCTTTGTCGCATCGGGCAACGCAATTGTGCCGTCGGAGAAGATCGTACCGCCGCTCCGTTCCGTTATCCGTATGGCGACGGAAAACGACGACGACAGATACGAAGCAAACCGCAAGCTCGAAGAAGAAGCGTTCGAGATCTGCAAACAGAAAATTATCGATCACGGTCTTGACATGAAGTTAATCGAAGCCGAATATACATTTGATAACTCGAAGCTCCTCTTCTACTTCTCGGCGGACGTCCGCGTGGATTTCAGAGAACTCGTAAAGGACCTCGCGTATGTGTTCCACACGAGAATAGAGCTGAGGCAAATCGGCATCAGAGACGAAGCAAAGCTCCTTGGCGGACTCGGCGTTTGCGGAAGACCGCTCTGCTGTGCGTCGTTCCTTTCGGATTTCGCGCAGGTGTCGATCAAAATGGCGAAGGAACAGAATCTCTCGCTCAACTCCGCAAAGATCTCCGGCACGTGCGGACGGCTTATGTGCTGTCTCCGCTTTGAACACGAATCGTATCAGGCGGAGATCGCCGCGACTCCTCCGGTAGATTCCACCGTAAAGACGCCGGACGGCGTGGGAACGGTCACGGAAACATCTCCGCTTACGGGGTTTATCAAAGTAAAGTTCGGCGAAAACGAAATTCGCCCGTACCACCGCGACAGTGTGAAGGTGCTGGCGGTCAAAGCCCAGAAGCCGACGGCTGAACCTGCCTCCGAGGAAGAGGGAGAGAACGCCGAGAAAGAAGAAAAGCCGCAGGAGGGCCGCCGCAAAAACCGCGGAAACTGGAGAAAACGCCATTAAACGGCAGATTTTTGCAAAATCCGATAAAATTTTTGTGAATTTTTCGTCAAACCTATTTTCTTTCCGAAGAAAGTATGTTACAATAAAGTATCTTAAACGGAGGTGTATCACTATGGCATATAAGATTTCCGATGACTGCCTCGGTTGCGGTGCATGCGCAGCAGAGTGCCCGGCAGAAGCTATCAGCGAAAAGGACGGCAAGTACGTTATCGACGCAGACAAGTGTCTCGAATGCGGTGCTTGCGCAGGTGTTTGCCCTGTAGGCGCTCCTCAGGCTGAATAATTCCGGCGAGAAAAGAACATGGAGAGAGCAGATTTTTGTTCTCTCCATTGTTTTTTGTCAAAAAGTAAAGTGAACGGGAGAAAACAAAAAAGTGAAGTTACGCTCCGCATAGTGAAGTATGCGGCAAGCGCAAGTGAAGTACGCCTTCGGCGAGTGAAGTTGTTACTTCGTGACAGATGATGAAGAAAAATTATCTTCGACAATTTTTCTACCTTTTCTTTCGACGAAGTCGAAAACTTCACGTTGTGAAGCAACACTTCACTTTCGCATCAGCGAAAACTTCACTTCGGCGCAGCCGAAACATCACTTTTGTTTGACTTTTTTCTTAATCTATACTATAATCATCTCAAAGGTGGTGAAGACGGATGCTTTATAACGAAATGACCGAGCGGCTCGATGAAGTGAACGAGCGTATATCTGTGATACAGTCGAAAAAAGGGCTGAAGTTCGGCACGGACAGCTATCTTCTCGCTGCGTTCTCGCGTCCGTCGAAAAACGGTACGTGCGTTGAGCTTGGCGGCGGTACGGGAATAGTGTCGCTCCTTTGTGCCGCGCGCGAAAAATACCGCACTGTCTACTCCGCCGAGATACAGGAATATTTCGCCGAGCTTATCGAACGGAACGCGCGGCTCAATCACCTCGAAGACTGCGTTATACCGCTTTTCGGGGACGTGCGCGAGCTGACTGTCGCTGATGTAGGCGGCGAATGTGACGCGGCTATCTCGAATCCGCCGTACATGAAGAGCGGATCGGGACTTACGAACGCAACCGACGAGATGAACACCGCACGGCGCGAGGAAAACGGTACCGTCGCCGATTTCTGTGCGTCAGCCGCACGGCTGTTGAAATTCGGCGGAACTTTCACCGTTGTGTACCGTCCGGACAGGCTCGCCGAGCTGTTATGCAGTATGCGCGCGGCGTCGCTGGAACCGAAAAAGCTCGTCACGGTCTATCCGACGGCGGCTGACAAACCGTGTCTCGTCCTTGTCGAAGCGAAAAAAGGCGCGTCCGAGGGAATGGTGTTTGCCCGTCCGCTTATAATTTACGAAAACAAAAGCAGCACCGTCTATACGGCGGATATGCAGAAAATTTATGATACATTTTCACTCGATCATCTCTTTTGAGGTAACAAAATGAACGAAATCAACGAAAAAAACGCAATAGTCGGCGGCACGCTTTATCTTGTCGCAACGCCGATAGGGAACATGAGCGACCTTTCCGAGCGTGCCTTGAAGGTGCTCACAGAGGTCGATTTTGTCGCGGCTGAGGACACGCGCAACTCCGGACTGATGCTCTCGCGGCTCGGTATCTCGAAGCCGATGATAAGCTATTACGAGCACAACAAGGCGGCAAGAGGCGAGACGATCGTCGCACGGCTCGAAGCAGGCGAATCGTGCGCGCTCATCACCGACGCAGGCACACCGGCGATAAGCGATCCCGGGGAGGACATAGTCCGGCTGTGCGCCGAGCGGAACATTCCCGTAACGTCGATACCCGGATGCTGTGCGGCGGTGACGGCACTCACGCTGTCCGCCTTGAACACACGTCGGTTCTGCTTTGAGGGATTCTTGCCCGTCGAGAAGAAAGAACGGCGCGAGCGGCTCGATGAAGTGAAAAACGAGACGCGGACTATGATTTTTTACGAAGCACCGCACAAGCTACGCGGCACGCTCGACGATCTCGCAGAGACATTCGGCGCGGAAAGAAAGATCGCACTATGCCGTGAGCTTACGAAGCTGAACGAAGAAGTCGCACGGACGACGCTCGGCGAGGCAGTGGAGACATACAAGGAGCGCGAGCCGAGAGGAGAATATGTACTCGTCGTCGACGGCGCGTCGAAAACGGCTGAGGAATACCCCGAAGATATAGCGGAGCACGTTGCCATGCTCGAAGCGGCAGGACTTTCCCGAATGGACGCGATCAAGGCGGCGGCAAAGCAAAGGGGCGTAAAGAAAAACGATATTTACGCGGCTGTGGCGAAAAAAGAGGAATAAAAACCAAAAAAGCGGGAACATTTTTGTCTCCGCCGTCGTCTAACGAAAAAACGGAGGTGTATTATGAAGAAAATCGTTTCACTTTTTATCTGCATTATTATGCTGCTCGCGCTTGTCGGATGCGCCAGAAGCAGCACAAACAAGCTCGGACTGAACACGGACGGCGTGAAGTCGGTCATGGTCAGCTCTCTTCCGTCGGTGAGAAAGGGTTACCTCTTTGACGGGGAGAAAGCAGAAAAGCTCGTCAATTATCTCACAGGACTTGACCTGAAATCGAAATTTTCAGAAAATCCCGACGAATACACCGGTATGACGTGGGTAATTTCCATCGAATATGAAGACGGAAAGAACACAATCGTGTACCACTTCGGAAATATGTTCATTAAAAACGGTGACGGTAGCTGGTTCAGGATGAACTATGAACAAGCGGAACAGCTTGATACACTGCTTGCAGAATTGAGCAAATAAAAACAACAAAAAGAATAGCTTAAATCCCTTAAAACGTCTTGTAAAAGAGACGTTTTTCTGTTATAATGATATTCGTACAATTGTTGGAAAATTCGAGGACAAATATGCTCACTGTATTCAAAAACGGGTACGTCTACGATACGCCTGCCCGTTCGTTTGTGAAAAAAGATATTTTCGTCAAGGACGGATCACTCGTCGAGGGCGGCACACCCGACAAAGCCGTCGACTGCGAGGGGAAATACATCATTCCCGGTCTTGTCGACGTACACACGCACGGACGCGGCGGCTTTGACTTTAACACCGCATCAGAGGACGACATAAAGAAAATGCGCGTATCCTACGCAAAAGCCGGAACGACAACGATAATGGCAACGCTTGCGTCGGCTACCATGGATTCTCTTGAGTCCTCCGCCGACGCGATAAACAAAAATCGCACGGCTGAAAAAGGACTCGCAAATATCGCAGGGATCCACCTCGAGGGGCGGTACCTCAATCCGAAGAAGCGCGGCGCACACGCTGAATCACTTCTCGCTCCTCTTGACGCGGACGAAGCAGTAAATCTCACCGAAAAAATGATGCCTCTTCCCGTTCACGTTTCGGCGGCGCCTGAGCTTGACGGCGGAGAAGCGTTTACCAAAGCCCTCGTCTCACGCGGCGTGACCGTTGCGCTTGCACACAGCGACGCAACATTTGACGAAGCCGAAAACGCACTCTCGTGGGGTGCAACGGCGTTCACGCATACGTTCAACGCAATGCGCGCGATGCACCACCGCGAACCCGGACCCATGGTCGCGTCAATGCTCTCGGACGGCGCGTACACCGAAATAATCTGCGACGGACTTCACGTTCATCCGGCAATGATCGACCTTTGCGCGAGAGTGAAAGCGGACGGACGGCTCGTGCTTATCACCGATTCAATGGAAGCGGCAGGGTGCGCGGACGGCGACTACACTATCGCAGGTATGCCGGTCATCGTAAAGGACGGCAAGGCTGTAACGTCCGACGGTGCGCTCGCCGGAAGCACGCTCGATATGTTCACCGCCGTGAAGAACTTCATGAAATTCACGAAAAAGCCGCTCGAAGATGCTCTCCCATGTGCGACGGTAAATCCCGCAAACGAGGTCGGCATCGCTGATGTATGCGGCTCGATTGAAACAGGCAAACGCGCGGACTTCATCATACTCACCGACAAAGAAAACCCCGAAATCGAATCGGTTTATATAAACGGAGAAATAATATAAGAAAACAGGAGACAGATAAAATGGCAGAAAAAGGAAAATTCTACATCACGACGCCGATATACTACCCGTCGAGCAATCTTCATATCGGACACGCTTACTGCACCGTGGCGACGGACACAATGGCGCGCTACAAGAGACTTCAGGGCTACGATGTTCTCTTCCTCACGGGTACGGACGAGCACGGTCTGAAGATCGAAGAAAAAGCAAAAGCCGCAGGCATCACGCCGAAGCAGTTTGTCGACAACATCGTCGAAGGACCGCGCGGCGTAAAGGACCTCTGGAAGCTGATGAACATCTCCTACGACCGCTTCATCCGCACGACCGACGATTATCACGCGCAGTCGATACAGAAGATATTCAATCTGATGTACGAAAAGGGAGATATCTACAAGAGCTCCTACACGGGAATGTACTGCACGCCGTGCGAGAGCTTCTGGACCGAAAGTCAGCTCGTCGACGGCAAATGCCCCGATTGCGGACGCGAAGTTCATCCTGCCGAAGAAGAAGCATACTTCTTCCGTATGTCAAAATACGCGCCGAGAGTGCGTGAGCTTCTGCTCTCCGGTGATTTTCTCGAACCCGCGTCCCGTGTAAACGAAATGGTCAACAACTTCATCGACTGCGAGGGCGGACTTCAGGACCTCTGCATTTCCCGTACCACATTCACATGGGGAATACCTGTTGACTTCGATCCGAAGCACGTTGTCTACGTCTGGCTTGACGCGCTGTTCAACTACACGACCGCGCTCGGACTCTATAACGACAAATATAACGACTACGAAAAGTACTGGCCGGCTGACGTTCACTTCATCGGTAAGGAGATCGTCCGCTTCCACTCGATCTACTGGCCTGCATTCCTGATGTCGCTTGACTTGCCGCTTCCGAAGAAGATCTTCGGTCACGGCTGGCTCAATTTCAACGGCGAAAAAATGTCGAAATCGCGCGGAAATGTGGTCGACCCGTACATTCTCGCAGAACGCTACGGCGTTGACGCGCTCCGTTACTTCTTAATGCGCGACTTCCCGTTCGGCTCAGACGGCAACTTCTCGAACGAGCTTCTGTTCTCGCGTATCAATACAGATCTTGCGAACGACCTCGGCAACCTCGTTTCCCGTACCGTCGCCATGGTCGAAAAATACTTCGGCGGCGCGCTTCCGACTGAGAGAGAAGCCGATCCCGTGGACGACGAAATGCTCGCCATGGTGGCAGGACTGCGCGACGTTTACGAAGAACAAATGGAGAAATTCGCGTTCCAGAACGGACTTGCCGAAATCTTCAAGGTCATATCCCGTGCGAATAAATATATAGACGAAACGGCACCGTGGGCGCTCGCAAAGGATGAAAAGAAGCGCGCGCGCCTTGCGACTGTCATGTATAATCTTCTTGAAACGATCCGTATCTGTGCCGTTCTTCTCCAGCCCGTGCTGACCGAATCGACGCAGAAGATATTCGCCCAGATCGGCGCAGGTGACGCTACGACTTGGGACTCTGCCGCACAGTTCGGTGTACTTCCGGCTGACGTGAAAGTCACAAAGGGCGAGACGCTGTTCCCGAGAATCGACGTTCAGAAAGAGCTCGAAGAGCTTGAAAAGCTCCAGAAGAAGCCTCAAGAGCCGAAAGCAGACGCAAAGCCCGAAAAGCCCGAAGGTATCGCGCAGATCGGCATCGACGACTTCATGGGAGTAGAGCTTCGCACGGCCGAGATAAAGACCTGCGAGAAGATACCGAAAGCGAAGAAGCTCTTAAAGCTGACCGTTGACCTCGGTTACGAAGAACGCACGGTCTGCTCCGGAATCGCAAAATTCTACGAGCCCGAAGCACTCATCGGAAAGAAAATCATCCTTGTCGCTAACCTCAAACCTGCGGTTCTCTGCGGTATAGAATCGAACGGAATGATCCTCGCGTCCGGGGAAGAGACGGTCCGCGTCGTGTTCCTCGATCCCGAAACACCGCTCGGCGAAAGAGTCAGATAATGCAATTATTCGATTCACACGCGCACTACGACGACCGCCGTTTTGACGAAGAATTTGACGGCGGCGGACGCGGCGCACTACTGAAAGCACACTCGCTCGGAGTGGAATATATAGCAAACATCGGCTCGTCGATCCGCACGTCCGAAAACTCCGTCGCGCTTGCCGAAGAGTTCCCGTTCGTCGTTGCGGCAGTGGGCATCCACCCGTCCGACGCGCAGGAAATACCGGCAGGCGAGACAGACCGAGCGCTTGCGCGGATAGAAGAGCTTGCACACCACGAAAAAGTCCGCGCAATCGGGGAGATCGGCTACGACTACCACTGGGAGCCTGTCGATAAAGAGCGGCAGACGTACTTCTTCGACGCACAAATGGAAATTGCGAAAAGGGCAGGGCTGCCGGTGATCATCCACTCGCGCGACGCCATGGGAGATACGTTCGATCTTCTCGCGCGGCATTCCGAAGTGACGGGAACGCTCCACTCGTACAGCGGACACGCGGAAGGCGCACGTCAGCTTGCGGCGAAGGGGTGGTATATATCATTCTCCGGTCCCGTGACGTACAAAAACGCGAACAAGGTGAAAGAATCCGCGGCGGCTGTCCCGTCAGACAGAATACTGATAGAGACGGACTGCCCGTATCTGCCGCCCGTTCCGCACAGAGGAGAGACGAACTATTCGGGCTACCTCCACTACACCTGCGAGGCAGTCGCCGAGATACGCGGCATCACACCCGACGAAGCTGCACGGCTGACATGCGAGAACGCAAAACGGTTTTACGGAATTGAATAATTGAAAAAGACGGAAGAATTGTTTTCTTCCGTCTTTTTGTGTGAAGCTCGACGCAGTCCCTCAATCTGTCTGCCGCTATAAAAACAAAGTCCACAAAAGTGGACAAATTCCGCGCAGGATTCGTGACCTGCCGCTTATTGCCTACGGCAAACGCTGCGAGCTTCCCGTTGATAAATGCAGGTTTACAGTTTAGTGAGAAGCTCGATGCAGTTCCTCAATCTGTCTGCCGCATATAAAAATAAAGTCCACAAAAGTGGACTTTATTTTTATACAGGGGTAGCAGGATTCGGACCTGCGAATACAGCAGTCAAAGTGCTGTGTCTTACCGCTTGACGATACCCCTATTTGCGTGAATTATATCACATCTGTGTGGAAATGTCAATACAAAACCGCGTTAACTCAAAAAATCTCACGCCCGAGGACGTGAGATTTTTCACATTTCTTATTCTCTATTCACTATTATTTCTTCACTCGATCACAAACTGCACCGGCAGACCGTCCTTCCATACGGGCGTCGATTCTCCTACGATAAGCGGACGGATGTATTCGAGACATTCGTCTGTCACATCGTTGCCGGCTTCGTTTATGAAGTCTCTCGGAACGGCTCGGACAGCGTTTGCGATTTTCGTAACGTCTGTCGGCTCGTAGGCGATCCCGTATTTCTCGCCGCCTTTGCGCTTCATCGCTATCATCGCGCCCGTGATGCCCGTCGATGCCGCATTTACTGCAGTTTTGCCGCAGTTCACGGATTCGTCAAGGTCGGTCTTCGACGTGAGATGAGCCGCACAACGCTGGGGAAGATTCAGCTCAATAGAGCGTACCTTGCAGCCGAAATGCTCTTTTACAGCCATTTCAAGCGCTTTCGCCGTGCCTGCGAGATATTTGTGACCGAATACGTCCGTTGCACCGCTTTGCGATCCCTCTCCGACATAGTGACCGTCGGCGAATCTCGCGCCCTCGGAAACCGCTACAACGATGTTCGGGTGTACCTTGAAAGCCTCTTCGATGTCGCGGAAGAATCCGTCCATTGAGAAATCAACTTCGGGGAGATAAACATAGTCGGTCTTTATGCCGTTTATTACTCTCGGAAGAGCTGCTGCTGCTGTCAGCCAACCTGCGTCGCGTCCCATTATCTCAACTATCGTTACGGCTTTAACCGTGTAGACGGAGCAGTCGCGGATTATCTCCTGCATCGTAGTTGCGATGTACTTCGCGGCTGAACCGAAGCCCGGTGTATGATCCGTGCCGTCGAGGTCGTTGTCGATAGTCTTCGGAACACCCATGACGCGCATCTCGTAGTCGGAGGTGCGGAGGTATTCCGTCAGCTTTGCAACGGTGTCCATGGAATCGTTGCCGCCGATGTAGAAGAAATAGCGGATGTCGTATTTTTTGAACAGTGAAACGAGATTTTCAAAGAACGCAGGGTCGTCCGACGGCTTCGGGAGCTTCTTTCTGCAAGAGCCGAGCGCGGACGCCGGAGTCGTGATGAGCTGATTCAGCTTGTACTCGTCGAGAGTGCCGTCGCCTTTGTCAAAAAGCGCGCCGAGATCGCACATTCTTTCTCCGATGAAGCCCTCGATGCCGTTACGCATACCGTAGAGCTTTGTTATCGAATCCTTGTTTGAGAAAAATCCGCTTATTACTCCTGCAAGGGAGGCGTTGATTGCCGCAGTAGGTCCGCCGGACTGTCCGACGACTGCCGCACCGCGAAGAATTTTATCCATGGCAGTGTCCTCTTTTCAGTTGTTTTTTGTCATATCATGTTCATTCCATATAATAGCACAACGCGCGCGCCGTGTCAACCGAAGAAAGCGTAACTTTTTTTCTGTCGGTGCCATATTGTGACACGTTTTTCATAAACTGCCGTATATAATGTACGCAGAACGACTGAAAGGCATGGACTAAAAAATGACAGGAGAAGAAAACGAGGTAAGAACGATCATGAACGGCGGCACGATGACCGTGATGCTCGGCGGCGACATCGACCACCATAACGCACGCGAGATACGCGGCAAGATCGACACGAAAATGTTCATCGCTCGTCCGGATGAGCTTGTGCTCGATCTTTCGCAGGTCTGCTTTATGGATTCGTCGGGACTCGGGCTGATACTCGGGCGGTACTCAAAGGCGACGGAACTCGGAATCGGCTTCAGAGTAGTGAATCCGTCGGCGGAGATACGGCGCATCCTCGATCTTGCGGGGACGGAAAGGCTTATCATTATTGACAACACATACAGAAAAGGAGAGAAGATCTGAATGAGAAAGAAAATCGAAACGGTGAACGAGACGCGCGTGATGTTCCCGTCGTACTCGGTGAACGAGGCGTTTGCGCGGTCTGTCGCGGCGGCGTTCTGCGCTCAGATGAACCCGACCTACGACGAGCTGTCGGACATCAAATGTGCGGTGTCGGAGGCGGTGACAAACGCCGTAGTCCACGGCTACAGGGACAAGATCGGCGAGATCACAATGATACTGAAAATGACAGGCGAGAGGGTACTGCACATCGAGATACGCGACAAAGGGTGCGGCATCCCGAACATTGAAGAAGCTATGCGTCCTCTTTACACGACGTCTCCCGACGACGAGCGGAGCGGCATGGGATTCACGATAATCGAAAACTTCATGGATTCGCTCAGAGTCGCGTCCGCTGTAGGAAAAGGAACGAGAGTTATTATGACAAAGAAGCTGTCGAAGCTGCCGAGAAGATGATACATAGCGGATTTTTCCGCGAAAAAAAGACAGGCGGTAAATGACATGGCAGACACGGCATATAAAGACACGGCAGAATATCTGAGACGGTACGCTGACGGGGAAAACGAGCTTGAGGGCGCGATAATGGAGCAGAACATCGGGCTTGTGAACGGGATAGCGTACCGTTTCCGTGGGAGAGGAGCTGACTTTGAGGATTTAAAACAGATAGGCTCGATAGGACTCTTAAAGGCGATACGCAGCTTTGACGCAGACAGGGGCTTTGCGTTCTCGACTTACGCCGTGCCGCTCATCATCGGGGAAATAAGGCGATTCCTCAGAGACGACGGCACTGTGAAAGTCTCACGCGGACAGAAGCGGCTTGGCGCTATCCTGATGCACGAGAGGGAGAAGATCATCTCGGAAACGGGAGAAGAGCCGCGCCTTTCGACTCTCGCCGAAAAAGCAGGAGTGACGCCGGAAGAAGCGGCGGAAGCACTCGATGCGTCGTCCCCCGTGCGGTCGCTGTCGGAAAAAATCGGCGAAGACGGCTTTTCGCTCGGCGACGTGATACCGTCGGAGGACGAGCTTTCAAAAACGGTTGAGAAGCTCGCTCTTAACGAGGTCATCGGCTCACTTCCGCCGCTCTGGAGGAAAATAATCGTGCTTCGCTATTTCCGCGAGCTGTCTCAGCAGGAGACGGCAGACGCGCTCGGTCTTACGCAGGTGAAGATCTCAAGGGAAGAGAAAAAGATCTTCGCCGAAATGAGGAAACGGCTGGGAGAGTGACAAAGGTGCGGTGAAATAACGCTTCGCGTTGTGAAATTGTCACTTCGTGACAGTGAAATACGTCTGCGGCGTGTGGAATTTTTGTTTTAATAACTGAAAAGCAAAACGGTGATAATCGTTGATCATCACCGTTTTGCTTTTTTTAGTTCATTTGCCAATCTGAAACCGTAAGTCCTTCTGCATCCGTAAATTTACCGGTGCATATCTGAATAAAATCAACTATCGTTCCGACGCCTAAGCATCCGACTGTCAAAAGCCAGATAACGCCTGTACCGTTTTTGCCTACGTAGAAACGGTGTATACCGAGACCGCCGAGGAAGAAGCACAAAAGTAATGCGACCAAACGGGATTTGTTTGACATATTTTTCCCCTTTCTGTATATTTCAAATTATTTTCGGAATGTTTTGAAAACAATCTGATGTATACATTATATAACGCCAAAGTCTATTTGTCAATATATTTATTCATATATAATGTGTACATGGGATAAAATTTGCGATTCGGCGAGAGGGGAGACATGAAAAAATGACATTGAGAATTCTTGATATTTTGCGGGAAAAAGGTAAAACAAAATATTGGCTCTATATTCAGCTCGGGTTGAGCTATCAGAATTTTAACCGTATTGTCAATAACCAAACAAGCGGAATCAAATTCGATAATCTGAAAACTCTGTGTGACATTCTTGAGTGTACGCCGAACGACTTGTTTGAAGAGTTCTACCAAAAGAATGACAGAAAATAATATCGATTTGTTTAATCAAAAAATCTGTATCGGAAGATACAGATTTTTTTACATTAACTTTTGCGAAGCAAAAATATCACACGCCGCAGGCGTATTTCACTACGCACAGCGCAATTTCACAACGTGAAGCGTTATTTCACTTTCTCGGAACGAGAACCTCTTTTCCTCCCATGTACGGGCGAAGGACTTCGGGGATCTTGACCGAGCCGTCTGCCTGGAGGTTGTTTTCGAGGAACGCGATGAGCATTCTCGGCGGAGCGACGACCGTGTTGTTCAGCGTGTGTGCAAGATACTTCTTGCCGCCGTCGTTCACGCGGATCTTAAGTCTTCTTGCCTGAGCGTCGCCGAGGTTGGAGCAGGAGCCGACCTCAAAGTATTTCTTCTGTCTCGGGGACCATGCTTCAACGTCGCAGGACTTGACCTTGAGGTCGGCGAGGTCGCCGGAGCAGCATTCAAGCGTACGGACGGGAATATCGAGCGAGCGGAAGAAGTCTACGGTGTTCTGCCAGAGTCTGTCGTACCACATCTTCGAGTCTTCCGGCTTGCATATTACGATCATTTCCTGCTTCTCGAACTGGTGGATTCTGTAAACGCCTCTCTCTTCGATGCCGTGCGCGCCCTTTTCCTTGCGGAAGCAGGGAGAATACGACGTGAGCGTGTAGGGAAGCTCCTCTGCCGGTACGATCTGGTCGATGAACTTGCCTATCATTGAGTGCTCGGACGTGCCGATCAGATAGAGGTCCTCGCCCTCGATCTTGTACATCATTGCGTCCATGTCGGTCTGGCTCATAACGCCCTCAACGACGTTGCCGTGGATCATGTACGGCGGAATGACGTAGGTGAAGCCGCGGTCGATCATGAAGTCGCGTGCGTAGGAGAGGCAGGCGGAATGGAGGCGTGCGATGTCGCCGGTGAGGTAGTAGAATCCGTTGCCTGCAACGCGGCGTGCGGCGTCAAGGTCGATACCGGAGAAAGATTCCATTATATCAGCGTGGTAAGGTATCTCGAAATCGGGAACGACGGGTTCGCCGAATTTTTCGATCTCGACGTTCATGGAGTCGTCCTTGCCGATCGGAACGGACGGGTCGATGATGTTCGGGATCTGGAGCATGATCTTTCTGATCTTCTCAGCAAGCTCGCCTTCGAGCTGTTCGCATTCTGCGAGACGGGCTGCCTGTTTTGCGACTTCGGCTTTTACAGCTTCTGCCTCGTCCTTTTTGCCCTGTCCCATGAGCGCTCCGATCTGCTTCGAGAGCTTG
This sequence comes from Eubacteriales bacterium, assembly GCA_045643285.1. Taxonomy (GTDB): domain Bacteria; phylum Bacillota; class Clostridia; order Oscillospirales; family CAG-272; genus UMGS1696. Next base: position 102,714 of record JAZUKN010000101.1, read on the forward strand.
TTGCGGCTGCCGCGAAGACTGTCAGCTTCTGCGATGATCGAGCGGTTTTCTTCGTCAAGCGCGATGACCTCGTCGACGAGCGGGAACTTGTAGTCCTGGAATTTCTTCTTGATGTTTTCTTTTACGATGTCCGGATTTTCGCGGACGAATTTCATGTCAAGCATGGCTTGTACCTCGTGTATTTTTGATTACAAATTTACAATTTAATATTATAGCAGAGTTTTTAGGAAAAATAAAGGGGTTGAGGGGATTTTTTAGGAAAAATGTTAAAAAGATTCGTGAATGTTTTTGTTATTTTAAGGAAACAAGGTAGAAAACACTTCGTGTTTTCAAATTATTCTTTTTGTCGCTACGCGCGACAGGCGCACAAGCCGGTGTTCGACTTCGTCGAAACCGACGCGACGCTCTTGTGAATCACCGCGCTTAGGGGGAAGGTCGCTTCGCTCTATTCACGCCTACCGACTTCGTAAACGAAGTCGTCGAGATGCGAAGCATCTCGGTTGAACCCCTTTGTTGCAAAGTATTTCTAAATCCATAATTCTACCTATCATTTATTAGCGTTTAAGATTAACTTTGTAATGAGCGGCAGCGCGCTATTATTAACGATCTAAATCCTCTTCATCGTCGTACAAACTTTGTAACAAAGGGAGTCCAGAGGGGAATAGGACGAAGTCCCTTCCCCTTTGGCGGGGTGATTCACAAGAGGACCACGGCAATGTCCGACCGAGATGCGGAGCATCTCGTCGAGTTCACGGAGTGAACTCGGCTTGTGCGCCGTCCGCGTAGGACAGAAACCGAATCCAAACGTTTGGTTTGGATGGATTAAGCCGCCGTCCGCCCGTTCGCAAGCGAACAGGACAGATGAATTAAATTGAAAACGTGAAACGTTTTCCACCTTTTGCCTATATAAAGTACGAGCAAGTTCGTTCGGCGGGAGACCAATGGTCTCACCAACGGTGGGAAATGACATTTCGCGCGCAACCGTATAATTTGTGCAAGTTAAAGAAAAATGATGTTTGCACTTCGTGCAAGTTTATATCCTCACGCTTATCTGCCCACTCGTGAGCGTGATCTCTTCTCCGCCGACAGAGACAATGAGTTCGCCGCGTTCTCCTATTCTTTCCGCACGCCCACGCCGTACTGTTCCGTTCTCCGTGAACGTTATATCTTTGCCGAGCACGACGGAGCGGCGCACGTACTCGTCCCGGTACGTCGAAAAATCAAACCCGTCGTTGTACAGCACGAGCATCTCTTCCGCTATCGCCGCGCACACGTCCGTTATTTCAGCATCGCATCCGAGTTCACGGAGCGACACAGCTTTCACGTCTCCGTCGAGCACGGGCGCGGATTCAACGTTCACGCCGATGCCGATGACGAGCGCGGTTGTTTCCATTTTTTCGTAGTCGTTTTCTGCCTCGACAAGGATGCCGCATAGCTTTTTGCCGCCTGCGTAAATGTCGTTCACCCATTTTATGCCGCAGTCCACACCGAACTTCTCAAGCGCATGACTGACCGCCACAGCCGCACAGGACGTCACCATTACAGCGTCGTTTATCGGCGCGGCGCAGGGAAGAACGAGCGTCATATAAAGTCCGCCGCCAGGGGAAAGAAACGTTTTCCCCTGCCTTCCGCGTCCTCCGGTCTGCCTCTCTGCTACTATCAGCGCAGGACGGCTGATACCGCAGCGGCACAGCGTTTTTCCGTCGGTGTTCGTCGATACGGTCTCGCTTTTCACCGTTATGTCAAGCGAAAAAATGTCGCACAGCCGTGCGAGTCCTCTTTCGTCTGTCATCCGTCCCACCTCTTTTTCATATTGTGCTTTCGGTTATTCTATCATTTTCACGACCGTTTTGTCAATCTCATTCGCTAAGAAAACAATACCGAACGTTAAAAACGTGTGCGAGTTGTTAATTTTCGCCGAAAGTAACATATTTTTCTGAAAAGTGTTGATAATTCGGGAAAATTGTGGTATATTATTTGAGTGTAAAAATTTCTTTTTATAAAGAGGGAAAAATATGACTTACAACAAAAGATCAATCGAAGACATCGACGTTGCCGGCAAAAGAGTGCTCGTCAGATGCGACTTCAACGTACCGGTAAAGGACGGCGTAATCACCTCCGATAAGAGAATCACCGAGGCTCTTCCCACTATCAAGTATCTTGTTGAGAAGAACTGCAAGGTCGTTCTTTGCTCCCACATGGGCAAGCCGCACAACATCAACGACAGCGAAGTAAAGCTCACAAAGAAAGAGATTGCAAAGGTCGAAGAGCTTCCCGAATCCGAAAGAGCGGCAGCTACGGCTGAGCTTCTCAAAAAGGCTGAGGGCGACCGCAAGAAATTCTCTCTCAAGATCGTTGCAGACAGACTGAACGAGCTTCTCGGCGGTATCGTAACATTCGCAGAAGACACTGTAGGTCCCGACGCACAGGCAAAGGTCGCTGCACTTGAGGGCGGCAAGATCGTTCTTCTCGAAAATACACGCTTCACGAAAAAAGAAGAAAAGAACGACGAGGGCTTCTCGAAAGAACTCGCAAAATTCGGCGAAGTATTCGTAAACGACGCATTCGGCACTGCTCACAGAGCACACGCATCAACGGCAGGCGTTGCTATGTTCGGCGGACTTCCGGCAGTATGCGGTTATCTTATAGAGAAAGAGATCTCCATTATGGGTAAGGCTCTTGAAGATCCGAAGAGACCGTTCGTTGCTGTTCTCGGCGGCGCAAAGGTTTCCGACAAGATCGGCGTTATCACGAACCTCCTCGAAAAGGTCGACACGCTCATCATCGGCGGCGGTATGGCATACACATTCTTCCGTGCTATGGGCAACCAGATCGGCACATCCATCTGCGAAGAAGACAAACTCGACCTCGCTCTCGACCTTATGAAAAAGGCAAGAGAAAAGGGCGTGAACTTCCTCCTCCCCGTCGACAACGTGATCGGCAGAGAATACAAGGAAGACACCACCTGTATGAGAATCTACTCCGACTCCATTCCGGACGGCTGGATGGGTCTTGACATCGGCGAAAAGACGCAGGAGCTTTACTCGAAGTCCCTCTCCGACGCAGGTACTGTTGTTTGGAACGGACCTATGGGCGTATCCGAATGGGCGAACTTTGCATCCGGCACAAAGGCAGTTGCAAAGGCTATCGCGGATTCCGACGCTATCTCGATCATCGGCGGCGGCGACTCTGCTGCGGCAGTTGAAACACTCGGTTATGCCGACAAGATGACGCACATTTCCACGGGCGGCGGCGCATCTCTCGAATTCCTCGAAGGCAAGGAGCTCCCCGGCATCGCGTGCCTGCTTGATAAATAAGAAAACAGATAAGGGGAGTGCGCACGCATTCCCCTTTGATATAGAAAAATACATCACGGAAAAGGAACGCGGCTTCTTGAAAGAAGCCTGGCAAGAACTTTTATAGGTGAAAAAGCAAGACAAAGAAAGTGCATACCGCACGAGTCCGATTTTTCAAAGGTGTTTCAAGTCCTCAGAAAATCGTTACAACGGTTTTCAGGGACCACCGAGACCCTGAAAACCCACGCCGTGAGAATTGACTAAGTCGAAAATTCATATATTCACATATTTAATGAGGAAAATAAAATGAAAAAAGAATCGCGTAAGGTTATAATCGCCGGCAACTGGAAGATGAATATGACGCCCTCTGCCGCACGTGAAGCAGTCACAAAGACTGCTGAGCTTACCGCCGGAAAGAACGGATGCGAAGTAGTGCTTTGCGTACCGTTCGTTGACATCTGCGCCGCAAAGAAAGCCGCAGAGGGAACAAACGTAAAAATCGGCGCGCAGAACGTCCATTTCGAGAAAAAAGGCGCGTTCACGGGCGAGATCTCCGCTGATATGCTCGTTGAGTGCGGCATCGAATACGTTATTGTCGGTCACTCCGAAAGAAGACAGTATTTCGGTGAAACGGACGAAACAGTCAACAAGAGAGCGAAAGCAGCTCTTGACGCAGGACTCAAAGTTATCCTCTGCCTCGGCGAAGTTCTTGCAGAACGTCAGTCCGGCATCACCGAAGAGATCGTTTCCATGCAGACAAAACTCGACCTAGCAGGCATCCCGGAAGAGCAGATAGGCAACGTCATCATCGCATACGAGCCCGTATGGGCTATCGGCACGGGACTGACCGCAACACCCGACCAGGCTGAAGAAGTTTGCGCTATCATCCGTAAGGTCGTCGCAGGTCTGTACGGCGAAAAGGTCGCTGACGGCATGACTATCCAGTACGGCGGCTCGATGAACGACGGCAACGCGGCAGAGCTTCTCGCAAAGGTCGACGTTGACGGCGGTCTTATCGGCGGCGCGTCCCTCGTTCCCGAAAAGTTCTCGAAGATCGTAGACGCAGCGCAGAACTGAAGTAATAAGTAATAAGAAATAGGTAAGAAGTAAAACAAAGCAAGTGCGAGCTATAATTTGCACTTGCTTTTTTTGTTCGTTTGTGCTAACATATTTACGAATAAAATCAACCGAGGACTATATGCTGAAATCGAATTTACATACACATTCGATCTTTTCGGACGGACACAACACGCCGCGCGAAATGATCGAAGAGGCACTCTCCTGCGGATTTGACGCTATCGGTTTTTCCGACCACAGTTACACGCCGATGCAGGCGGATGCGTGCGTCACACCGGGAACGGAGAAGCTCCGCGCGGAAGAGCTGAAAACGCTGAAAGCCGAATACGCCGACAGGATCCGCGTCTACGACGGGATCGAGCTTGATTTTCATTCGACCTTGCCCGATATGGACTACGACTATGTGATCGGCTCCGTTCATGAGATCACCGTCGGTGAGAGATCTGTCGAGGTCGACAACGGACGCGACAATCAACAGCGCGCGATAGACGAAGTGTTCGGCGGCGATCCCGTCAATATGGCTGTCAGCTATTTCGGTACTGTCGCAGAACATATCCGCAAAAACAGCCCTGATTTTGTCGGGCACTTTGATCTTGTGACGAAATATTCGCTCGTCGATGAGAGTGACAAACGGTACATCGGGGCGGCGCTGGATTACGTGCGCGAGATAATGAAGTACTGCACGACTTTTGAAGTCAATACCGGCGCGATAGCGAGAAAGCTGCGTACCGTTCCGTACCCTGCGCCGTTCATCATGGACGAGATCGGGCGGCTCGGCGGGCGGTTCGTCGTAACGTCCGACTGCCACTACAGGGAACGGATGACGATCGGCTATGACACAGCCGAAGAAATGCTCGCGTCTCACGGATTCCGGAAAAATCCCGACGGGGAGCTGAACAGCCGTGTCCGCGGTATCGAAATATGGGAAAAATAATTTACGGAAAAATATACGGAGGATAATAAAATGTTTTTCGGAAAAGCTCTGACAACAGCCGTTGCGGCACTCACATTGATCACATCGGTCTTTACGCCTCTCGGAAATAAGACAATGAGGGACATCGGTAAGCTACCGAACGGAGAAACGACCGAGATCACTGAAATTGAGGAAGAAAAGGTTATCGTCACCGAGGAAGAAGCGCAGGAAAAAGCATCCGAGCTTTCAGCACTGCGCAGAAAATACCTGCCGAGTATAATCTGCTTCGGCGACTCACTGACGTACGGCGCAGGCGGAAACGGTACGACTTACCCGAAAACGCTTGAAAACCTCATCAAAGAGAACATTACCGAAAAATACGATCTCAAGAAGATCATGAACGCCTCCGACGAATCTGACGTCGACTGGACGAAGTACACGACAAGCAAAGTCGGCGTTATCAACTACGGCATCGGCGGCGAAAGAAGCGACACGATCTGCGGACGTGCCGGCGTTATCCCGTTCACCGTCAAGGGCTTTACTGTTCCTGCGGAGGGCGGAAAGATTCCCGTTGAATTTGAAGAAAAAGGCGGTCAGAAGGTAATGCCGCTTTTGCAGGGTGACGGAGGCGTCAACCCCGTTACTCTCGGTGACCTGAGAGGCACGCTGTCCTTTGAATACATAAACGACGACGGAAATGTGCAGTATTATTTCACACCGTCAAAGGTTTTCGAGGAATATATCTTCGCCGACGGAACGGAAATGATCTGTTCGGCTTCCGATAAGTACAAAGACAGCCTCATGGTCATCATGATGGGCGGCAACGGCGGTCATAACACGCTCGACGAACTGATCGAACAGTACAGAAAGATGCTCGGAAGACAGGAATCGAACGCCGAGAGATATATTATCGTAGGCTACCACGGCACGCTCGGCGCACTCACACGCTATCCGGACGTTGAAGAACGCTTCAAGGCGGAATTCGGAGACCACTATATCTCGCTTGCCGACTATTTCTTCTCCGAGGACGCACTGAACGACGCAGGTATCGAGATCACCGACGAGCTGCGCGCGGAATTTGAGTCCGGCAAATGCCCGACGGTGTTCCTCTCCGACGCTGTTCACTTCAACGCGACTGGATATGAGCTGATCGGCAAGCTGATATACGAAAGAATGGACGCGCTCGGATACTTCGACGAAGTAAAGACCGCGTACTGCATCGACTGACGGATGTAAGAGAATGGTAAAGGGAATCGTATCAGCCGCACTTGCGGTACTGACGCTCTTTTCGCCGTTTTCGTCGTATCTCAGGCAAGAGAAAAGTGCGGCGAACGAGGCAGGACAGAAAACTGAACAAACTTGCGCTGTCCCGGGTATCATCTGTTGGGGTGACTCGCTGACTGTCGGTGCAGGCGGAGACGGAGTGAACTATCCGGACGTACTGCACGATGAGATAAAATCAAGACTCGGCGCGGAAGTCAATGTCGTGAATATGGGAGTCGGCGGAGAAACGTCGGCGACGATCGTCGGCAGAAGCGGCACGGAGCCGTTCAGAGTGCAGGCGTTCACGGTACCGGAAGAATGCGTACCGGTTCAGATAAAGCTGTACTCCGAATATAAAAAGAGAATGCTTCCGCTTATCAGAGACGAGAGAGGCGTGAATCCCGTGACTATCGCCGGAATTGAGGGTATAATCACGGAGGAACGCACGTCTGTGTGGGAATGGACGAAGTATTTCTTCACGCGCGCGGAAGCCGGTGAAGCCGTTGAAATCGAAAAAGGCACACCCGTCATCACGGATGTGTCGGATAAATACCTCGACTACGTGAACGTCGTGTTCATCGGCACGAACGGCGACTTCAAAAACGCCGATGAACTAATAGAACAGCAGAAAGCCATCCTCTCGCGTAATACCGAAACGCCGGAGAAGTATATCGTCGTCGGCATATATAAACTGAATAACGCACAAGTGAAGAAAGCGTACGGAAAAGAAGATCACGAAGCACTTGAAGCGGCAATGGAAGCGGAGTACGGCGAGAGATTCCTCAATTTGCGCGAATATCTGACAACGGACGCGCTCTCCGACGCGGGAATAGAGCCGACGGACGCGGATATTGCGGAGATCGGAGAGGGAAGAGTACCGTCGTCACTGCTCGTCGATGACGGACTGCACCTCAACGCGACGGGATACACCCTGCTCGGAAAGCTGATATATGAGAGAATGGACGCGCTGGGGTATTTTGAAGTAAGAGATAATAAATAATAGGTAAGAAGTAGACAGAATGAGTATAAGTCTTGCATTTACTTTGTAACAAAGGGGATTCCAACCGAGATGCGGAGCATCTCGCCGACTTCGTTTACGAAGTCGGTAGGCGTGAATTGACGTCAGTCCTTCCCCCTTTGGTGGGGTGATTCACAAGAGGTCAACATTTGACCAACCGAGATGCGGAGCATCTCGTCGAGTTCACGGAGTGAACTCGGTTGTGCAGCCGTCCGCCCGTTCGCAAGCGAACAGGACAAAACCGATGCCAAACGTGCGGTTTGGACAAATGAAGCCGCCGTCCGCCGCGTATACATACGCAGGACAGAAAGATTATTTGAAAACGTCGCAGACGTTTCCTTCCTTTTGCCGCAAAAGCGTCGCTTTTCTCTCTCCTTCCACCGCAAGCGATCCCCCTCCCTCAAAGAGGGCGGCTTATTGAAGCGTTCGTGGGACTGGAAGCCGAAAGATTTGTGCAAGTTAAAGAAAAAATGATATACGCTCCGCGTATGATATCGCTCCGCGATGATATCACTTCGTGATGATATACGCTGCGCGTATGATAAATGGAGGTAATATTTCCCATGTCAAAAATCAAAATCGGTGCGTTTGGCGCGATCCGCGGCATGACGATGATCCGCCAGCTCATAAAATCCACCGAAGCCGAGCTTGTTGCGGTGTGCGATAAGAACGAGACCGTTCTATCCGCCTGCCGTAAAGAAGCCGAATCCGTCGGCAAAACGAACATTACCTACTATACGGATTTTGACAGATTCTTCGAGCATGATATGGACGCGGTCGTCCTCGCAAACTACGCGAACGAACACGCGCCTTACGCCGTGAAGTTCCTCCGCAGCGGACGGCACGTCATGTCCGAATGTCTCACGATGTCTACGATGAAAGAGGCGGTCGAGCTTATCGAAGCCGTAGAGGAAAGCGGAAAGATCTACTCTTACGCTGAAAACTACTGCTATACTCCAGTCCGCACCGAAATGAAAAAGATCTACGAAAGCGGCGTGCTCGGTGAGCTGATGTACGCCGAGGGCGAATACATCCACGACTGCTCTCCGATCTGGCACGGCATAACATACGGCGAGCGTGACCACTGGCGTAACCTCATGCCGTCGACGTTCTACTGTACCCACTCAATAGGTCCGATCCTCTATATGACCGGACTCAGACCTGTGTCCGTCAGCGCGTTTGAGACGCAGAATATGCCGTTCATGCGCGATCTCGGCACTGCGTCCGGCACATTCTGCACGGAAATGATCACCCTCTCGAACGGCGCACTGCTGAAATCGGCGCATTTTAACCTCAAATCGACTCGCCACTCGAATTATCAGCTCAGCTGTAACAACGGCTGCGTGCAGGATCTCGGCGACGGACGGATCGCGGTCTACATCGAAAAACCGGGTGAGAACGGCAAGGGTGAGACGAAGACTTACGATCCCGAAGCGGTGATAGCCGGAACCGAACAGTCCGGTCACGGCGGAGGAGACTTTTTCACGACTTACTACTTCGTCCGCTCTATCCTCGGAGACGAAGAAGCTCTCAAAAAGACCGTGAACGTATATCAGGCTGTCGATATGTGTATGCCCGGCACGCTCGGCTTCAAGTCGCTCGTCGGCGGAAATATCCCCGTGAGGATCCCCGATCTCCGCAACAAATCGGAGCGCGACGCATACAGGAACGACACGTTCTGCGCTTTCCCCGATATAGCGGGAGAGCAGTACCACCACGCAAACCTCAAGGGAGACACATATATCCCGGACGAGGTTTTCGAGAGAGTCAAGGAAATGATGAAACAGTAAAACAGAATAAAATCGGCGTGTCGAACAAAAATCGGCACGCTTTTTTGTGTATTATTGCCCTCTCCGTATTCCTTGATTTTTTCGTGGTGATGAAGTATAATGTATTTGTAAAAAAATGACGGAATGAGAGTGAAAGAATGGCAAAACTATACTTCAAGTACGGTGCTATGGGTTCGTCGAAGACAGCACAGGCACTCATCACAAAATTCAACTACGAAGAGAGAAATATGACGGTGTGGCTCATAAAACCGTCGGCTGACACGAGAGACGGGGCTGACGTCATCCGCTCGCGCATAGGACTCAGCGAAAAGGCTGACGTTATCGCGCCCGACGCGAATATTGCCGCGGAATTTGACCGCCACGGTCACACCGACGTTATCATCGCCGACGAAGCGAATTTCTTCACACCGAAGCAGATCGACGAGCTGAGGGATATAGTCGACGACTTTGATATTCCCGTGCTTTGCTTCGGTCTGCGAACGGACTTTCAGACGCACACTTTCCCGGGAAGCCAGCGTCTTCTTGAGCTTGCCGATTCCATTACGGAAATTAAAACGATATGTTCGTGTGGCTCAAAGGCTGTGGTCAACGCGCGTATATTCAACGGTCACGTAGTCACGGAGGGCGAACAGGTCGTTCTCGGCGGCAACGAAAGCTACGTCGCCATGTGCCACCGCTGCTGGAAACGCGCAATAAAGGAAAACCTTGAGGTGCGGTTATGATGCTTGATGAACAGTATAACCCTGAAAAACAGTCGCGGCGCGCGTGGCTCTTCATCGGGCTCGGACTTGTCGCTTACTATGTTCTGATACAGCTTTTCCGCACGCTGTTCAAGATATATGTTTCTCCGCTTACCGAAGGGATGACAGGACTCGGCGCGGATATCGTCAGTATGCTCGGCACGTTCGGCGTGATGTATTTTCTCGCACAGCCGCTCTCGTATCTCGTGATGCGGATCGCACCGCGCGAAAAAATCGAAGAAAAAAAGCTCGGTTTCGGTAAATTTCTCGTATTTTTCTTCGTCGCGTTCTTCTTTATGTTCGCGGGTGCCATGATATCGCTTGTGATAAACGCCGTTGTCTCCGGCTTTACGGGACTGTCGAGCAACGAGTCTGTTTCGGAGGTATTCTCGAATGTCGATCCGATACTGATGTTTGCGATTTCGGCTGTTCTCGGACCGATCGCAGAAGAGCTGTTGTTCCGTAAATTCATCATCGACAGGACTCATGCGTTCGGCGGCACGTTCTCGGTAGTTCTCTCCGGCGTGATGTTCGGTCTGTTCCACGGGAACATTCAGCAGATGATCGGAGCCGCAGCCGCAGGAATGCTGTTCGGCTATATCTATCTGAAAACCGGCAGGATCCGTTATTCGATCATCATCCATATCGGTGTGAACACGTTTGCAAGCCTCGTACAGCTGTTTACGAATAAGCTCGGACTCGCAGAGCTTGACGATGCCGCAACACTCGCAGAAATGCCAGAAGATGTTATGAACAGCTTTCTCGCGCTTCTCGGTTCGGAAATCGTTTACTTCTGCTTCGTCGTTATCGGGATAGTGCTGTTCTGCGTGTATGTCAAGGAGGTCAGAGTCCCGAAAGGTCGGTGCGAGCTGACGGCAGGAAAAAACCTGAAGTCCGCATTTCTCAACATCGGAATGATACTGTACCTCTTGCTGTGCGCTTATATGGTGGTGTGCAGCTTTTATCCCAACTTTTCACTGTTGAAATTTTTGAAAATAGTATAATGTTATATATACATTAAGGAGATTTTTGCTATGGAAATCAAAGACATTCTTTCAAAGGTCGACCACACGCTTCTCGCAGTTGACGCGACATGGGAACAGATCCGCGCGATCTGCGACGACGGTATGAAGTACGGCACGGCGTCCGTCTGCATCCCCGCGTCTTACGTTAAACAGGCGTGCGACTATGTTGACGGAAAACTTGCGATCTGCACGGTGATCGGATTCCCGAACGGCTACTCGACGACGGTGGCGAAGTGCTTTGAAGCGGCTGACGCGGTACAGAACGGCGCAAAAGAAGTCGATATGGTTATCAACGTCGGCTGGCTCAAGGATAAGAGATACGACGATCTGCTTGACGAGATCAAGGCGATCCGCGAAGCGATAGACACCGTAAAGAGCGGCATAATCTTAAAGGTCATAATCGAGACGTGCCTCCTCACCGACGACGAAAAGATAAAGATGTGCGAGATCGTCTCAAAATCTGGTGCGGACTTCATTAAAACGTCTACGGGCTTCTCCAAAGGCGGTGCAACGTTCGAGGACGTGAAGCTCTTCGCCGATCACGTTGAGTCTCACCTCAAGATCAAGGCGGCAGGCGGCATTTCGTCTATCGAGGACGCTGAAAAGTTCGTCTCCCTCGGCGCGTCGAGACTCGGAACAAGCCGTATCGTAAAAATCGTAAAGGCAAACGAAAATAAATAAAACGAAAACAAAAAGGAGAAAACGAAATGTCAACACCTCATATTTCATGTGAAAAGGGCGATTTCGCAAAGACCGTGCTGATGCCCGGCGACCCGCTCCGTTCCAAATTCATCGCAGAAACGTTCCTCACCGACGCAAAGCTCGTCAATAATGTCCGCGGCGTACAGGGCTACACCGGATATTATAACGGCAAGAGAGTGTCCGTAATGGCGTCCGGTATGGGACAGCCGGCTATCGGCATCTATTCGTACGAGCTTTTCAATATGTTCGGCGTCGAGAGCATCATCCGTATCGGCTCGTGCGGCTCGTTCGTAAAGGAACTCAAGATCCGCGACATCCTCATCGCAATGGGCGCGTGCACAAATTCAAATTATGCAATGCAGTACAGACTTCCCGGCACGTTCTGCCCGATCGCTGACTTCGGACTCGTCAAACGTGCGGCTGAGGAATGCGAAAAGCTCGGCGTAAACTATAAAGTCGGCAATATTTTCTCGTCAGATACGTTCTACGACGACGCAAATTCCGGTATGGAATGGGCAAAAATGGGCGTTCTCGGCGTTGAAATGGAGTCGGCGGCTCTCTACTGCAACGCGGCAAGAGCAGGGAAGAAGGCTCTCACGATCTGCACGGTCAGCGACTCGTTCGTTTCTCCCGAAATAACGACTGCCGAAGAGAGACAGACCTCGTTCACGACGATGATGAAGGTCGCGCTTGAGATAGCCGAGGAATGATACGGCACGACAACACGCCGAATAATCCGGTATTGTCATTTTGAAACAAAAAAGACATAAAAAACTGTAATCTTTCACAAAATTTTATAAATCTATTGAATTTTCGACGGCTCGATGATATAATACAGTTTGGCAGTACATAAAAATTTTTTGGAGGTATATTATGAAAAAAATCCTTTCTGTTGTACTCGCACTCGTACTCACACTCTCCGCACTCGCAGTTCTTTCTTCCTGCTCTCAGGGACCGAAGACCTATGAGATCGCCGTTGTAACAGACGTCGGCCAGCTCATGGACAAGGGCTTCAACCAGGGAACATACGAAGGCGCTAAGGCTTACGCTGAAGCAAACAAGCTCTCCTACAAGTACTATCAGCCCGCAAACGGCTCCGACGCTACAGACGAAGACCGTATTGCAGCAATGAGACAGGCAGTAAACAACGGTGCGAAAGTCATCGTTACTCCCGGCTTCCTTCAGGCAACAGCTATCGAAACAATAGCTGAAGAAAACCCCGATGTTAAGATCATCTTCATCGACGGTTGGGGCATGGGCCGTGAAAACGTTGTCGGCGTTTCCTACGCTGAACAGGAATCCGGCTACCTCGCTGGTTATGCAGCAGTAGTTGAAGGATACACAAGACTCGGCTTCACAGGTGGCGGCGGCGGTTCCAACCCTGCTTGCAACAGATACGGTTTCGGCTTCGTTCAGGGCGCTGCAGCAGCTTCCCAGAAGCTCGGCAAGGACATCACAGTTAAGTTCTCCTGGCAGAACGGTGCTTCCTTCTCCGCATCCGACGCTCTCCAGACACAGATCTCCGGCTGGTATGAAAACGGCACAGAAGTCGTATTCTCCTGCGGCGGTTCTATGTTCGACTCTGTTAAGGCAGCAGCCGCTACATACGAAAACGCAAAGATCATCGGTGTTGACGTTGACCAGTCCTTCGAATCCGACAGAGTTATCACATCCGCTGTAAAGGGTCTTTCCGAATCCGTTCAGTACGTTCTCGCAAAGATGTACGACGGCAAGTGGGCTGACCTCAACGGTGCTATCAACCTCGGTGCAGCTGACAACGCTACAGGTATTCCTACCGAAACATTTGAACAGACTCTGAAGACATGGACTCTCGACGAGTACAATGCACTTCTCGGTCAGATCAAAGCAGGCGAAGTTGTTCCCGCAGCTGAAACTCCCGAAGACGCTAACAACGGCGCATGGCTCGAAGCATGGCTCACATCCAACGGTTACACAAACGTAACTATCGACTTCGAATAATTCAAATATCTTTTGACATGGGGAAAGGGCCTTGTGGTCCTTTCTTCTTGTTAATGCCGCACTTTTTCGTCAGTCGGACAGGCTTTGCGGCACCGACAAGAGGAAAGGAACGGGTAAAAACCGCCCATGTCCCTAAAAAATAAAAAGGGGTAACAGTATGAACGACGTCACAAAGACAGCAGAGACTGCAGGACAGTCGCCGTATGTTATCGAGATGCGCAATATTACGAAGGTCTTCCCCGGTATTATTGCAAACGATGACATAACGCTCCAACTCAAAAAAGGAGAGATCCACGCACTTCTCGGTGAAAACGGAGCCGGAAAATCCACGCTGATGAGCGTGCTTTTCGGTCTGTATAAGCCGGAAAAAGGGCAGATCTACAAAAACGGTCAGCCCGTCACCGTAAACGATCCGAACGACGCGAACGCTCTCGGTATCGGTATGGTACACCAGCACTTCAAGCTCGTTGACGTGTTTACCGTGCTTGACAACATCATTCTCGGAGTCGAGCCGAACACTCTCGGCGTGCTGAGGAGAAAAGAAGCGCGCGAAAAGGTGATGAAGCTCTCCGAGGCGTACGGTCTGAACATCGACCCGGACGCACTTGTCGAGGACATCACGGTCGGTATGCAGCAGAGAACGGAAATTCTCAAGATGCTCTACCGAGATAACGAAATTCTGATCTTCGACGAGCCGACAGCCGTTCTCACACCTCAGGAGATCGACGAGCTTATGAAGATCATGAAAGGTCTTGCCGCTGAGGGCAAATCGATCCTCTTCATCACGCATAAGCTGAACGAGATCATGGCAGTCGCCGACAGAGTATCAGTTCTCCGCAAGGGCAAGTACATCGGAACGGTCAACGTAGCCGATACGACTAAGGAAGAGCTTTCCAACATGATGGTCGGGAGAGACGTAAAGTTCGTTGTCGACAAGGACGAAGCAAAACCGAAAGAAACCGTACTCAGCATCAGAGATATGTGCGTCAAATCGAAGCTCCACAAAAAGGACGCAGTACATAACGTATCTCTCGACGTTCACGCAGGCGAAGTCGTTTGTATCGCAGGTATCGACGGTAACGGTCAGACCGAGTTCGTTCACGGACTTACGGGACTTGAACCGCTCGAAAAAGGTCAGATCACGCTTTGCGGCGAAAACATCACACATAAATCCATCCGTCACCGCAACACGCACGGTATGAGCCATATCCCCGAAGACAGACACAAGCACGATCTTATCCTTGACTACACAGTCGAGCAGAATATGGTTCTCCAGCGTTATTTCGAGCCGAAATTCCAAAACGGCGGCTTCATCAAGTTCGGTGAAGTGCGCGAATACACGAACGCACTTATCGAAAAGTTCGACGTCCGCTCCGGTCAGGGCGCTATCACACCGGCCCGCTCAATGTCCGGCGGCAACCAGCAGAAAGCTATCATCGCAAGAGAGCTTGACAGAGAGCATAAACTCCTCATCGCAGTCCAGCCGACGCGCGGACTTGACGTAGGCGCTATCGAATACATCCATTCGCAGATCATCAAGGACAGAGACGAAGGCGCGGGCGTGCTTCTCGTATCTCTTGAGCTTGACGAAGTAATGAACCTCTCCGACAGGATCCTCGTTATGTATGAGGGTGAGATCGTCGGCGAGCTTGACCCGAAGAAGACCAACGTACAGGAACTCGGTCTTTATATGGCAGGTGCCATGAGAAATACGGAAGGGGGTACAAAAGAATGAAAAAGAACGGACTTCTCGGAAGTGACGGCGTAAAGTCGTTTGTTGCTTCGCTTATTTGTATCCTCGGCGGTATTCTCGTCGGATTCCTCGTTCTTCTTATCCTCGCTATCTTCACACCCGATATTCCGATCGGCGACGCATTCACCGGACTCGGAATAATCCTCGGCGGACCGTTCGCATCCGGCAGCGGCGGCGACGTAATGTTCATGATAGGTGAAATGCTCTTTGAAGCAGCCCCGCTTCTCATGACAGGTCTTTCCGTTGCAATAGCATTCAAAACAGGTCTTTTCAATATCGGTGCACCGGGTCAGTACCTCATGGGTACGATGACCTCCATAGTCGTTGCACTGACAGTCAAGACAAACGGTGGAAGCGGATTTCTCGTATGGCTTCTCGCACTTCTCGCAGGTACTCTTGCAGGAGCTATCTGGGGCTGCATCCCGGGACTCTTCAAGGCTCTTCTCGGAGTAAACGAAGTTATTGTCTGCATCATGACCAACTGGATAGCCGCAAACATCGTAAGCTGGATATTCAAGGTCAACGGTCAGTTCATCAACACGGCAGGCGGTAAGAGCGCGTATACGCTCAAGACCGCTGTCAACAATGTCGCCACACCGAAGCTCGGACTTGACAAGATTTTCGTCGGCTCGAACATCGACATCGGCATTTTCCTGGCGATCATTGTGGCAATCGGCATTTATATCATGATGAACAAGACCACGTTCGGCTATGAGCTCAAGGCGTGCGGTCATAACCGTGAAGGCGCGCGTTACGCTGGTATGAGCGCAAAGAGAAACATCATCCTCTCCATGGCAATAGCAGGCGCACTTTCAGCTCTCGGCGCATCGCTCTATTATCTGAACGGCAATATCGAGTTCGCATGGGATACATACCTCAGACTTCCTGATGTAGGCTTCAACGGAATCCCGGTCGCGCTTCTCGCATCGAACAATCCGCTCGGCGTAATCGCGTCGTCCGTATTCCTCCGCTACATTGACAAGGGCGGCTTCAACCTCGCAGGCTACACCGGATATAACGAATACGTCTGCGACCTTATCATCGCCGTTATCATCTACTTCGCAGGTTTCGCAAAGCTCATTCAGTCGTTCCTCACAAGCAAGAAAAAGAAAAATATCGCAAAGATTCCCGATAAAGTCATAACGACACCGACTCAAAAAGATAATAACGAAAAGGAGGGCGCAAAACAATGACATTCCTCATTCAACAGACTTTGATTTGCACGATCCCTCTTCTCATCGTCGCAATGGCAGGTATGTTCGCTGAACGAAGCGGTATCATCAACATCGCTCTCGACGGTATCATGATCATGGGCGCGTTCTGCGGCGCACTTTCGGTCTACCTCTGCCAGAAAAACGGCTGGCTTGCCGGTAACAGTCAGCTTATCTTCATACTCGCAATGGTAGTGTCGGCACTGTTCGGCGCGATATTCTCACTGCTCCTGTCGTTCTCGGCGATCAACCTCAAAGCCGACCAGACTATCGGCGGTACTGCGCTCAACCTCCTTGCTCCCGCTATCGCACTGTTCATTATCAAGATCTTCTTCATGCAGGACAAGCTCGTTATGCCGAAGGACACAGGCTTCGTTATCCTCAATAAGAACGTTCCGAAGTTCCTTCAGCCGTTCCTCGACAGAGCGTATATTTCGACGCTTATCGTCATCGTTCTTTACATTCTTCTCGCACTTCTTCTCTATAAGACGAGATTCGGACTCCGTCTCCGTGCGTGCGGTGAACATCCGCAGGCGGCAGACTCCGTCGGTATCAACGTACATAAGATGAGATACATCGGCACGACTATCTCCGGTGCTCTCGGCGGACTCGGCGGCTACGTTTATATCGCAACATCTGCCGGCGGTACTGCCAGCGGATCGGTTGCCGGAATGGGCTTCCTTGCGATCGCTATTATGATATTCGGTAACTGGAAACCTGTCGGCATCGCACTCGGCTCACTTCTGTTCGGTCTTCTCCGTTGTATCGGTGCGGCTTACGCGAACATCGACATCAACGGCGACGGCATCTTCGCACTGAAAGAGCTCGGACTCCCGAACTACTTCTACAACATCATCCCGTACGTTGCAGTTCTCATCGTTCTGATGTTCACGTCGTCGAAGTCCCGCGCACCGAAGGCAGAAGGCATTCCGTACGACAAGGGAATGAGATAATATGCTGACTATCGGAATAGCAGGCGGCACGGGAAGCGGAAAAACCACGCTCACCGATATGATAGCCGAATCGTTCGCGCCGTATGTGACAGTCCTGCGCCACGACGACTACTATAAAAGCCACGACGATCTGACATACGAGGAGCGAACGCACCTCAATTACGACGAGCCGGCGGCATTCGACAACGATCTGTTTGCCGCGCATCTCTCCGAGCTGAAAAACGGCAGAGCCGTCGACTGTCCCGTGTACGACTACACCGTCCACAACAGAAGCGACAAGACCGTGCATATCGTGCCGAAAGAGGTCATCGTCGTCGAGGGAATACTGATCTTCACCGATCCGAAGGTGTACGATCAGTTCGACGTAAAGGTTTTCGTCGACACGGACGCAGATACGCGACTCATCCGCCGTATCAGACGCGACGTAAGCGAACGCGGTAGAACGCTTGAATCGGTGCTGTCGCAGTTTGAAAACACAGTAAAGCCCATGCACGACAGATACGTTCAGCCGTCCCGCAACGTTGCCGATATAGTGGTACTTGAGGGCGGACACAACACTGTAGCGCAGGGAATGCTTTACAGCCTTATTGAGAGGCATCTCGAAAAGCACAAATAATACAAAAATAATCGGTTCAGGGCAATATTAACTGCTCCGGACCGATTTTTTTGTCAATTTTCATTCAAAAAGGACTTCGTTTTAACGCGAAGCCCTTTTTATTTTGACTTATTTAATTTTCTTGTAGAAGCCCTTGAGCTGGACTTTGATCGTTTTTATCTTCGATTTAAGACTCGACGCAAGTGTGAACGTGTGCGCGGATGTCTGATCGTTGATTATGTTGTAGATCGGATATCCCCACGGAATATCCTTTGCCCAGTCGTATTCACGGGAAGCTACTATGTACTTGAGCATATCGCGCGAGCGTTTTTCGCGGATGAGCTGCGTGCCGAGCAGAACTTCGTCGACGGCTTTGTCGACTGTATCGGTGGAAAAGCCGCCCATAACGTCCATAATCGTGCCGACTTTTGATGTATCCTGTACGGTGATCGGGACGGACAGCGTCGTGCACCAGATGCCGTTGACGACGGAAGTATAGTCTTTCTGATCGTCGTTGAGCTTAGGCATCGGGAGAATACCGAAATCGCTTTCCATTTCACGCAGACGGAAGATTAGTCCCATTTGGTCGTAGTTGAACAGAACTCTGTCGTCGGTGATAAGGTCGGTCGAGTGGTCGCCTTCGCCGAGAAGCGTCGCCGGACTCATAATGATACGCTCGAAGCATTTCTGAACTGCGTTCGAGAAGTGTTCGCTTTCGATGATGACCTGCGGTATTCCGTCCTCGTCAAGCTGTGTCATGTGAACGTCACAGCCCTCGGTGAAGTGGACGAGCGCGAACTGGTTGTCGTATACTCCCCATGTGTCGTCGCGCGTCATTTTGCCGTCGCCCGTCGTGTCGTCTGCCACAGCTTCGGCAAGCTCCATCATTCTGTCAACTGTCCATTTGCCGCTTTCGACGAGATCCGCAGGCTCGGTCAGATTGAAGTTTTCGACGAGCTGTTTGTTGTAGAAGATCACCTCGCTTGCCATTTCATCCATGATCATAAAGTCGCCGAGGATAGTGTAAAGCTGGTTTTTCTTGAAAGTGAACGTGTCGACGTACTGTTTGTCCCACCATTCGTTTTTCGGGTCGAATGTTTCTATATCGTAAAGATTGTAGAAATATTTTTCCATGGCGAGCGGAAGCGTCTTGAACTGCGGACCGTACATCATATCGAAGTCGTCTCCGCCTGCCTTGATCAGTTTTTCGCAGAGGTCTATTGTTTCGTAGTCGTCTCCGCCCCAGAGAGGCTTTATTGTGATGCCCAGTAGCTCTTCCGTAAGAACATTTCGCTCGAAGACCGAGTGTTTCTGAACGTCCGCGTCGTCCTTTTCATACCATAATTCGCTCGTTTCGTCTGAGATGAAGCGGAGGTAATGGTCACCCGGGTGCATTCCGAGTATGCGGAACGTGTATCCGTCGAAGTTTGTGCCGGCGTATTTTTCTTTAACGTAAGCCGTCGTATTGTTTTTCCCTTTTTCTTCAAGATATTTCAGGTACTCTTCATCTTCCGAGCTTTCTTTGTCGTCCGTTGACAAAGGATTATTCTGATCATCCTCATTCGTTTTTTCTGTTTTCGTACAGGAAACGCATGAGAGAAGAAACAGCACGGCAAGTATCATACATAGTGCTTTTTCCATAAGAAATGTCCTTTCCTTTGATGAAAAATAAAAATACAAATCAATTTTACACTAAAAACTAAACATTGTCAAATTCTTACTTTTCCTCGCGCTCGATCACCATTTCCTGCCATTCGCGCTCAAGCGTAACGAATCGCGCGTTCCAGCCCGAAACACGGACGGACAGCGTTTTGTACTGTTCGGGATCATCCTGCGCGCGCCTCAGTTCTTCAACGTCCGTTATGTCGGTCTGCATGAAGAATCCGCCGAGCGATACGAACGCACGGTAGAGGGAAACAAGCACGTCGATGCCGTTTTCTCCCGATACGGCGGATGGGTGGAGCTTCAAGTCGAGCGCCGCGCCGTTCGACTGCTTTTCGAGATCGGCTTTGCAGTACGATTTAATCATCGACGTTGCGCCCTCGGTGTCAGTACCGGGCGTCGGACTTGCGTTGCCAGATAAGATAGCGTCGGCGCACGTTCCCATGGGGGATGGTGTGCGGTCGTGCATCCATTCGACCTGCCGCCCGAACGTCGATACACCGGGGATAAACAAGACGGGCGTGTCGTGAGCGTGAGCGAGAACAGTGTCGGCGAACGAATCAAGCACCCACTTCACATAGCTGTCGGCTTCGTCGTCATCGTTGCCGTAGTAGGTTATCCTGTTCAGCGCGTACTGCCGCACGTCCTCGTAGCCGTTCCAGTTTTCGCACAGCGCGGTCATAAGCCCGTCAAACGAGATGACCTTTTTCCTGAAACACAGCACGTCTATCGCGTGGAGCGAGTTTCCGACGTCGGGCGCACCTCCGATGTGAGGCGAGATGATGTTGTATCTCGGACCGCCCGTGAGGTACGAGCGACCGTTCTTCGCGCAGTCTTCTTCAAACAGCGAAACGACCTCGCACGGCGACATTTCGGGATTCCAGATAAACTCGCCGTTTTCGTAGTGACCGCGCCATTCTCCGGCGTTGTGCGATGCCATATACGCCATTTTTTCGCTGATTTTTTCGGCGTAAGCCTGTTTTATTTCGTCAATAGAATCAAAGTGGCGCGGACTGTCCGGAAGTCCCAATACGTCCTTCGTCAGAACGGAATAAGCGTCAAAGGCAAGATAATTGAAGAACGTGTTGCCCGGGACTTGCACTTCCCAGCATCCGTCGTTCGCAAAACAGCGCGCCTGTGCTGTCGGGATGCCGATTTTTTCAAGCGAGCGGATGATTAGGTCTTCGTTGTAGACCGCCACGATACCGCCGCCGTAACGGACGACCTCTGCGACACGGCGTAAGAGCTTTTCGTCAGTTTTAGACGATAGCCGCACCGTGACAGGGAAGTCCGATATGCCGGTTTCTTCAATTATATCAAGCACGAGATACGTTACTTCGTTCGTCACGTCACGTCCGTCTTTGTCGATGCCGCCGAGAACGATGTTCTGATAATGCTGTGCGTCGCCCGATCCGCGCGGCGTGTTTTCTTCGATCCACTCCGTGCCTTTGATGAAGAAATGTGCGAGAAATTCCCTTGCTTCGTCGAGCGTCAGCGTGCCGTCCGCGAGGTCTTTTTTGAGGTAACCGCCGAGCATTTCGTCGATGCGCCCGATCCCCGACCAGTTTCCGCAAAGCCGCGTGAATGCGAACGTGAACCAGAGCGACTGAACGGCTTCGTAAAATGTTCGCGGCGGCTCAAACGGCACGCGCAGGAGTAAGTCGTGGCATACGGGATTCACTTTTTCGCTCTCCGCGAGATACCGCGAATGCCAAAGACGAATATTGTCGATTATCTTCAGTAAATATTTGTTGTATTCGTGTTCCGGATGCTTCTTTATCTCATCTTCGATGCCGTTTACGCCGATTTTAAGTACCCTGTCAAAACCTACAGTCAGGTGGCTGACGGAGCGAAAAACCGCTTTTCCGCCTCGGAATGCCGGTACAACGTGGTCGATCGACGCGCCGAGCGTTGCAGATCCGACGAGCTTTTCGCCGTCGATCAGCCGCACCGGACAAGAGCGCACGATCTCGGCGATACATTCGGAATACTGCTCATATCCGTTCAGCAAATCGAAATTTTCGATATGATCGAGGCTGACAAACGGCGTTTTCCTTGCCATTTCGCCGTATTTTCCGTGCATACTTTCGTCGGCAAAGCGGCGCGTTTCTTCGCTGAGTCTCACCGGACGAGCCTTTTTCGTGACTGAATAGAAGTCCATTTTTGCCTCCGTTTCATTCTTATCATACCTTGGCGCGTGGAAGCGATTTTTCGTCAGATTTTTGTCTTTTCCGCGCTTTTCACGGTGAGTGTACCGCTTTCCGATTCTACGGTGAACAGTATCTCAAGCCCGGCGTATGTGAATCCGTATTCGCGCCCGTCATTCCTCTGATACTGCGGACGCGGATCTTCTTCGAGCGCACCGATAAGACCTGCGAGCTTATCTTGCGGTATTTTTTCTCTGATTCCGTCCGCGAAAACTACTGCCAGCCTCTTGCCGTACACCTCCGACGAGAAGCCGCCTTTTGCGTCAGGTACAGCGTCGACGTGCGGCAGATACGGCTTGATATCGTATATCGGCGTGGCGTCTGCCATGTCGATTCCAGAAACGGTCAGCCCGTCCGAGTCAACGGAAACGAGCCGTACTACCGACAATCCGAGCGGATTCGGTCTGTTCGGCGAGCGTGTTGCGAAGACTCCGACACGCGTGTTGCCGCCGAGTCGCGGTGGACGTACCGTCGGAGAAAAGCCGCCGTTTTTTTCTGATGCAAATCCTTCAGAAAATCCCCACAAAAGCCAGAGATGCGAAAATCCCTCGATGCCGCGCAGAGCGTCCGGCGAGCGGTACTCTTCCTCGAAGATTATCTTTCCCGTCAGCTCCGGCACGATGAGCGACTGCCGCGGAAGCCCGAATTTTTCGGGAAAATCAGTGTGGATATGTGCAATAGGCTTTAGGTTAAGCGTGTCCATGCAGTCCTCCGATGTGCGATTTTCTAATATTATATCACATCCGCTCCCGTTTTTCAACTTTGCCGGCGCTCTTTATTAAACCCGTGGGAAAATGATGTCATTCACGCGCGAATTAAGTATGATATTATACTCACGGGGCAGGTGCGGAGGTAGTCCGCGATATTGCGCCGCACCTTTCCCGAATAAAATCCGAATGAAAAAATGCGGAGGTATATATGACAGAATACATAAAAATCTTAAATAGCAAATCCGCAGGGGAAAAAGTTATCTCACTCGGCAAACAGCACGAGAACGGCGCAACGGAGATCGTGTTCGACATTTCGGAGTGGGAAAAGGAATACGGCGGCGACGGCTTCATGTCGCTGTACGTTAAACGTAATGGCGACAGTTCCGCTTATCCCGTGCTTTTAGAGACGGACGGAAGTCTCGCACACTGGACAGTATCGGCGACCGACACCGAAGCATCGGGAGAAGGATCTGCGGAGCTTGACTACCGTATCGGAGAAACGGTAGTCCGCTCGGCTACGTTCAAGACTGTTGTCTTTCAGTCGGTCAGCGAGCCGAGCTGTGATCCGCCCGATGCTTACGAAACGTGGGTGGATACGCTCGTATCTCTCGGCGACGACACACGCGAATATGCAGTTGATGCTCTTGCCGCACAGATCGGCGCGGAAACCGCCGAAGAGGGTGCGGAGAGCGCAAAAACAGCGGCAGAGGCAGCACAACTCGGCGCGGAATCGGCTGAAGCAGATGCGGAGAGCGCAAAAACGGCGGCAGAGGCGGCAAAAACCGGAGCTGAAAACGCAAAATCAGCCGCAGAGACGGCAAAAAACGGCGCGGTCAACGCGAGAACTGCGGCGGAGAGAGCGCGCACCGGTGCAGAGGCAGCACGAGACGGAGCGGAAACGGCTGAGTCGGGTGCGCTGAGAGCGAGAAGTCTTGCCGAGACAGCGCAGAGCAGGGCAGAAACGGCTAAAGCAGGTGCGGAGAGTGCAAAAACAGCCGCATCGAATTACGCCGCGCATTATCCGTACATAGGCACAACGAACAGGCATTGGTACGTCTGGAGCGAAAACGACGGCGGATTCGTCGATACGGGCATTGTCGCTGAGGGGCAGGACGGAAGCGATGCAGACGTAACTGCTCAGAACATCGCCGCCGCACTCGGTTACACACCTGCCGACGAGACGGATGTCGCCGCGATCGCCGCAGACTATCTGAAGAGCGACGATCTAGACGGTTATGTAAAGAACACCGACTATGCTTCGTCCTCACAGGCGGGCGTGGTGAAAACTAACGCGGCTTACGGTTTGGCTATGGCGTCGTCTGGAGAACTGTACGCCGCGACGAAAACACTCAGCCAGTATTCGTCCGGTTCTGATTCGCTCATTATCGGCAAAGGAACACTTGAAAACGTGCTTGACGGAAAAAATCTGAACGGTGTTCTTGACGAGACATGGACGTTTACGCTTGACGATGACACGACAGTGACAAAAACCGTAAAGGTGGGAACATAATGGATTTCAGCTTGGTAAAATCACTCACGATCCCCGAGGGAAAAGTAAAACAGATCGATGTCGGCGGTGTGACCGTGTGGAAAAGCGGTCCTGCGGTAATTCCTGATTATCTTTGTTTTACCGCCGAGGAGGCAGGAAGCACGATAGAAATTGCAGTAAACGGTTCTGCACCGACACTCTCACTTGAAACTTCGCCGAACGGCACGTCCTGGACGCCGTTTGTTGCCGGAACAACGGTCATCACTTTGCAAAACATTGGCGACAAGGTGTTTTTCAGAGGAAATAATGACAAGTTTTCATCAAGTGTAAAGAACTACAACAAGTTTGTTATAAGCGGAAAAACTGCGGCGAGCGGGAATATTATGTCATTACTTGATTCCACCGTCACAATAACAGAACTCACACAAACCTATATCTTCATCGCAATGTTCGAGGACTGTACGTCTTTGACTGCCGCGCCCGAACTGCCCGCAACAACACTGGCGAATTACTGCTATAATAATATGTTCTCGGGCTGTACATCTTTGACTGCCGCGCCCGAACTGCCCGCAACAACACTGGCGAGTTACTGCTATCAATCAATGTTCAAGGACTGTACGTCTTTGACTGCCGCGCCCGAACTGCCCGCAACAACACTGGCGAGTTACTGCTATAATAATATGTTCAAGGACTGTACGTCTTTGACTGCCGCTCCCGAACTACCTGCAATAACACTGGCGAGTGACTGCTGTAATAGTATGTTCTATGGCTGTACATCTTTGACTGCCGCTCCCGAACTACCTGCAACAACACTGGCGAGTTACTGCTATAATGATATGTTCTATGGCTGTACGTCTTTGACTGCCGCTCCCGAACTGCCCGCAACAACACTGGCGAGTAACTGCTATAATGGTATGTTCGAGAACTGTACGTCTTTGACTGCCGCTCCCGAACTACCTGCAACAACACTGGCGAGTAACTGCTATACGACAATGTTCTATGGCTGTACCGCATTGACTGCCGCTCCCGAACTACCTGCAACAACACTGGCGAGAGCCTGTTATTTGTCAATGTTAAGGAAGTGTACATCTTTGACCGTACCGCCCGAACTGCCTGCAACAACACTGGCAGATGCCTGTTATAATTATATGTTCGAGGGCTGCACTTCGCTCAGACTGTCAAATACCGAAACAGGGGAATACGATACACCGTACCGTATCCCGACATCCGGCGACGGACAGGGCGGCGAAAACCCTCTTGGTGAAATGTTCGCAAATACAGGCGGCACTTTCAAGGGAACACCGACAATAAATACAACTTATTACATTGCTTCGGCTTAAAAAGGTGGTGAAAAAATGAAATACAAAACAATGAGACTTGTCGATTACTCAGACTTTCTCGATGAGTTTATCAAAAATCCGTACAAAATTAATATGGATCTCTTGACGGATGAAGGCAGAATGGCACTTGCATATAATGGAAACGGTTGTATTCCGACGGATGAGCTGCCGGACAATGTCGACGTGATATACTGTCAGCACCTCGGCGGAACTATAGTCGGCTTCAAGGACGGTATCACGCTCGTGTCGTTCACCTCCCGCGATACTCCGCCGATGTGGGAAGAGAAGCTGACCGAATACCTGAAAAGCAAAGGACTTGACGCATGTCATGAGGATAACGACGTTCTTGTTGACGGATATAAAGTCTCGGGCGGATTCAGTAAATGGCTTGACAGCGATATGCAGTATTACGGCATCCATATTTCGATGAATACCGATCTTGATGTTATCAGAAAAATCTGTACAAAGCCTATGGAAAAGATCCCGAAAGGGCTGTCGGAGTACGGATTCACAAGATCGGATATACTGTCGGCACTCGGCGTGGAGGACGAAGAATGAAAGTCGATGCAACACTGCTCATTGGGGTCGTCGGACTTGCGCTGTCCGTCGGTACGTTCTTTCTCGGACGTATTAGCAGAGCAAAAAGTGACGGCAGAGAAGACGGTGCGGTGCTGACAAAGCTCGATTCAATAGGCGAGAAGATCGGCAAGCTCGAAACAACGATGAACACAATAAATGTCCAGCTCGGCGAACAGCGCGACAGGATCACGCGGATCGAGACGAGAATGGACATCTACCATAAGGGAGGCGAACAGAAATGAAATTACCGTTCAGACCGAACACACCCGTGCGGCTTGTTTCGGGTTACGGCACACGCACCGATCCCGTGACAGGCGCAGTCGGCGCAAATCA
This sequence comes from Eubacteriales bacterium, assembly GCA_045643285.1. GTDB lineage: Bacteria > Bacillota > Clostridia > Oscillospirales > CAG-272 > UMGS1696. The sequence continues at coordinate 129,350 of JAZUKN010000101.1, forward strand.
CAGCGGCTACGACCTCGTAAGCGACGGAGACAGACGTGTTTGTGCAGTCGTCGGCGGTACTGTCGTACAGTCGCGCATGATAACAGACAAAGCGAATCGCACATGGGAGTGGGGTAACTACATCACCGTTCAGGGAGACGACGGACACTACCACTACTACTGTCACCTTGCCGAAAGGGCAGTTGAGGCAGGCGCAAAAATCAAAGCCGGCGATGTGATCGGCGTTGAAGGCTCGACGGGCAAATCCACCGGTCCGCACCTGCATTACGAAGTCCGCCTTGCCGACGGGCGGACGCCGATCTCGCCGGAGACAGTCCTCGGTGTGCCGAATGAAGCCGGAAACAAAATCTACATCATCAAGCCGGAGGAAACAAAGCCTGAAACGCCGGACTACGACAACACACCGCACGAGTGGGCGAAAGATGCTGTCAAGTGGGCAACGGAAAATGGCATAATGCAGGGCGACGCGAACGGCAATCTCCGCCTGTCCGCAAACATCACCCGCGAAGAATCAGTCGTGATGATGTACCGCTTACATGAGCTGATCGAAAGAGGTGAAAATCGGTGAAAAACTTCAAAAAATGGCTGAAAGCCGCGTCAATACGCGCAGTCAGAACTGTGGCGCAGTCGGCACTTGCGACACTCGGAACAAGCGCAGTGCTTGATGAGGTGAACTGGAAAATGGTGCTCTCCGCCGCCGTCCTCGCAGGAATTTTGTCAATGCTTACATCGTTAGCAGGACTGCCGGAAGCAAATTGAGGGAAGAGGTAAGAGGTAGACGAAGCGAACGAAAGTTTTGCATTTACTCTGAAACAAAGAGGTTCAACCGAGATGCGAAGCATCTCGACGAGTTCGTTTACGAAGTGAACTCGGTTTTTCCGCCCTGCGTGTAGCGGAAAAACGTCCCCAAACGTGCGGTTTGGATGAATTCTCCGCTATCCACTCGCTTGTAAACAAGCAGGACATAAAAATAAAATCGAAAACGACTCAAGTCGTTTTCTTCCTTGTGTTTTATGATGAAAAAATAACGGGAAAGAGAAGAAAAAACCACGTTTTCTTCTCTTTCCCCCTTGAAAAATCCTCACGAATGTAATATACTTATACCGTTATTTGTTTTTGTCTTAAAAATAAACTGTATACAAAATCCAAATCAAAAAGAGGCGTTTTTCATGAAAAGAGCTGTAACAATACAGGATATCTCATGCTTCGGCAAATGCTCACTCACCGTCGCACTTCCTATCGTTTCCGCTATGGGCGTTGAGTGTGCTATAATTCCAACGGCAGTGCTGTCTACCCATACGGGAGGCTTCAAGGGCTTCACTTTCCGCGATCTTACCGACGACATACCGAAGATCGCAGACCATTGGAAAAAAGAAAACATCGCTTTCGACGGCGTTTATACCGGCTACCTCGGCTCTCCAGAACAGGCACAGATGATAAGCGATTTCATCGACACATTCGCGCCTCCGCTCGTCTTCGTTGATCCTGCCATGGCAGACAACGGCAAACTCTACACAGGCTTTACCGAAGATATCGTAGTCGCTATGCGCAAGCTGTGTGCTAAAGCCGATATGATAGTCCCGAACCTCACCGAAGCCACATTCCTCCTCGGTGAAGAATTCCGCCGCCCCGGAGAATACGACGAACAGTACGTCCGCGACATTCTTGTAAAGCTGACGAGGCTCGGCGCAAAACAGGCAACGCTCACAGGCGTTATCTACGACGGCAAGTACCAGGGAGCAGTTTCCTACGACAGCAGAACGGGCGAGTTCACAGAATATTTCTCCGATAACCTCCCGAAATCGTACCACGGCACGGGTGACATTTTCTCCTCTGCCATGTTCGGCGCAATGATGCGCGACAAGACAGTCGCAGAGTCTATAAAGATCGCTGTCGAGTACACCGTTGACTGTATGAAGCACACCGACGGCGACGACAATCACTGGTACGGCGTAAAGTTCGAGGAGTGCATCCCCGACCTCACGAAAATGCTCTGATCTCAAAAACAAAGCCGCTCATACACCACAAGAGGTGCGTGAACGGCTTTTCTTTTGCGAAAATTCAAAAAATACTGTTGAATTATCGCCGCGGAAGCATTATAATCTTTCTGTAATCTCAAAAAACGGAGAAAAATCATGATAAAAGAAGCCGTAACCGCGTCGCGCACTGTCCGCACATTCGATGAATCGTCGCCTGTCAGCCGCGAAATGCTCCTATCGCTCATTGATACCGCGCGGCTGTCACCGTCCGCTATGAACGCACAGCCGCTCAGATATAAGCCCGTGACCGATAAAGACACTGTTGAAACGCTCGTCTCCATGACGAAATACGGCGGCGCACTGCCTGATTTGAAGCTCCCGCCGGACGGACACCACCCCACGGCATTCATCGCAGTCTGTGCCGATACCGAGGTCACCGGACGCTTTGCGATGTTTGACGCAGGGCTTGCGTGCCAGTCGCTTATGCTGAAAGCGAGCGAAGAGGGAATCGGCGGCGTGATCCTCGCGTCGTTCGTGCCGGAAAAGGTGGCAGAGCTTCTCTCACTCGGCGAGAGATATGTTCCGCTCGTCCTTATCGCGCTCGGAAAACCAGACGAACAAGTCCGGCTCACCGACGCCGACGGCTCGACAAAATACTACCGCGACGAAAACAACGTCCACGTCGTGCCGAAACGCCGCCTTGAGGATATTCTCTTATAAATGTATACCGAAAACCAAAAGGGGAAACAGGATGAAAAATAAGATTATAAGTACATTTCTCGCGCTCGTTATGCTTGTCGGGCTTGTGATCCCGATGACGGCATCAGTCGGCGCGGTTCAGTATGTGGACGGAAATACCGTAAACATCGCGGCGGCTCGTCAGAACGTCCACGGCAACGGTTACGAATGGGACAACAGAAAATCAATTCTGACGCTCGACGGGTGCAATATCGTGACGAACGATGACTACGGTCTTCGCCTGCCCGACGGATGCACGGTCGTCGTGAACGGCAATAACTATATCAGCGCGGCGAAATACGGCATTTCGTGCGCCGGAAACGTGATATTCAAAGGCAAAGGCACGCTGACCGTCGACGCAGGGACTTACGGCATCTACCTCATTTCGCAGGATAATACGACGAAAGTCCGCATCCTGTCGGGAAAATATAAGGTCATGGCAGATAAGTGCGGCGTGTACAGTGATTATACCGATTTTTCGCTCGCAGGCGGTTCGTTTGACGTTTCCGTAAAGGACGGCGGACGCGCAGTACTCGGCAGAACGGTCAACCTCGTCGGCGGCTCGTTCTCGTCAAACGGCACGGTTGAGGCGATGAACACTCTTCTCTGCGATAGTGTGGATATTGATATAAAATCTTCTGAAAGCGCGCTTGTCGGCAAGAAACTGACCGTCCGCAATATCGCACTTGACGGCATGGAAGAATATAACGGAGAGACATCCGTCGCCGGCAAAGCGACAACACGCCGTCACACAAAAAGTATCCTGTTCCCGTCAATGCCGGGGTGGGTGGATTGGGTACTGCTCGCTGTGGTAGTGCTTCTCGCCGCGGCGTGCATCGTTCTGCCCGTTCTTCACAGAAGAAAGAAGAAAAAAGAGTTATACGCCCGTCTCAAAGAAGAGGGCTGGACGGAATAAAAGAGAAAAACAGAAAAAAGCACCTGCTGAAAAGAGAGATTTGCTCTTTCAGTGGGTGCTTTGTCTCATATCCGATATAAAATGGAAAAATCTCCAACGCCCGCAGGCATTTCACACACCGCGGGTGTATTTCACACGCGAAGCGTATTTCACAAATCCCGTGAGGGATTTATTTCACTGATTTTACATCTTCGGGAGTGTGTCAAAGCTCTTCTGAAGCTCCTCGTCGGACGGTGCGTAATCTTCCATAAGTCCGTTGTGGAACTTTTCGTATGCGCACATGTCAAAGTAGCCCGTTCCCGTCAGACCGAAGAGGATCGTTTTTTCCTCTCCTGTTTCGATGCACTTCTTCGCTTCGTCGAGCGCAACCTTGATAGCGTGCGAGCTTTCCGGTGCCGGAAGAATACCTTCGACGCGCGCGAATTCTTCAGCCGCCGCGAATACCTCCGTCTGCGGAACGGAAACGGCTTCCATAAGCCCGTCGTCGTAAAGCTGGGACAGGATCGGGCTCATGCCGTGGTAGCGGAGACCGCCTGCATGGTTCGGTGCGGGAATGAAGTTCGAGCCGAGCGTGTACATCTTTGCGAGCGGACATACCATGCCGGTGTCGCAGTAGTCGTAAGCGAACGTGCCGCGTGTCAGAGACGGGCAGGACATCGGCTCAACGGCGATAAACTTGTAGTCCGCCTCACCGCGCAGCTTTTCACCCATGAACGGTGCGATAAGTCCGCCGAGGTTCGATCCGCCGCCTGCACATCCGATGATAACGTCGGGCTTTATGCCGTACTTGTCCATGGCGGTCTTCGTCTCAAGTCCGATGATCGTCTGGTGGAGCATTACCTGATTCAGCACGCTTCCGAGAACGTAACGGTAGCCCTCGGTGTTCGTAGCTTTTTCAACGGCTTCGGAAATGGCACAGCCGAGGCTTCCGCCTGTTCCCGGGTGGGCGGCGTTGATCCTTTTGCCGACTTCCGTTTCCATTGACGGGGACGGTGTGACGGACGCGCCGTATGTACGCATCACTTCACGTCTGAACGGCTTCTGTTCGTAGGAAACCTTGACCATATAAACCTTGCAGTCAAGTCCGAGATATGAGCAAGCCATGGAAAGCGCAGTACCCCACTGACCTGCGCCCGTTTCGGTTGTAACACCGACAAGCCCTTGCTTCTTTGCGTAATATGCCTGAGCTATCGCGGAATTGAGCTTGTGGCTTCCGCTCGTGTTGCTTCCCTCGAATTTGTAGTAGATCTTCGCCGGAGTACCGAGCTTCTTTTCAAGACAGTACGCACGGATAAGCGGCGACGGACGGTACATCTTGTAGAAGTCGCGTATCTCTGTCGGGATGTCGAAATACGCCTGCGTGTCGTTGATCTCCTGTTCTACAAGCTCGGCGCAGAAGACCTTTTCGAGCTTTTCGCGTGAGATCGGCTTTTTCGTTTCGGGATCGAGAAGCGGAGCCGGTTTGTTCTTCATGTCGGCGCGGAGATTGTACCACGCCCTCGGAAGCTCCGATTCTTCAAGATAGATTTTGTAAGGGATTTCTTTTGCCATTGTGTTCACACACCTTTCTTTGATACTGCGGGACGGATGAAATAAAAAATCCCGTCCCCAAATACGCTGGGACAGGTAAACCTGCGGTGCCACCCGGCTTGACGCAAAGCGTCCTCTTAGCGCATACGCGTGAATATCACGGATATGCCGACATTGTTCACGAAGCGTCAACTCCGTCTCGCTTAATTGGACAAAGTCCGTTCGGCTCGCCCTCGGAAGTCCATTCAAATGCGTTTTTCTGCCGCGATCCCACCGTCCGCCGCTCTCTGTGTGAACCTTTACGCAAGCTACTATTCTTCGTCATCGGTTTAGGGTAATTATATTCTCTTGCCGCGCCCGTGTCAATAGTTTTCGTGAATTTTCCCCCGAAAAACGTGAATATTGTTTCATCACGGCAAAAATCACGGAATAACTGTTGCCAAAACGGGAAAATTATGGTACAATTTCGGTGGAAAACTTAATAATCAAAAGGAGAAACACAAATGAAGCTCAACTACAAGCGCACCATTCTCGTCGGATTCGCGTTCTTTCTCATCTGCGCGTTCTGGCAGGCGTATGACACTATCATTCCGCTGATTCTCACGAACAAATTCTCAATGTCTCAGACTTATTCGGGCGTCATAATGGCACTCGACAATATCTTTGCCGTGATCCTGCTTCCGATCTTCGGAAAGATCTCGGACCGCTCTTCGTCACGGCTCGGCAGACGCACACCGTTCATCGTGTTCGGTACGCTTCTTGCCGCAGTTGCTTTCGCATTCATCGGACGTATCGACAAGCTCTCGCTCTTTATCGGCGTACTGCTCGTCGTGCTTCTTGCGATGTCGACGTTCCGCTCTCCTGCTGTTGCTCTGATGCCTGACGTAACGGTCAAGCCGCTTCGCTCCAAGGCAAACGCCATAATCAACCTTATGGGTACGTTCGGCGGTATGATCGTCCTTCTTCTCGCGTCTCCGTTCCATACGAGCGAACCCGGTAAGACCGACTTCGCGGCATACATAGTCACGGTATGCGGTATCATGCTCATAGCTCTCGGCATATTCCTGCTCACGGTAAAAGAAAAGAAATGGGCGCAGGAAATGGAAGAGGACACCAAGAAATTCGACTGCGACGAAGAAACGAAAGTCAGAAACGAGGTCGGCAAGCTCACGAAAGAGCAGTCGCTCTCGCTTATCCTCATTCTCGCGTCCGTTGCACTGTGGTATATCGGCTATAACGCCGTAACATCAAAATATTCCGTCTATGCGTCGAACGTCCTCGGCGTTTCCTACTCGACTACACTGCTGATCGCCAACGCCGCGGCAATCGTTTCGTATATTCCCGTGGGTATAATCGCGTCGAAGATCGGACGTAAAAAGACAATAATCGCAGGCGTTGTCATGCTCGCAGTTGCGTTTGCCGCCGCCGCATTCATGGATAACGGCGTGTCTCCGATAGTTATGGACGTATTCTTCGCTCTTGCCGGAATCGGTTGGGCTACGATAAACGTAAACTCGTTCCCGATGGTCGTGGAGCTTGCAAAAGCAGGCGACGTCGGAAAATACACCGGCTACTATTACGCGGCTTCGATGGCGGCGCAGGTCGTTACACCTATCTTCTCAGGCTTCCTCATGGATAAGATCGGCATGAAGATCCTCTTCCCGTACGCCGCAATATTCGTTGCACTTGCGTTCGTGACGATGTTCTTCGTAAAGCACGGCGACTCGAAACCGGAGGCAAAAAAAGACGTTCTCGAAGCACTTGACGTCGGAGACTGACGGGGCGTAATATGACTGCTTTTATCTCTGTTATCGCCGCGCTGTTTCTCTTGTTCATCATCTATTCGCTCGTTCTCGTCCGTCCGCGTCTCGGTGAAGTGAGAGAGTATAGAAAATCTTCTCCCGAACTGTTTACCGACTACGCACACCGCGGACTTCACGGCGGCAGTATTCCCGAGAACTCCCTAGCTGCGTTCTCTCTTGCGGCGGAAAAAGGTCACGGTATCGAGCTTGACGTTCAGCTCTCAAAAGACGGACAGGTCATGGTTTTCCACGACTATTCGCTTTCGAGAATGACCGGACGCGACGCTCTTCTCTCCGATCTCACCGCAGACGAGCTGAAAGAGCTTCGCCTCGGAGACACGGACGAACGCATACCGTACCTGTGCGAAGTCCTTGACTTGATCGACGGGCGTGTGCCGATCCTCGTTGAGCTGAAAGGCGAGAGTACAGATACATCTGTATGTCCGCCGACTAACGAAATCCTAGAAAAATACAAGGGCAAATACTGTGTCGAGTCGTTCAATCCGATGCTGCTCGGCTGGTACCGTAAAAACCGTCCGGATGTTATGCGCGGAATACTCGTTACAAACGTGACGAAAGAAAAGAAAAAAGTAACACTTCTCAATTTTGCGCTAAAGAATCTTATCACAAACGTCCTCTGCCGTCCCGATTTCATCGCATACGACGTGAGATATAATCTTCTTTCGGTAGATATTTGCACAAAATTCTTCGACGCACCCGCCTACGCATGGACAGTCCGCGACGGTGAGGCGTACACGAAAGCACGCGAGTACGGCGCAAACGTGATTTTCGAGCGGATAAAGCCGGAGAGGGAAGACCTCGATAAATAAATCCTTCAATAAAACAAAACGTGAGTTTATGCCACACGGCACGAACTCACGTTGTTTTTTGCTTTGATCCTTACTTTGTTATTTCGTCAAATCTTTCAACGAAATCCTTGATGACAAGTGCCGCGCCCTCGATACCGAGCCTTGTTGTCGATACAACGAGGTCGTATTTGTCAGCCTTGCCCCATTTCTCGCCTGTGTAGTAGCTGTAGTAGTTCGCACGGCGTTTGTCGGTCTTGATAACAGCGTCCTTTGCTTTTGCTTCGGTGAGATCGTGACGCGCCATAACGGTCTTGACTCTTTCGGTGAATTCAGCCGTAACGTAAACCTTGAGAACGTCGTCTCTTTCGCCGAGAACGTAGTCTCCGCAACGTCCGACGATGACCGCACCCTCGTCCCTGTTTGCAATGTCCTTGATAATATCCGACTGCAAAACGAACAGACGGTCATTTATCGGCAGATTCAGCGATTCCGCGCCGTTCGAGTACATCGAAGAGCCGAGCGCAAGAGTGTAGAGCAGACTGTTCACGGGTTTTTCGTCGACCTTTGAGAGAACGCCGTCCGAAAGACCGCTTTTCTGTGCGGCAAGAGTGATGAGCTGTTTGTCGTAGAAGCCGTAACCGAGAAGCTCGGAGAGTTTTTTGCCGACTTCGCGTCCGCCGCTTCCGAATTCACGCGCGATCGTGATAACGTATTTTTTCATTGTGCTGTCCTGCCTTTCTGTATTTTTGATTTTTACTGTTTGTTTTCAAGTTCGGTGATCAGTCCGACGCGGCGAGCGTGTTTTCCGCCCTCAAAGCCAGTTTCGACGAACACCTTTGCAAGCTCCCACGCAAGTCCTTCTCCGACTACGCGCGCACCGAGACAGAGGACGTTCGCGTCGTTGTGCAGTCTCGTGAATTTTGCCGAGAAAACGTCGGAGCAGCACGCCGCACGGATGCCTTTGATCTTGTTTGCCGCCATGCTCATGCCGATACCCGTACCGCAGCAGAGAACGGCGAGAGTGCCTTCACCGTCGAGAAGTGCGCGGCAGGTCTTTTCTGCGTATATCGGGTAGTCACAGCTTTCGGGTGTGTACGTTCCTACGTCAACTGTCTTGTAGCCGTCGGCTTCAAATAATGCTTTGAGCGCGTTTTTCAGGGGAAGTCCTGCGTGGTCTGCACCGAGTACAACTGTCATTTTTTCTTCCATTTCGTTCACCTTTTTATATAATTTATTGTTGCCCGTTTTCTGCGGCGATACGTTCGTCGCGTTCTCTTTCCGCCTGCGATTTTTTCAGATATACCGGCAGGAGAGCCGCGTCGGTGAAAATGCTTTTGTCGTCCGTTGCATTCCATTTTTCAAGAGCCGCACGCGCCACACCGTAGCCGGACGGGATGCGGAGGTTTTCGGGAGTCACTGCGGTACCGGACGGACGGTTTTCGTGCGTCACCATTCTGCCGTACGCGTCGCCGATGAAGTAGACCGTTTCGCCGCCGTACTGTGCGAGCAAGGCACAAAGCTCATCGGTACTCATCTGTGCGTCGTCCGCCAGTTTTTCAAGCGTTCCGTCGACTGACGAGCGGTAGACTGACGTGAAGACCGTATCTCTCCGCGCGTCTATAACGGGAACGATCAGTCCGTCAACTCCACGCAGGTTTTCAGCCATTGCGTCAAGAGCCGACACTCCGACGCACGGCACGTTTTTCATGAATGCGAGTCCCTTGACCGCCGACACGCCTATTCTCACCCCCGTGAACGATCCCGGACCGACCACAGCCGCGTAAACGTCGATGTCGTCGTACGTCAGTCCTGCGAGTGAGAGCATGGATTCGATCATCGGCAGAAGCGTCGTCGAATGCGTGCCCGTTTCTTCTGTATATGAGGCGAGAAGCGCGCCGCCCGATAATATGGCGACTGCGGCAGTCTTCGCCGAGGAATCAACTGCGAGTATTTTCATTCCGTTTCTCCTGACAAGTCAAGTCCGTCGACCGTGATCTTTCTTCCGCACTCTCCGTTTTTCTCGACCGTCACGCGTACAGCACCGTCGGGAAGACGGTCGCCGATGTTTTCACACCATTCCGCTATGCAGTTGCCGGAGGCGAGATAATCGTCAAATCCGAAGCCGTCAAGCTCATCGGGTGACGAAATGCGGTATAAATCAAAATGAAAGAGCGGCTTTTCCCCTTTGCGGTATTCGTTGACTATCGTGTAAGTCGGGCTTTTGACGCGGCTCGACGGCGACAGCACCGACGCGAAACCGCGCACGAAGACCGTTTTTCCGGCACCGAGATCGCCGTACATGGCAACGAAGAAAAAGCCGTCCGTTTCTTTAATGACGCGAGCGACTTTTCTGCCGAGTTCTTCTGTTTCTTCGGGGGATGAAGTATAGTAAACCATGGCATAAGTCCAGTCATTTTTTCTTTACTTCATTATACCACAGTTTTTTTGATTTGTATATATTCGGTGAAAAAAATTTCACTACAGTAAGTCTTCCATTACCTCAAAAAGAGTGCAGACCGTGACGTTTCCGCCGGAGACGAGACGGTACACCTCCTCCGCACGCCTCTTGGAGCGCGAAATATCGCTGACTGCCGCAGAAGAATGTTCGCCGAGGTGATCTTCTTCGAGTGCGAGTGAATAGGAATATCTGCCGCCGATCTTCTTTTCGGAACGAAAGAGCGTGTATTCGAGCCGCAGTCCTTCGACTGACGACACACGGCGCTTTACTGCTCTCAGATCACTGTCGGGTTTCATATTTCCTCCTTTCGGTCAGCTCTTGACGGTCGTTTTGCTTTACGTTGCTGTCATTTTACCATATCAGTTTCTTGGCGCGGTTAAGAAATCGCCGAAAAAGGTTGATGTCGTAAACTATACCGCAAAAAAGAGCCGTTTTCGGTCGCAGATGAGCGAAAAAACGCTGTTTCAGCTTGTGGTATATCGGTAAATCGAGGCTCATATATTGGAGCAGTAACACACATCGGGAGTACAAAATGACGGACACGGAAAAAGAAGCCCTTGCTTTTCTTCCTTTGCGGATAGCCGAAACGGTGCGACAAACCGTCTGGAAGACCGGCAGACCTATCGACGAGATACGCCTCCGCGCGGAAAGGGAAGTGAAGCTCACATCACAAAACGAAAGCATACCGTGCGGTATCGTTTCGTCGGCGGAGGATGTCGGAGAGACTGTAAAACGGCTGACCGGAGGCTCGCTATACTCGTATGCGGAAGAAATAAAGACAGGCGTAATAACAACGCCGTCGGGAATACGCGCCGGAGTCTGCGGACAGGCAACCGTGACGGACGGCAGAATAACAGCGGTGCGCGCGATCACTTCGGTGAATATCCGCATCCCTCACAGAGTGCCGCACGCCGCCGACGGGCTGTTTGAAGCCGTGAGGAAATACGGAAGTGTGCTTGTGTTCTCGCCTCCGGGCAGAGGCAAAACGACGGCGCTCGGAGAACTGTTGCCGCTTCTTTCGGGTGGGAATGAGCAAAAAAACGTCGCCGTTATCGACACAAGACGCGAGCTTTCGGCGTTCTCCGCGGGTGCAGACTGCGCGGATTATTTCGTCGGATACACGCGCACGGACGGTATCAGAGCGGCTGTGACTTCAATGGCACCGGACTATATAATATGTGACGAAATATCATCGGAGAGCGACGCGGACGCTATCCTTTACGCCGTCTCCTGCGGAGTGAATGTCGTTTGCTCGGCTCATTCGGACAGCGCGGAGAAAATAAAAAATCATCCGTCGCTCGGTCGGCTGATAAACAGAAAGGTTTTCGGCGCACTTTACAGAGCAGATTTTTCGGGAGGTGAGTGCTATCCTGCAGACGACAGTTAAGCTCACCGGAAGCGCGGTCGTTTCGCTGTCCGCCGTGATCTGGGGACAGAAACGGCTCCGTGAAGAGCGACGAAAAACGGCAGTGCTTGCGGAGATGTGCTCCCTCGTGGGATTTATCGGGGAGCGGATAAAAGTGTTCGCGCCTCCGCTTTGCGAGATATACGCGGATTTTTCGTCGGATGTGCTCTCTGGCTGCGGTTTTTTGCCTGTTCTCAGAACGCATGGGATGAAAGCCGCAGTTGAATCCATGTCAGACTTGATCGACGCGGACGTACGGGAGACGCTCATTCGTTTTGCTCAGTCGCTCGGCGGAGAGGACAGGGAAGAACAGCTTTCCCTCTGCGAAGTGACCGAAGAGCGGCTCGGCAAACTGCTCGACGCGCGAAAGACGACGGAAAACGAGCGCAAAAAGCTATACGGCGTATGTCCGCTTCTCGGCGCACTTGCGCTGATACTGATGTTCATATAAACGGGGTATAAATGGAAATAACGCTTCTTATGCGGATAGTAGGCGTCGGCTTGCTTATAGCGGTCGGCTGTCAGCTTCTTGAGAGGACGGGCAGGGGAGAACAGTCGCTTCTCTTGTCCCTTGCCGGAGTGGTGTTCGTTCTTCTTCTGCTCGTCGGCAGAATAGGGGATCTGTTCTCGGAGATCAGGTCGGTGTTCGGCTTATGACGATCTTCGGGACTGTCGGGCTTTGTATGGTCGGGGTAGCGGCTGTGCTTGTTCTGAAAGAAGTGAAGAAGAACAGCGTGCCGCTTGTCGTACTCGCACTCGGCGTGACGGTACTGCTTGCCTCTCTGCCGTGGCTCGCCGAAACAGTAGGATTTCTCAAAAAGCTCGCCGATTATTCCGATACCGCAGTCACGGGAACGGTAGTACGCGCGCTCGGAGTCGCTTATCTTTCGTCGACAGCAGCCGTACTGTGCCGCTCATCGGGAGAAGAGACTGTAGGCTCATACGTCGAGACCGCAGGGAAGCTCTGTATTCTCTCGCTGACCGTACCGCTTCTTTCGGAGCTTTTCACTCTTGCCCTGCTGTGATGACTTAATGAATGAAAATGAAACGGATTAGTAAAATTCTCTTATTTGTAACAGTTTTTTTGCTTTTGATATGTCCCGTTTTTGCCGCGGAGTATTCGTTTTCGTCGGAATCGGTAGGCATGGATGCCGTTTGCGGAAAATGGGACGAAGTCCTCGCATCCATTCCGGAAGAATTACGCGAAGACCTCGGTTCGCTGTCTCTCACTTCAGCCGAAGACGACATACGGGAGAAGACTTCACCGCGCTTCTGGCTCACCGTCGCATGGGACGGGCTTACGAAAGCCGCACGGGATGTACTTCCGAGCCTGTCCGTTCTCGTTTCGGTCGTGCTGCTGTCCGCAGTCGGGACGTACTGCCTGCCGTGCGCGTCGCCGTCCGTATCGTCCGCGTTTTCGCTGACTTCACGTGTTGCGGCGGCGATTCCGCTCATTTCGTCAACTTATACGGCTGTCTCCGTTGCCGGCGCGTACCTTACACGACTCACCTCTCTTGTGAATATCATCACACCCGTTATGGAGATCATGTATCTCTCGTCCGGCTCGATAAGCGAGGGCGCAGTCACAACAACGGGACTGACCGTGGCGCTCTCTGTTGTGGACACCGTCAATTCGACATTTATGCCGCCCGTCGTCACCGTGCTGTTCACACTCGCGTCGCTGTCCGCCGTCTGCTCGGACGTACGGCTCGGCGGACTTGTCGCGTCGGTGAGAAAGCTCCTTATGCGCCTGTGGCAGATCATGACACTGTTTTTTTCGTTTATGATAGGAACGCAGACCGTCATCTCCCGTTCCGCCGATACGCTCTCGACAAGAACGGCTCGGTTTGCCATTTCATCAATGATACCGGTGGCAGGCGGAATAATCGCGGAAGCGTACAACACACTGAAAGAGGGTGTGGCGTATATCAGAGGCGCGGCAGGCATCGGAGGTATCATTCTGATACTCTGCATCCTCCTCACGGGGATAATACCGCTTCTTGTCTATAAAGCGGCGTTCGGCGTTACGGCTTTTCTTTCGGAGATGCTCGGACTTGACGGCACGTCAAAGCTCCTCGGCGAGATAAAAAGTATAATCGACCTCATTATCGCGGTAGTGCTGTACTCATCGCTGATGTTCGTCTTCGTGCTTGTGCTGTTCGCAAAATCGAGGGAGGTGTGACGGTGTACGGCTATGTCAATACGCTTATCGCGGTCATCCTGATTGCCGAGATAGCAGTCTGCCTCTCGCCTGACGGAGCGGACATGAAAAAATACGTCCGCCTTGTCGCCGCCCTTGCGGTACTGCTCACAATGCTTTCACCGATCCGCACTGTAGTTGCGTCTATCCCACGGATAGCGGAGAAGGCAGAGGAATTTTTTGCCGAAACGGAAGCCGTACAGCCGCCGGACGGACTCGGTGAAGCCGCCGCAGTGCTTGTCGACTATCTCGAAGAAAACTACGGTAAAAAAGCCGCGCACTCGACCGTCACTTTTGTGACAGACGAAAAAGAAACCGTCACAGAGGTGCAGTTCTTTCTGCCGGAGTGCGACAGCGAGGACGGGGAGAGAATAAAAGCCGTACTCGGACGGGAACTGAAAGTGAAAGTAACAGTCTTTTTCGGGAGAATAACGGAGGAAAAATGAAGCCGGACAAAGAGAAATTCAAAAAGAATCTGCCGCTTATCGTGCTGACCGCCGTCGGACTGCTGCTAATAATAATCGGCGGAACGATAGGCAAGAAGCGGACACAGGATAGCGAGACTTATACCGATCTCGGCTATTATACCGCATACCTCGAAGAGCGGATAACGGAGCTCTGCGAATCCGTCGACGGTATCGACAGCGCGACGGTGCTTCTGACGCTCGACAAATCCACCGAGCAGGTATACGAGCGCGACGGCGTGGCTGACTTTCTCATTCTGTCGGACTCCGACGGCGAGAGGGCAGTGAAGCTCTGCGAAATATATCCGAGAGTGCGAGGCGTTGCTGTAGTATGCACGAACGGCGACATACCGCGGATACGGGAAACGGTGGTGGAGCTGCTTTCCGCATCCCTCGGGATACCGTCGAGCGATATTGAAGTCGCCGGCGGAAAATAGCGGAATAATTGAAAGAAGACACGCATATCGTTAAGTGAAAACAAAATCAAAACCGGAGGGTTCTATATGAAATTCAGAGAAATCGGAGAGAAAATCAAAGGTATCACGTCAAAAGCAGGGAAGAAAACTCTTATCGCAATTTGTGCGGTGCTCGTGCTCGGATGCGCGGCAGTGCTGTCGTTCATTCTCTCGGATAAAGTCGCGGACACACCGAAGAGACTCGCTGTCGATCTGACAAAAGATACAGCATCGGAGGTGGGAAAGGACAGCACGGCGGACTATTTCGCGGAAGTATCGCTCCAACGTAAGCAGGCAAGAGACGAAGCGGTGGAAGTCCTCAAAAGCGTGACCGAAAGCACGGACGCGGTTGCGGAAGCAAAGCAGGCTGCCCTCGACGACATCAACAAGATCGCGCTTGAAATAGAGAAAGAAGCGAATATCGAGTCGCTCGTTGTATCAAAAGGCTTCAAGCAGTGCGTCGCGGTGATAAGCGATAACACCTGCAGTGTGATAGTCGAATCCGACGGACTGATGCAGAACGAGATAGCGCAGATATCGGAGATCGTATATGAGCAGGCCGGAATCCTGCCGGAAAACCTGAAAATAGTAGAAAAAGAGGCATAATAAAAAGAGGCGTAAAGCCTCTTTTTTTAATGAAGAATGAATAATGAATAATGAAGAATTAGGATAAAGTCCAAATTCACTGTACGAAAGCCTTGTATATACGAACGTATGAGCGTCAGCGCGCTGCTCCCTCACGGAGGGAGGCTTTTTGCGCCATTCGGGTGTCTTGTGGACGTGAGATTTGTGCAAGTCGTTCGGCGGGAGGGGAAACCCCTCCCCTACGGTTGAAAATTCATTTTGTACACCACCGCGAGGTTCGCGCTTTTTCTCTTGAAATAATCCCGCCTCGGTGGTATAATCAAAACAAAGTTTTTGTAAAACAAAAGAAACGGAGACAGCCTCATGAGCTTCTTCAACGACATTCTCAACCCTGTAGAATTTCCTCTGCTTAAATCGTTCCACGATACTTTGCAGTGCGGCTTTCTCGACGCCGTTATGCCCGTCGTTTCGTCCCTCTGCAAAGCAGGCATCTGCTGGATTCTTCTCGCCGCCGTTCTGCTCATTTTCCGCAAAACACGGAAAACCGCATTTTCTGTCGCACTCGCACTGATCCTCGGTCTTGTCGTTTGCAACTTCACCTTAAAGCCGATTTTTGCACGCATCCGACCGTACGAATTCGATACCACTGTTGTTCTGCTGATCAAAAAAGAAATCGACTTTTCTTTCCCGTCCGGACATACCATGGCGTCGTTCTGCGCCTCAACTGCCGTCTTCATGGATAACAGAAAATGGGGTGCCGTCGCCTTCGCTGTCGCGCTTCTTATCGCGTTTTCGCGCATCTATCTCATGATGCACTTCTTCACCGATGTTATCGTTTCGGCAATTCTCGGCGTTCTGCTCGGCGTTCTCGCGTTCTTTATCGTCCGCCTTGTGTGGAATAAGCTCCCGAAGAAAAACGCCGACTAAACCGACGCAAATTCGCCGAGCCCCAGCTTGTCCGTACAGTCTTTGATAGTCTCCGCCGAGAGCATGAGCCGTCTTTGCTCATCGCCGTCAAGCGGAATATCAAGGACTTTTTTTATTCCTCCGCGTCCGATTATCGCAGGGACGCTCAGCGTGATGCCGTCTATGCCGTAGTGACCGGTGACAAACGTTGACACAGGCAGAATCGTATCTTCGTCGCTGACGATAGCTTCGACTATCCGCTTTGTCGACTGCGCTATGCCGTAGTACGTCGCGCCCTTGTCGCGGATTATCGAGTACGCACTGTCGCGCACGCTCTCAAACAGCGGATATAATTCATCCGTACCGACGCCTGTCATTTTGCAGTAGTCCGAGAGGTCTATTCCGGACACGTTCGCCGACGACCACACGGCAAGCTCGCTGTCACCGTGTTCGCCGATGATGAATGAATGGACGTTTCTCGAATCCACGCCGAGCCGCTGACCGACGAGATACTTCAGCCGCGCAGTGTCAAGCACCGTACCGCTTCCGATGACTCTCTCGGCAGGGAAGCCCGACAGTTTCAGCGTTACATAAGTCATTATATCAACGGGATTCGTCACGACGAGCAGTATGCAGTCCTTGTTCACCTCTGTTATACGTTCTATCATTCCGCGGAACACTTCGACGTTGCGGTGGAGTAGATCGAGCCGTGTTTCTCCCGGCTTCTGACCTACTCCTGCGGCGATTATCACAACGGACGCACTCTCAAGCGCTGAGTAAGTGCCGGAATAAATCTGCATCTGCGAGACGAACGGCAGGCAGTGCGATATATCGAGCGCCTCACCCCGTGCCTTCGCATCATTGTAGTCGATAAGCACCATTTCGTTGAACAGTCCGCTCTCCATAAGCGTGTAAGCGACTGACGCGCCGACGTTTCCGCATCCTACTATGCCAACTTTTTTGATATCGTTCATTTTTTGACCTCACTTTTTCGTTTTTGTTTTTATTTTGTCATTTTTCAGCATTTTTATGCTGTGACGAAAAGAAAAACCGCACTTGCAATCAGGGAAAAATTGTTATATAATAAAAACGAAAACAAAACTCACGAAAGGATCACACAATGGAAAACTTCACATTTGATACTATCGAATACATCCGACCGGATTTTGACGCACTTGTAAAAGCGTTCACCGGAATGACGGAAAAAGTCAAAGCCGCAAAGACTTACGCCGAGATCCGCGCGCTCATCGACGAGTGTGACAAGGTAATGGAAGAGCCGATGACGATGTTCACGGTCGCACACATCCGCAACACGCTGAACACCACCGACAAATTCTACGAAGACGAGCTTGCATTCCTCCAGCAGAAATTCCCCGAAGCACAGGTCTATATGCTTGAGTTCAATAAAGCGATCCTCGACTGCCCGTTTACGAAGGACATCGACGCCGATCTCGGGGAGGAATTCCTCACGAAAATGCGCCGCGGTGTTTCTTCGTTCAAGCCGGAGCTTGTACCGTATCTCCAGAGAGAAGCACAGCTCACGACGGAATACCAGAAGCTCATGGCAACAGCACAGATCGAATTTGACGGCAAGGTGCTGAATCTTTACGGAATCCAGAAATATTTCGAGCATCCCGACCGCGAGACGAGAAAAGCCGCATTCCGCAAGTATTCCGAATTCTACGCAGGCAACGAAGAGACTATGGAAAAGATCTTCGCGGAGCTTGTCGAGGTCCGCACGGCAATGGGCAAGGCTCTCGGCTACGACACGTTCACGCCTCTCGGATATATCAACCAGGGACGCAGTGACTACGGACAGAAAGAAGTCGCCGCATTCAGAGAACAGGTCAGAGTAGATCTGGTTCCGCTTTGCGAAAAGCTCTACGAAGCACAGGCAAAGCGTATCGGAGTCGACAAGATCATGGCATACGACGAAAAGTTCATCTTCCCGGACGGAAATGCAGAACCGATAGGGGATGCCGCTTATCTCGTCAAGGAAGCGCAGAAGATGTACCACGATCTGTCTCCGGAAACAGGAGAGTTCATCGACTTCATGATAGATCATCACCTTATGGATCTCGAAAACAAGCCGAATAAAGCATCGACAGGTTACATGACTGGCCTTCCGAAATACAAGGCACCGTTCGTGTTCTCCTGCTTCAATCACACGATATTTGATATGCAGGTGCTCTCTCACGAGCTTGGTCACGCATTCGCCGGATATGAAGCGATGCGCGCTCAGCCTATTTCCGACTATTTCAGCGAAAGCACGGACATCGCCGAGATCCACTCGATGTCCATGGAGCAGTTCTGCTATCCGTACGCCGAGCAGTTCTTTGGTGACGCGGCTGACAAGTACCGCTTCGCTCATCTCCAGGAAGCATTGACGTTCGTTCCGTTCGGCGTTGCAGTCGACGAATTCCAGCATATCATTTACGAGAATCCGAACCTTACTCCGAAAGAGCGCACATACGAATGGCACAAGCTCGAAGAGAAATATATGCCGTGGAGAACATACTCCGACGACGAATTCATGGAGAGAGGCGGCTACTGGTATCACAAGCTGCACATTTTCCTCTATCCGTTTTACTACATCAACTATACGCTGACGACGATGGGCGCCATGGAATTCAAGAAGCGCAACGCCGAAGATCACGAAAAGGCGTGGGCTGACTATCTTGCACTTTGCAAAGCAGGCGGAAGCAAGAGTTATCTCGGACTCCTTAAGGTCGCAAACCTCAGAGTACCGTTTGAAGACGGCAGCGTAAAGGAAGCTATCTCCTACGCAAAGGAAATTCTGCTTGACGCTATCCGGAAAGAGCAGAAATAACAAAGCAAAACAAAAATCACGGAGTAATAATGCTCCGTGATTTTTTGCGTTTATTCGGTTTTCGTGATTATTCCGCTTCTACTCCGATACTTGCGACTATCGAGAGGACTTTGTCGAACTGAGCGAGCTCTTTCATCTCGTCGTATGGATAAGTCTGTAAGAATTCTTCCGGTTTGACTCCGTAAAGATCAGCCATAAATGCGATCTTTCCATTGATCTCCGATTCTGTCACTTCCGCGTCAAGTGCCTTGACAAGCGAATAAATTACGAGGTTTTCCTTGACCGCTGCTTTGCAGTCGTTCATGATGTCTTCGTCTGTCATGCCGTAAGTCTGCATAATGTATGTTTCATAGTCTACTCCGTTGTTTTCGGCATACTGTTCCTGAGTTTTACGGTTCAGATCATAGATTTCCATGAGCGCCGCTTCCGGATATCCGATCACCTCGGAGTTTTCGACGACCTGTTCAAGTACCTGAAAGTTTGTTGCTCTGAGAACTGTATATGTCTTCTGATTCTGAACGACAGTACGTACAGAAGAGAGGAATTCTTCAACGGTGTCATAGTTGAAGGTGTTTTTTACGAAGAGGTCGTCGATTGTATCATAAGTGTAGGTTTCGATGTCCTCACCGAGGATGTAGTGGATGTTGAAAGCAAATGCGACGGGTTTTCCGGCGTTTTCGGGATCGTTCGGGAACGGATCGGGATATGTCATTTCGGCAACGAACTGATCTCCTGCCTTGTGACCGATAAGAGCCGCACCGAAACCGGGTATCTGTCCGTTACCGTCTCCGGCAGTGATGATCTGGTTAAGTGCAGTGCCGCCGAACTGTTCATTTCCAACAGCTCCGGAGTAGTCGAGGTGGACTTTGTCGCCTTCAACTATTTCACGGTCTGTGATGTGTTCGTAATCCGAATAGTCGGAGAGGATGTTGTTCACATATCTTTCAAATTCTTCGTCTGTCAGCATGGGGTCTTCGCGTGTGACGGTAAGACCTTCGTACTGTCCGAGCTTGAGATATTTTGTCAGATCGGCAGTCATATAGTCGAAAGCGGTTTCTTCGGCGGTTTGGGACTGCTCGGTGTCGGTGTTTTCTGCGTTTGGATTGTCTTTCTGCTCGTCGGTCGGCTTGCTGCACGCGACGAGAGAGAAGAGCATTACGAGAACGAGAAGAAGAGCGAGTATTTTTTTCATTGATTCTGACCTCTTGTATTATCAAAATTTCAACTTCTATATTATAAAAAAGAATTATGACGAATTTTTGAACGAAAAGTGAGCAAAAAACGAAATTCGCCGATGAAGGTCTGCGTTTTCGCAAAAATCGCACTTACCTCACGGCTACGCACGAAATATATCTCTCATATACCGTAGGGGAGGGGTTTCCCCTCCCGCCGAACGATCTGAATATATTTCACATAGGCGTAATATAAAAAAGGACTTACGTCGTTTTCGATTTCATCTATTTGTCCTACGCGGACGGCGGACAAGCGAGTTTACTTCGTAAACTCAGCGAACGTCGCCTCCTTGTCAATCTACCCGCCAAAGAGGGGCAAGGACGCTGGCGCGTCAATTTCCCCTCTTTGGAATCTCCCCTTTGTCACAAAGAGAGTGCGACGTTGAAGAGGATTTAACTCGTGAAGGTACAGCGCGCTGACGCTCATTACATAGTAAAACGTAATCGTTAATAAATGATAAGTTGTTCTTTTCATTTGCATTTACTATGTCACAAAGGGGTTCTTAGGGGGAATTGGACGAAGTCCCTTCCCCCTGAGCGCGGTGATTGACAAGAGCGTCGCGGTACGCTCTTGTCCGCCTGTCGCGCGTAGCGACAAAACCCGAATCCAAACGTGAGTTTTTGATAAATGTCCGCCTGTCCGCTCGCTTGTAAACAAGCAGGACATAAAGATTATTTGAAACCGACGTACGTCGGGTTCTCCCTTAATTTTTTGTCAAAGATTCCCTCTAAACAAAAAACTCTGCAATACCTTTCGGTACTGCAGAATTTTTTCATCTTATTTCGACAGAGACTTTTCTGTCAGAGATTTTTGCCGCCGCTTTTGTGACGGTGCGAAGTGCACGGGCTATTTTGCCGTGTTTCCCGATTATCATACCCATGTCGCCCTCGGCAACGTGAAGAGTGAGAACTGTACCGTCCTCTTTTTCTTCCTCGGATACGGATACGGAATCCGGTTCGTCAACAATCGCGCGCGCCATATCGCTGAGCAGCTTGTTTATGTCAATGTCACGATATTCCGCGCTCTTGTTATCCATGCTTACTTCTCGATAACGCCGCTCTTTACGAGGAGAGCCTTTACGGTTTCTGTCGGCTGAGCGCCGTTCTTCAGCCAAGTCTTAGCCTTTTCAGCGTCAACTGTGATAACAGCCGGCTCCTTCATGGGGTCGTATGTGCCGATTTCTTCTACGAATCTGCCGTTACGCGGGCTTCTTGCGTCTGCAACGACGATGCGGTAGAAAGGTGCTTTCTTTGCGCCGATTCTTCTGAGTCTGATCTTTACCATGGTTTTTTCCTCCGAAAAAATTATAAAATATTTTTTATCTAAAAACTCACTTCAGTTACATACCGAAAGGAATTTTCATTCGTTTTAACATCTTTGCTCCGTTTTTGCCGGAGAACTGCTTGAGCATCTTGCTCATCTGCTCGAACTGCCGCATCAACCTGTTGACTTCCTCGACGGACGTTCCGCTGCCGAGTGCGATCCTCTTGCGGCGGGAACCGTTGATTATCGTCGGCTTGTCGCGTTCTTTTTTCGTCATCGAAAGGATTATAGCCTCTGTGCGCTTCAGTCCTTCCTCTGCGGCTTTTTCGTCGATCTTCGCACCCTTGAGCGCGCCGGAATTCATACCGGGTATCATCGCCGCGAGCTGGTCGATACCGCCCATTTTGCGTATCTGCCTGAGCTGATCAAGGTAATCGTCGAGCGTGAACGTGTTTTCTCTGAGCCGTTTTTCAAGCTCAGCCGCTTTCTTCTCGTCGACTGCCTGCTCTGCCTTTTCGATAAGCGTGAGAACGTCGCCCATTCCGAGGATACGGGACGCCATTCTGTCGGGGTAGAACGGCTCTATCGCGTCGAGCTTTTCGCCCACACCTATGAACTTTATCGGCTTGCCGGTGACGTATCTGACCGACAGCGCCGCGCCGCCTCTTGTGTCGCCGTCGAGCTTTGAGAGAACAACGCCGGTGATGTCGAGTTTTTCGTTGAACGATTCCGCAACATTGACGGCGTCCTGACCGGTCATCGCGTCCACGACGAGCAGTATTTCTGTCGGATTTGCGACTTCCTTTATCGAAACAAGCTCGTTCATCAGCACTTCGTCGACGTGAAGCCGACCCGCGGTGTCGATGATGACCATGTCATGTCCGTGCTTTGCGGCGTGGAGCATCGCCTGCTTCGTTATTTCAACGGGGTTGCCCTGTCCCATATCGAATACGGGAACTTCGAGCTGTCCGCCGACGACCTTGAGCTGATCAATGGCCGCCGGTCTGTAAACGTCGCACGCTACGAGAAGCGGACGCTTGCCTTGCTTCTTGTACATTCCGGCGAGCTTTGCGGAGTGCGTCGTTTTACCGGAACCCTGCAGACCTACCATCATTACGACTGTCGGCGGCTTTGAGGAGATCACGAGCTTCGAGTTCGTCTCTCCCATCAGTTTTACAAGCTCTTCGTGAACGATTTTTATTATCTGCTGACCGGGGAGAAGACTTTCAAGCACTTCCGAACCGACCGCACGTTCCGTGACTGTTTTTATGAAGTCGCGGACGACCTTGAAGTTTACGTCGGCTTCGAGAAGTGCGAGCTTGACCTCTCGCATACCCTCTTTGACATCGGCTTCGGTCAGCTTGCCTTTGCTTCTAAACTTTTTGAATGCGTTTTCGAGTTTTTCAGATAAGTTTCCGAACATTGTGTGCTTTGCCTTTCTTTACGTATGCGTGTCGGGCTTTTCTTCCTCGTCTGTTCTGATTATCGCGCGGATGCCGTCGATCTCTGAGAGTATCCCGTCCCGTTTGTCCGAAGACTCTGCGAGAGAGGCTATCGAGTCGAGCTTTTCGGAGATCAGACGCATTTTTCGCGCCACTCCGAGCTTTTCTTCGAGCGAGTAGATCTCTTCTTCGGTCTTCTTTATCGAATCGCGCACGCCCTGACGGGAAATTCCGGTGATCTCGGATATTTCGGCGAGCGAGCAGTCGTCGTTGTAGTAATACTCGACTATCTCGCGCCGCCTGTCGCTGAGAAGTGCGCCGTAAACGTCGAGCAGAAGCGGGAATTTCATGTTTTTTTCAAAAATAATGATCACCGCGCAATGCTGTAAAGTTATTTGCTTTACAGAGTATAACACACCGTCGTCTTTTTGTCAATAGAAAAAATAAAAAAACTTTTTTGTCTGCGGCAAAAGTGACAATTTTCACGCATTCTGTTTGTACATTCTGCGAATTGCTTTTTAATGTTCAAGTGATATATAATTACGGTGTGGGAAGAATCGGAAAGCGGAGGTGATCGGTGTGAAAAAAGCGGCGGCAGTCCTTATCGTTTTTGCGGTACTTTTTTCTTTTTTATCTGTTCCGATCGGTGCGGCAGCCGTGCGTGACTATGCGACGGATCCGTCGGAAGAATCACGCGGACTTTTCGCAGATTCCGTCTATGACAGGGCATGGATAATGCTCGACAACATGGTTTTCAAGTTCTATTATGAATTGAGAATAACGCTCAAACGCAGTATCATCTTTGCGAATATTGCGAATTGATACGTTCGCGGTATTCTCAAAAAAACACCAGATTATGTGAAAAACACAATTTTTACGGAGGAAAAACACATGAAAAAATTCGTATCATTCATTCTTGTATGTGCTATGCTCACCGCTATGTTCATCATTCCGGTGAATGCTGCAAAAGATCCATTCGGAACTGTTGTTGAAGTTCCTTACACAAAGACAGCACCGTCGATGGAAGCAGCCGCTCCCGACGCATCGTGGGGCGATAAGATCATCACGGTTGACAAAAACACGAAAAATGCCGGTCTTATCGACTATGTCAACAGCTATGCCAACAATACAGTCCCGAAGGTCAGAGACGATATAAAATTCGACCTCTACGCACGCTGGACCGACACCACACTTTATCTCTGCTTCGTTTCTCCCGATAAGGAAATAACAGGCGCTATGGACTGGTATGCAGGCGACGGTATCCAGATGGTCGTTTACCCGGGAATCATGGACGTATCTTACTGCAACAATGTATCCTGCGGCTGGACAAACGAAAACGAATACTATGAATTTGACTGGACCGCAACCGTAGACTTCGACGACGAATCCACAAGCACATCCATAAAAGCCGAAGACCGCGCGATCGTCTATATTGACGACAGAAACGTTTCTCTCGTTGTAAAATTCGAGATGCCCTTCAATGAGATCGGCTTCGGTAAAAAAGAAGTGATCGGCGACGGCACATACGTTTCCTTTGCAATGATCAGAGGCGATAAGTCTTTTGAAAACACCACGAACGTTGACGACGGAATGCTTGAATGGGGCGACTTCTACGACGCTCAGAAGGGTTGGGATCCGAGCGACGAATTAAGATACAACCGTTGCTGCAATATCCCGAGTACAACAACAGCGAACACATTCAAAATGGTAGGCAAGGGCGCAGGCGCGACAACACCGACACAGCAGGAGGATCCCACACCGCTCAAGGGCGCACCGTCCGTTTGGGCAGAGGCTGAAGTAAAGAAAGCGATCGAAGCAGGTCTTGTACCGGAGGCACTTCAGAATAACTACACAAGCGGTATCTCCCGTGCCAACCTTTCGAAGTGCCTCTCCGCTCTTCTTGATAAGGTTTACGGCAAAGCTCCCGAAAAGAACGACGCGAAGTTCAACGATACAACAGATGCAGACGTTCTCAAGGCCGCTAACCTCGGTATCATCAACGGATACGATGTAGCAGGCGGAACAAAGGACTTCAAGCCGAATAACACACTGAAGAGAAGCGAAATGTCAGCAATCATCAACCGTGTTGCAAAGCTCTGCGGCAAGACAGTTGAAGGCTTTGACAGCGAAGTTAAGTTCTCCGACACAGCATCTCACTGGTGCAACAAGGAACTCGGCTGGCCTGTACACAACGGAATCGTCAAGGGAACAAGCGCAACGACGTTCTCTCCCGAAAACACTCTCACCGTTGAGCAGACGATCATGATGATCTACAGAACATACACAGCTCTGAAATAAGTCTTATACAAGTGAAAAGTCCCGTCTGAAATATGACGGGACTTTCTTTTTTGCACAAAACTTTATCATTTTTTTTGTTTGTTTTACCACCATGAAAACTCTTGAAAAAACTTTGGTTGTAGTGTAGAATTAACCTGTAGTTGAATGATATTCAACACAATCTTTATCATTACGGTTTATCCGTAACACGGAGGGAAAAATGAAAAAACTACTATCCGTTCTTCTCGTAAGCGTTATGCTTGCCGCTATGTTCATCATTCCGGTGAATGCCGCGAAAGAGAAAGCACCGTTCGGTACTGTTATTGAAGTTCCTTACACAAAGACTGCTCCGTCTATGGATGATGCTCTCCCGGATGCCACATGGGGCGAAAAACTGATCCATGTTGACAGAAACAGCGCAAACGCAGGCATCACGGACTATTCATTCTTCAAGAATGATACCGGTATCCGTGAGGATCAGAACTTATCAATGGATGTTTACGCTCGCTGGACAGACGATACTCTCTATCTCTGCTTCGTTTCTCCCGAACCGAATCCGATAGGCAGTGAGCTTTATATGAAAGGTGACGGATATCAGATCGACATGATCTACGGTATTCTCGACATTTCTCATAACTCTGCACAGCTTTGTGATTATGAATCCACCAAGGGTCTTGCTTATGACTATGATTACACATATCTTCTGACATACGGCGTCGACGACTATACTCCGGAGCCGTACGGTGCAACTGAAAGCTGTGAAAACGTTGTTCTGTGGTATGATGAAGCCACAAAGCAGATGGTCGGAAAATATGAGACAAAGTTTTCGACTCTCGGACTTAACCCGAAGAAAGAAGAGGCAAAAGACGGTGATATCGTTTCGTTCTCGATGCTCAGAATAGATGCAATGGAGGGCGACGGAACAAAGTACACCGGCTGGCTCGAATGGGGCGACTTCTTCAGCCTTGAAAAGGGTTGGGCTGCCGACGGATCATTTGATGAAGATACAACACAGCTTTACTATAACAGAGAATCGTTCAACAAGGCAACAACGACGGCTAACTCGTTCAAGCTCGTAGGTAAATCCGGCGGCGCGACGACACCGACAGAACCCGAACAGCCGACACAGCCCGAACAGCCCACAACTCCCGCTGAAAAGCCCTCTTCCTGGGCAGAAGCTGAAGTAAATGCAGCAATCGCCGAAGGACTTGTACCGGCTGAACTGCAGAGCGGCTACACAAAGGGTATCTCCAGAGCTAACCTTTCGAAGTGCCTCTCCGCTCTTCTTGATAAGGTTTACGGAAAAGCTCCCGAAAAGAACGACGCTAAGTTCAACGATACAACAGATGCAGACGTTCTGAAAGCCGCTAACCTCGGTATCATCAACGGATACGATGCAGCAGGCGGAACAAAGGACTTCAAGCCGAATAACACACTGAAGAGAAGCGAAATGTCCGCAATCATCAACCGTGTTGCAAAGCTCTGCGGC
>JAZUKN010000102.1:0-183388 GCA_045643285.1 Eubacteriales bacterium
TGACGCCGAAGGAAACCTCTGCGAGTTAGTCGAATGCGGCGGACACGTCGGCTTCGTCCGAGCCGATCATCAGCAGCCCGGCGTCGGTTTTGACTGCCGCAGCCTCGGAAAGGAAGGAAATCTGCGTGATTCTCTCCGCACCGTCGGCGGCCTGCGTGGAGGTCACGGTATACGCGCCGTCGATGGTGTAGACCTTGTCGGTACCGTCATACAGACAACTGGGCGCTTCCTGCGTATCGGTGACAGCGCCGAGTCCGCCTAAAATGTCGTCGGTCTTTGCGCCGAGGGGAATGGTCTTTCCGCTGTCAAGCGTGCAGACGTATCCGTCCTCGGAGATGCTCACGCCCGCCGCCGTTTCGGTCGCATCCGTGCCCGGAGATGCAGAATCGGCGGGAACGCCGTTTTCCGTTTCGCCGGAACCGCCGCACGACGTGAGCGTCAGAAAGAGTGCTGTCAGAAGGGCTGCCATGATCCGTTTTTTCATTGTCAGAACCTGCTTTCCTGAAAAGTATGGGTATATGCGCGGATATTACGGCGTTGCGGGGTACAGGCTGGTATCGAAGCTGTAATATCCGACGTTTTCATAGGTGGAATAATACGCAATCTCCGCGTCGGTGGAGAGGCACGTGGTTCGGGAGCGGTTGGTCGCGTCGAAGTGGTACCAGTTTCCTTCAATCTTCACCAGATTCCAGTAGTGCGGATGCTCGGGATTGTCGCGCTGAACCATGATGTTCTCGATGCCCAGCCGGTCGAACATGACCTTGGATACCGCGAAATGGATGTAGCAGTTGCCCGCGAAGGTGGTAAAGCCCGAATACGCGCCCTCCACGTACTGCCCCATCAGATAGGACGTGGCGGTGGAGTAGGTGATATTGCTCTGCACCCAGGCGTAGATCGCCCGGCATTTGTCGCGGTCGGTCATCCCGTCGCTGACGATGTCCGCCAGCACCTGGTCGGCGAGCCTGTCCACCATCGCCTGATTGATATCGCCGATCTCGACGCTGACCGTCACGGACGCGGTGTTTCCGGCGTTGTCAGTCGCCCGGTAGACGACGGAATAGGTTCCCTCAGTGGAAATATCGACGGCGGAAGCGTCTACGCTGACGTATACGTCCCCGTCCGCGTTGTCCGTGGCATATACGCCCTTCCGGTACGAGATCGTCTCGCCCACCAGCGCGGTAATCGTCTTCGTGCCGAAGATCTCGGGGGGAATATCGTCCTTTTTGACCGTCAGCGTTGCGGTCTCGACGGTCTCGTTGCCAAAGCTGTCGAAAGCCCGGACGCCGACGGTTTCGGTGTGCGCGGTTCGGCAGTCGGGGACGGTCACAAATGCGTACCCGGCGGAGGTGTTGTCCGTACACGACACGACAAAGTCTTCCGCCGTGACTTCCGTTCCGGTATAGACCGTCACATCCTGCAACCGGAGCACGGGAGAGCTGGTATCGGAGAAGACGAGGGAAACCGCAAGGCTTCCGTATTCGCCGGTCAGCTCCGCGTCATAGGTTCCCGGGAGCATCGCGCCGCAGTCCAACTGATCGGGCAAGGAGAGCGTCTTCGTGCCGCAGGTGTATTTCGCCACGGTCTCCTCAAGCGTCCCGCGGGAGGTTCCGCATTCCACCCGAATGACCTCGGGAACGTCCCACACCCGGCAGACGGTCTCCACCTCCGTCAGGTTGCCCGCTGCGTCGGATACGAGAAGGCGCACCTGCCGTTCTCCTGCGGTGTCGAAATCCGGTTCCCCGGCAAAAGAGACGCTCGTCTCCGACAGATCGGTCACAGCCGTCACGAAGTCCTCCGCTTTCACGCCTTCCCCGCCCTTGCGGATATCGAGCTTCAACCCTTCGGCAGAGGGAGGCGTGGTATCCTTCACCGAAAAGGTAAGGTAGTATTTTTCGTTTTCCGTCTCGGCATAGAGCGGGTAGGAGCCGCAGTCCGTGCCGATTCCGTTTTCCCCGGGGGAGGTTCCGCCGAGGAATTCCAGACCGAACATCCGGCGCAGTTCTTCCATCGCCGGTTCCGCGTCCGAACCGTATTCGGCAAACGGCAGCGTATCGGGATCGACTACTGTGAGCTGTGCGGGATATTCCGTGCGGTTCCCGCCTGCATCGGTCAGGATCACGCTGACCGTGCGGATTCCGGCTTCCGATGTGTCCAGACCTTCGGCGGTGAAGAAGACCTCGGATTGATCGAACGCCGTTTTTACAAAGTCCGACGCGGCGAGCTCCGTTCCCCGTACTGCGGTGATCCCGACGATCTCCGCCTCCGGAAGCGTCATGTCCTTCACCCTGACCGTGACGCTCTTGCCGAAAACGCCGAGATACCGGATTTTCAGTTCATGCTCTCCCGCTTCGGACGTGTCCACGGACTTCGGATCGGGTTTGCAGGAGCAGAGCGCCGACAGCAGCCGATCCTCGAACGCCGGAATCTGCGGAACCTCGCCCAGTGCCGTTGTTACATCGCCGATCCGGTTCATCCCGACCACGCCGAGCATGACAAAAAACGCTGCCGCCGCGCCGAGAAGCTCAGCCGAAATCCGAATCCGCGTTTTGTTTTTCATGGTCCCATCCTTCCGAATGCTGTCCGGCTGCGTAATGATAGAATTCCGTCCGCCGACGGTTAATTGGGATAAAATTGATATTTAATTATATCACCGGAAAAGTGTTCTGTCAACCGGTCGAGCCGATCCGTGCGGGGTTGGAGTACAAAAGGCTTCATCTTTTGTTCCTCGTTACAAACGGCACAAAAGAGAGAACAGAAAGCCATTGAACTTGACAGGGGATTATGCTATCCTTATTCTATATTGAAGTTTTCCGTTCGCAGGCTTACAAAGCTCGGGCATAGCTCGGGTGATCGGAGACAATTCATTTCTGTCAGAAAGAGGAACGATCATGAAACAGTTTATCAAAAATCCCGCCAATCCCATTTTCGGCGACGCCTCCACCGGAACCATGTTCGACGTTCTCATCCAGCCCTACTCCGGCGAACCGACTGCGCTGGAACATCCCCGCTACCGCATGGACGTTTCTTGGAGACCGCAGCGCGCGCTTGCCGTTTCCTTCTCCGAGGACGGCATCCGCTGGACGGCTCCCGAAATCACCCTGAACTGTGATCCCGCCTCCGGCTGGGAGGACGACATCAACCGCAACGCCGTTCTCAAAATCGGCGGCAGGTATCAGATGTGGTACACCGGTCAGTGGGCCGATCATTCCTACAGCGACATCGGCTATGCGGAAAGCGAAGACGGCGTCCGCTTCCACCGGGTTCCCCATGCGGACAGCGCGGAAGAAGAGCCGCACTTCGGTCCCGTGATGATCCCGGAACGAAGCTGGGAGGATGCGTCCGTCATGTGTCCGTGCGTCATCTACGAAAACGGAACCTATCGGATGTACTACTCCGCCGGGGAAACCTACGAGCCGAACGTCATCGCCTATGCGGAAAGCAAGGACGGCATCCACTGGAAGAAGGATCCCGTCAACCCGATCCTGATCCGCAACCGCTGGAAGGTATACGAGCAGGAACGGGTCGGCGCGTGTCAGGTCATCCGTGTCGAAGGACTGGGATACCTGATGTTCTATATCGGATACAAGGATATCAACACCGCGTGCATCTGCTGCGCCCTGTCGAAGGACGGAAAGACGCAGTGGCGCAGATGCAAGGGCAATCCGCTGGTAAGCCCGACGGAAGTTGCGTGGGACGGCGACGCCTGCTACAGGCCGACCGCGATTTATGATGAAGAAAAGGGCGGATGGCATCTGTGGTACAACGGCAGAAAGGGCGCGCCGGAATACATCGGCGAAGCCTTCATGGAAGGAACCTTCACGGACGACGATTTTGAATAATCCGGGACTTTTCCCGCCCGATTCCACAGAAGACTTACCGGATCTCCCGGAACTGCCGGGGCGTCATGCCGGTGAGCCGGGAGAAGCTGCGGGAAAACGCCGAGAAGTCCTCGTAGCCGACAAGCTGGGCGATCTCGCCGATGGACTGATCGGTCCCGATGAGAAGCTGCTTGGCGCGGCTGATGCGCAGGGCGGTCAGATACTGGTGCGGCGGGATCCCGTAATATCGGCGGAACAGCGTCGAAAAATAGGGACGCGACAGGTAGAGCCGCCCGGCAAGGTCCTCCGCGGTAATCGGCTCGCCCAGGTGCTCCTGCATATAGCGCTCCGCCAGACGCAGCTTGTCTAAATTTTCCAGCGCTTCGCCGTCAGGGAGGTCCCCGCTGCGGTCAAGGAGCGCCATGAACAACTGATAGATCAGGGAAGAAACCTGTAAATCCAGCGAGAGAGAAATCTCGTCCGGCATGGACAGCGCCTTCTCCAGCATGGACCTGATTCTCATCCGGTTTTCGCTGCTGTACTCGTAAATCGGACGCTCGGGATGCGCCAGGGAATTCGGGAACGTCAGGCAGTCGCGCCCTACCACATGGAGGTAGTAAAACGACCACGGGCTTTCGGTGGGATAATACAGATGATGACGGCGGCAGTCGAGCACCATGACCGATCCCGGTCTCATCGTCAGAAGCGGACCTCCGTCCACCGACAGCGCCGCCTCGCCCGATTCCGTATAGAGGACGATCAGCGATTCAAAATCACGGCGATCCGTCTGATAATGCTCCAGCGCCTCGTAATGTCCGGCATAGGTGGCGTAATACAGGAAGGGATTATCCCAGTTCGCCGCCGTGAACGTATGCCGGATACAGAAGGAACAGTTTGAAAATTCCTCCGGCGGAATCACCTGGTCTCCTTTGGACTGCATCCTGTCTCCCCCTTTCGCATTCATCGAACAAACGGCACAACGTGTGCTTTCAGGGACAGTATAGCATAACCGGACGGAAAAGAAAATACCAACGACAGAAAAACAGGGAGGAATTTTCCATGGCAGATACCGCGATGCTTACCCGATTCGTCGAAAAATTCAACCGCGCTCATGAGGAATACTATCGGAACCGTATTTCCGACGCACAGGTCGCCGACTGGATGGCGGAAAACATCCCGCTCCTCGACTGCGATGACGCGGAGGTGCTGGAAACATACTACTTCCGCTTCTGGAGCTTCCGCAAGCATATCAAGGATTCCCCGGAAGGGACCGTCATCACGGAGTTCCTTCCCCCCGTGGGATGGAGCGGACCGTACAACACCATCTCCTGCTCCGTAGCCCATCATGTCTCCGAGGGACGGTGGCTCCGCGACAGCTCCATCATCGAGAGCGACGTCCGCTTCTTCCTGAAGGAGGAGCACGACGCGCCGTCCACCAGCTATTCCTTCGCTTTCCTCTGGAACGTGTTCCTGTACTGCCGGTTCAGCGGAAAGCCGGAGCTGGCAAAGGAGCTTCTCCCCCGGATGATCCACCAGTACGGGTACTGGGAAGAAAAATCCATGACGAAATACGGGCTGTTCTGGTCCAACGATGACCGGGACGGCATGGAATACTCGATCAGCGGACCCGGTCTCCGTCCGACGCTGAACACCTACCTCTACGGCGCCGCGCTGGGAATCGCCGCGCTGTGTCAGGCATTCGGAGACGAGAGGGCGGAATCCTTCCGGGAAAAGGCGGAGGCATTGCGGGCGAATATCCGCAAATACCTCTGGGATGAGAAGGACGGCTTTTTCAAGACCGTTCCGATGACCTCGAAGGACGGAGAACCCGATTTCGAGCGCGCCAATCCGGATCACAACGTGAAGGAGCAGATCGGCTTCCTGCCGTTCCTCGTTCCTGCGCTGACCGAGGAATCCGACGAGCGCGTTTTCACCGAGCTGATGAATCCCGCGAAATTCTTCGCACCGTATGGGATCACCACCGCCGATATGTCGCATCCGCGGTTCATGAAATGCGAGACGCATCACGAATGCCTGTGGGACGGTCCCGTCTGGCCCTATGCCACTGCGCAGACGCTGACCGCGCTGTATACGCTGCTGGGGTGGAAGGACTCCGCGTACATCGGGAAAGCCGACTACATGACCCTGCTCCGTCAGTACGCCGCCTCCCAGAAGCTGTACAAGGGCGGGAAGCTCCTCAACTGGATCGACGAGAATCTGGAACCGTTCTCCGGTCAGTGGATTGCGCGGGAGCTGATCTACCTCGACCACGCCTATCACTTCCCGAAGGAGCGCGGCGCGGAGTACAATCACTCCACCTTCTGCGATCTGGTTCTCTCCGGTGCGTGCGGCATCCGGTTCGACGCCGATCTCGAAACCGGCAGGCGCACTCTCACCGTGAAGCCGCTGTGTGCGGGTACGTGGAAGTATTATTCCGTGAAAAATCTCTGTGCAGGCGGGGCAATGTTCGATCTGTATTACGACGAAGACGGGACGAAATACGGCTATGGCGCAGGTCTGACGCTGATCTGCGGCGGGAAAATCGCGGCACAGGGCGGGATCGCGCTGACGGTTTCGTTCTGAAAATGCGGCGATATCATGAAACATCCTCCTCCCGTCTTTCCAGCCGAAAACACAGCGCCTGCCAAGCGGAGAAAGACGGCGGAGGAATCGAAAATTTACGACAAGGAGTGCAGAAATGGCGGAATTGGTTCGGTTTATCGAAAACGGAATTTCTGTGAGCATGAATCTCACAGGCGACGGGAAGGTGCGGATGCTTCCCATGACGTTAAGCGAAACGGAAGGCTCTCCCGACGGCGGCTTTCCTCTGGTGCAGGTGAAAACGGCGGATTACGGCTATGAAGGGCATCACGGCGCCAAGCATATCACCGCCGGTTTCAGCGAGCGGCTGCGGTATGTCTCTCATTCGGACGTTCGCTCCGAGGACGGGAAGAAACGGATCCTGACCGTGACCCAGCAGGCGGATGAGGTCTACGTCACCTCCCACTACCTCTTCTATTCCGGCATGGCGGCGGTCCGGTCGTACACCACCGTCGAAAACCGTTCCGCAAATGCGGTGACGCTGGAATTTGTTTCCTCGTTCATGATGTTCGGAATCTCCGCGGAGGGAGACGGAGCCTGGGACGCCAAATGCCGCGTCTCGATTCCGCACAACTGCTGGTACGGCGAAGCGCAGTGGTACTGCCATCCCGTTCCCGAGCTCGGTCTTTCCAAGGTCAACGGGGGCACGGTCAAGCCGCTGATCGTATCCAGCACCGGCACCTTTGCGACGGACGAATTCCTCGCGGGCGGTTATTTTGAAAACACCGCCGCCGGATGCGCCGTGATGTGGCAGATCGAAAACAACGGCTCGTGGATGTGGGAGATCGGCGACGAACGGGACGAGCTGTACCTCCTCCTGTCCGGTCCGTGTCAGGATACGGCAGGCTGGTGGAAGACGCTGAGACCGGGAGACGTCTTTGAAAGCGTTCCGGCAGCCGTCACGTTCTCGAAGAAGGGCTTTAACGGTACGCTGGCGGAAATGACGAAATACCGCCGTGCGATCCGTCGGAAGAACCCGGACAACGAGAAGCTCCCGGTGATTTTCAATGACTATATGAACTGCCTCTACGGCGATCCGACCACGGAAAAGGAATATCCGCTGATCGACGCGGCGGCGAAAGCGGGATGCGAATACTACTGCATCGACTGCGGCTGGTATTCCGACGGAGGCTGGTGGGACAGCGTGGGAGAATGGATGCCGTCCGGCAAGCGTTTCCCCGGCGGAATTCGGGAACCGCTCGATTATATCCGCTCGAAGGGAATGATCCCCGGTCTCTGGCTGGAGATCGAAGTCATGGGCATCCGCTGCCCGCTGGCGGACAAGCTCCCGGACGACTGGTTCTTCCTGCGCCACGGCAAACGGGTGATCGACCACGAGCGGTATCAGCTCGATTTCTCGAATCCCGAGGTGAGAGCCTATGCCACCGGGGTAATCAAACGTCTCGTGGAGGAATACGGCGTGGGCTATATCAAGATGGATTACAACATCGAAGCCGGGATCGGAACGGAATCCGGCAGCGACAGCTTCGGCGACGGTCTGCTGCGTCACAACCGCGCTTATCTCTCCTGGCTGGACGAAATCTTCGCCGCCTATCCCGAGCTGACCATCGAATGCTGTTCCAGCGGCGCGATGCGAGCCAATTATTCTCTGCTGTCCCGTCACAGCATCCAGTCGAGCAGCGACCAGACGGATTACCGGAAGAACGCGGTAGTAGCAGCCGCCTCCTCCGCCGGAATCTGCCCCGAACAGTGCGCGGTATGGTCCTATCCCCTGCGGAACGCCGATGTGGAAAATGTGGCGATGAATCTGGTGAACGCCATGCTCGTCCGCATCCACCAGAGCGGTCATCTGGTCGAAATCTCCCCCGAAGGCTTTGCGATGGTGGCGGAGGGAATCTCCGTTTACAAGCAGATCCGGGACGACATTAAGACGGGGCTTCCGTTCTATCCCACGGGAACGCCGCACTTCTCCGACGAATGGTTCTCCTTCGGTCTGGACTGCGGCGATACGGTCTGCCTCGCCGTGTGGCGGATGGACGGAAATCAGGATTCCTTTGAGATTCCACTGGACGACGCAATCGAAAGCGCGGAATGTATCTATCCCGCCGGACTTGAGACCCGGTTCTCTCACCGTGAAAACGTGCTAACCGTTCAGTTGAAAAATAACACGGCGCGGCTGTTCCGCATTCGGAAGGAATAACCGACACGCTGCGAATCGCGCATGACAAAACCTCCTGCCGCAGATACATCCATTTTGCAGCAGGAGGCTCTTTTTGTCCTTATCTGTTTGCCGGTGCTTCCGACGGCTTCCTGTCAGGCAAGCTCGGAGGTGTGGTGAACCTTGGATACGCGAGGTTCCGCGCCGGTTTCGTCGGAAATATCGAGGTATTCGGGCGCGTAATCCTCAAACAGACCGGTGGGAATCTGAGAGGTCCACGCCTCTTTGGTAAATTCGGGAGCTTCCACGCCCAGCGCGTACAGAATGATGGCTGCGGAGTCGCGGATGTTCATTTCTTCGATCTCGCCCGCCTTCACGCCGCGTCCGGCTGCCATGAAGGTGATGTACTTCTCCCCGTCGGACCAGCCGCCGTGACCGCCGCCGTAGCAGCCGAACTGCGGTTTGCCTTCCGAATCGTGCCGCAGATCGAGAGTGCCGCCGTGGTCGCAGATGATGCAGAACAGCGTATCGTCTTCGATGCCCGCGTCAACGACCGCCTGATAGACCGCGCCGATGTATTCGTCAACCTTGGCGATCTGCGTCAGATGAGCGGCGGTTCCGTAGCCGTTACCGTGACCGGCTCCGTCCACGCTGTCGGAATGGATGAACAGGAAGGCGGGCTTTTCGTTCTTGATGTAGTCGCAGATGGGAGCGACCAGCGCGGCGTCGTTGGCGTTGAACTTGGTCACGCCGATGCCGTCCTCGACGACGCCGTGGTTGATGGGGCTCCAGTCGCAGAAGGAACCGAGAACCGCGTTCGGATCGGCTTCCCGGATTCTGCGGAATACGGACGGGTACGGAGAGTCGATGGGATGGATGTTTTCGCTGATGGAGCCGTTGGTCATCCCATGAACGGCAGGGCTCACGCCTAAAAGGAGGGAACCCCAGCATTCCGCGCTGATGGACGGACGGGAAGCATAGGCGCGGAAGGTCTTTGCGCCTTTCCAGAAGATCCGGTCGATGTTCGGGGTATTGGCAAATTTGACAAAGGAGCCGCCGCCGTCAATGCCGTAGAAGATCACATGACTGAACTTTTTCATAATATACACCGTTTTTGTCTGCGGAGGATTTCGCAGAACAGGAATCCTTTCTGTTGGTATTTTTCGGGGAGCCGAGGTTGTTTTCGGCGGGAAGGTCCGAACGGGATCAGCCCTTCTTCTGGAGCTTGACCGCGTCCGCGATGCCGCCGATGTACTTGCCCATGTACGCCTCGTCGGAGGTCTTGAACGGACCCTCGGCGCGGAGGAAGTTCACGTCAATCGGGTTCGGACGACCGGTTTCCGCAGTGCGCTTAGCGATCCACTTGTCCATTTCCGCTTTCAGCGCGGCGACGATCTCGGGATTTTCGTCCGCTACGTTGTGGTTTTCCTGCGGGTCCTTGATGAGGTTGTACAGCTCGATCATCGGCTTGTAGTGGAAGTCCGGTTCGAGGGAAACGATCAGCTTCCATTCGGGCGTTCTCCAGCCGTGCTTGCGCATCCAGGTGTCCTCGGTGATGTAGAAGGAGGGCTCCGGTTCGCGCTCACCGCCGTAGACCAGCGGCATCATGGAGCGTCCGTCGAAGGGCAGACCCGTGTCGATGCCCATGATATCGAGCAGGGTCGGGGTGACGTCCTTGAGCATCATGGTATCCTTCACGCGGACGCCGGCGGGCAGGTGATTCTTCCAGACCACGGCAAACGGCACTACCAGCGTGGGATCGTACATGCCGTGATGGTCGAAGTAGCAGTCATGGTCGTACAGCGTCTCGCCGTGGTCGGACACGAAGACGACGATGGTGTCTTCTTCCAGATTCAGGGCGTGCAGCTTTTCCAGAATCTGTTCGATGCAGTTATCCATGTAGGCGACGGCGGCGTCGTACTGAGCGATGACGTAATCCGGGTTCGTGCAGCCCTCGGGAACCCAGGAGCCGATGTAATCGCCGAACGGACGGAAGTCATAGACCTTCTGCATCCGCCTGTCGTTCGGGTCGAAGGCGTCGCCCTGGAAGAACATATCCCGGAACGGTGCGGGAGCGAGGTACGGGCTGTGGGGGTCCATGTGGCGCAGGAAGAGGAAGAAGGGCTTGTCGCCTTTTGCCAGCCGTTCCAGTTCGGGGATCGCCACGGCGTTTAGGTTTTCCGCCTTGTGCGCGCGTCCGTCGTCGTGATCGGGACCCCAGCCGGGGAAGGAGAGATAGTTGTCGTAGCCCCGTCCGGCGGCGTTGCCCTGGAAGCCCACGCAGGTGGTTTCATAGCCCTGTTCGCGGAGCATTTCAGCCAGCACCGGAACGCCGTCCACGATCTTCGACTGACCCAGCGCGACCACGCCCGTACCGAACACGTCGCGTCCGGTGAGCATACTGGAATAGCCGGGAGTTGTGGGAATGTGCGCGGAGAAGCAGTTGTCAAACGTGACGCCGCCGGAGGCGTATTTCGCCATGTGCGGAGTGGTCTGCCGTCCGTAGCCGTAGAGGCTCATGTGGTCGCGGCGAAGGCTGTCAATGCCGAAGAACAGCAGATTCGGAAGTTTTTTTGCCATAAGGATACTCCTTCGAGATTGAAATTTCAGCTTTACTATAATATGATTTTCCGGTTTTGTCAAGCGGCAGGGCGCATTTTTCCGCGATTTTTTCCCGCTCAGCTTTTGCAGCAGCTTGCGATGGCGCGGCTGATCCATTCCGCCGTTCCATCCCCTCCGCGGCTGTCGATGGTTTCGCGGAACCGCTCGTCGGAGACATACATCAGCCCCAGTCCCGCGAGAATTTCCGTGGTGCAGGGGTAAAAATGCTCCGTGATGAACTGCCGCAATGCTTTCACGGCGTTCTGCGCTTCTTCGCTTTCCGGGGGAAGGTTTTTCAGCTTTCCCATCTCGCCGAAGAACGCCATCAGCTCTTCTCCGGCTGCCTTCGGATCGACGGTTTTCGCCTTCTCGACGGAAGCCCGGTAGGCTTCGGTATTCCCCCAGCGCTCCTTTGCTTCGGCGGCGCAGGCGTCCAGCTCGGTTCTGTCAAATGCGGAAAAATCCATGGTGTTTCCTCCTGATTGTAAGGTTTTTCGGGCAAGGGCAAGCATCCGTTCTATCCGTTCCCGCTCCAGCTCCAGCAGACGGATCTGCTTTTCCAGCGCGTCCGCCGGATCGTAGTCCGGGGAATCGAGGATTTGCCCGATCTCCTTCAGCGGGAACCCCAGCTCCCGGAAAAAGAGAATGTCCCGCAGCCGACCAAGGGCGTTATCCCCGTACAGGCGATAGCCCGCCTCCGTGACTGCGGTCGGTCTGAGCAGTCCGATGGAATCGTAATAGTGCAGGGTACGCGCGCTGAGACCCGTGAGTGCGCTGACCTCATGAACGGTTTTCATCTTCATCCCTCCCGTCTTCTACAGGATACACCATGACGCAGCGTCAAAGTCAAGGGGATTTTTCAAAAAAATCCGAAGAAATTCAGGAGAGCGAAAGCTCAAAATCCTCGTTCCGGTCGCAGACCAGCATCCCGTCCTTCACGTGGAGCTCGGCAAGTTGAACCACCGTGGGCGCGTGGCTGACGTTCACGGGATGCTCGCCGGTGAGGGCGTCGTTGTAGTGGACGAAATAGACGATGTACGCCCGCTGACCGTCCGGGGTGACGTAAACGTCCGTGTGCCGCCCGACGGCGTTGTCCATCCTGCGCAGTCCTTCCTCGCTCAGCAGACGAGGACCGTTCTGCCGGGTGAAGTGCGTCAGATCGTCGGAGGAATATACGCCCTGTCCCGCCCATTCGCAGCAGACCAGCCAGTATTTTCCGCCCAGAGCGAAGACGTTGGGACCCTCCTGCGCCTGATCGAAGGTTGCCTGACCTTTTTCTTCCCAGTGGTACAGGTCGGGGCTGTCCGCATAGAAGGTGTGTGAGCCGTCACGCTCGTCCTTGTACCACATCCGCCAGCCGCCTGTGGGAAGCGGATACAGGCACGGGTCGATCACGCGGGTGGAGTTGATCTCCGCCTTGCCCAGATGCTTCCAGTGGAAGAGGTCCTCGGAGGTGTAGTGGCGGATGGAAGCCTCGCCTCCCCAGGTGTGGTGAATGCCCCGGATGTAGGTGACGAACATATGATACAGCCCGGACGCGCTGTCCCAGACGATTTCCGGCGCCCAGAAGGTGTTGTGCCCGAACTCGAAATCCAGATCAAGCGCGCCGCGATAGTACCAGTACGCGCCGTCGTCGGATTCCGCTACGCCGATCATCGAGCCGTAGCAGTAGGCGACGCTGCCCTCCTCAGCGGTGGAAGCACGGCGCTGGGTGTAGAAAATGTAGTATTTTCCGGTCTGTTCATTCCGGATCATCATGGGATCGGCGGGACCGTTGTAGATGGGATCGACAAAAAGAGGTGCGGGAACTTTCGGCATGAGAATACTTCCTTTCGGTGTGGTTGGTGTGATTTTGGAATCAGTATAACGCTTTTCGCTGGGAAAGTCAACGGGTATTGCATGGAACACACGGAAATCAATTTTGAGAGAAAACCGAAAGGTTGCCCCTCATCCGTCGCATCCCCCGAGGGGGAAGGCACAAAGTGATGCCTCACGCCATGGGAACATTCCAAACATGGATGAAAGACTCACTCTGCTGGCTTCCCCTGCCGGGGGAAGCTGTCCCGCAGGGACTGATGAGGGGACACCCCTCGCATAATAGATTTCCGTGCATGGAACAGGGGGACGCTTTCAAATTTTCCGGGATTTTTCACCGAATCCCGCTGCCCGGCGCAAAAATATGCTATAATAGAATCATCACATAAAAACCACAGGAGGCGGCGTCATGGAGAAAACGATCCGACCCGAGGTTCGTCGGCTGTACGAAGCCATCCGAAACAGCAGAAAGCTCTGCGTCTTCACCGGAGCCGGCGTCAGTTGCCCGTCGGGAATCCCGGATTTCCGCTCCGCAAACGGACTGTACCGGAAAAAAGACAAAAACCCCTATCCCTATTCCCCGGAGGAAATGCTGTCCCATACCATCCTGCTCCGGGAACCCGCGCTGTTCTTCGATTTCTACCGGAAGAATATGCTCTACCCGAACGCAAAGCCCAATGCCGCGCACCGCTATTTTGCCGCGCTGGAACAGAAGGGGCATGAGGTCACGGTGGTCACGCAGAACGTGGACGGTCTGCACACCGCTGCGGGAAGCCGGGACGTGTGCGAGCTCCACGGCAGCGTGTGGCGCAACTACTGCGTGAAATGCGGACGCTCCTACGGGCTGGATACCATCACCGAACCCGGAACAGCGGACGGAATTCCGCGCTGCCCCCACGATAACGGCATGATCCGCCCCGATGTGACGCTGTACGAGGAATCCCTCGGAGGGGAAGTGCTGGAACGCACCCTCCGCGCCGTCACGGAAGCCGATACCATGATCGTCGTGGGAACCTCGCTGTCCGTCTATCCGGCGGCTTCCTTCGTCGGTCAGTTCTGCGGGAAGACGCTGGCGCTTATCAACCGGGATAAGACCGCCTACGACGACCGGGCGGACATCGTGCTGAATGACGATATCATCGCCGTGATCCGCGAGCTGGAGACGCTGGAAGCCGAAGCCGAATAAACGCAAATCAAAACAAAATCTCCCACAACTATTCGGTGCGTGCCCATAAGGATGTTTTTTGAACTTTTGTCGGAACGCGCCGAAAACGAAATAAATCCCTTTCGGGATTTGTGAAATATCCTTCGGATGTGAAATACGCCTTAGGCGTGTGAAATGCTCTGAGGAGCATAATAGGGATTTATTTCATTTCACATTCGAGTGCAACGAGAATATTTCACAATTTGCGTGGGCAAATTATTTCACATTCGCCGCAAGGCAAATATTTCACTATCCGGAAATTATATATAATTTCCCTGCTTGCTATGGTATGAGACAAAGATACCCGCTGAAAAAGGGAAAATCTTTTTCAGCGGGTTGTTTCTTTTAACTTGACAGAACCGGGATTTGTCGGTGTACTTTTCTGCAGACTATATGGCGTCAACTGTATCAAAAATACATTTTATTCCAGCAGGTATAGTACCATTTAGGAGCCATTCCATAAAGTTCAAATCATGATCATGATTATCAAAAATGTTGACGCATAGGTTCGTTTTTCCGACCTTTTCAAAAGTTTCTTTGATATCATAAGCATATTGTACGGAACAATTCGCATCATCTGTGCCCTGAAAAATGTATATGGGTAAATCCAACTGCGGCAATATGTTTTTTGTCGGCTCCAAAGAAAAGTGTTCGTTAAACCAACCTGACGTTAGAATGAGCGGAGCACCAAAATTGTTTTTGAGCCATTCATCGTCATTTCTCGAAATCGCATTGAGTACTTCATCAAGGTACGGCTTTTGAAGCGATGCAAAGTCGGACACATCAAGGCGCCCGTCAGAGTTGCGGTCAAATGTTTCAAAAGGTAATCCTCTGAACAAAGTTTTGACTTTTTCATCTGCCGTTTCGAAATCTTCTTTTGAAATATATCCTTTATTATTTTTATCAAAGAGTTTCCTTAAATTGATGTCTGAAGCATTACCGCTCAGCTGCCAAA
Organism: Eubacteriales bacterium; assembly: GCA_045643285.1. Lineage (GTDB taxonomy): Bacteria > Bacillota > Clostridia > Oscillospirales > CAG-272 > UMGS1696. The sequence continues at coordinate 15,114 of JAZUKN010000102.1, forward strand.
TTAACACATCTTTCATATTCTCATTGCAATAGCCGGCAAGCAACAGTGCATCTACTTTGCTAATTCTGCGAAAAGCGACAAGCGGTGCAATAATCGTTCCTTCACTCCAACCAAGCAAAATGATCTTTGCGTTTTGAAATTCCGGCAAGTCGGTTAAATATCGGATAATGGATTCGATATCCCTGACAGTGTTTAACGGTTTGTATTTTTTATACTCATCTTCATTGATAGAGGCAAATAAAGGTTCACTGTCACCCATTTCTACACCACGGGTATTATAACTGCAGTACGCTATATTATCCGATACAAACTCATTTCTGAAAAAATCGTGATAGTTGAAAAAACCGCCATTGGGATTCTTTCGCTTATTGTCGTATGTGCTTTGTCCCGAGCCATTGACATAGATCACAAGTTTATCAACAGGCAAATTATCAGGATAAGAATATTTTACTTTTGTTTCACAACCATCGTAAAGAGGTATCGTTTCTATTTTATCCATAGCAATTCTCTCCAAAAATAAGTATATAAAATTCAGTTTATCAACATATCACATATATGATATATTGCTAAACTGCCCAAAACATCCTTATCCACCCGCAGCATTTTCAGTGAGTTTTATTTTTATTTAATTATCTCATATATCATTTCAAGTCCGTTTTCGATGATAAGCTCACCGACTCCGGCTTTGAACAGGGAAGAGCGCGCCTCGTAGCCGCCTCTTTCGTAAGAATCGCGCATCGGGAAGTAACCGATGTCACCGTTTGTCAGGCTGCATGGGAAAACTGTGCGGATGCCGCCGGATTTTTTGAGCTGAACGCCGATCTCGTTGAACGGCTCCCCGGGTACGCCGACGAGCGCGATATCTCCGAGAAGCAGCGCAGTCATCGTCATTTCGATGTGCGAAGGTCCGTATTCGAGCTTTACCATTCTGTCAGCTTCGGCAACGATAGTCGTCAGCATCATGCCTTCATACGGCAGTTCGCTGTCCCGTCCGGCACGGTGCAGAGCGTCGATGCGGTGCGCCTCTTTTGCTTCGTCGGCAGTAGGAACATTCGTCGGCACGTTTACGACGCGTCGGAGGTATTTAAGTGTTTCTACAGGTACTTTCTCGGCGTTTTCGAGCGACGCGATGACTTTTCCGGCTATAGTGCGCCCCATGTGCTCTGTGAACGCATATCCGCGCGGAACGTCGTCAAAGTCCATCGTCACACGCGAGAGATATTCTTCGTCGGGGAATACGTTGATGTGGTTTATGTCGCCCTCCATACCGTTTATAAAGAGGCATTTTGCGTTAGGTATCGTGCTTTCCACAGTGCGGCGCATGAATCCCGGCCAGTCTGCGGAATATTTTGTTCCGCCTACCGTGTCCGAATGATTTGCGTAGTTCACGAGAACGAACGTCTCTCCGTTATCCGTCACGAATGAGAGAACTTTAACTTCTCCGTCGCACGAGCCGACTGCTTCCACAACATCGGGATTGTTGAAGCCGGGATTAGTGCGGATCGTGCCGTCCTTCATGCGGAACGTGCGATTGAATGAAAACTCGCTTGCGTCTGTCGTCGAATAGCTCATTTCAGCCGACGCCATATTCCCGACAGCTTCACGAGCCGCTTCGACTGCACGGTCGACATAGTAATCAATGTAATCTTTTGTGAGCTTTTCGGGAATGTCTTCTGGTATGCCCTGGGCGTTCAGATCGAGGTACGGACCTGTGTGCGTGTGGGTGGCGGTCGCAAAGACCGCGTCTTCGTCCGCTCCTGTCGCAGAAGAGACGGCAGAACGCAGCCGCTTTTCAAGATCAGAGGGGATGTTTACCGTGTCCGACGAGAGCAGAATAACTGTCGAGCCGCCGAGAGACAGCGCGAGCGCGCTTATCTCAAGATCGTCGAGTCCGCCGTCAACGTAACGCGCGACAAAATAGCCTGACAGCCCACAGCCGTTCGGCGGATTGACCGTTCTGCGTCCGAATCCGGCTATCAGTCCGTTCATATCCTTTTCTCCTTTTGACGTTTCAGTAATACTTTTTCGCAGATGACGAGATCCTCCGGCGTGTTTACACCGCGAAGATCGTCGCCGTCGTCGATGTGGTATGTTTCAACTGTAAGTCCCTTTTTCGCCATAAGCTCCGGCACTTCGGTGAGGTAGTATTCGCCTTGGACATTGTTCGTCCGTACTTCCGGAAGTGTATCAAACAATGCTTTTGAGTCGAACACGATGACTCCTGCGAACAGCTCCGTTATCTTTGCCTGTTCGGGCGTGCAGTCCTTTCCTTCGACTATTGCGGCAAAACGTCCGTCCGTGCCGCGCGTTATTCTCGCCCAAAGCTCCAGATCGGGGTTTTCGGCTGTCATAAGCGTGCATGCCGCACCTTTCTCACGGTGGAGACTGCACATCTTTTTCATATCCTCCGACTTGAAGAGAGGCATATCTCCGAACGTTACAAGCACCGTTCCGTCAAAGTCCTTAAATTTGTCCGCGCAGACCATAACGGCGTGTCCGGTGCCGAGCTGTTCTTTCTGCTCGACGTAGTTGTACCTGTCACCGAAATATGATATAACGTCGTCCTTTTTGTAGCCGACAACTATGTAAATATTCTCCGGCTCAACGAACGAGACAGAGCCGAGTACCGTTTCGAGAAGCGGCGCACCCGCACATTTTCTCATGACCTTCGGAAGGTCGCCTTCGCCTGTATGGAGCCGCGTGCCTTTTCCTGCGGCAGGGATTATCACTCTGATGTTTTCCATATTTATGACCATCCTTTCTTTGCATTTGTGTCGGTCCTTTGATTTTGACACCCTGCGGTGTTACCGACACAAATAAAGTTTGACAAAACCAAACATACGATATATATTTGGCTTATTTCAAACTGTCAGTCTCCGAAAATGTCACTGTATTTGTAGGGATCGCCGTTAAGTCCAAGCTCGGTGTAAATATCCGCGAGGATCTTTCTGATCTCGGGCAGCTTTGCTTTCATATCGGCAAGAAGCGTGAGCTGAGTACGTGAGCGATCGAGATTCTGTCCTTCATAAGAGGTCGTGTAGTATGTGTCGCCGTCGATGTAGTCCATTAAGAAGCGTATGCCGTCCTCCGACGTGATGACGAGCGACGCAAATGGAAGCAGTGCAAGCTCTTCTTCTGTCATCATCATCCCGGCGGATTCGAGATATCCGCGAGCGTAAAGAGCGTACAGCGAGAGATCGCAGTGGACTTTCGTGAGGTCTTTTTCGTCGTCTTTTGCGGTGTTTGTGCCTATTCTCATCGAGTCGCCGTAGTCGTATAGGAGCGTGCCCGGCATCACCGTGTCGAGGTCGATCACCGCAACGGGCAGGCGTGATCTGACATCAAAGAGAATATTGTTGAGGTTGCAGTCGTTGTGGCAGATGCGCAAAGGAATCCTGCCGCAGTCGAGTGCATCGGAGATGAGAGGGAACAGCTTTTTGTTCGAGCGGACGAATTCTATCTCTTTCGTGACAGAGGACACACGTCCGACGGGATCTTTTTCTATTGATCTTTCGAGATCGCAGTACCGCGAGTATGTATTGTGGAAATTTTTTATCACTTCACCGATCTTGCAGACAGGCACGTCCGACATTTTTTGTGCGAACTTGCCGAAAGCCCGTCCGGCGTAGTAAAAATCTTCCGGCTTTTCGGGGATATCGACGGAATAAACATCCGTGAAGTGAGAGAGAAGCCGCCAGCAACCCGATTCCGCACGGCAGTACGGTTTTCCGTCATGCGTCAGAATAACGCGCTGGACAGATCCCATTTCCCCTGCGCCCGGGAGAATGAACGTATCTCTGAGATGCTCCGTGACCTTGAAGAAGTTGTCCATAAGCATATCTACATCGGGAAAAACGTCGGTGTTGATGCGCTGGAGCGTGTATTTTGTTTTCCGTCCGCCGTCGTCAAGCGTAACGCAGTACGTGCGGTTGATGTAGCCTTTTTTTATCTGTTCGGTTTCTGTCACTTCTCCGCTTACCGCGAACTGCGCGACGATATCGCGTATTTCTTCCGGCACGGCTTTTGTTTTTTCTTTGATCACGTGGATTCCCTCTGAAAATATAATCTGACATTATAATCATCAAATGTCATTATAAAACATTTTTTTATATTATTCAACCTTTATTTGCAAAAAAGTTCACATATTACTAAAAAAATTTTTCGTCGGTCGTTGATTATTGCCAAATCGGATTCAAACCGAGCTTGCTTTTTTTTGCATTCTGTGCTAAAATAGTTCAGAATTACAAAACAGGAGGTCGCCATGAGTAATATTGATCTGCCCGTCTCTTCACTGAGAGGCGTCGGTTCGTCACGCGCGGAAGCGTTCGAGAGAATGGGAATATCCACGCTCGGCGACCTTGTCCGTCTATATCCGAGAGCATATCAGAACCGCGGAGAAACGCTGACAGTACGACAGATAAAGGCAAAACTCATCGAGAGCGGTGCGGGTGTGTATTCGTCCGTTCTCACGGTTGCCGCAGAGCCGACGGTGCGAATGATACGGCGCGGTATGGTGCTTCTTAAAGTACGAGTGTTCGACGAAACAGGCTCGGTCGAGATAACGTATTTCAATCAGCAGTACCTCAAAGACACTCTTCACACCGGCGAGACGTTCCGTTTCTACGGCAGATTTTCGGCAGTCGGCAGAACGGTCACGCTCTCGTCACCGATAACCGAAAAAGTGACCGACGGTATGCCTCTTGAGCCGATAGTACCCGTTTATCCGCTCACAAGCGGGCTGAAACAGAAATTCGTCTCGTCTGCCGTCACGGAAGCCCTGCGCCTCTGCTCGGGTGAGCTTACGGAGTACATCCCGACGGATGCACTTGTATCTCTTTCGCTTCCGTCGTATGCGTATACGCTTCAGAATATCCACCGCCCGGATTCGCTCGCCGCACTGGAGAACGCAAAGCGCCGCCTTGTCTTTGACGAGCTGTATCTCATGTATCTCTCGATGATGCGGTCGGGCGCGGAGACAAAAAAAGCAAATACAGTAAAAATAAAGCCCACCGATATGAAGCCGTTCTGCGACTCTCTTCCGTTCAGTATGACGGGTGCGCAGAAACGTTCCGTCCGTGAAATTCTCGCGGATATGGCGTCGGATAAGCTGATGAACAGGATAGTTACGGGCGACGTCGGAAGCGGAAAAACCGCAGTTGCGGAGGCGGCGGCTTATGCAGTCGTGAAGTCCGGCTACCGCGTGTCCGTAATGGTGCCGACCGAGATACTCGCAAACCAGCATTACGAAGATTTTTCGCGCATTTTCGAGCCGCTCGGTGTCCGCGTGTCTCTTCTCACCGGCTCGACGAAGAAAAAAGAAAAAACGGAGATTCTGTCGTCACTTGACGATTCGTCTCCGATAGAAACCGATATAATAATCGGCACGCACGCACTGCTGACGGACGGCGTGAACATAGCGCGGCTCGGTCTGGCGATCATTGACGAACAGCACCGTTTCGGCGTGAATCAGCGCGCGGCACTCTTTGAAAAAGCAAAGGACGTGCATTCTCTCGTCATGTCGGCAACGCCCATTCCGCGCACGCTCACGCTTGCCGCATACGGAAGCATTGATGTGTCGCGTATCGACGAATTGCCGGCAGGCAGACAGACTATTGATACCTTTGTCGTAGACGAAAGCTACCGCGAACGTCTCAACGGATTTATAAGGAAACAGGCATCGGAGGGACATCAGACGTACGTTGTCTGCCCTGCCGTTGAAGAGCAGGAAAAGCAGACGGACGACACCGACGAAATGGCGGACATCGACCTTTTCCGCATGGCGGAGGACACGACGGTGCCGCTCAAATCGGCGAAAAAGTTTGCCGATTATCTATCGGAAGCACTGCCGGAGCTTAGAATCGGCTTTGTCCACGGCAAACTGAAAGCTGCGCAAAAAGACAAAGTCATGTCGGAATTTGCCGCCGGAAATCTCGACGTGCTCGTATCGACTACGGTCATCGAGGTCGGCGTGAACGTGCCGAACGCAACACTTATGATAGTTGAGAACGCCGAGCGCTTCGGACTGGCACAGCTTCACCAGCTCAGAGGGCGCGTCGGACGCGGAACGGCAAAATCCTACTTCGTCCTTGTTTCGGATTCGCACACACCCGAGGCGACGGAGAGACTGCAAACGATAAAGAGAACGCGCGACGGCTTCGAGATAGCGGAATACGACCTCTTGATGCGCGGTCCGGGAGACTTTTTCGGCGAGAACGGCGCAGTCCGCCAGCACGGACAGATGAGCCTCAGGCTTGCGGCGACGTGCAGAGATACAAAGCTCATAGAAGCGGCGTCGGAATACGCAAAACGGACGCTTAAAGCCGATCCGGAACTCAAAAAGCCGGAGAACGAAAAGCTCGCAGATATGCTCGGCGGCTTTGAAGTACGAGCAGGCAAAACGGCAAACTGAATTGACTGACAAAGAAGTCTCACGGATGACGTGAGGCTTTTTTGCGTTTAATGAATAATGAATGATGAAGAATGAATAATGGGCTTGGATCAAAATTCAGCGGAAGACGGGGAATATACTTTTAATCAAAAAACAAACTTGATATGAAAAGATGAACAAACGACAAAAACAATTATTCATTATTCATTCTTCACTATTCATTCTTCATTTACGGAAATTTTTCCCCCTCCCACTTCCCGACAGAATTATCAGCTCTTCCGTGGTATACTGTCCGCGTCGGAGGAAAAACGATGACCGTATATGCAGATGTTCTTTTTCTCATAAATTTCTCAATGGATTTTCTCACACTGTATTTTACCGGAAAAGTCCTCTCGAAACCTATGAAAACGGTACGGCTTTGCCTGTCTGCGTCGATCGGCGCACTGGTCGGCACGTCGGCTACCGTACTCGTGGATTCGGCTGCACTTTTTGCGAATATCGTGCTGTCCGTCGCAGGATTTGCGCTGTCCGCCGTGATGATGCTTGTCGCGTTCGGAAAGTATATCTCAGTCCTGTCGCTTCTTCGTGACTCGGTCATACTGTGGGGAAGCGGCGCACTTCTCGGCGGCGTGATGACGGCACTTTTGTCGCTCGGCGAGCCAGTTTTCGTCGGTCACGGGGGCGGCGGAGTATTCGCCGAGGCGTTTGTCGTATGCTTTGCCGTGTCGTCTGTCGTTGTGCGGCTGTTCTCTTCGGGACGCGCGAAAAAATTCTGTACAGTCAGCTTTACTGCGGCAGGGGAGTGCGTCACCTTTTCGGCGCTAACCGACAGCGGAAACCTGCTACGTGAGCCGATCTCGTCCCTGCCCGTCGTGATCGTATCTCACACTGCCGTGTCGCAGTTCGCGCTCGTTCCCGATAGAGAGAGTAACTTGCACGTTCGTCTGATTCCGATGAAAAGCGTCGGCGGTGAGCGGCTTTTGTACGGATTTTTGCCCGACATCATAACGGTGGACGGGGCAGAGGTGCGCGCAGTCGTTGCCGTAGATAATGAAAATAACTCGTTCGGGGATTGCGCCGGAATAGTACCGCAGTCGCTCGTCGGACGGGAAACAATAAAACGGAGGTCAATTAAAAAATGAAAACGGAATCAGTTTTCCAGTCAGCATTCATGAGCGTCAGAGAGGCAGTCAGCCGTGCGCTGTCGGCGTTTTTCGGTGAGGATGAAACATATTACATAAACGGACCGGAGACTTTGCCGCCGCCGCTTGAGCCGGAGGAAGAAGCTGAGATACTCACACGGTTTGACACCGACCGTTCGCTTGCGGACATTCTCATCAGCCACAATCTGCGGCTCGTCGTGTATATCGCAAAGAAGTTCGATGGGTGCGGCACGGGACTTGAAGACCTCATTTCAATTGGAACGATAGGTCTGATAAAAGCGGTGAATACATATAAGACAGACCGCGGGATCAAGCTCGCCACGTATGCGTCAAGGTGCATCGAGAACGAAATACTGATGTATATTCGCAAGAACGCGGCGCACAGAGGCGATCTTTCGATAGACGAGCCGCTCAATACGGATTGGGACGGGAACGAGCTTTTGCTGTCGGATGTGCTTGAATCGAGTGAGGAAACAGTCGGGAGGCGGCTCGAAAAGGAGGAGGACGAAAAAACGGTGAGGGCGGCGGTTGCGTCGCTCGATAAACGGGAAAGGGAGATAATCGAGCTGCGATACGGACTGAATGGCGGACGGGAATTGACGCAGAAGGAAGTCGCCGATAAGCTCGGAATTTCGCAGTCGTATATTTCAAGGCTTGAGAAGAGGATAATCGAGCGGCTGAAGAAGCAAATAGCAAAAAAAGTGTGATTTTCTCTTTTTGAGAAAATGCGGGAAGAAAAACGTGCAGCATTTTTTTCGCGGCTTCGCGCCAGACTACAATAATTATCCGTAGGGCAGGGGCTTGCTCCCGCCGCAGATTTGCATAAATCTCACGGTATTGTAAGGAAGAAAACACTTCGTGTTTTCAAATTATTATATTCCACTGCGCGTGGGGCGGACAAGGAGTACTTTCGCGTACTCCTTGTCAATCTACACGACTTAGGGGGAATTGACGTCAGTCCTTCCCCCTTTGGTGGGGTAATTCACAAGAGGTCAACATTGACCTCTTGTGCGCCGTCCGCGTAGGACATTCTCCGAAGCCAAACATTAAGTTTGGACATATGAAACCACGGTACGCTCACTTGTAAGCAAGCAGGGAAAAAAGGAAATTTGAAAAACATACTGTGTTTTCTTCCATATCCTTTACTTTATGGAAAAATCTTTTTCATTATTGAATTTTTTTGAAAAATCCTATTGCATTTTAGAAAAACCTGTGTTATAATATCGCACAGTGAGAAAAATTGTGAGGTGAAAATCATGAAAGAAGGAATCCATCCCGAGTACAAAGAGGTTACTATCCGTTGTGCTTGCGGTGAAACAGTTGTTACAAGATCTGCAAAGGGCGACGCTAACGGAGAGATCCGCGTTGAAGTTTGCTCGAAGTGCCATCCTTTCTACACAGGTAAGCAGAAGCTTGTTGACGCCGGCGGACGTGTTGATAAATTCAAGAAGCGTCTTGCACAGAGCGGCAGATAATCTGTTGTCACTTAATGGAACAAAAGTCCGGGAAAAACCGTCGGGCAGGATAGACCTGTCCGGCTTTTTCTTCGTTATTCACATAAGGAGAAAAAATGCCTGAACAGAACGAAATACTGAACGAAAAGCAAAAGGCCGTCATATGCGCCATTTATCCGCAGGGCGGAGAGAACGAAGAAAACATCTCCCTCGGAGAACTCGAAAAGCTCGCCGAAACTGCGGACTGCGACTGCGTCGGCATCGTCACACAGTGTAAGGACAAGCCCGACGCCGCGACCGTCCTCGGAAGCGGAAAGGTCGCGGAGCTGTCCGAGCTTTGTAAAAACACCGGCGCCGAACTTGTCGTTTTCGACGGGGAACTCTCTCCGTCGCAGATAAAAGCGATAGAAGACGCGATCGAAACCGACGTTTCCGTCATCGACCGCAGTATGCTCATCCTCGACATCTTCGCCGATCATGCGAGAACGAGCGAAGGTAGGCTTCAGGTCGAGCTTGCACAGCTCAGATATACCTCCCCTCGCCTTGTCGGACGCGGACGTGAGCTGTCTCGCCAGGGCGGTACTGCGTCATCCGGCTCGGTCGGCGCGAGAGGTCCCGGAGAGACAAAGCTCGAGATCGACCGCAGACGGGTAAAAGAAAAGATAGCGGCACTTGAAGAAGAGCTTGCAAAAGTCGAACAGAACCGTCTCACGATGCGTAAACAGCGCGACAAATCCGGCATCACGAAGTGCGGCATCGTAGGATACACGAACGCCGGAAAATCCACACTGCTCAACTACCTGACGGGCGCAGGGATACTCGCCGAAAATAAACTGTTCGCAACGCTTGACCCTACCACAAGGCAGTTTACTACACCTTCGGGTACAAAACTCCTCCTCACCGATACAGTAGGCTTTATCCGCAACTTGCCGCACCACCTTATAAAGGCGTTCCGCTCCACTCTCGACGAAGCGGTTTATTCCGATATTCTTCTGATTGTGATAGACTCGTCGGACGAAGAATTTATCAGCCAGACCGAAGTCACTACCGCGCTGCTCGACGAGCTCGGATGCTCCGGAAAGCCGATGATATACGTCTTCAATAAGTGCGACGCCTGCACAGACCGTGACGCGCTTATCCACATGAAATCGCTTGCCGCACAGTCGAATACCGAGGTCGTTTTCATCTCGGCAAAGACGGGCGCGGGATGCGATACACTTGTTGAAAAGATCGAAGCGCTCGCACATTCGGGTAAACACAGGATAGCCGTAATGATCCCGCCCGAAGACGGCGCTGTCACCGGAATCATCTATAAAGAGGGCGACGACGTGGAGGTCGATTACCGCGAGGACGGTATATTCTGCCGCCTTGTCGCTGACGAAAAGCTGTACGCACGGCTCAAAAAATATATAGTGGAAGAGAACGAAGAGAACGGCAATGAAAACTGAAACACCGTCCGGCGCTCCCCGAAAAAGAATAACACTCGCGCGTGAAGCGTCCGCCGAATACGAAGAAAAAAAGTCCGTGTTCATCGGTCACGCAATTCCCGTAAAAAACGAAGACGACGCGCGCCTGTTTATCGAATCAATAAAAAAAGAATACCACGACGCACGGCATAACTGCTACGCTTATATGCTCGCGGACGGCTCTGTCGCGCGCTATTCCGACGACAGCGAGCCGCAGGGAACGGCAGGCATACCGATTCTCAACGTCATAAAGATGTCGGGCGCTACTGATATGTGCATCGTCGTGACGCGCTATTTCGGCGGAATACTGCTCGGCACGGGCGGACTCGTCCGTGCATACACGACGGCGGCAAAAGCGGCACTTGATGAAGCCGGATTCGCCGTTTACGAGACCTATTCGGTTTTCCGCATCGACGTGAGCTATTCCGACTATCAGAAGCTGACCGCCGCACTGCCGAAAATCGGAGCGACTGAGGACGGATGTGAATTCGGTGAGGGCGTGACCGTGACAGCCGCAGTCGTCAGTGGACGGGAAGAAGAACTGAAAAAGACCGTTTCCGAGGTTACTTACGGCAAAGGAAAGATCACATTTGTCGGCGAAGAAGAACGCGCCGCCGAAATATAAAAAATCCGATAATTAACGCGAAAAAAAGAAAAAAAGAAAAATCTGCGTATATTATATAAGCTAACCTTATTTGATATACCGCAGATTTTTGTCTCTGAAAGGAGTGACGGCGTTGACAGTACGCGAGATTTTCTACGAAAGAGAGAGGCAGACGCTCTCTCCGCACGCATTTTTGTGCGAAAATACGCGAGGCCGCGAAAAACCTATCGAAGAATGTGTCAACCGCACGGAATTCCAGCGCGACAGAGACAGAATACTTCATTCAAAGTCGTTCCGCCGACTGATGCACAAAACGCAGGTGTTCCTCTTTCCGGTGGACGAGCATTACAGAACGCGCCTCACGCACACGCTTGAAGTGACGCAGATCGCGCGTATCATAGCCCGTGCGCTGATGCTCAATGAAGACTTATGCGAAGCCGCCGCACTTGGACACGACCTCGGTCACACTCCGTTCGGTCACGCAGGCGAAATGGTGATGCAGAAATGCTTCTCGCCCGACTTCACTCATTACGCGCAGAGCCTTCGCGTTGTCGAAAAACTCGAACATGACGGCGAGGGACTGAATCTTACCTGGGAAGTCCGCGACGGTATAGTGAATCATTCGGGCGACAACCTCGCGTCGACTCTCGAAGGCGTTATAATCAAGTTTGCCGACAGAATAGCTTACATAAACCACGACATCGACGACTCGATCCGCGGCGATATCATCACGAACGACGATATTCCCGTAGAGATACGCAAAACTCTCGGAGAAACACACTCCGGCAGGATAAACACAATGGTGTCGTCAGTCATCGAAGCGAGCCGCGACTCCGACAGAATAGCGATGACAGACGAAATCGGACAGGCTACGAACGAACTGCGCGACTTCCTCTTCAAGAACGTTTACTTCAATCCGAAAGCAAAAAAAGAAGAAGAAAAAGCAAAGACAATGCTTGAGACGATGTTCGACTATTTCGTCCGTTATCCCGAAAAGATGCCGGACGCATATCAGAGAAACATCGCCGAAGAGGGAGTGCCGAGATGCGTTTGCGACTATATCTCAAGCATGACCGACAGATACGCGATAGACCTTTACACGAAGCTGTTCATACCGCAGGTATGGAGCACATGAATTAGCTAATGAATAGTGAAGAATGAATAATGAAGAATGGGGCGTAGGCATTCATCATTGCCGCGGTTTTAAGTTGGTTTTAAGTCATTCTTTATTCTATACTTGATCGGCTGTACTGTCGTTCCGCACTTTCTTTGTTCAATTATTCATTATTCATCATTCATTATTCATTTTTCATTATCCCGAAGGGAGGTAACGCTTATGATTCCGTCAAGCGTCATCGACGACATCCGCTTCCGTAACGACATCGAAAGCGTTGTCTCGTCTTATGTAACGCTGAAAAGAACGGGTGTGAACTGCAAGGGACTTTGTCCGTTCCACAGCGAAAAAACGCCGTCGTTCACCGTTTATCCGGCGACGCAGAGCTTCTACTGCTTCGGTTGCGGTGCGGGCGGCGACGTAATAAACTTCGTCATGCGGACGGAAAACCTCGACTATATTTCCGCCGTTGAAGTACTCGCAAAGCGTTCGGGGATAGACCTGCCGGAATTTGATTCAAAGGGGTATAAAACCGACACCGTAAGCCGCAAGCGCGTGCTTGAAATGAACCTCGAAGCCGCAAAGTTCTACCGTCAGATGCTCTTTGACGAGAATATCGGCGCACCCGGACGGAAATATTTTACCGACCGCGGACTGAGTCAATCCGTAATAAAACGGTTCGGACTCGGCTATTCGCCGCCGTCGGGAAACATGATGCTGAAGCATCTCAAATCCCTCGGATTTACCGAAAAAGAGATAAACGAAGCGTACTTCGCAGGGCACAGCGAACGCGGATATTATGACTATTTCAGAGGGCGCGTAATGTTTCCGATAATCGATGTGTCGGGAAATGTCGTCGCGTTCGGCGGACGGGTGCTTGACGACTCAAAGCCGAAGTACCTCAACACCTCCGATACACCGGCATTCAAAAAAAGCCGGAACATATTCGCGCTCAACTACGCCAAAAACTCCGACGCAGGGTATTTCATCCTGTGCGAGGGCTACATGGACGTCATAACGCTCCACGCCGCCGGTTTCAATATGGCAGTCGCCGCGCTCGGTACGGCAATAACGTCGGAGCACGCGCGGATGCTCAAAAAATACACCGACAGGGTAATAATCTCGACGGACAGCGACGAAGCCGGACAGAAAGCGGCAAACCGCGCTATCGGCATACTCGAAGAAGCCGGAATAAACGCTAAAGTCCTCAAAATGACCGGCGCGAAGGATCCCGACGAGTATATCAAAAAGTACGGCGCGGAGTCGTTCCGTTCGCTTATCGAAGAGAGCCGCGGAAAATTCGACTTCTTCCTCGACGGAGTGAAGCAGAGGCACGACATCGCCGACCCGAACGCCAGAATAAAGGCACTCGCGGAGGTGACCGACTTCATAGCGGCAGTGCCGTCAAGCGTCGAGAGGGAAATCTACACCGAACGCGCGGCAAAGGAATTTGCGGTGGCACGACAGAGCCTCACGAGCGACATTGACGTGCGCCGCAGAAAGAACGCGAGCGCATTCTCGAAAAAGAGAAAAGGCGAGCTTATCCGCGTTACGTCGGGCATCGGAGACCGAGTAAATCCCGATTACGCAAAAGCACCGAAAGGCGCACGGCTCGAAGAAAACCTGCTCGGGATGATTTTTATCCATAACGGCTATATCACTCTCGAAACGGACGGAAATCCGCTCTCGGAGGACGAATTCATCACTCCGCTCGGCAAAAAGCTCTTCTCGTTTGCAAAGGAGAGATACACGGGCGACGGTTTCTCACTCAGTCAGCTAAATGAAGAATTTTCGTCCGACGAAGTGGCGCGCGTCTCGCGTATGATCGCCGAGAGAAACGAGCTTGGCGGAAACGACGAAGAATCCTTCCGCGTGTACGTCCGCGCAATGCGTGAAGAAAGCGAAAAAGCAGCTCGGGGAGAAATGTCTCTCGAAGAGCTTCTTGAAAAGAAAAGAAAAACATCACAAAGCACAACTATATAATGGAGAACAGCATGGAAAGCATCAGCGAAAACACGGAAAGCATAAACGAAACCGGCGATAATCTCACCGAAAGACCGACAGACGACGTCCACATACATCCGAAGAAAAAGAACACTCTTGCGGATGATGTGCTCGACGAGGCCGATCTTTCGGATTACGAAGAAGAGGGCATCTCGAAGATTTTCGAGGTACTCGAAGAAAACGGCGTGGATACGTCGGAATTTTCCGACAGCGGCGACGGATTTATCGAATCTGTCGACCCGTCGGACGACATAGAATCGCTCATCATCGACGATTCGATAGCAGTAGACGATCCCGTCAGAATGTACCTTAAGGATATAGGCAAGATTCCGCTTCTGTCGGCACAGAGAGAAGCAGAGCTTGCAGAAAAGATCGCAAACGGCGACGAGAGCGCGAAGAACGAGCTTGTCGAAGCAAACCTCAGACTTGTCGTTTCCATCGCCAAAAAGTACGTCGGCAATGGAATGTACATTCTCGACCTCATTCAGGAAGGAAACCTCGGACTTATCAAGGCGGTCGAGAAATTCGACCACACAAAGGGCTATAAGTTCTCGACTTACGCTACATGGTGGATAAAACAGGCGATAACGAGAGCTATAGCGGATCAGGCGAGGACGATACGTATCCCCGTTCACATGGTGGAGACGATCCACCGCGTCTCCCGTATCTCACGCCAGCTTTTGCAGGAAAACGGACGCGAACCGTCAGTTGATGAAATTGCCGAAAAGCTCGGTATGACGCCCGAAAAGGTGCGCGAGATAATGAAAGCGGCACAGGATCCGATCTCGCTCGAAACTCCGATAGGCGAAGAGGATGACAGCCACCTCGGAGACTTTATTCCGGACGAAAGCTCGCAGACTCCGGCGGAAGCCGTGGCGTACCAGCTTCTGAGAGAGCAGATAAACAAAGTCCTCCACACACTGACGCCGAGAGAAGAAATGGTGATAAAGCTCCGTTTCGGACTTGATGACGGCAGAACGAGAACGCTTGAAGAGGTAGGTAAGGAATTTAATATAACGCGCGAGAGAATCAGACAGATAGAAGCAAAGGCGCTTCGTAAGCTCAGACATCAGAGCAGATCAAAGGTACTTAAGGGATTCCTCGGCGATGATATATAAGCTACTCCATAAAATAAAATGAAAGGCGGTAAGGTTTATGAAGAATCTTGACCCCGAAATCACAGTAGACGGCTTCGACGAAGACAGAGAAGAGAATGACGGATTCTACGAAGACAAATTATCAAGCGCACTGAACGACACATCCGTGGATGAGCTTTCCGCAACTATTGCAGACGAGCTTTCCGACAGCGGGATACTCACCGAAAACCTCGAAGACTTCGTTGAATCGGAGGAAGCCGAGGTCATCGGAAACGAAGTCGGCAGAATGGACACCGCCGACGAAATGGAAAAGGTCCTTTCCCAGGAGGGACTGACCGTTGACGACCCCGTAAGAATGTACCTCAAGGAGATCGGCTGCATACCGCTTCTCGATTCCGAACAGGAAACAGAGCTTGCAAAGAAGATGTTCGACGGCGACGAGGAAGCAAAGAACAAACTCGTCGAATCGAACCTCAGACTTGTCGTGTCTATCGCAAAAAGATACGTCGGCAAGGGAATCTATTTCCTCGACCTCATTCAGGAGGGCAACCTCGGTCTGATGAAGGCTGTCGAAAAATTCGACTATACCATGGGCTATAAGTTTTCGACTTATGCAACATGGTGGATCAGACAGGCGATCAGCCGCGCTATAGCCGACCAGTCGAGAACGATCCGCATCCCCGTTCACATGGTGGAGACCATACATAAGGTGTCGCGCAGTCAGCTTCACCTTCTCCAGCAGTACGGACGTGAAGCGACATCTGAAGAGATCGCGGCAGACATCGGCATGACGCCCGAAAAGGTACGCGAAATCATGAAGATCTCGCAGGATCCCGTGTCGCTGGAGACACCGATCGGTGAAGCGGACGAGAGCCACCTCGGCGACTTCATTCCCGACGAGAACACTCCCACACCGTCGGAAGCCGCATCGTATCAGCTTCTACGCGAACAGCTCAACGAAGTGCTCCACACTCTCACACCGAGAGAAGAAATGGTGCTCAAGCTCCGCTTCGGGCTTGAAGACGGACGCACGAGAACGCTCGAAGAGGTCGGCAAGGAATTCGATATCACGAGAGAGCGTATCCGCCAGATCGAGGCAAAGGCACTCCGTAAGCTCCGTCATCCGAGCCGCTCGAAGAAACTCAAGGATTATCTCGAATAAGAGCGGTACTACTGCGATCCGAGAGCGACGAAAATAACTGAAAATGCTTGACAGAACTGTTATTTTCGTGTAAAATGTAATAAGCGAAAAAATGTCTGTTATCAGAAAGGATTTCCAAAATGACAAAGAAGATTATGTGCCTTGTTCTTGCGCTCATCCTTTGCATGGGACTTGTTCTCACGGGATGCTCGAAGAAGGACGACGAAAAAGTTGACGCAGAGGCGGACACCGAAGAAAGCACGAGAGTGCCGATGACGATCTCGTTCTGGATGCCCACCGATGAAAAGACGACGGAAGAGGCAATCTCTCTTGTTTCCGCCGCAATAAATAAGCTCACTCAGTCGAAGTTCAACACCGCAGTAGAGCTTCACCTCATCCCGCGCGACGAATATCAGGAAACGATCGACGCAAAGATCGAAGCCGTAGCGGACGCAAGAATTGCCAAAGAAGAGGCTGAGGAAGCCGAAAGCTATGCTCAGCAGAGCGGAGAGACCGAAGAGACCGAAGAGCCGCTTGAAAACGAATCGGGCGAGATCAGCATCTATCCCGAAGTCGCTTCCGATCAGCTCGATATATTCTTCGTATCCGGCTATCAGAACTATCTTGATCTTTACAATAACGATCTTTTGTCGTCTCTCGACGGCGAGCTGTCGTCTAATTCCAAGCTCCTCAAATCGTATATTTATCCTCACTTCCTTGAGATCGTAAGCGAATTCGGTGTGTACGGTATCCCGAACAACCACCCCGTCGGACAGTATAAATATCTTATGATCAATAAAGAACTTGTCGATAAGTACGACTACGACGCAGATACGTTCACAACTCTTATCAGATGTAAGAACTTCCTGCTTGATATGGGCAGCCAGAATCTTCCGGGACTCGTTCCGCTTCTCGGACCTGTTGAGCCGTCCGGTGTGACATATTTCGGTATCGACCCGACGGAATGGTCTGTGATCTCGTCTCAGTTCGGCGACGACGTTGCATATAATAAAGAGGTTGCTCCTATCGCAACGCTCACCAACGGCGCGTATACAAACCTCTACACATTCCTCCGCCAGCTCGATGACCTCGGATACGTCGGTGACGGCACGCTCGACGAAGGCGAATACTTCGCAGTCGGAGTTCTCGAGGGCGACGCGGCTCTCGCAAAGGAATACGAGGATGAATATTATGTCCGCATCCATGAAACTCCCATGTGCACCGAGGACGACGTGTTCTCCGCTATGTTCTGCGTAAGCGCGTACACAAAGAACCTCTCCCGTGCTATGGAAATTCTCACATATCTCAACACGAGAAAAGACCTCAGAACTATCCTCCAGTACGGCGTTGAAGGCGTACACTGGGAATATGAGGACGACACTCACGAGACTATCCGCATCATAAGCGACGACTATAAAATGGAGCTTAATGAGACCGGCAACGTCTATATGACATACCCGGGCGAGGGACGTTCCATGGAATACTGGGAACTCGAAAAGCAGCAGAACCTCGACTCGAAGTCTCATCCTTATATCAAATTCCCGGGATACGTTACGGATAAGAACCGCGCGACACTCGAACGCCTTGCCGAATACTCGAAGGACGTAAAAGCGCGCCTTGATAATTGTCCGTACGAAGACCTTTCCGCTCTCATTAAGGAGCTGAAGAAAGAAGTCAGCGACAACGCCGATGTGAAAGCGATGCTCGACCCCGAGAACGACGACGGTGTGTATAAGATCTACATGGAATGGCATTCCGACCTCTATCCGTTCTGATAAATCATTATAATAACAACGGTCACTGTGGGAAAATCCGCAGTGACCTGTTTTTTGGGAATGAAAAAGGACTTCAAGCGAAGCCCTTTTTGTTTTTTGTATTATCTCATTTTATAGAGGCAAAAATAAGGTCGAACGCATCCGCATAGTAACGCGCGATGAGCCTCTGACCGGGTTCTGACGGATGAACGCCGTCCTCACACCAATATGTCGGCGCGGTCTTTATCGAATGAGCCGCGATGATGCCGTCGAGCGGAATGTAGGAGTCGGCGTATTCGCGTGCCAGCTTGCGGACTACTTCGATCTTCGGGGCGAGATCTTCGCGGAAGAACGCCTTGTCTTCGGTGTACGCGAGATACGGCTCCATCATGATGATCTTCGCGTTTGTGTTCGCCTTTGTGTCTTCGAGGATAGAGCGGTACTGCTCCTCAAAAACGGCATTGTCGAGCCATTCTTTCGTTGCCGCGCGGTGCCATACGTCGTTAACCCCGATAAGGATCGAAACAACGTCCGGCTGTAAGTCGATGCACTCTTTCTGCCAGCGGTTTACGAGATCGAGTACCTTATTTCCCGAAATGCCGTAGTTCAGAAATTCAAACTCCGTTTCCGGATGACGGTATTTTATTGCTTCAGCCGCGTATTTGACGTACCCTTCGCCGAGTAAATGCGCGTCCTCGTAGCTCCGTCCCCAGTCGGTTATGCTGTCGCCCTGGAATAAAACTTTCATTTTGCTGTTCTCCTTTTGGTTTTATTTTTAATTATCAAATATCTTTTTACCTTGCCGCAGGCAAACATAGTATTTCTTTAACTTGCACAAACCCCACGGCTACGCACGAAATAACATTGACCACTGTAGGGCAGGGGCTTGCTCCTGCCGCCGGAATTGCACGAACTTCACGGCTTTCAGCCACACGAACGCTTCAACAAGCCGCCCTCTCAGAGGGAGGGGGACCGCTTGCGGTGGAAGGAGAGAGGAAAAGGGCGTTTTTGCGGCAAAAGGAAGAAAACATCTGCGACGTTTTCGATTTATTCTTTTTCCGCTACGCGCGGGGCGGACAAGCCGGTATTCGACTTCGTCGAAACCGACGCGACGCTCTTGTGAATCACCGCGCCAAAGGGGGAAGGGCTTCGCATTCACGCCTCCCGACTTCGTAAACGAAGTCGTCGAGATGCTCCGCATCTCGGTTGGACTCCCCTTTGTTACAAAGTTTGTGCAACGGTGAAGAGGATTTAACCCGTGAAGCCACAGCGCGCTGACGCTCATACGTTTATGTATACAACACTAATGTGCAGTGAATCTTTGCTTTAGCCTAATTTGCCACTTGCAACTTTTTTTACTTCTTACCTCTTATTTCAATTATATCACAACTTCTCAATCACTGCAATAACTCTTGACAATATACGGAAAAAAATGTACAATAGTATTCGGAATAATATGGAAATATCATCGAAAGGAGAATTGTCGTGCAAAAACTGCGTAAGCTCGTCGGAAGCCGAATTTTTATCGGAAGCCTGCTCGTGCTGATCCAGCTTGTGGGTCTGTATGTCGCCGTCGTTTGGTTCAGACGGTTTTTCGTGCTGTATTCGGCGTTCTCCCTCGTTCTCGGTATAACGTTCACGATAATGATAATCAACACGAATCAGCACATGGCGTATAAGTTCGCGTGGTGCGTCGTGATCTTGTTCTTCCCGTGCTTCGGAGTGCTTCTGTATCTTTTTTTCAGCGGCAACCGTATCTCGAAGCATCAGAAGCGCAAGCTGCAGAACATGGACAACACGATCGCACGCAATACCGGTGACAAACGTGCGGTGATCGACGAACTCGAAAAGTCCGATCCCGACGCCGCAAGGCAGGTGAAATATATCCTCACGTCGTCGGAATGTCCGCCGTACACCGACTGTGACGTGACCTATTTTCCGTCTGGGGAAGATATGTTCGGACCGTTCATCGAAGAAATAAAAAAAGCGAGGAAATATATCTTCCTCGAGTATTTTATAATCGGCGACGGTGAAATGTGGTCTGCTATCCACTCGATCCTCCTCCAAAAAGTCAAAGAGGGTGTGGATGTTCGCGTGATATACGACGACGTCGGCAGTATGTTCTCGGTCGATCAGCATTTCTACGACATAATGAACGCCGAGGGCATCCGCTGTCACGTTTTCAATAAAGTCAAGCCCGTGCTTTCGGGACGCTCGAATAACCGCGACCACCGTAAGATATGCTCGATCGACGGCAAAGTGGCGTTCACCGGCGGAATAAATCTCGCTGACGAATATATCAACAAAATAGTCCGCTTCGGTTATTGGAAAGACACCGCGCTGATGATAAAAGGCGAGGCGGCGTGGAGTTTGACTGTTCTGTTCCTCAATATGTGGGAGCATCTCGATAAGGTCGACAAAAAAGAGCGCGGAGATTACGCAAAATATAAGCCGACAGAGCCGTATATCGGCACGGGACGCGGCGTGATCGAGCCGTACACCGACGATCCGTACACTTACCAGAACGTCGGCGAACACGTCTATCTCAATATGATAGCGTCGGCGAAGAAATATATCTGGATAATGACGCCGTATCTCATCACCGACGAGCAGATGGAGACTGCACTGTCTCTTGCCGCAAAAAGCGGAGTGGACGTGCGGATCATCACCCCGGGAATACCCGACAAAAAGCTCGTGAAGATGACGACGGAATCGCACTATCAGAAGCTCATCAACAACGGCGTGAAGATCTACGAGTTTGAACCCGGCTTCATCCACGCGAAAAACTTCCTCGTCGACGGAAAATACGCGACAGTCGGCACGATAAACCTCGATTTCAGAAGCCTTTATCTCCACTTCGAGTGCGGCGCATGGATGTGCGATACCGACTGTATCAAGGACATCGAAGCCGATTTCAACGATACCTTCTCAAAATGCAGACAGATCGAAGAATGGAAGACCGGCAGGCTTCAGCGTATGTTTTACGGAGTGCTTGAGATCATAGCTCCTCTCTTGTGATCGGTTCGCCCGTCAGGTAGTCGCTTTCGGTTTGCTCACCATTAAAGCCCTGCTGTCTGAGTACCTCGTAAACGCCTATAGCAACGGAGTTCGAGAGGTTGAGACTGCGGAGCGTGCTTCTCATCGGTATGCGGACGCATCTCTCAAGATTCGCGTGAAGTAAATCTTCCGGCAGACCTTTCGATTCCTTGCCGAAGAAGATGAAAACGGGAGTGGCATACTCAACCTCCGTGTAACATTTCGGCGCTTTCGTCGTAAAGAGATAGAAGTTGCATTCGGGATTCTTTCGGAAAAAGTCGTCGAGATCGTCGTAATATGTAATGTCGAGCTTGTCCCAGTAGTCGAGTCCGGCGTGCTTCAGCTTTTTGTCGTCTATTTTGAAGCCCATCGGTCTTATGATGTGCAGAGCGGCACCCGTGACGGCGCAGGTGCGGGCGATGTTTCCCGTGTTCTGCGGAATTTCCGGCTCGTGCAGAACGATGTTTATTTCTCTCATTGTAAAACCTTCTCTTGACGTATGATTGAATATTATACCGCAAAGAACGGCAAAAATCAATTCGCGTTCAGAGAATTTTAACATAATCAGACAAAAACCGTATCAGTTCGGTGGTATAATTCTAAGTAAAATAAAGCCAAGGAGACACAAATGAGCTTAACAGATAAGATTTTCGGCACGTACAGCGAAAGACAGATCAAAAAGATAATGCCGATACTGAAAAAAGTCAATTCGCTTGCCGAAAAATACGGCGCGATGTCCGACGACGAAATGAGAGCGCAGACGGATATATTCAAATCCCGTCTTGCGTCCGGTGAAACGCTCGACGATATTCTTCCCGAAGCGTATGCGTGCGTAAGGGAAGCGTCCGACAGAATACTCGGTAAGCGCCCGTTTGACGTGCAGATACTCGGCGGCATTCTTCTCCACCAGGGAAGAATAACCGAGATGAAGACAGGTGAAGGTAAAACCATCGTTGCCGTTCTGCCGTCGTACCTCAACGCACTCACGGGAAAGGGCGTGCATATCGTCACAGTAAACGAGTATCTCGCACGTATGGGATGCGAGGAAATGGGTAGGATACACGAATACCTCGGACTGAAAACAGGTCTTATCGTTCACGGACAGACCAGAGAAGAAAAGCAGGAAGCGTACAACTGCGATATAACTTACGGAACGAACAACGAGTTCGGCTTCGACTACCTCCGCGACAACCGCGTTATTTATAAAGAAGACCGTGTGCAGAGGGGGCATAACTTCGCAATCGTCGACGAAGTGGACTCCATTCTCATCGACGAAGCGAGAACGCCGCTCATCATTTCCGGTCAGGGCGACGATGTTGACGCGCTCTACGGTATGGCAGACCGCTTTGTCCGCACGCTCAGAAAATTCGTCATAAAAGAGCTTGACGCAAAAGAAGACCACGACGACATCGACGCAGACTACATCGTTGACGAAAAGGCGAAATCGACGACGCTCACACTCTCCGGCGTAAAGAAAGCGGAGGAGTTTTTCGGAATCGAGAACCTTTCAGACCCCGAAAACGCGGAGATCAGCCACCACGTTTACCAGGCTATCAAAGCGCACGGTATCATGCACAAAGATATTGAGTACGTCGTAAAGGATAACGAAGTGCTGATCGTCGATTCGTTCACGGGACGAATCATGCCCGGACGCCGCTATTCCGACGGACTTCACCAGGCGATCGAAGCCAAAGAGGGTGTCGAGATACAGAAAGAAAACAGAACGCTCGCAACGATCACGTTCCAGAACTATTTCAGAATGTATTCTAAGCTCTCCGGCATGACGGGTACCGCTCTCTCAGAGGAGAACGAATTCAGAGAGATCTATAACCTTGACGTTGTCGAAGTCCCGACTAATAAGCCGATGATCAGGGAAGACCACCCCGACGTCGTTTACAGAACAAGAGCCGGCAAGATAAGAGCTATCATAAATCAGATCGAAGAGTGCCACGCAAAAGGTCAGCCGGTGCTTGTCGGTACTGTTTCCGTTGAGAAGTCCGAGGAGCTGTCGAAAAAGCTGAAAGCCGTCGGGATCCCTCATACGGTGCTCAACGCAAAGTATCACGAAAAGGAAGCCGACATCGTCGCACAGGCAGGTAAACTCGGCGCAGTTACCATTTCGACCAATATGGCAGGACGCGGCACGGACATCATGCTCGGCGGCAACGCGGAATATCTCGCAAAATCCGAGATGCGTCGCGAGGACTACGACGAAACGCTCATCGCGCTTGCGACAGGCTCGGCGCAGAACGTCAGCGAGGAAGTTTTCGCCGCGCGCGACCATTTCAAGGAGCTTTATAAAAAGTACCAGGAAGAGATACGTCCCGAAGCCGAAAAGGTATGCGAAGCAGGTGGCTTGTTCGTTATCGGAACGGAGAGACACGAATCCCGCCGTATCGACAACCAGCTCAGAGGCCGAAGCGGACGTCAGGGTGACCCCGGAGAATCCCGTTTCTTCCTGTCGTTTGAAGACGATCTTCTCCGTCTGTTCGGCTCTGACCGCATCATAGATATGGTGGCGCGGCTCGGTATGGACGAAGATACGCCTATCGACGCAAAGATCCTGTCCGGTTCTATCGAATCCGCACAGAAGCGGCTTGAGGGCATGAACTTCAACAGACGTAAGAACGTCCTTGAATACGATGACGTAATGAACCAGCAGAGAACTATCATCTACGGTCAGCGTAACGAAGTCCTCGACAACGGCGACATGAAAGAAAAGATCCGCTCCATGGTGACAGATACGATAAACGACGCAGTCGACGCATACCTCCACGAGGACGACATTTCTCTGTGGGAAACGGACGGGCTCAGAACGAAGTACCTCGGACTGCTTTGCACGGAATTTGACTTCACCGATATAAAGGGAGACGCAAAGACAGAGCGCGAAAAGATCAGAGAAACGCTTCTTTCCCGTGCGGAAAAAGTGCTTGAGAGCAAGGAAGAGCTGTTCGGTGAGGATATGCGCGAAGTCGAGAGAATAGTACTTCTCCAGAACGTCGACAGACATTGGCTCGACCACCTCGAAGCCATGGATTCTCTTATGGAATCCGTCGGACTTCAGTCCATGGCAGGCAGAAGCCCGATCTCCGAGTACCGTATCGGCGGCGCGGACCTCTTCGACGAAATGATAACGAACATCCGCGACGACACTGCCCGTATGCTTCTCTCGATTATGCCGCGCAGAACGCAGGTCAAGCGCGTACAGGTAGCAAAGGCTGTCTCCGAGGGCTTCGCAGGCGGCGAAAAATCTAAGACCGTGAGAAAACCCGTCGTCAATAAAACGCCGAAAGTCGGCAGAAACGATCCCTGCCCGTGCGGAAGCGGTAAGAAATACAAAAACTGCTGCGGAGCCGTAAAGAACGACGGACAGCAGTAAAAATCCACCTGAAAGGAGCATAACGAATGGGATTCGGAATATTCTTCTTCGGCTATTTTTTCACGTTCGTGTCCGGACTCTCGAACGTTTACTTCTTTGCCGATATAATCGGCGCACTGCTCATGCTGTACTCTTTCACAAAGCTCGCGCAGTACAATACCTATTATAAAGGCGCGTTCGGTGCGTGTGTCCTGTTCATTCTGCTCTGCGGAACCGGAGCGGCTGACCTCGCGCTTCACTTTATGCCGGAGACGGCGTCGCTCGTTCTGAACGGTGTGAAGCTCGCTGTGGCGTGCGTGATGACCGTTGTGGCATTCCTCGGTGCGAGAGGGATTTCCGAGGGCGCAGGAGCCGATAAGCTCGTTCGCACCGCCGAGAGACAGACCGTGATGACTGTTATCTACTACATCGTCGCTCTCACAGTCCTCGCATTCGGCTCACTTATCGGAAACGTCGCAGGGAACTACATCAACACAGTTCTGCTCATCTATTATATCGTAATGCTTCTTTTGAATCTCGTGTTCATTTATAAATGCTTCGGCATACTCTGCCCGGCGGACGAGGACGACACACAGCCGAAAAAGTCGCGTTTCGCGCTTATCAACAAAATGAACGAGACTATAGACTCGATCGAGACGGGAACGAAAAAGTACGGCGAAGACTCGATCCGCCTTGCGATAAACGAGACAAAGAAGCTCGAAGAACGGGACAAAAATGCGCATACGCATAAGAAAAAGAAAAAATAACTAATAGAGGTAAAAATGGGAACCGGTCTTATCTGTGCAGGTTTTATCCTGCTCTTTAATCCCGTAATAAATGTTTTCGACGTTGTTCCGGACGCCATAGGTTACTTGCTGATTTTTGCCGGACTGACGCGCCTGTCGTATTTCTACGAACGGGCAGACGCCGCACGTCGTTTTTTCGGCTGGCTCGCACTGATCGGACTTGCAAAGATCGGCTCGGTCGCGCTTGTCGTAACTCCTGTGGAATCCGGCTCGATGAAACTCTTGCTCACGTTCGTTTTCTCGATTGCAGAAGCCGCGATGTTCGCTCCTGCCGTAGTGTGGCTGTTTGAGGGATACCAAAGCGCCGCACTGAAGCTTGGTTCGGACAGATCGAACACCGTAACGACGAAAAAAGGCAAGACCGTTGATACCACCGTAAGAGCGCGGAACTATATGATCTTCTTTATGATCTTCCGCTGTGCCGCAACGCTTGTGCCGGAGCTGACGGAGCTTGAAATGTACGACAGAGTGGGCAACGTCTCGAATCTCTCAATGCCGCTCACATATTATAAAAAAATGTTTTACATCATCTTCTCCGCATTGACGCTGATTTTCGGAGTGATTTACATTGTAACGGTCAGCCGATTCTTCTCGTCAACACGGAAGGATAAGACGATGAACGAAGCGTTCGCGGCTCAGTACGAAAAAGCCAAAGCCGAAAGGGAAGGCTTCTTCATTTCCGTCAGAATGAAGACAGGACTGCTCCTCTTCACTCTGTCGGTGATCGCTCTGATACCGCTTTACTTCGACAGCGTGAATATCATGATAGGCGTTATCTTTGCCGGACTTGTGATCTCGTCTGCCGTGGCTATGAAAAAGGATGTGCCGCACGTTCTCACGCTTGTTCCGCTATCCGCAGTGACAGCGGCGTTGTCGGTTCTTTCGTTTATTATGCAGGTAAATTTCTTTAACGGCGGTAAGACCGAAGATGTGCTTCATTTTGCCGATTCAGCCGAGAAGTATAACGCTATGTCACTCGTATGTGCGGCTGAGAACCTGCTCGCGGCGGCAACAGTTATCACTGCAGTGGCGCTTGTTCTCCGCGCTGTCCCCGCTCAGCAGAAAAAATGCGGTATTTCGGACTCCTCCGCGCAGTACAGCAAAGCACGCCACGACGCAGAGACGTTCGGATACATCAAAACGAAGCTGATCTCCTCTGCGGTAATAACCGTGCTTTCGCTCGGAGCAAAAACCGCTTACCGCTTCATCGCTCCGACAACTCCGGCGTTCATTGTGGCGGCAGTCGGAATTGCGATTTTTGCCGCCGCTTACACTGCGTTTTCGGTTGCCGGAATAAATACCGAATTTTACGACAAAGAGCATTAAAGAAATAAAATTTCATAAAAATAACGTGAGTCCGCACTTTTGAGATACGGACTCACGTTATCTTTTTGTGGAAAACGGTTATAATTTTTAGTTTTCGTCTTCTGCCGATTCTTCTTCGACTATCGGCTCGGCTTCGTCCTTTTCTTCTTCCTGCTTTGCACCGCAGAATGAGCAGAACGCACATTCTTTTGCGATCTCGTTGCCGCATTCGGAGCAAACGTGGTAGCCGCGTGCTTTTGCGTAGGATTTTTTCAGATTGTCTATCTCAACGATAAGACTGTCTGCTCTGAGTACCTGTGCCGCGATCTCTTCCGTGTAGTCGATGCCGTTTCTCTCGGCTGTGTAGAAGAGGAAGCCGATCTCACGGTAAACGTCGTTCAGCTTGGATTCCGAAGAACGGATACCGATGTTGGTTTTTGCGAGCTCCGTTATTTCGCCTGCTTTTTTTACAACCTTGTCAGCCGCGCCGGATGCACTTTTTTTGATGTCGTCAATAAATGCCATAATGTGTGTCCTTTCTTCTTGTGGTTTTCTTTACATTCATATTATACACCAATCAGCCGCAAATGTCAAATGATAATGTCGGATATTTGTGAACAATCCGCACCTATTATATGTTGTTTGCGTAAATATTTTTCTCCGTACCTGTGAATACTATTCGTAAAGAACAAAAAAGAAGGTACAATATGAACGGAAAAATCTACTCACGCTATGCTGACGGACGGGCAAAAAAATCACCGTCACTCAAAAACTGCGCCCTTGCTTTTGTCTCGGGCGGTCTTATCTGCGCGCTTGCCGAGCTTTTCAAAAATATCTATCTCGGGGCGGGAATGTCCGACGAAAAAGCAGGTACTCTCGTTTCGGTGACGCTCATCTTCATCACGGCAGTTCTCACTGGCTTCGGCGTGTTCGACAATATCGCAAAGCATACGGGAGGCGGTACGCTTGTGCCGATAACCGGATTTGCGAACGCCGTTACGTCATCCGCGATTGATAACAAATCCGAGGGCTTCATCCTCGGCGTCGGCGCAAAGATCTTCACGATCGCCGGTCCCGTTATCCTTTACGGTGTGTCTACCGGCGTGATTTACGGACTGATTTATTACTGCACGACTTTATTCTGATTTTTCTATCCAAAATGCGGAACGGCTTACCTGCCCGAGTCCGCATTTTTTCTTTTTATTTGCCGCCGCACTTGATTTTCGCACGCCGACGGGGTATAATATACAATAGAATATTATGGAAAACGGAGGTGCGCCGCCATGGACGGATGCGAAAAGAAATACCGCGTCGGAATGCTCGATTCGGGCGTCGGCGGAATTTCCGTTCTTGCCTGCGCGAAAAGATTTCTGCCGCAGGTCGATTTTGTCTACTACGCCGACACCGATCACGTCCCGTACGGCACAAAACCCGTCAGCGAGATAATATCGTACACCGATTCTGCCGTCCGTTCACTTACGGAAATGGGCGCGGACGCCGTTCTCATCGCGTGCAATACCGCAACAAGCGCGGCGGCACATATAATGCGCGAGATGTATCCTCTCCCGATAATCGGCATGGAACCTGCTCTCAAGCCTGCTGCCGAGCTTTATCCCGACGGAAAGATCCTCGTCTGCGCGACAAATGCAACTATCCACGGAAGCAAGCTCCGCGCACTGATAAAAACAACAGGCGCACATCCCGATCTCGCGGTAACGGGCGAGCTTGTCGAGTTTGCCGAAAACGGTGTGTTCGACAGCGAGACGGTGGCAGATTATCTTATAAAAAAAATACCAGACTGTGAAAAATATGACGCTGTCGTCCTCGGCTGTACGCACTTCACCTACTTCCGCGACGCTTTTTCGTTCGCGTTCCCGAAAGCCGAAATAATCGACGGCAACTGCGGTGCAGTCAGACGGCTCGCGTCTTTGCTCGGACTTGAAATGAGCGAAAAGTCCGTAGAATCCGCACCGACGGAATACCTTATTTCCGGTAGAGCGGCTGACGAAGAAGAAAAACGCCGCCTCATCTCATACGAAGAACGAATGACCGAATATTACGGGAGAGAATAATTTTATTATATGGGTAAGATTTCATCATTGATTCGGACGGCGTTCTCTAAAAAACGCTTCTGCTCTGCCGTTATCCTTGCGGCAGGCATGGGAACGCGCTTTTCGTCCGATACGCCGAAGCAGTTTTTTGAGCTTTGCGGCGAACCCGTCATTCTTCACACCGCACGCGCATTCCAGAAAAGCGAACTTATCGACGAGATCGTTGTCGTTACTACGAAAACAGAGACAGAGCGCGTCAGAGTGATGCTCAAAAGCCACGGCATAGACAAGCTCACCCGGGTGGTCGAGGGCGGAGAGACGCGCATGAAGTCCGCGAAGAACGGATTTGAAGCCGTCAATCCCGAATGTGATTTCGTTGCGATACACGACGCGGCACGCTGTCTTGTTACGCCCGATATGATAGAGGCGGCATTTGAAGCGGCATTCGTGAATAAAGCCGCCGCCTGCGCTGCCGTATGCACGGACACGCTCAAAAAGTCCGACTCCGCAGATATGATAGTCGAAACCGTCGACAGAACGAATATGTGGCAGGTCGGGACGCCGCAGATTTTTGACGCGAATCTGTACCGCGCGGCACTTTATTACACCGAAAAGGACGGAACGAATTACACCGACGACTGCGGACTTTGTGAAAAGCTCGGCTTTAAGATAAAGCTCGTCGACACCGGAAGAACGAATATAAAGATCACATACCCCGAAGACGTGATAATCGCAGAGGCAATTCTGCGTGCGAGACGGAACGGACAGGTGTGATAATTAAACAGTTAATACTATGTTTATTTGGCTCCCTTGTGTAAAGGGAGCTGTCAACAAAGTTGACTGAGGGATTGTGTTCAAAACAAATGGACAAAGGTGTAATTCTTTCCACCGAAAACGATCCCATTCCACCGCCAAACATGGCAGAATAATTGCGGAATTACGATAATGTGAAGAAAGGATTGCTGATTTATGAGAATAGGACACGGATACGACGCGCACAGATTTTGTGAAAATAAACAGCTCGTCATCGGCGGCGCAAAGATCGACAGTCCGCTCGGACTTCTTGCACATTCCGACGGCGACGTGCTTGCTCACGCCGTATCGGACGCACTTCTCGGCGCGGCAGGGGAGAGGGACATCGGTTACCATTTCCCGGATACAGCCGACGAATACGAAAACATTGACTCGCTCATCCTTCTCCGAAAAGTCGGCGAGATCGTGAAGAACGACGGTTTTGCCGTAGACTATATCGACTGCACAGTCGTCGCACAGAAGCCGAAAATGGCGGCGTATATTCCCGAAATGCGCGAAAAGCTCGCCGCCGCACTTGAGATTTCTCCCGACAGAGTGAACGTAAAGGCGACGACCGAAGAAAAAATGGGCTTTACTGGACGCGGAGAGGGAATAGCCGCTCACGCCGTCTGCATTCTCAAAGAATAAAAACGCCGGAGAATTATCTCCGACGCATTTATCTGAACCCGACGGACACGCGCCTGTTTCCCACGTCCTTTGTTTTTTTCGTCCGCGGCACGTATCCGACGGGGGAATCTGTTTCACGACGGCTCTTTTGCCGTCAGTACATTTTATGCCGCCGCGCCGCTTGTGCTATTCGTTCTGCCGGCTGCACGGGAACGGCTCATCGGCAAAATCCGGCGAAAAACGGCGCAATCAAACCGAAACCGCCGACTTGCAAAAGAAAAATACAATAAACAGCAGAGGTTAAATTATGGAAAAGAAAATGCTTATCTCTCCGTCGATCCTTGCGGCGGATTTTCTCCACCTCGAAGAAGAAATAAAGCTGACCGCGTATGCAGGGGCGGACATGATCCACTGCGACATAATGGACGGCGTGTACGTTCCGAATATCTCGTTCGGATTCTCGATAGTCAAGCAGGTGAACTCAATAACAGACCTGCCGCTCGACGTGCACATGATGACCGCCTGCCCCGAAAAATATCTCGAAGTGCTGAAAGACGCCGGCGCGGACTACGTTACCGTTCATTCCGATTACGCCGATCAGTCCACCGTTTTCGACTGCGTGAAGAAGATTCGTGCGCTCGGTATGAAAGCGGGCGTGTCGCTCAAACCCCAATGCCCGTGGACGGATATTATTCCGTACTTTGATTATGTTGACCTCGTTCTTGTTATGACGGTGGAGCCGGGCTTCGGCGGACAGAAATTCATGGCGGATATGATGCCGAAGGTCACGGCACTGCGCGAATACATAGACGCACATAACCCGGACGTGCTTCTCGAAGTCGACGGCGGAATAGGAGAGAAGACCGTTTCCGTTGCCGCAGAGGCAGGAGCGGACACATTCGTCGCGGGAACGGCGTTCTATAAGGCGGCAAGCGTCAAGGGAGAATGCGCGGAACTCAGGAAAATCGCCGCAGACGCATACCCGAAGAAATGAATCGGCACAATATACAATATTTATTCAAACTTTTGTGAATTTTCTGTGACAAATCACAGTTCATAAATTCGTTCCGATTCAACAAAAAACGCCTTAAATATGCTATAATATATAATAAGCATGGATAGTGCTTATAAAAATTCAATATACTGTGTGGGGTGCGTATGAGTGACAGCTTTTTCGGTGATCTTTCGGTCATAGGGATGCGCGGATGCGACAAATTTGTTGACCAGGTCGACTACTATCTGAAACAATGGAGAGCGCACGAAGAAAAAGAGTCTTTCGTGACTTACGCCGAATGTCCGAGATTCGGTTCCGGCGAGGGCAAAGGACTTTCCCATTCTTCGATGAGAGGCCACGACGTTTATATCATCTCCGACTGCTTCAATCACGGAGTAAAGTATAAAATGTTCGGCGAAGAAGTCCCGATGAGTCCCGACGATCATTTCTCCGACCTCAAGAGAGTGATCGCGTCCATGGGCGGCAAGGCGAGAAGGATCACGGTCATCATGCCGATGCTTTACGAAGGCAGACAGCATAAGAGAACGGCGCGTGAATCGCTCGACTGCGCTATCGCACTTCAGGAGCTTGTCAATATGGGAGTGCAGAACATCATCACGTTCGACGCCCACGACGACAGAGTATCAAACGCAATTCCGCTGACCGGCTTTGACAGCATCAGACCTACATATCAGATGCTGAAAGCTCTCGTCCGCGACGTACCGGACGTATCGTTCAACCACGAAGATATAATGGTCATCTCCCCCGATGAAGGCGCTATCTCAAGAACGATGTTCTACGCCTCCGTGCTCGGACTCGACCTCGGTATGTTCTATAAGAGACGCAACTACGCCGTAGTAATCGACGGCAAGAACCCGATAGAAGCGCACGAATACCTCGGCAAGAGCATCAAGGGCAAGGACGCTATCGTCGTAGACGATATGATTTCCTCCGGCGATTCGATACTCGACGTATCACGCCAGCTCAAGGAAAGAGGAGCAAAGCGCATCTTCCTCTTCGCGTCTTTCGGTCTGTTCACGAACGGCTACGACGCATTCGATAAAGCATACGCAGAGGGACTCTTCACGAAGTGCTTCACGACGAACCTCGTCTACCACCCGACGGGACTTATGGATAAACCGTGGTATTCCGAAGTCAATATGTGCAAATACGTTGCTCTTATCATAGACACCCTCAACCAGGATCACTCAATAGCCGCAATGCTCAACCCTGTTGAAAAGATCCATAATATCATAAACAAGCAGAACGCTAAAACAGAGACACAGCAGAAGCTCGAAATAAAGTAAATCGGAGTAAGTATGCAGTATTTCAAGAAAAAAACGGCAGAGGCACTTTTCTCGGCGATTTCTTCTCTGACTCCCGACTCGGGACTCACAGTCGACGAGATCGTCACGCTTCTCGAATATCCGCCGGACACAACGCTCGGAGACGTGGCGTTCCCGTGCTTCCGTCTCTCGAAGGCACTGAGAATGGCACCGCCGAAGATCGCGGCAGAGCTAAGCGAAAAGCTTGCCGACTATCCTCTCGCGTCGGTTTCCGTTGCTGGCGGTTATCTCAACTTCAAAATAAACCCCGAATATCTCTCCGATCACGTTCTTTGCGAGATCGAAGAAAAAGGCGGAAAATACGGCTCGGACGGACACGGAGAGGGGAAGCGAGTCGTCCTCGACTATTCGTCTCCGAATATCTGTAAGCCGTTCCATATCGGACACCTCGGTACTACCGTTATCGGTCATTCTATAAAGCTCCTTCATCAGTTCGTCGGCTACGAATGCACGGGTATCAACTACCTTGGCGACTGGGGAACGCAGTTCGGCAAGCAGATCATCGCATACCGCAGATGGGCTGACAAGGACATCATCGAAAATGGCACGAACGACGAAAAGGTGGACGAGCTTGTCAGAATCTACGTTATGTTCCATAACGAAGCCGAAAAAGACCCGTCGCTTGAAGACGAAGCGAGAGCGGAATTTCATAAAATGGAAGAGGGAGACGCCGAAAACCTCGCTCTCCGTCAGAAATTCGTTGATATATCCCTCGCCGAATATAAAAAGACGTATAAACAGCTCGGTATCGAGTTCGATTCGTATAAAGGCGAGTCGTTCTATACAGATAAAATGCCGGCGCA
Source organism: Eubacteriales bacterium (assembly GCA_045643285.1). Taxonomy (GTDB): domain Bacteria; phylum Bacillota; class Clostridia; order Oscillospirales; family CAG-272; genus UMGS1696. The sequence goes on from JAZUKN010000102.1 coordinate 48,417, forward strand.
GGTCGAAAAGCTCCGCGAGCTCGGATTGCTCAAAATCGACAACGGCGCGTCTATCGTCGATCTCGAAGAGTACGGTATGCCGCCGTGCCTTATCTTAAAGAAAGACGGCTCGTCGCTTTATCCGACAAGAGATATAGCCGCCGCCGTTTACCGTAAGCAGACGTACGACTTCGATAAATGTATCTACATCACCGCCGCATCTCAGAGCCTGCACTTCTCGCAGTGGTTCAAGGTCGTCGAGATGATGGGCTACGACTGGTATAAAGGACTTGTACACGTTCCGTACGGTACGGTGTCTGTCGACGGCGCAAAGCTCGCCACAAGAACAGGCAACGTCGTACTGCTCAAGGACCTCTTCAAGCTCTCGACTGATAAAGTAAGCGAAGTCATGGCAGAGAAGAGCCCCGATCTCGAAAACCGCGAGGAAGTTGCGGAGGCAGTCGGTGTCGGCGCGATAATCTTCAACTATCTCTATAACAGCAGGATCAAGGATATAAACTTCACTCTCGATCAGGCACTCAGCTTTGAGGGAAGCACAGGTCCGTACGCTCAGTACACATACGCGAGAACGTGTTCGATCCTCTCGAAGGCAAAGGAATCCGGGATCAGCGGTGTCGGCGGAAAACTCACCCACGCGAGCGAAGAAGAGCTGCTCAAGACGCTCTCCCGATTCCCCGAAAAGGTGTCGGACGCAGTAGAGCAGTATGAGCCGTCCGTAATCACGAGATATGCAATAGAGGTTTGCACGGCGTTCAACCACTTCTACCGCGACTGCCCGATAGTGACGGCTGAAACGGACGAAGAAAAAGCGTTCCGCGTCCGCCTCACAAAAGCCGCAAATACCGTACTCGGCACCGCGCTCCACCTTGTCTGCATGAAAACACCCGAAAAAATTTAATTTAACATATACGAGGTAATAAAGATGTCAGGACACAGTAAATGGAACAATATCAAGAACAAAAAGGCAAAGACAGACGCCGCAAAGGGTAAAGTGTTCACAAAGATCGGTAAGGAGATCGCCATTTGCGTAAGAGAGGGCGGCGGTGACCCGAACACCAACGGTAAGCTCCGTGATCTTATCTCCAAGGCAAAAGCCGCAAACGTCCCGAACGATAACATCGACCGCGCTATCAAGAAGGCAATGGGCGCAGACGCCGTTCAGTACGAAGAGATCATCTATGAAGGCTACGGTCCGTGCGGAGTTGCAGTCATCGTTGAAACTGCAACGGATTCGAGAAACCGTACAGCATCCGACGTTCGCCACTTCTTCGATAAGTACGGCGGAAATCTCGGCGCTACCGGTTGCGTATCCTATATGTTCGACGATAAGGGCGTGATCATCCTCCTCCGCGAAGACAACGAAAAGGCTGACGAGGACGAGCTTATGGAAGCCGCACTCGAGGCAGGCGCAGAAGACTTCTCCGCAGACGAAGACGCATTCGAGATCACGACACAGCCCGACGACGTATACGCTATCAAGGAAGCACTTGAGGCAAAGGGCTATAAAGTCGAATCCGCGGAAGAAACGAAGATCCCGCAGTCGTACGTAACGCTCACCGACGAAGAAGCGATCAAGAATATGAACGCACTTCTCGAACACCTCGACGAAAGCGACGACGTTTCCGAAGTATACCACAACTGGGAAAACGCCGACGAAGAATAATTACAGTCAAAACAAAATCCACCGGATCCATAACGGAAACGGTGGATTTTTTGTTTTCATCAAACGGTAGTTTACGTAAGCGCGAATCAAAGCTCAGTCCGCAGTGTCCAGGTCTGCTGACGGATGCGTCTGCTCAGCCACTCATCCTTGAAATCTGTGCTGTGGATCCAGTATCCGTCGATGCGGCACGTCTTGATATGCGGGAAAGTACCGGCGTAGTTGCATTCCTGCGCCCTCGGATAAAGGGTGACGCGCTCCGATCCCATGGCGACATCAAGCATGGCGAACAGGAGATCGGCAGGACCGACCTTCTGACCGTCGACGAAAATGAACGGAGGAATAAAATCGTCGTGGGAGAGAGAAGCGGCGGCTTTTCTGATTCCGTCGGCAGATAGGATCACACTCTCCGTTATGCCTTCGGGATCTGCGAGGAAACCGTGGACTCTGCCGGTGGTGTAAGGCTCATCCGAGAAGAGAAAATGCCGTGCGGCGAAGAAGCAGTCCGCGACCGATAACGAAACGGGAGAAACGAGCCACTTGAAGTCTTTTTCAAGCGATTGTTTGACAGGGGGAAGCATTTCACGGGTGACAGTTCTGCCGAAAATATCGTTTTTGACTTTTTCATCGAGTGTTTCGAGCGGCGGAAGAACGAATCGCGGATCGGATTTCAGCGCTTTGGCGAGAGAATCCATACGACGGTAGAACATTTCGCTTTCTTCTGCGGTGTGCATTTCCGGCTCTTCCCATTCGTACATCGGGTGGTGGTTGTACCCGTCGTAATTGACTCTGTCCCAGTGCTTTTTATAAATCGCTCTGTGCGGGTGGTGACAGATGAAAACGTGACGTAGAGATGCCATGCGGTCAATTAGTGCCGCTTCGTTGTAGTCATCCTTGAAAAGCTCGTCTTCAAGGCAGATGTCGTAATTCGTGTGGAATCCGTTGCAGTAATAGAAACCGGAACCGTCCGGCATCGGATTGATACTGCCGATGAAGATCGGTATATCCCAGTCGGCGTAGGTGTACATTGCAACATAGGACATACTGTAACCGGGCGGGCAGGCGGCAACAACGGAATCGATGCCGGTAGCGGCCTTGATCATGCCGAGACCTTCCGCCTCCTGTCTCTCGAACTCTCGGCGTGCGTTGAAGTAATCCTCGAGATCCGTGTATTCACAAATGGTCGGGTGGATACTGTGGCGGAGAGAGTGGGTGGAGATCGTATGTTTTTTCAGAGAATCAAGCACATCATAACGGCGGTTGCGGATCAGCTCACGCGCAAGGTATCCGACAAGATTGAAGTTGCCTTTGATACCGTTTGCCGAGAGAATATCCGCTTCTCTTTTTGCCGAAGTGCTTGATTTGTCACTCGTGAAGTCCTCTGTATCGAAACAGAAATATACGTCAGTCATACTGCGTGTTCCTCGCTGTCATTGCGGTTTTTTATCTATATCTTATTATAGCGATCTGACCGGAAAATACAAGAGTTTTTGTGTACGGAGTAATTATTTTCGTAGTTTTAGAAAAAAGAAAAGCCACCGAATAACGATGGCTTTTGTTTCGCCCGATTGGGACAACTTATCTCTTTGAGAACTGAGGAGCGCGACGGGCACCTTTGAGACCGTATTTCTTTCTTTCTTTCATTCTCGGGTCTCTGGTGAGGAAGCCTGCCTTCTTGAGAGCGTCGTGGTTAGCTTCATCAGCTGCGAGGAGCGCTCTTGCAACACCGTGACGGATAGCGCCTGCCTGACCTGCGATACCGCCGCCGACAACGTTTACGACGATGTCGAACTTGCCTGCAGTGTTGGTTACGCCGAACGGCTGGTTGATGATGAGCTTCAGTGTTTCGAGTCCGAAGTAATCGTCAACGTCACGACCGTTGATAGTGATCTTGCCTGTACCGGGATAAAGTCTTACGCGAGCAACGGAGCTTTTTCTTCTGCCCGTACCTTAGAAATAAGTTTTAGCTCTTTTATACATATTTTGTTACCGTCCCTTTCTTATATTTCAACTTCGTACGGAACAGGATTCTGAGCTGCCTGCTTGTGCTCGGAACCTGCGTATGTCTTGAGTCTTGTGATAGCCTTGTCACCGATAGAGTTGTGCGGAAGCATACCCTTTACGGCGAGTTCCATAGCGAATTCCGGTTTTTCAGCCATGAGCTTGCGGTAGGATGTTTCCTTAAGACCGCCGATGTAGCCGGAGTGTGTGCGGTAGAACTTCTGATCGAGCTTTCTGCCGGTGAGAACTGCCTTGTCGCAGTTGATGATGACTACGAATTCGCCGCAGTCAACGTTAGGTGTGAATTCGGGGCGATGTTTGCCGCGAAGAATGTTAGCAGCCGTAACTGCTGTTTTTCCGAGAGGCTTGCCGGCTGCGTCAAGGACGTACCAAGCGCGCTTAACCTCTGCGGGTTTCTGCATGTATGTGGACATACCTTTTTTCCTCCGAAAATATTAGATTATTTTTTCGTACGTCGGAGATTATAGCACGGTAGAGAATTTTTGTCAAGAGTTTTTTGAAAAAAAGTTTGATTATTTTGATTTAGCATAGGCAAATCTCGTTTTTTCTTTGTTTTTCTTGCGTTTTTGGGTGTTTTATTGCGACACTGAAGAAAAAAAGGAAGAAAACACGCAGTGTTTTCCACCTTACCCCTTGAAATTATTTTCATTATATAGTATAATATACTGAATATATTTGAAAATCACGCGCGTTTTCAAAACGCGATTCAAAATGATACACTGCCATTTCATGAAAGGATAACACAATGCTTTCTGCTCTGAAAAACTTCGGGGTCACATTCCTCGTTTCGGCTCTCATATTCGGCATCATCGCTTACTTTGCGACTTCGTTCGTCACAGGTACCGTCGAGAGCATCTTCCGCTCCGAAAAAGAAGAACTTGATAACATCATCAAGGATTCCGAAAACTCCGACGGTGAAGAGCCTGATATCCCGGGTACGACTCCCGACAACACAATCGACGGCGACAGCTTCTCGTTCCTTATGATAACGACCGACTACCGCCCCGATCTTTACGATAATTATATCCTCTCTTCCGATGATACCGAATGGTTCTCGACTGCAAAACCGTCCGACTCTATCGGCGTGCTGAGCGGCGGCTACAGAACGGCACACGTCTCGTCAATTACGCTCGTCATCCTTGATAAAGATAACAGAAACACCGTTTATTCATATATCACACCGTCTCTCCGCGTCACGACCGCAAGCGGATACCGCACTCTGAGCGAAGTCTACTATACATACGGCATAGATAAGCTCTGCGAATATGTGACATCCCTCACAGGGATCGTGCCGGACTATTCGTTCATCCTCGGCGGCTCCGATATGGCGGCTTTCACGACTGTTGCAGGTACGGTGCAGGTGAATAATCCCTCTGCCGTTTACACCGACGGAATGTACTACACATACAGCGCGACAAAGCAGGTCGACGGCTATGACGTGAACGGCGAAAGGATCACATATCCCGCCGATAACGCGCTAACCCTTTATTCCGGCGAGCTTGATATGACATCCGAACGGTTTTATACCGCACTGTCGGTCATCGAACACAGTAAAGCAGACCTCAGCACAAAGCAGATCGTCACGCTGTCGCTGTCTGAGGCGTATATAGACCACTTCGCTTCAATGTCGAAAGCACTTCTCGGCGAATTGATAACCAACCTCACCGCAACACGGCAGACAGTGAAGACAAACTTCACGTCAAAGGACCTCGACGCAGTCTACGACCTCTTCAGCTACGCAGACGAATTCGAAAAAATCGAGCTTACATATCCCTGCACATATAAATCCCCGACGGAAACCTCGAACGGCTATTTCAAGCCCGATACCGACAAGGCAGTCGTGATGTTCGAGAAATACCGCCTCACAACCGGCAAATAATAAAAATTCTTCATAAACACAAAAAAGGAAGGTACAATCCTATGCGTATGGCAAACACTGAAAAAACAATGGACAAGATCGTAGCGCTCTGCAAGAACAGAGGCTTTGTATTCCCCGGCTCCGAGATCTACGGAGGACTCGCAAATACATGGGACTACGGTCCGCTCGGCGTAGAGCTGAAGAACAACATCAAAAAAGCATGGTGGAAGAAGTTCGTCCAGGAGAACAAATATAACGCCGGTCTTGATGCGGCTATCCTTATGAATCCGCAGACGTGGGTGGCATCCGGTCACCTTGCAGGCTTCTCCGATCCGCTTATGGACTGCCGTGAATGCCACGAAAGATTCAGAGCCGACAAGCTCATCGAAGACTGGTGCGCCGAAAACTCGTTCGAGCTTCCGAAGCCGATCGACGCATTCTCCCAGGCTGAGATGAAAGCGTTCGTTGAAGAACACAACATCCTCTGCCCGTCCTGCGGCAAGCATAACTTCACCGATATAAGACAGTTCAACCTTATGTTCAAGACGTTCCAGGGCGTAACAGAGGACGCAAAGAACACCGTTTACCTCCGTCCCGAAACCGCACAGGGCATCTTCACAAACTTCGTGAACGTACAGCGTACAACAAGAAAGAAAATACCGTTCGGTATCGGTCAGATCGGCAAATCGTTCCGTAACGAGATCACACCCGGTAACTTCATCTTCCGCGTCCGCGAATTCGAGCAGATGGAGCTTGAATTCTTCTGCAAGCCCAGCACAGACCTCGAATGGTTCAACTACTGGCGTTCGTACTGCCATAACTGGCTCCTCTCTATAGGACTGCGCGACGAAAATATCCGCCTCCGCGACCACGATCCCGAAGAGCTTTGCTTCTACTCCAAGGCAACTACCGACTTTGAGTTTATGTTCCCGTTCGGCTGGGGCGAGCTTTGGGGCGTTGCCGACAGAACAGACTACGACCTCACACAGCACCAGACCGTTTCCGGCAAGGACCTTACTTACTTCGATCCCGAAACGAACGAAAGATATATCCCGTACGTCATCGAGCCGTCTCTCGGCGTTGAGAGAAGCGTTCTCGCAGTTCTCTGCGACGCATACGACGAAGAAGTCGTAGACGCGGAAAAGAACGATACGCGCGTTGTAATGCACTTCAGTCCTGCTATCGCTCCCGTAAAGGCTGCCGTACTTCCGCTCTCGAAGAAGCTCTCCGACAATGCGGCTGAACTCTTTAACGAGCTGAATAAGCTGTTCCCGGTAGACTTCGACGACGCAGGCTCTATCGGTAAGAGATACCGCAGAGAAGACGAGATCGGCACACCGTTCTGCATCTGCTACGACTTCGATTCAGTTGAAGATAACTGCGTAACTATCCGTGACCGCGACACAATGGAGCAGGTAAGAATGCCGATCTCCGAAGTTGCCGCATACATTCAGCAGAAGCTCGAGTTTTAATTTTTGAAAAACTAACCGGAGGTTCTTATGACTTTCACGATCAGCTCGAATAATTCGACCGGCACAGTCCGCACATACGGCGGCGAGCTTGCCTCGTTCATCTCAGACGGTATCGAATACGTATGGCAGGGAAATCCCGAACACTGGAACGGACAGGCGCCTATCCTTTTCCCGGTCTGCTGTTCCGCAAAGGACAACAAAATGGCGTTCGACGGCGTGGAATATCCGATGCCGAAGCACGGACTCGCAAGAAAGCGCGAATTTGAGCCGGTGTATGTCTCAAAGAATAAAATAGTCCTCGAACAGCGCGAAAGCGAAGAAACGCTCGCGTCGTTCCCGTTCTGCTATTCGCTGAAAGCCGAATACAGCGTCACCGACGACGGCTTTTCCGCTCGCTTCACCGTAAAGAATATGGATAAGAACGAAATGACGTTCTGTATCGGCGGTCATCCCGGCTTCAATGTGCCGCTCAGAGAAGAAGACGGCGGATTTGAAGAGCATAAGCTCGTGTTCGACGACGCAGAAGGCTGTACCGTTTCGATAACGAAGGACGGATATATGAATTCCTCCGTTCCGAAGTGCGATAAACTCATCGGTACGAACGAACTTCCGCTCGTTTATTCCGATTTCGATAACGACTGTATGATAGTCGAAAACCTGCCGAAAAAATCCGTCAAGCTCGTCTCGACGAAGACAGATAAGGGCTTCCGCTTCAATTTCGAGGGCTTTGACGCGCTCGGTATCTGGACGCCCGAATTCAAGCATTCACCGTTCCTCTGCCTCGAACCGTGGAACGGTCTTCCGGCTGATGTCGACGAAACGACAGACGCAAAGAGCAAGAAATATGCAAAGACCTTAAAACCCGATGAAGAATATTCTGTCGGCTACAGCATCGAAATAATCAGATGAATAACCTCTGTGACTACCGCACGGTGCGCGACCTGCTCGAAAAGTACGGTCAGCAGCCGAAAAAAGGCTTCGGACAGAATTTTCTCATAAATCCGTCAGTCCCCGAACGAATTGCCGCCTGTTCAGCCGCCTGTGCCGATCCGACGAAGAAAAACGGCGTTATCGAGATAGGCCCCGGAGTCGGCGCACTCACGCAGTACCTCTGCGAAAACTACGCAAAGGTCGTAGCAGTCGAGCTTGACCGCGGGCTTATCCCACTGCTCGGCGAAGCACTTCAGGATTACGAAAACGTGACCGTCGTCGAGGGCGATTTTATGAAGATCGACCTTCCGTCGTTCATCGAAGAGCATTTCGCCGATATTTTGGCGGACGGCGGCACGGTCTCCGTGTGCGCGAATCTGCCGTATTATATCACTACTCCAGTGATAATGAAGATACTCGAATCGTTCACGCCGTCGGAGAAGATTCCGCTCTCGTCCGTCACCGTGATGGTACAGCTCGAAGTCGCACGCCGCCTCGCCGCAAAAGCAGGGACGGACGACTACGGCGCAATTACGGCGTCGATCGCGCTGAAAGCGAAAGCCGAAAAGCTGTTCGACGTGTCGGCAGGGAACTTTTTGCCGCCTCCGAAGGTTTCGTCAGCCGTTGTCGGTATCGTGCCGCACGGTGGGATAAGGGAAGTGTTTCCGGATTCTCCCGAGGACGACGCGGACTGCGTGAATTTCTCCGAAAAAGTCGGTGAGATCATCGCGCTCGCATTCGGACAGAGACGGAAAACGCTCGTCAATTCCGTAGGCGCAAAATACCCGAAAGAGAAAATCACCGCTGCGCTCGAAGAATGCGGACTCCGCACCGATATCCGCGGCGAAAAACTCTCGGCAGATGATTTTTGCAGAATTGCGGCACGCCTTTAAGTGCATATCCAAGGGCTGCTCGCCCTTGACCTCGCCACCCTTTTGAAAAAGGGTGGACGGAAAACTTTTGAAAAAAATTGTTATATAGCTTTTTGAAGATCCATAAGAAACTTTTTCTCGAAAAAGTTTCTTATGCGGAGTTTGAGGCAGAGCCTCAACAAAACAGAGTTTCAAAAACACCATATCAATAAAGAAAGGTGTACAATGTCAAAACATCAGTATCTTGAATGCGGTAAGGCGGTAAGCACGCACGGTATCCGCGGAACATTGCGGCTTGAGTGCTACTGCGACACGCCCGATACACTCGCAAAGATAAAGACTCTATATAAAAAAGAAAAAGACGGCACGTTTACCCCGATGAAGGTGCGTGCCGCTTCCGTGCAGAAAGAAATGGTGCTCGTCTCGTTTGCCGATATTCCGACAGTTGAAGACGCGATCCCTTATAAAGGAACGACGTTCTACGCCTCGCGCGAAGACTTCCGCCTCAAAAAAGGCGCGGTTTTCGTCGCCGATATAATCGGTCTTGACGTGATCGACTTCGAGAGCGGCGAAAAGTACGGTACTCTCTCCGAAGTCATCACACCGGGCGGACGCGAGATATACGTTGTCGACGACGTGAGGGGCGGTCAGTTCATGATCCCCGTCGTGCCGGAGTTCGTCAAAAAGATCACCGACGAAGGGGAAGACGAGGGCATCTACGTTCACCTTATCGACGGAATGAGGGAAGAAAATGCGGATTGACATAATGACGCTCTTTCCGGACTACGTCGATTATATCCTCTCCGAGAGCATAATCGGACGCGCGAGAAAATCCGGAAAACTCAGCGTGAATACGTATAATATCCGCGACTGGTCGGAGGATAAGCACCGCCGCGTCGACGATACACCGTACGGCGGAGGGAGAGGGATGCTCATGGCGGCACCGCCTATCTACCGCTGTTATAAAGCGATAGAGGAATACGGACGGGAAGACGCCGACGGCGAAAAACCGTACGTCATTTATATGTCCCCGAAAGGGCGCACGTTCAACGAAAGTATCGCAAAAGAGCTGGCGACGCATAAACAGCTCGTCATCCTCTGCGGACACTACGAGGGAGTAGACCAGCGTGTCATAGACGAGATCGTTGACGAAGAAATTTCTATCGGCGACTTCGTGCTGACCGGCGGCGAGCTTCCGGCGTGTATCGTGACGGATGCAGTCGGACGACTCTGCGACGGCGTGCTGACACTCCCAGAATGCCACGAAAAAGAGAGCTTTGAAGACGACCTCCTCGAATATCCGCAGTACACTCGCCCGCCCGTCTGGATGGGCAGAGAAGTGCCGGAGGTGCTCGTCAGCGGACACCACGCCAATATCGAAAAATGGCGGCGCGAGCAGTCGGAGGCAGTCACGAAAGAACGCCGTCCGGACCTCGCCGAAAAGCGGAGCGACGGAAACTGATCACAGCATACCGAAATACGCGAGCACACCGTTTACTATCCCTGCGGCAAAGAGCTGCGGACTGTACGCCATAAGCTCCGCGTCCTCGGTGTTTGTAATAAAGCCAAGCTCGACGAGCGTCGCCGGCATCCGTGTTTTTCGCAGTACATACAGACCGGGACGTACCTTAACGCCTCGGTTTTTTAGTCCCGTCGCATAGCCGAGCTGAGTCAGAATGTTTCCGGCAAGTGCGGCGGCACGTGAGTTTTCACTGTAGACGAACGCCTCCGAGCCGCTTGCGGAAGTGTTCTCCGACGCATTCGTGTGCAGACTTATGAAATAATCCGCGCCCCACGAGTTCGCATCGTTCACACGCGCGGCAAGAGACGTCGTGTTTGACGTTCCGAGCTGTGTCTCCGGCGTAGGACGCGACAGACGGACTTCGAATCCGTAGCTTCTGAGAGCCGCCGCCGTCAGTTCCCCTATCCTGTAAACGATGTCCTGCTCTCTGAATCCGTTCCCCTCGCTTCCTGCGTTGGGATTCACGGGATTGTGACCTTGATCAATGTAAATTTTTGTCGGCATAACTTCACCTCTGAATGAATTATCGCAGGTCATTTTATGCCGAAGGTGGAATGAATATGAAAGAAACACAAAAACTGCTCTCGAAAACCCGTAAGGCGTGCGAGCATTACGGAATGATAAACGACGGCGACAAAATCGCGGTCGGCGTATCCGGCGGAAAAGATTCGCTCGCATTGCTCCTCGCCCTCACGAAAATGCGCGAGTTTTATCCCGTGAAATACGAAATTACAGCCGTCTCGGTCGACCTCGGCTTTGACGGAAGCGACGGGCTGTTTGACGGCGTGAGAGATTTTTGCCGCACACTCGGAGTTGATTACCGCGTTGAGCGGACTGAGATCTCGAAGATCGTGTTCGGCGAGAGACGGGAGAAAAATCCGTGTTCGCTTTGCGCTATGATGAGACGCGGCGCGCTTGTCAATGCGGCGAAAGCCATGGGCGCGAGCTCTCTCGCACTCGGACACCACCTCGACGACACGGTGGAGACGTTCATGCTCTCGCTCACGAATGAAGGACGGATCGGCTGCTTCTCGCCTGTGACGGAGTACGCCGACAACGGGATAAAAGTCATCCGTCCGCTCGTTTACGCGCGCGAATATGAGGTCGCCGCAGTGGCACGTGCGGAAAACCTGCCCGTCGTCAAAAGCCCGTGCCCCGAGGACGGCGAGACTGAAAGGGAAAAGATGAAAGAATATCTCCGCACGCTTGACAGAGAACATAGAGGCGTACACCGCCGTATCCTCGGCGCAATGGAGCGCGCGGGCGTGGACGGATGGAGAGAATAGAATTACATTAATGAATAATGAACAATGAATAATGAATAATCAGACAGAGCTAACGAATAATTTGCAAATTACTTTGTAATAAAAGGGAACATTATACAGAGAAATATGTTTTAACAATAAAACAAGTCCTCGGTTGCATGAAAAACTGAGGGCTTGTTTGTTGTAATAATATTTTACCCTTGTATCACTTTTTCGCGCCCGTTCCACTTTACGACGACCGTGATCGGTTTGTCTGAGCGCACAGTGATTTTCGGCTCTTCTTCATCGGACGCACGCGCTTCACAAACGAGATCGACTGTCGCGTCTTTGCCGAACGGATACCGCTCGATCCCGTGCCGCTCCGTGCGGTTTACGTCCCAAATAATCGTGTTTTCGGCAACATTCGCTCGGATGCCGAGAACGTGCTCGAAGAATATCGAGATCGGCGCAAGTCCCGTCCAGCCGACGAACTCCGGACGCGCGGGAATACCCGGCTCAGCGCTGTCCGGCTTGTAGTTTTCCCATAACGTACCCGTTTTATTGTAAACTTCAACCACGTTGCGGAGGAATTTGTCCGCGATTTCGTATCTCAGTCGGTCGTCTCCCTGTTTTTCGAGTCCGCATAAAACCATGTACGTTGTCGGCGCCCATACTCCGCCGCGCCAGTAGTACCCGTCAGGCGCATACATCGGATGATCGGCGGAGAGCGTAGGTACGGCGTTCTGTCGGCAGAATTCGTTCGGATTCTCAAGATGCGCGAGGAACTTTTTGAGCCGTTCTTTCGGCACAACGTCCGCCACCAGCGCCCAGTACGCACCGATGTGCTTGACGTGGTTCAGTTCCCCGTTTCTCCACTGATCGAAGTAGAAGCCGTCGCCGTCGTCCCAAAGAATATCGTTCACAAGGGATGATAACCGTTCGCGCTCCTCGACGAGGTCGGAAACATCGTCACCGCCGCCGAGAATTTCGTTCATTCTGATTAAAATATCGCAGTTGAGAAGCTGTTCGAGACAGATGTCCACCCATACCATGTGACCGTGCGAGAACTGGCATTCGTATCCGAATGTGTCTTCGCTTTCGCACTTGAAGCGTGGCACGTTGTCCATACCGCAGCCCCAGCCGGAAGAAAAATAGCTTCCGTCGCGCCATGTGCGGTTTTCTCTCATCCAGTTGTGGAAAGCACGCAGGGCAGGATAAACACGCGCGAGCCTCTCGCCGTCGTGCATGTTGTCGTAATACTGCATTTCGCTCCACGCGAGGATGTTCGGTCCGGTCGACGACGGATCGTACCGCGTGAAATGCTCAAGTCCCGTGTCTTCTTCTATCTCGCGCGAGATGAAACCGTCGCGGTGCTGATGCGAATAGAAATTGTCGAGCGTTTTCTGAAAAGGGAAGACTCCCTCGGCGTACTTTGTGAACATCGTTATGAACGAGCAGTCCCACATGAAAATACAGCCGTTGAACGCCGCGTCGATGAACGACGACACAAATCCCGTTCCGTCTTTCGGCAGGCTGAGATTGCCGAACGCCGTCTTCCACGCATATTCGTAGCATTTTATGTAGTCGTCGTGACCGTCGAAGATCGGCTTCGGCAGTTTTTTCCGTATATCTTCGTATTTCGGCGGCACGGTGGGCTTTTCTGTCGAGCCGATGAAAGTGTTTTCACTCACATATTTGTTCGGGATGTAGGTCATCTCGTCGTTTTGTTTGAATCCGGGCATGGTGATTACCTCAATTTATCTTTATGTCTGAATAATACCATTTAATCCGAAAAAAGTCAAGTCGTAACTTGACAAAACAAACCCGTAGTTATATAATTATCTAAAGGATAATTATTCGGTTTTCTCGGGAGATTATTATGAAGATTCAGAATAAAAAAAAGAAAAGCAGTGTATCCGGATTTATCGTCCGTCTGCTTGTGTATATTATCGGACTGCTTATAATCACTATAGGAATAAATATATCAAAGCTGTCATCCCTCGGCATCTCTCCGGTAAGCTCTATTCCTGCCGTGCTTGCGGGAATTATTCCGGATGTTTCACTCGGGAATATGGTCATTGTTGTGTACTGCGTTCTTGTACTCGCACAATTCATCGTACTGCGTAAAAAATTCAAATGGAAAAATATTCTCGGCGTGCCTGTTGCATTGATTTTCGGACTTATGGTTGATTTTACCGGAGTTGCGGCATATAACATCAAAATCGGAACGATTGATCTCGGTATTCCGTATACTTTCAACGGTCTTCTCATAAACTTTCCGAAGCCTTCGGGCATTGTGATGCAGTTCGTCTATCTTTTCGCCAGTATGATAATCATAGGTATCGGAGTGTTCATATACCTCAGGCCGAAGCTCGTTCCGATGCCGGCTGAAGGGCTTGCTGCCGCACTGTCCGAAGTGTCGTCAAAGCCGTTCGGCAACTGCAAAACGCTTGTCGATGTATCGCTTATCGTTATCGCACTTGTGCTTCAGGTGATCTTTCTCGGCGGATTCGGTTCTCTTTGGATCGGTAAGGGGATCGTCGGGATCGGAACCATCCTTGCCGCGGTTCTTGTCGGACAGATAGTGAAACTACTGTCAAAGCTCTGCGGAAAACAGTTTGATAAATTACTTGAAAGAATAGCCGCTTAACAGCGGTTTTTCTTCTGAAATTTGAAATGATATTTCGGTATTTGTCTGAGTCTGCAACAAAACCCACTTGACAAAGCATATTCAGCGGAGTACTATTTAAGTGTAAATATCACATAACGGAGGACAGAAACGTGGAAAAAAACGAATTTTATTTTCTTTCATCGGACGGGCACACAAATCTCAGAGCTATCGAGTGGAAAGCGGAAGAGACAAAGGCTGTAGTCGAGCTTGTTCACGGAATCGCCGAGCATATCGAAAGATATGACGAATTTGCATCATTCCTCGCCGAAAAAGGCATCACAGTCGTCGGATTCGATCTTCTCGGTCACGGCAAAAGCGCGGCAAAAGAAGAAGACCTCGGTTTTTTCGCAGAGGACGACGGCTGGTTCAAAAACGTCGAAGACGTTAACTCGCTTCGCCGCCTGACCGCCGAAAAATACCCCGATAAGCCGTACTTTATCCTCGGACACAGTATGGGCTCGTTTCTTGTCAGAACGTATATCACAAAATACGCTGAAGGACTCGCAGGCGCGATCATAAGTGGTACGGGAGCAAATCCCGAGCCCGTGCTTTTCCTCGGCAGAGCAGTTGCAAAAGCCGTTATGAAGAAAGGCGGCATTCGCGCGAGAAGCGAAATGATACGCAAAATGTGCTTCGGCTCGTACAATAAAGAAATCGAAAACCCGAAGAACGAGAACGAATGGCTTTCGCGCGACCTTTCGGTATCCGAAAAATACTGCGCAGATCCTCTTTGCGGATTTTTGCCGTGCGCCGAAGTCTATTATGAAATGTTCCGCGGGATCTCGTATATCCAGAAGAAAGAGAACATCGCTAAAGTCCCGAAAAATCTGCCGATGTTCTTCTTCTCGGGATCAATGGATCCTGTCGGCGGATACTCAGACGGCGTAATCAGGGCGTATAACAGCTACAATAATGCCGGCTTGACCGACACAAAGATCAAGCTGTACGCCGGTGGACGGCACGAAATGCTCAACGAAACGAACAAAAACGAGGTATACGCGGACGTTCTTGAATGGATAGAGTCAAAAATCTGACGAAATCAGACATAAATTCATATAAAGGGATTGAAAAATCACGATACTGATGATATAATCATATCATAAAATGAATCGTTGTATCTTGATCGTTTAATTTGCAAACCGTAAGGAGAAACCAAATGGAAATAATCAAAAACTCAGCAGACTGCTCCCTTGCTCTTGCGCTTATAGGCAGACTTGACACCACGACCGCACCCCAGCTTGAAGAAATTATAAAAAACGAGCTTGAGGGAGTCGGCGAGCTTTCTCTTGATTTTGAAAAGCTCGAATACATATCATCTGCCGGACTTCGCGTGCTTCTTGCAGCACAGAAGATCATGAACAAGCAGGGAAACATGGTGATCAGAAACGCGAACGCCGACATTAAGGAAGTGTTCGACATCACCGGTTTTGCCGATATTCTCACGATAGAATAACAGTTCTTCAAAGGAACAAAACGAACCGCGCTGTGACTGACGGAAGAACGTGGAGGACCACGGAGAAGCAGATGCGGAATAAGCCGACCGTCTGGGCACAATCTGACTGAGTGAGGTCGGACTGTGCCTTTTTGTTCAGATAATTTATTTTTAGTTAGGAGAAAAAATATGGATCCGTATAAGATAAACGACTTTTCGTCAATTCTCTCGGGGAACACATACCCCGGCAGAGGTATTGTCATCGGCAAAACGCCCGACGGGACAAAGTCCTGCGCCGCGTATTTCATAATGGGACGGAGCGAGAACTCGCGTAACCGCGTAATCACCGAAAAAGGCGGAATCGTTCGCACAGAGCCGTTCGACAGCACAAAGGTCGAAGACCCGTCGCTGATCATTTATAACGCGATGCGGAAATGGAGAAACAACCTCATCGTCACAAACGGCGATCAGACCGATACGCTTTTCAACTGCCTCTCGAACGGCAAAACATTTGAAAAAGCTCTTGAAACGCGCGATTTCGAGCCGGATTCACCGAACCTCACGCCACGAATCAGCGGTATGATCACATTTGAGGACGGCGATTTTTCGTATAAACTCAACATTATCAAGAGCGTTGACGAACAGGGAACAGCTTCCGTCAGATATAATTACTGTTATCCGTCTGTCAGAGGACTCGGACATTTCATCCATACTTATATCTCGGACGGCGAGCCGCTTCCGCCGTTCACCGGAGAGCCGAAGCGCGTTGTAATCGACGATTCGATAGACACATTCACCGAAAAGCTCTGGAACGCGCTTGATAAGGATAACAGAATCTCGCTTTACGTCCGTTATACCGACCTTGCAACGGGCAAAGAAGAAAACCGACTTCTAAATAAAAACGGAGACGCCAAATGAAAGAATTTGAACTGAAATACGGCTGTAACCCGAATCAGAAACCGGCGAAAATATATATGGAAAACGGCGGCGAACTTCCTATAGAAGTGCTGAACGGTCGCCCGGGATATATCAATTTTCTCGACGCATTCAATTCATGGCAGCTTGTCAAAGAGCTGAAAGAGGCACTCGGCTTGCCGGCTGTGGCATCGTTCAAGCACGTCAGCCCGACCTCAGCCGCAGTGGGGATACCGCTTCCCGAAAAGCTCAAAAAAGCCTGCTTCGTCGACGATATTGCGGAGCTTGATTCATCACCGCTTGCTTCGGCTTACGCAAGAGCAAGAGGGACTGACAGAATGTCTTCGTTCGGCGATTGGGTTGCTCTGTCCGACGTGTGCGACGTGACGACTGCAAAGCTCTTAAAGCGCGAAGTTTCCGACGGCATTATCGCGCCGGGATACGAGCCGGAAGCACTTGAAATCCTCAAAACAAAGCGTAAGGGCGGCTATAATATCGTAAAGATCAATCCCGATTACATACCGGAGCCGGTTGAACATAAGCAGGTATTCGGTATCACATTCGAGCAGGGAAGAAACAACTTTACCGTCAACCGCGAACTACTCACGAATATCGTCACGGAGGCGAAAAAACTGCCGGAGAGCGCGGTCCGCGACCTCATAATCTCGCTCATCACTCTGAAATATACGCAGTCGAACTCGGTCTGCTACGCTTATGACGGACAGGCAATAGGCGTGGGCGCAGGTCAGCAGTCACGCATCCACTGCACACGGCTCGCCGGAACAAAAGCAGACACATGGTTCCTCCGACAGCACGAAAAAGTCCTTTCATTGCCGTTTAAAGCGGAGCTCGGACGCCCCGACAGAGATAACGTCATCGACGGATATATCAATCAGAACGAAGAGAACGTGTGCGCGGACGGAGTGTGGGAGAAATACTTCACCGAAAAGCCGGAGCGTCTGACGGAGAGCGAAAAGCGCGAATATCTCTCAAAGATCGACGGCGTGTCCCTCGGCTCGGACGCATTCTTCCCGTTTGACGACAATATCGAGAGAGCAAAACGGAGCGGAGTCAGATACATAGCAGAGCCGGGCGGTTCGATCCGCGACGACTGCGTAATAAACTGCTGTAATAAATACTGTATCACAATGGCATTCACGGGAATGAGACTGTTCCACCATTAATATTAAAAGGAGAACATCATGGCATACAAAACCGATATTGAAATAGCTCAGGAATGTTCACTGAAACCCATAACCGAGATCGCAAAGCGCGCACACGTCGACGAAAAGTACCTCGAACAGTACGGCAGATATAAGGCGAAAGTCGATCCGGCACTGCTCAGAGAGACTGACAGGGAGGACGGCAAGCTCGTCCTTGTCACGGCAATAACGCCGACACCTGCAGGAGAGGGAAAAACCACAACTACGATAGGACTTGCCGACGGTCTTGCGCGGATCGGTAAGGACGTGACTGTTGCACTAAGAGAACCGTCGCTCGGACCGGTTTTCGGTGTAAAAGGCGGTGCGGCAGGCGGCGGATACGCTCAGGTAGTTCCTATGGAGGATATCAACCTCCATTTCACGGGTGACTTTCACGCGATAGGCGCGGCAAATAACCTCCTCGCCGCGATGCTCGATAACCATATCCAGCAGGGAAACGCGCTCGGAATCGACGTTCGCAAAATCACATGGAAACGGTGTGTCGACATGAACGACAGACAGCTCCGATTCATCGTCGACGGTATGGGCGGAAAGGCGAACGGCACGCCGCGTGAAGACGGATTTGACATAACAGTCGCGTCCGAGATAATGGCGGTGTTCTGCCTCGCTACGTCGATCAGCGACCTCAAAGAACGGCTCTCGCGCATCATAGTCGGATATACCTACGACGACCAGCCCGTGACTGCCGGCGACATAAAGGCAGTCGGCGCGATGACGGCACTTCTCAAGGATGCGATAAAGCCGAACCTCGTGCAGACGCTTGAGGGAACTCCCGCATTCGTCCACGGCGGACCTTTTGCGAATATCGCGCATGGATGCAACTCCGTAATGGCGACGAAAATGGCGCTGAAAATGGGCGACTATACCGTAACGGAAGCAGGCTTCGGCGCAGACCTCGGTGCGGAAAAATTCCTCGATATAAAATGCCGCACTGCCGGACTGAAACCCGACGCAGTAGTTGTCGTCGCAACGGTGCGTGCGCTCAAAATGCACGGCGGACGCGCGAAGACCGAGCTTGCAGAAGAAGACCTCGACGCGCTTGAAAAGGGTATCCCGAACCTTTTACGCCATGTTTCAAATATCAAAAACGTGTACGGACTGCCGTGCGTCGTTGCAGTCAACCGCTTCCCGACGGACACCGACTGTGAGATCGAGTTCATCGTCTCGAAATGTCGCTCGCTCGGCGTGAATACCGTTCTGTCTACCGTATGGGCTGAGGGCGGCAAGGGCGGAGAAGCACTCGCACGCGAGGTTGTCCGCCTCTGCGAAGAAGAAACAGCCGATTTCCGCTTCTCTTACGACCTCGACTGCTCCATTGAAGAAAAGATCGAAACCGTAGTAAAGCGCATCTACGGCGGTGACGGCATCACCGTTATGCCGAACGCAAAAAAGCAGATCGCACAGCTTGAGTCCCTCGGCTTTGGCGGCCTGCCCGTGTGTATCGCAAAAACGCAGTATTCGTTCTCCGACGATCCGTCAAAACTCGGCGCACCGACGGGATTTACCGTTACAGTAAAGAACGTCAAAGTGTCCGCCGGAGCCGGATTCATCGTCGTAATGACCGGCGACATCCTCACAATGCCGGGACTGCCGAAAAAACCGGCGGCTGAGAACATCGACGTCGACGAGAACGGCAGAATAACAGGACTGTTCTGATATAAGCAAAACAAAAGTCCGATCCACCTGCACGATGGACCGGACTTCTTCTGTTCTGTTAAGTTTACTTTACGTAGTATTCCTTGAGCTTTGCGATTTCTTCCGGCTCAAGTGCTTTCGAGAAGATGAGAAGATCGTCGATCTCTCCGGAGATCGCAATTTCGTACCTGCCTGTGCCGTCCTGACCGAAGTTGAGCGGCATACCTGTGTTGAACGCACCTTCCGTGATGCCTTTCTTGTACCAGTCGGAGGAGATCTCCTCGAAGTTCGAGTAGTACGTCACCTTGTGCGAATATCTGTCGATAACGACCGTGATATAGTTCCAGCGAGTGAAGTCAGCCGGTTCGCTGTAGTCATAATCGTGACGGTAGTAATTTTTTTCGGTCTTTCTCTTTGAAATATTGAACTTCGACGCACCGTTGTAGATGAACGCGAAGCCGTCGTTGTCACCGTTCGACCAGTCCTTGTTCGAGAAGATAACGGGATCCCCTGTGATGCCGTCGTCGAGCTTGAGCCAGAACGAGATCGTAATGTCGTTGTTGTCGTCACCGAAGTCGATGTTCTTCAGCGAGAGATAACCCTCGGACGATACTCTCAGCGCATTGCCGTAGTATCCTTCGGGGTAGTAGACCGTGCCAACTGTTTCTGCTTCGATGCCGTTTTTGATGTCAGCGAGTCCGTCGTCGAAGAACAGCCCCGTCATAAGAGAATCCATGTCGATGTAGTTTTCGATTCCGGCTTCCGTTCCCATTTCGGGAGTCTTTGCGGATTCGTGCTCGGCGATTTCGTCAGCCGGACGAACGGCAGGAGTCATGTTGTCGAGGAAAAGATTCTGCGGAATGAACGAATCCCAGTTTTCTTCGTTTCCCGGGAAGTTCAGCGCGTAGGAAACGATAGCGGCAAGGTCGCGTCCGAAAAGCGCAAGGTCGCCTGTTTTGTTGACGGATACGCCGTGTGCGCCGAAGAAGGTGTTCATTTCTCCGTCTGTTGCGCCGCCGTGGGAATATTCGTAACCGCCGTGGTCTGCGGTAATGATGAGCAGGGTATTCTTCTCGATTCCGGCTTTCTGAATCGATTCGTAGATCTCGCCGACGTAGCCGTCAACAGTTTCTATCTGCTTCAGATAAGCCTCGGAGCCGTACTTTTCGGAGTGACCCTCGTGGTCAACGGAGTCGAACTGTATGAAGAACAGATTCGGCTTCTTGTCTTCGATGTATGTGCAGATCCTGCCGATAAGCTCATTATCAACGCCCGTGTCGAACGTTACGTCGAGATTTTTTTCAACGATGCCGGTGTTGATCGGATTCCAGTTGGAGAAAGAACCGATCTCTGCGTCCGGATAGGCTTCTCTCATCATTTTGAAGATCGTCGGATAGTTCGGATTGCTGTACGGTGTGTGCGAAACCGTGTCGTTCGTCAGCTTGTGCTGATACGGCTTGACTCCCGTGAGCATCGAACCCCAGCACTGTGCGCTGATAGACGGTGTGGCGGCACGGCAGTAGTCTGTCCACGCACCGTTTTCGATGAATATTTTGTCCATGTTCGGTGTGTTGCAGTCCTTGTGGAAGTTGCCCGCACCGTCGACGCCTATGATGATGACGTGTTCATAGGTGTATCTCTTTGAAAAGTCGATTTTCTGTTCCTGTTTGCCGCCGAGTGCTCCGCCCTCAAAGAGGAGGAAGAACGAAATGGCAGCCGCGATAAAGTTTTTTGCCTTAAACATTTTTGTGTCTCCTTTGATTTGATCTGAATCTATTTTATCATATCCGCGCAGAAAATTCAAGGCGGAAATATGATTTTTTGTTCTAAATATAAATCCATGTCAGTATTCCGGACAGAAAAAACGTTCTGAACCAAAGAACGACGAAAAGGACCGCACCGCTTGAAAAATGTGGCATAGTGTGTTATACTGAAGCATCACTTATTTACGGAAGCGCAAAATGTCACCAATCAAAAGAAAAAACGTTACTCCCGAAACATATGAAAAAATCGGGAGGAAAATAACCGAATACGAACGCATGACGGAGTCGCCAGTGTTTCCGCTTGTCATGCGTCTGTCTGTCCCGACGACGTTCAGTATGCTCATCACGTCGATCTATAACCTTGCGGACACATATTTCGTCTCGTCTCTCGGCAACTCCGCAACGAGCGCGGTCGGAGTCGTTTACTCGATACAGGCGATAATCCAGGCGATAGGCTACGGCTTCGGTATGGGCGCACAGAGCCTTATTTCGCGCCGCCTCGGAGAGAAGAAAAACGATGAAGCAAACCTCTACGGTACGGCAGGCTTTGTCGGTTCGTTCATCATGGGACTTGTCATAATGGCACTCGGCTTTATCGATCTGCCGTTCGTGATGCGCCTTTTCGGCTCGACTGAAACCGCACTTCCTCTCGCCTGCTCGTACGGCAAATGGATACTGTACGGCGCGCCGATTTTCTGCTCGTCGTTCGTCTTAAATAATATTCTCCGCTCGCAGGGCAAAGCCACGCTGTCCATGATAGGACTGTGCAGTGGAGGAATAATCAACATCGGGCTTGACGCACTGCTCATCTACGGACTGAAAATGGGCGTTGAGGGCGCGGCTATAGCGACGGTGCTGTCGCAGGTCATCTCGTTCGTTATTCTTATCTCGTTCTTCATCGCCGGAAAGTCGATCGTCTCCGTCAATCCACTGAAAGCGAGCCACTCACCGCGAGATTATCTCACCGTTTTCCGCGTGGGACTGCCGACAGTATTTCGCCAGTCTCTCGGAAGCATAGCGACGACGCTCCTCAACCATTCCGTAAAGATCTACGGCGACGCTGCCATGTCGGCTGTAAGTATTGCGAATAAGATCTATATGCTTCTCCGCAGTATGCTCATCGGTGTGGGACAGGGATTCCAGCCGGTTGCCGGATATAACTACGGCGCAAAGAACTATAAGCGCGTGCGGCAGTCGTTCAATACCGGTGCGATAATCGGAACGGTCTACGGATGCGCGGCGGCTGTTGTGCTGTTGTTTTTCTCCGAAAAGATTATGGGACTGTTCCGTCCGGGAGACACGGAAGTCATAAAGATCGGCGGTGAGATGCTCCGTTTCCTCTGCCTCTCTCTTCCGGTGCTTGGATACTCGACATTCGTTAATCAGCTTTACCAGTGCCTCGGATTCGTCGCGTCGGCAACGTTCCTCGCGTCGTGCAGACAGGGTATATTCTTCGTGCCGCTTATTCTCATTCTGCCGCGTGTGATCGGGCTGACGGGAATAGAACTCACCCAGGCGGTTGCCGACCTCCTCACCTGTGCCGTGTCCGTGCCGTTCCATGTGCTGATGTTAAAAAAACATTTGAAGAAGTAATAAAAAAACGCAGATTCGCAAACGCCGCAGCCATATAAGGAAGTTTTTTAGAAAAAGCAAAACCCGCCGAAAAGGAATTTCTCTTCGGCGGGTATTTTTTTACTCGACAAACTGAATTTTGACACGGTCTCATCTCTTTGGTTTCTTGGAATACAAAACATACTGTGCAACGGCATTCGCAGCACAAAGCGCGAGTGAAAAGCAGGATATGCCAAGCTGTCTGCCGTTTGCGCTGGTTATTATTCCCGCCAACGAACAGAATGTCGCTATCGTAAAGCTGACCGCAGCAATCAGATGAAGCTTTTTCTTATTAACAATTAAATCGTCTGTTTCCTGTTTTACCTTTTGAACGGCAGGAATATCTCCATCACTCTCATAATCATCATTCAGCAAGTAGTCCGTGGTAATCTGGAAAAGTTTACTAAGCTGCAGAACATTTTGCGCATCAGGCAGTGCCGTTCCATTTTCCCAACGGCTGATTGCTTGCCTGGATACATTCATCTTTTCAGCCAAGTCTTCCTGTGACCATCCAAGCTTTTTCCTGAGCGTCGTTATCTTTTCTTCCATTTTCATGATAAAACCTCCGTGAATCAGATGATTTCATTATACTCAGGCATAGCAAAAGCTCAACCGCATCAACTTTACATTTCCGCAACATGAGTTTACATTCAGTGTTTTTCTCTTTCGAGCAACAAATTCCAATTTGTCCGCATCTTGAACGAGCATCGGATTTTGCCGTACAAAATCCGTGTCCTGAAAAACATCCTTATCGAGCTGCTGCAAAAGAACCTGCGTTTTTTTGTAATAAAATATGTACCGATAACAAAGCCGCCCTCTTTGAGGGAGCTGTCAACGAAGTTGACTGAGGGAGAGCGTATAAAGACAAATTTAATTGTGTTTTTTCGCTTCCTCCTTCCGTCACGACAAGTCGTGCCACCTCCCTCTGAGAGGGAGGCTTTTAGATTTTGCAATTTATCTAGGCGCCCTCTTTGAGGGAGCTGTCACGAAGTTGACTGAGGGAGAGGGGAAAACTCATAAGTTTGGCTTACTTCTTTTTCTTCACTTCCACCTCATACGCCACCGCCGCACCGATTATCATAATTGCACCGACGAGCGCGTAGACCGTGATTTTTTCTTTCAGCAGCGTAGCCGAGAGGATCACCGCAAAAACGGGATCTATGTAGCTCATCACTGCCACAGTCTGAGAGGGAAGTGCCGCCATACTCCCGAAGTACAGCGCATAAGCTACGCCCGTGTGAACGACTGCGACGACTGCCGTCATTATGAGGGCTGTTGTACCCACTTCAACGCCCACGATACCTCCGGAGACGATAACATACGGCAGAAGCACGACAGCCGCAGAAAGCAGCTCGATTATCGTCTTGCCGTATGCGTCGTCCGAGGGATTTTTCTTGTTCATTATAACAACTGCCGAATAAAGCACAGCCGCGCCAAGCCCGAGAAGTATTCCTTTTACGTCACGCGCACCGACGGACGACACATCTGCTATTCCCGAAACGAGCGCGATGCCGATGAGCGATACCGCCGCGCAGATGAGCTTTTTCGGCGTCAGCTTTTCACGGAAGAGGAGCGGAGAGAGCAGAATGACGATAGTCGGCTCCATGTAGTAGCAGAGCGTACCCACGGCGACGGACGTATAGTTGTATGATTCAAACAATAGTATCCAGTTCAGCCCGAGCAGAACGCCTGTGAGCGCGAACAACAAAACCTGCCGCGCGGAGAACGATAATTTGAGCGAGTGCTTTTTTATCAGTACGACAAGCACGAGGAAAATACCGCCGATCAGTCCGCGCACGCAGGCGAGAGTGGCTGACGGGAGAGGGATAAACCTCCTGAAAACTCCTATCGTGCCGAAGATCAGCATAGACGAAATAAGCATCAGGAGAGATTTTGTCCGTGAGTTTTTCATAAGCATCTCTTTTTTGTAAAATAAAAATCTCGCCGACCAAGGCAGGAAAGCGAGATTTATCGGAGTGACACGATTTGAACGTGCGGCATCTTGGTCCCAAACCAAGCACTCTACCAGCTGAGTTACACCCCGATCTGACTTTTCACATTATACATCATTCGCCTGTTTTTGTCAAGCATTTTACAGCTCTTAGTCATTTCTTTATGCAAAACTGTTTCAATATTGCCTTATTATGCGAATATACATGAATATTTTTTGAATATACATTGACAACATACAGTGAATATAGTATAATATCAATGTATAAGGAAAAATTTGCGCCGCCCTGTGCGGTATATTATGGAGATAAATATGTCTGAAAGAAAACTTACACGCCACGAAGCCAGAGAGCTTGCATTCAAGATCCTTTTTGCAAAGGACTTTGACCTTGAAGCCGACGCAAAGGACTTTTACGGCGCGTTTATCGAAAACACCGAAGAAAAAACAAACGACTACGTTGAAGCTACGGTCATCGGAGTATCGGAAAAGCTCGGCGAGATCGACGCACTTGTCGAATCGTCGTCGACAAATTGGAAAGTCTCCCGTATGTCCACCGCGACGAGAACCGTACTTCGTCTCGCCGTTTATGAGCTGACCGAAACGGAAACTCCGCCGAAGGTAGTCATCAACGAAGCCGTTGAGATAATCAAGCTGTACGACGAAGACAGCGCGCCGTCGTTCGTAAACGGCATACTCAACCGTATCGCAAGAGAACGCGGACTTATCGCCTGATGAAACGGCTTTTTCTCGCGCTCGACACGAGTAATTATACAACGTCATCGGCAGTGTGCGATGAAGACGGCGGGATACTTCTGAACTTCAAGCGGCTTCTTCCCGTCAAAGAGGGCGAGAGGGGACTGAGACAGTCGGACGCGGTATTTCATCACGTCAAGGCACTTCCCGATGCGGCGAATGAGGTGAAGAGCGTTCTTTCGTGGGCTGACGGAGAGCTTACAGCCGTCGGCGTGTCTGCCTCTCCGCGTGACGTGGACGGCTCGTATATGCCGTGCTTCCTTTCGGGGATAGCGGCGGCAGAATATGCGTCTGCGTCTCATGGTGTTCAGCTGTACAGATTCTCGCACCAGGCAGGGCATATCATGGCTGCTCTGTCGTCGGCTTGCAAAAACAGCGACACAGACAGAGAAAAGATGCTCGCGGAGCGCTTTCTCGCGTTCCACGTCTCCGGCGGAACCACCGACTTGCTTCTCGTCGAGCCGGACGTCGAAAAGATCATAAAAATCACCGAGATAGGCGGAAGCCGCGACCTCCACGCCGGACAGGTCATCGACAGAACGGGAGTCAGAATGGGGCTCTCATTCCCGTGCGGAGCCGAGATGGACAAATCCGCTCTCGCATTCGACGGACGGGTGACAAAATGCGCTGTTTCGGTCGATCGGACATACTGCAACCTGTCGGGACTCGAAAACAAAGCCGCCGAAATGTGGCAGAAAACGGGAGATGTCGGCGAAACATCGGCGTTTGTTCTGATGTTCGTCGCACGCACGCTTGAAAAAATGACGCTCGCCGCTTTTGACGAATACGGAAAAATGCCCGTTGTCTACGCAGGCGGAGTAATGGCGTCGGGTTATATAAAACAGTACCTCTCGCGCTACGGGATGTTTTCGTCTCCCGAATATTCATCCGACAACGCGGCAGGAGTCGCACTTCTCACAGCAGAAAAATACAGAAGAGAACATAAATAATGGATTATTACGAAAACGAAGAAATGACCGGCTTCACGCCGAACAGATTCCCGGGAGCGCTGACCGTCACCCAGCTGAACGAATACGTTAAGCGGATGATCGACTGCACACCGGAGCTAACCGACGTGTATATCAAGGGCGAAATATCGAACTTCAAGAACCACTACGCGACAGGGCATTTCTACTTCACCTTAAAGGATGAGGAAAGCCAGCTTCGCGCCGTGATATTCAAGTCGTACGCCGGAAAAATGAAATTCATGCCCGAAGACGGTATGAAAGTCACCGCGCACGGCAGAATCTCGTCGTTCGTGCGTGACGGAACTTATCAGATATACTGCGATTCCATGGAGCCGGACGGGGTAGGCGCGCTGTACGTCGCATTTGAACAGCTCAAAAAGAAGCTCGAGAGCGAAGGACTGTTCTCACCCGAACGGAAGAGACCGCTTCCGAAAATACCGTCGCGCGTCGGGATAATCACGTCGGCGACAGGCGCGGCGATACGCGATATGATAAACGTCTGCGGAAGAAGATTCCCGTTTGCAAAACTTGTTCTTTATCCGGCACTCGTGCAGGGAAAGGACGCACCGCCCTCACTTATCGAGGGAATGAAATATTTCAACCGCACGCATAGCGTCGACGTTATAATAATCGGACGCGGCGGCGGCTCTATCGAAGATTTGTGGGCGTTCAACGACGAAGAGCTTGCTCGTGCCGTTGCGGCATCGGAGATACCCGTAATATCGGCAGTCGGACATGAAACCGATTTCACGATCTGCGACTTCGTAGCCGATAAACGCGCACCCACACCGTCGGCGGCGGCAGAGCTTGCCGTTCCCGATACGGCGGAACTCAAGAGAAAAATATCGAACATCGTCACACGCGAGGCGGACGTGCTTTCGTCTCATATAAAATACCGCCGCGAACGGCTCGAAACACTCTCTAAAAACAGAGTACTGACAAACCCCATGGCGTTCGTCGAAGATAAGCGAATGGCGCTCGAATCGGCGTTTGATCGGATCGTCAGAGCAGAGACAACATCGGTTCAGATTAAGAAATCGTCCCTTGCGGCTGACGCGGGAAAGCTCAGCGCACTCAATCCTCTCGCTGTCCTTTCGCGTGGCTACAGCGCAGTTTATAAGGACGGCGGCGGACTTGTCAGATCCGTGGACGACGTGAAAACGGGCGACAAAGTCGAGTTCCGTACGATAGGCGGCTCGGCTCTCTGCACGGTAGACGAAGTGAAGAAAACGAAAAAGACGAAGAAATCGGAGATATAAATCACAATGGGTGAAAAGAAAGAATTATCATTTGAAGAAGCAATGGTGCGCCTCGAAGAGATCGTCCGTCTGCTTGAGGGCGGCGGTGCGGCACTTGACACATCTCTCGCGCTGTTTGAAGAGGGAGTCGGACTTGTCAAGCTCTGTAACGCAAAGCTCGACGGTGCGGAGCAGAAAGTGAAAATGCTCGTAAAAGGTGACGACGGCGAAATGACCGAAACGGATATGAAGTGAGAGACGAAAAATGACTGATTTTGAAAAGAAACTCAAATCCGCGGCTGAAAAAACGGAAGCCGCACTTGACTTATACCTGAGCGAAGAAAGTTGCGGCAATACCGTTCTGCGCGACGCGATGAGATACTCAACGCTCGGTGGCGGAAAACGTATACGCGCGTTTCTCACACTTGAATTCTGCCGTATGTTCGGCGGAAGTGAAGAAGCCGCTCTCCCGTTTGCCTGTGCTGTCGAATGTATTCACGCATATTCGCTGATACACGACGATCTGCCGTGCATGGACAACGACGATATGCGCCGCGGTAAGCCGTCCTGCCATAAAAAATTCGGATACGCCGAAGCACTTCTCGCAGGCGACGGACTGCTCACACTCGCTTTTGCAATTCTCACGTCAAATGAAAACGTCTCGTCGGGTGCAATCAACGCCGCTACATACGAACTGTCAACCTGCGCAGGAGCAGTCGGCATGGTAGGCGGTCAGGTACTTGACATGGCGGCGGATGTCGATAACTACGAAGCACTGTGCGAAATTTATTACGGCAAAACGAGCGCGCTGATTCTTTCTGCCTGCCATCTCGGTTATTTTGCGGCAGATAACGGTGTCACAGATGAAGATTGTAAGAACATCGGAGTGTATGCCGCAAAGCTCGGCATCGCGTTCCAGATACACGACGATATCCTCGACGTGAAGAGCAACGCGGAAACGCTCGGCAAACCGATAGGAAGCGACGAGCGGAACGGCAAAAAAACAGTGCTTAAATTCATGACACTCGAAGAAGCGGAAGCCGAAGAAAAACGGCTCACCGAGGAAGCAATAGAAGCAATATCGGGCTACAAAAACAACGAAAATCTGATCGCGCTTGCAAAGTGGCTGATCACGAGAACAAAATGAGACTTGACGCTTTTCTCGCGGAGAAAGGACTCGTAAAAAGCCGTACACGCGCCGCCGAAATGATAAAAAACGGACTTGTAACGGTAAACGGCAAAACTGCCGCAAAGCCGTCGCTTGAGGTTGACGAGAGCGACGATATATCCGTCAAAGACGAAGAAAACACCTTCGTCGGGCGCGGCGGACTTAAGCTCGAGGGCGCACTGAAAGCGTTTTCGCTTGACGTGACGGGAAAGATTTGCGCGGATATAGGCGCGTCGACCGGCGGATTTACCGACTGCATCCTCTCCCACGGCGCAAAGCACGTTTACGCAGTTGACGCAGGGCACGGACAGCTTGACGAAAAGCTGATCTCCGACAGCCGCGTGACGAATCTCGAAGGGATCAACGCGCGGTATATGACGGACGATACGCTCCCCGAAAAATGCACAGTCGCCGTAATGGATCTGTCGTTCATATCACAGACGCTCGTTCTGCCTGCACTTACAAAGATAATCACACCGGACGCAGACGTCGTGACGCTTATAAAGCCGCAGTTTGAATGCGGACGCGCCGCGCTCTCGAAAAACGGTATCGTAAAAGACAAAAAACAGCATATAATGGCAATACGTTCTGTCACATCGGCGGCGGTGGCTTGTGGGCTTATGCCGCAGAAAATCGCGTTGTCCCCGATAAAGGGCGGCGACGGAAACCGTGAATTTCTGCTGTACGCAAAGTACGGCGGACACTCTCTCGTGACGGAAGACGACATAAGGAGGGTTACGGATGAATAAACCCGAAAAGATCATTCTTATCCCGAATACAGAAAAGAACATATCCGATAAAGTAACGCTGTCTCTTATAGACCGACTTACGTCAAGCGGATGCACGGTCAGCGTGTTTCCGGACTCCGGAATAACCGACTCCCGTGTCCGCAGAATAACGGGCGATGAAGAAATATCCGACTGCGACGCGGCGCTCGTCCTCGGAGGCGACGGCTCGATAATCGAAGCGGAGCACCGCCTGCTTGGATTTGATATTCCCGTAATGGGGATAAACTTCGGGCACGTCGGATTCCTCACGGAGCTTGAAAAAGAGGAACTGCCGCTCGTCGATAAACTGCTCGCAGGGGAATACACAGTTGACAGCAGAATGCTTCTGACTGCAACGGTGACAGACTCCACAGGAAAAGTGAAATCCGAATATAACGTCCTCAATGACGCGGTGCTGACGAACGGCCCTGTCGCAAGAATGATAACGTTCGATATTTTCTCGGGCGGCGAAAAGCTCGAAACTGTCCGCGCGGACGGATTTATCGTCTCGACTCCGACAGGCTCGACTGCATATTCGCTATCAGCCGGCGGACCGGTGCTTGATCCTGCGCTTGACGGGATAGTGCTGACTCCGATATGTCCGCACACGCTGACTTCGCGCCCGATAGTCTTCCGCGGAGATATGGCGCTCGCGTTCCGTGTCGTTTCGTCGAACTCCTCGGGAGTGTACCTGACTGCCGACGGACGGGAAGAGACGAAAGTCTCGGAAGACGACACCGTGACCGTGAGAAAGTCCGAATATACCGCGCGGCTCATACGGATAAAGAAAACGGGGTTCGTCGAAGTGTTGCGCTCCAAGCTGTCCGAACAGTAAAAATAAAGAAGAAAAAATAAATAAGCCGAAAACGGCTGAAAGGAAAATATATGAAAACCAAAAGACACAACAAAATTCTTGAAATCGTAGAGAATTACGATATCGAGACACAGGAAGACCTTATTGAAAAGCTGAAGGTCGAGGGCTTTGACGTAACACAGGCGACTGTTTCACGCGACATCAGAGAACTGAAACTGCTCAAGCAGATGTCCGAGACGGGAACGTATAAATACGTTATCCCGAAAGCCGGAAGCGCAGATAACAGCCACGTTTATTCCCGCGCACTCGCGGGCTCGGTAAAGAGCGTTGAATTTGCGCTCAACAACATCGTCATCAAGACGTATCCGGGACTTGCAAACGCCGTTGCCGCAGGAGTTGACGCAATGCGTGAAAAGGACATCCTCGGCTGTGTCGCGGGAGACGACTGCATCGTTATCGTTGCAAGAGACGTAGAATCCGCAGAGCAGATCACGGCAAAGATACAGAAGTACGTCAACGCATAAAATGAGAGGAATGAGAGAATATGCTCTCAAGCTTGTATATTGAAAACATAGCTGTCGCAAAACGGCTGACTGTCGATTTTTCGTCCGGATTTACCGTTATCACGGGTAAGACCGGTGCCGGGAAGTCGATAGTTATCGACTCGCTTCTTCTTCTCTGCGGCGCAAAGAACGCACGCGAGCTTATCAGAAGCGGAGAAGAAAAGGCGACAGTCTCGGCGGTGTTCTCGGTGTCCGACGACGAGCGGAAAACCGTGGCGGAATACGACGTGGAGCCGGACGAAAACGGGGAGATCGAAATAACCCGTACCGTCACATCCGACGGACGCTCCGGAGCGAAGATTAACCGCCGCAGTGTTCCGCTGTCGCTTCTCAAGGACGTAACTCCGAAGCTGATCGCCATTCAGACGCAGAACGAACGGAGCGAATTTGCCGACAAATCGGGATATACCGCGATGCTTGACTCATATGCCGATTCGGACGGGCTGCTTGACTCCTATAAATCGTGCTACGCCGAGCTTACCTCTGTCAGAAACCGCATCTCGGAGCTTCAGAAAGCGCTGAGAGAGAGGGATATGATGCTCGACATCTTAAAGTATCAGAAGAAAGAGATAGAAGCCGCAAAGCTCTCCGACGACGAAGAAAAAGAAAAGCTCGAAAAGCTCCGTACGAAGATACGCTCGCTTGAAAAGGTGTCGAAATGCCGCACGGTCGTCGAGAGGGCGCTGTCGTCGAACGAAAAAGGCGTGACAGCCGCGTACCTCATCGAAAGAGCGGAAACGGCAATTTCACAGCTTTCCGACGTTCTCGACGGAGCGGACGAAATGGCGCATAAGCTCGAATCGTTCCGCTATGAGATACTCGACATAGCAGAAAGAGTGAACGACGTGCTCGACGACGGAGACATCGGAAACCCCGATGAAAAACTGACGCAGATCGAGCGGAGGCTTTCGCTTATCGAAAAGCTCGAAAAGAAATACGGCACGGATATTTCGGGGATAAAAGCAAAGCGCGACGAGATAGCGGAGAAAATTTCCGATCTCGAAGACGGGGACTTCCGCCTCGAAGAACTCGGAAAAGCCCTTCTTGAAGCCGAAAACAAGGCGACAGAGGCGGCTGAAAAGCTGTCCGCAAAGCGCAGGGAAGCCGGAGAAAAGCTCGCCGCAGAGATAATCAAATCGCTTGTATTTCTCGATATGCCTAAAGTGAGATTCCATATCTCCGTTGATCCCGTGAAGGAAAAAGGAAAGTACGTCTTCACGCCGAGCGGCTACGACGACGTTGATTTTCTCATATCAGTGAATGTGGGTGAAGACATCGGTTCTCTCGGTAAAGTCTCATCTGGCGGCGAGCTGTCGAGAATAACGCTTGCCGTGAAGACCGCGTTTGCCGGAAAGAGCGGCGCGGGATGCCTTGTGTTCGACGAAATAGATACCGGAGTATCGGGAGGAACGTCCGAAAAGATCGGTAAAATGCTCTCGTCTCTCGGTGAGAGAACGCAGGTCATTTCCGTAACGCACTCACCGCAGATCGCGTCAATCGCGTCACATCATCTGCTTATCGAAAAGCACGAATCGGACGGCAGGACGGAGAGCGCAGTCCGTGAGATATCGGGAGAAGAACGCACGTCGGAGATCGCACGGATAATCGGCGGCGTGTCAGTAACCGAAAAGCAGACGGCGGCGGCAGAAGAAATGCTCCGCAATAACAAAAACTGAAAACAAAATAATCTATATAAAAAAGAGGACAGACAAATGACAATTTTTGACGAACTGAAAGCGCGCGGTCTCATCGCGCAGATGACAAACGAAGAAGAGATCAAGAATCTTATCAATAACGGCAAAGCAACATTTTATATCGGATTTGACTGCACCGCGGACAGCCTCACAGCCGGTCACTTCATGGCACTCACACTTATGAAGAGACTCCAGATGGCAGGAAATAAGCCGATCGCTCTTATCGGCGGCGGTACAACGATGATCGGCGACCCGTCCGGCAGAACGGATATGCGTAAGATGCTCACGAAAGAAGACATCGACCACAACGCAGAGTGCTTCAAGAGACAGATGGAGAGATTCATCGACTTCGGCGAAGGCAAGGCAAGAATGATCAACAACGCTGACTGGCTTCTCAAGCTCAATTATGTAGAGCTTCTCCGTGAAGTCGGTGCTTGCTTCTCCGTAAATAATATGCTCCGCGCCGAATGCTATAAGCAGAGAATGGAAAAAGGACTTTCGTTCCTTGAATTCAACTATATGATCATGCAGTCTTACGACTTCTACTACCTCTTCAAGAATTACGACTGCAACTTCCAGTTCGGCGGCGACGACCAGTGGTCGAATATGCTCGGCGGCACAGAGCTTATCAGACGTAAGCTCGGCAAGGACGCGAACGCAATGACGATCACGCTTCTCACCGACTCGCAGGGCAAGAAAATGGGCAAGACCGCCGGCAACGCCGTATGGCTCGATCCGAATAAGACAAGCCCGTTCGACTTCTACCAGTACTGGAGAAACGTCGGCGACTCCGATGTAATGAAGTGCATCCGTATGCTCACATTCCTGCCGCTTGAACAGATCGACGAAATGGACAAGTGGGAAGGCGGAGAGCTCAACAAAGCAAAAGAGATCCTCGCATACGAGCTTACAAAAATGGTACACGGCGAAGAAGAAGCCGAAAAGGCACAGCAAAGCGCAAGAGCACTGTTCGCAGGCGGCGGAAGCACCGAAAATATGCCCACGACTACTCTCACTGACGACAACTTCACCGACGGTAAGATAGCAGTCCTTGATATGCTCACCGTAAGCGGTCTTTGCCCGTCCAAGGGAGAGGGAAGACGCCTTATCCAACAGGGCGGTATCCTCGTCAATGACGAAAAAGTCACAGACGTTTACGCCGCATACGAAAAATCGGCGTTCGAGGGCGACGGTATCATCCTCAAAAAAGGCAAGAAGACTTATCAGAAGTTTGTTATATAAACATAATTCGATGAAAAAATACGATTATCTTCTCTTTGACGCGGACAATACTCTGTTTGATTTCACAAAAGCGGAGTATAATGCGTTCAAGGTGACGGCGGAGTACGGCTCTCTCGATTATTCGGAGGAGCTGTATTCTCGCTATTCGGCAATAAACGACGAACTGTGGAAACGGCTTGAGAAGAAAGAGATAACTCTTGATTTTCTGAAAACCGAGCGTTTTTATCAGCTTCTTTTGTCGTGCGGTTACGACAGCGGAGACGGTACTCTCGCAAAGGCTGCCGAACTCAGAGATAAGTATATGACATCTCTCGCGTCCGAAGCGTGCCTCATCGACGGCGCGTCCGAAGTATGCCATAACTTAAAAAAGAGCCATAAAATGTACCTCATTACGAACGGCATCTCGATGATACAGCGTTCGCGTCTCGCCAAATCCGCACTGGCTGACGTTTTCGACGGCGTGTTCATCTCGGAAGAAATGGGCGTCGCCAAGCCGTCGGTTGCATATTTCGAAAAAGTTCTCGCGTCGATAGGCGACGGTGACCGCAGAAAATATCTTGTGATCGGCGATTCGCTCACCTCCGACTGCGACGGCGCTATCGCATACGGACTTGACGTTTGCCGCTATAATCCCGAAGAAAAACCGTCAGACGGTAGAGAACTCACATATAATGTTAAAAAGCTCACGGAGCTTTACGACATTCTCGGAGTCAATATGACCGCAAGCTACGAAAAACTGCGCTCACTCATCACTGAGTATAATAATTCCGGAAAAGGACAGATAACCGTCCGCGAAAACGAGCCGATGTCCGCTCATACTTCTTTCAGGATCGGCGGTACTGCGGACTTGTTCCTGATACCGCAGGAT
Source organism: Eubacteriales bacterium (assembly GCA_045643285.1). Taxonomy (GTDB): domain Bacteria; phylum Bacillota; class Clostridia; order Oscillospirales; family CAG-272; genus UMGS1696. Next base: position 83,273 of record JAZUKN010000102.1, read on the forward strand.
GAAGAATCTCTTGTATCCCTTGCGGGTATGATAAAGTTGACTGACACACGCGCGTTCTTCCTCGGCAACGGGACAAATCTCCTGTTCTCCGACGAAGGCTACCGCGGCGCTGTCGTATCATTCGCCGAGCTTCGCGGGATCAAAGTCGACGGAAACCGCATCACCGCAGGCGCAGGCGCGTCACTTACGACTGTCTGCAAAACCGCGCGTGACTCTTCTCTCACCGGAATGGAAACCGCGTACGGCATACCCGGCTCAGTCGGCGGTGCGGTCTATATGAACGCAGGCGCATACGGCGGACAGATAGCCGATGTGCTTGAAACGAGCCGATTCCTCGACACAGATACGCTTGAGATAGGCGAAATTACGCTTGACGAACACCGCTTCGGCTATAGAGAAAGCATTTATAAACACACGAACCGCATCGTGCTGTCGGCAACGTTTTCGCTGTCATACGGCGACAAAGACGAGATCGGTGCAAGGATGAACGAGATCATGCAGCGTCGCGTCGATAAGCAGCCGCTTGAATATCCGAGCGCAGGTTCTGTCTTCAAGCGCCCGGAAGGTCACTTCGCAGGGCAGTTGATCGAAGAAAGCGGACTGAAAGGTCTTACGGTCGGCGGCGCACAGGTAAGCGAAAAGCACGCCGGATTTATAATCAATAAAGGCGGCGCAACCGAAAAGGATGTGCGCGGACTTATCGAAAAAATCATCGAAACGATAGAGAAAAACTACGGCTTCCGTCTTGAGACCGAAGTCATTTCCGTAGGTCCGTGATATGCAGTCGTACTCACAAAGCGTAAAAGACCAGCTCGGCGAGGTATCAGTCACGAAAAAATGCTGTCGCTTCACTGATGAGAAAATGCGCTCGCTCGTCAAAACCGACGACAACGGCGATATTCTCGCGGAAATATATTCAAAATGCCGCTGTGACGGATGCAGAACGGTTTTTCTGCGCCGCGCATTTATGCTGTACGGAAGCGTGACCGATCCCGATAAAGCGTACCACCTCGATTTTTCCTTTAAGGTAAACGGAGAAGCGAACGCTGTGGAATCCGCGCTTTCGGACTGTGGATTCGATTTCCGCCGCACGGTGCGAAAGGACAGACACATTCTGTATGTCAAGAACAGTACGGCTATCGAAGATTTTCTTGTTTTGATAGGCGCGTCAGGGTCGGCGTTCGATCTGATGAACTCAAAGATCGTCCGTGAATTCCGCAATTCCGTAAACCGACAGGTCAACTGCGATACGGCGAACATCGAAAAACAGATCGACTCCGCGAAAAAATACGTAGATGCTGTCAATTTCCTCGAAAAGACGGGAAAGATCGACTCGCTGTCTCCGGAGCTGAAAGAAACGGCAAGACTCCGCGCGGAAAACGACCAGGCGTCGCTCTCGGACCTCTCGAATATGTTAAATCCGCCGGTAACGAAATCCGGCATGAGACATAGGCTTGAAAAAATCTATGAAACAGCAGTCAAATTCGGAATGAAAAACAGCGAGATTTGACTGAATTGATTATTTGAAAAAATATCTTTGATATTTTTTCTTCCTTAATTTTCGACGAAGTCGAAAATTTCACGTGACGAAGTCACACTTCACTTTCACGAAGTGAAAACTTCACTTGCCGAAGGCAAACTTCACTCTGCGAAGCAGAATTCTAAGGGGGAAACATGGGAGAATTCGTTCATCTTCATCTGCATAGCGAATATAGCCTGCTTGACGGTGCTTGCCGTGTTTCCGACATCCCGAAAGCCGCAAAAAAAGCAGGACACAGCGCAGTCGCAATAACAGACCACGGCGTGATGTACGGCGTTGTCGATTTTTATAAGGCTTGTAAGGCTGATGGCGTGAAGCCGATAATCGGCTGTGAAGTTTACGTCGCAAAACGCTCTCTTTACGATAAAGACCGCGACTTCGACGCAGGGTACTACCACCTCGTGCTTCTCGTAAAGAATAAAACCGGCTACGATAACCTCATTTATATGGTGTCAAAGTCCTTCACCGACGGGTTTTACTCAAAGCCGCGCATAGATACCGAGCTTCTTGAAGCGCATACCGAGGGACTTGTCTGCCTGTCGGGATGCCTTGCCGGACAGATACCGCGCTATATCGTCTCCGGAGAGTATGATAAAGCCGAAGAATACGCATGCCGACTCGATAAAGCGTTCGGCAGAGGAAATTTCTACCTTGAGATACAGGATCACTCCCTTGCCGACGATAAAGTCGTTTGCGAGGGGATCCGCCGTATCCATAACGCTACGGGAATCCCTATGGTCGCAACGAACGACGCGCATTATATCGAAAAAAAGGACGCCGAAACACAGGCGGTACTTCTGTGCATCCAAACGAACAGCGTTATCACAGACGGCAGACCGATAGGGTTTGAAACGGACGAATTTTACTATAAATCCACCGAAGAAATGGAAGCTCTCTTCGCCGACTACGAGGATGCCTGCTCGAATACGGCAAAAATCGCCGATATGTGTTCGTTCGACTTTGAGTTCGGTAAAACAAAACTGCCGCGTTATAAACCGGAGAACGGGCAAAATCCCGACGACTACCTCCGCGCCCTCGCTTACTCCGGCTTTGAGAAAAAAATCGCCGACGGACATATAACGTTCGACGGAAAATTCACACGCGAAACATACGAAAAGCGCATAGAATACGAGCTTTCCGTGATTACGAAAATGGGTTACGGTGAATACTACCTTATCGTGTGGGACTTCGTTCATCACTCAAAATCGGTCGGTATTCCCGTCGGACCGGGACGTGGCTCCGGAGCCGGCTCGCTCGTCGCATATCTTATCGGAATCACCGATATTGACTCTATCCGCTTCGATCTCCTGTTCGAGCGTTTCCTCAACCCCGAAAGAGTATCAATGCCCGACTTCGATATAGATTTCTGCTACGAGAGGCGCGACGAGGCCATCGCATACGTCAGAGAAAAGTACGGGGAAGACCACACCTCTCAGATAATAACGTTCGGTACACTTGCGGCAAGGGCGGCAGTCAGAGACGTAGGACGCGCTCTCGGAATGAGCTATAAGGACGTTGACGAAGTCGCACGTCTCATACCGCGTGAGCTGAAAATCACGATAGACAAGGCACTTGAAGGTAAGGAGCTCAACGAAATGTACCGCGGCTCGGCAGAGATCAGACGGCTCATTGATCTCTCCCGCGCACTTGAGGGGATGCCGCGCCATTCGTCTATCCATGCGGCAGGCGTCGTCATCACCGAAGAGCCTGTCACGTCGTACGTCCCCGTCGCAGTCAATAACGGCTCGACAGTCACACAGTTCGATATGGATACCGTGGCGGAGCTGGGCATTCTGAAATTCGACTTTCTCGCACTGCGCTATCTTACGATAATCGACACGGCGGAAAAGCAGATACGCGAAAAAGAGCCGGACTTCGACCTCACAAAGATCGACACGTCGGACGCCGAAACATACGCGCTCATCTCATCCGGCAAATCGGACGGCGTTTTCCAGCTTGAATCCCCGGGAATGAAGCGGATGCTCACCGAACTGAAACCGGAGCGGCTCGACGATATTATTGCCGCAATTGCACTGTACCGTCCGGGACCTATGGACTCTATCCCGAAATATATTGAAGCACGGCTGAATCCCGAAAAAATCGAATACTGTACACCACTGTTGAAGCCCATACTTGACGTGACATACGGCTGTATCGTTTATCAGGAGCAGGTCATGCAGATATTCCGAGAGATCGCCGGATATTCGTTCGGACACGCAGACGTCGTGCGCCGCGCCATATCGAAAAAGAAAGCCGGAGTGCTTGAATCCGAGAGACAGGCGTTCATCGACGGCGCAAAGGAACACGGAGTCGACGAGAAAGACGCAGTCGCACTGTTTGAGGATATAGTTTCGTTTGCAAACTACGCATTCAATAAATCCCACGCGGCGGCGTATGCGGTGCTGTCGTTCAGAACGGCGTACCTCAAAGCCCATTATCCGCGCGAATACGAAAGCGCACTGCTCACGTCCGTTCAGTCGTATACGGACAAACTCACGGAGTATATAAACGACTGCTCTAAGCAGGGGATTCGCACATACCCGCCCGATATAAACAAGAGCCGCGGCTCGTTCCACGTTGACGGCGACGGCATCCGCTTCGGGCTTTCCGCCATAAAGGGGATCGGCGACGGACTTGTTGATAAACTCGTTAATGAGCGCGAAAAGAACGGCGAATATAAGGATATCGACGACTTCATCGAACGCGCGTCCAAAACGGAGCTTAATAAACGCCAGCTTGAAGTCCTCATCAAATCCGGTGCACTCGATTCACTCGGAGTACCGCGCCGCAGACTTCTCGCCGTACACGAAACAATGCTTGAAAACCGCTCACCTCTGCTCGGCGGAAATATCGAAGGGCAGATAGGGCTGTTTGACGCAGGCGGAGCAGTCAGCGCACCGAAGCCGAAGAAGATAGAATTTCCGAACCTGCCGGAATTTACGATGCGCGAAAAGCTCGCACTCGAAAAAGAAAGCTGCGGAATATATTTCTCCGGTCACGTGCTCGACGACTATATAATCGGCGTGAGCCGCGTCAAGCCCGACGAAATAGCGGCGATACGCGCGTCCTTCCGCGATGAAGACGAAGACGAAACTCCCGAAGAAGAGTCACACGAAACCGACACACCGCAGTACGCCGATAAACAGCGCGTCAAAATAGTCGGAGTTGTCGCAAAACGTGTGATGAAAAGCACGAAAAACGGCGACAGAATGGCGTTCGTTACGATAGAAGACCGAGGCGGCTCTCTCGAAGTGCTCGTTTTTCCGAAGACAAACGAAAAATGCGGCTGGATGCTCACCGACGACGCAGTTGTGGCACTGTCCGGCACGCTCTCAAAGAGGGAAGAAGAGGACGTGAAGATCCTCGCCGAGAATATCCTGCCGCTTTATCCCGACGCGGAAGCCGATAAACTCCCCGATCTTACGGAGCTTGACAAAACGGAGTACCGCAGAAAAACGGATGCAGAAAGGCCGCGCCCGACCCGTCAGACGGAGAAGAACACAGCCGCAGGCGAGCCGAAGAAAATATATATCCGCGTGCCGTCGACTGAGAGCGCGGAATATAAGCGTTCGGCGGCGATCTGCGGAATATTCACGGGGAACACGCCCGTGTCGTTCTACGCGACGGACAAAAGCGAGTATCTGACGGAGGAATTTTCGGTCACTCCGACCGATTTTGTTCTAAACGAGATTTGCGAGATAGTCGGTGAAGAAAACCTCGTCGTGAGAAGATAATCACATAAGAATCACCGACTGTTAACATCTGATTCAAAATTCGGGTGTATAATAGCCGATAAAGCAGAAAATCCCATAAGAAAGGCGGAAGACATGAACGGAAAGCAAAATGTCAACTGGGGCGGCGAAACCACCAAGGTCCTCGGAGCGGCAGGCAAAGTCGTGTTAAAGATATTCACATATATCCTGAACGTACTGCTCACACTCCTGCTCATCGGACTGATCACCGGTATAATCGTCGGTTCTGTTTTCGCAATATATATCAACAACTACCTTGATCTTGAAATAGACCCGTCGACGATCGTGCAGATCTCGTCCGACTCAACGACGCGCATATACTATATGAATTACGCGACGGAGGACGACCGCATAAACCGCAACGGAACACCGATCGAGGTTGAGGATCAGCGCCTCTACGGCACGGAAAACGCGATAGCCGTGTCTTATTCACAGCTCCCGAAGAATCTCATAAACGCGTTCATTTCCATTGAGGACAAGCGTTTCTGGGATCATAACGGAGTCGACTGGATAGGCACGATGAACGGCTTCCTCGGCTTTGTCACAGGCGGCGGACGAGGCGGCTCGACTCTCACCCAACAGCTTATAAAAAACGTAACAGGTGAAGATGAAGTCACGATACAGCGTAAAGTTCAGGAGATTTTCCGCGCGATAAACCTTGAAAAAGTCAAGTCGAAGGAAGAAATTCTCGAAGCGTATATGAATATCGTCTTCTTCGGGAATAACTGCTACGGCGTACAGGCGGCGTCCAACTTCTATTTCGGCAAGGACGTGTCCGATCTCTCGCTGACCGAATGCGCGGCACTTGCGGCTATCGTCAAGAACCCGTCGCAGTACGATCCCAAGAGACACGAGGACGACTATACGATCACCGTAAACGGCGTGGAAGTCGAAAAAGAGGGAAACAGCACACGTCGCTGGGTAATACTCAACGAAATGAAGAAAAACGGTATGATCAACGAAGCCGAATGTACTGCGGCACAGAACGAACGGCTCACGATCTATACGCCGGATGAAGACAGCGGAAAGCTGTCCGAAGGAATGACGCTGTATTCGTGGTATACCGAAAGTATGCTCACACAGCTTCATACCGATTTAATGGAAAAGTATAACGTCGACAGCCGTACCGCGTGGAATATGATCTACTATAACGGCTATAAGATCTATACGCCTATGGATCCCGAAGTCCAGGACACTCTCGAAGAGGTCTACGAAAACGACAGCGAATACTTTCCGCTCACCGGAAGCGGACTTCAGCCGCAGTCTGCCGCGTGTATATGTGACCCGTATACCGGCGACGTGCTCGGCATAGTCGGCGGACGCGGAGAGAAGACTATAAACCGTGGAACAGACCGCGCAACGGTTTCGGTCAGACCGCCGGGATCGTCGATAAAACCGCTTTCCGTGTACGGCCCGGCTCTTGACGCAGGACTTATCACATACGGCAGTGTCATCGACGATACTCCCGTTATGTTCAATTCCCGTGCAACGGGAGCGGTAGACGGAAGCGGCAATCCGATTGTTGAATACACACCGTATCCGCAGAACCTTCCCGTTATCTACAGAGGTCTTACTACTCTTCATAAGGGTATTTATCTCTCTATCAATACCGTGGCGATGAAGGTACTGCAAAAGTACGGAGTAGATAATTCTTTCAACTTTATGAAAGAAAAGCTCCACTTTGACAGCTTAATAGATTCCGCAACTCTCTCAAACGGAGAAGTGATAACCGACCGCGGACTTGCGGCTCTTTCTCTCGGTCAGCCGAACTACGGCGTGACACTGCTCGAAATGACGGGCGCGTACTGCATCTTCCAGAACAGCGGTGTTTATAACGAACCTGCGCTGTATCTCTATGTGACGGATGCCGAGGGCAATACTGTCATCGAGAACGAACGCGCGTCGGAGATCGTCATCAGCGAAGACAGCGCATCCATTATGACTGTCATGATGGAAGAAGTAATGAACCAAGGTACAGGTACAGCCTGCACGCTCCGCCATACAGTCGACGTTGCCGGTAAAACAGGTACGACATCCGCAGACTTTGACAGATACTTCATGGGCTTCACACCGTACTATGTCGGCGGCGTGTGGACTGGCTACGATATTCCGCAGTCGCTCAGCTCGTTCGGCGAAAACCCGTCTCTTGTCGTGTGGGACAAGATCATGACGAAGCTCCACCAGAAATATATCGACGAAGCATCAAGCGGCGGCGAACAGCTCAAGAAATTCGAGCTTTCGTCGGGCGTTATCAAGTGTGAATACTGCATAGATTCCGGTAAGCTCTGCACCGACGCTTGCGACCTAGACCCGCGCGGAAGCCGTCACGAAACCGGATATTTCACGAAAGAAACCGCTCCGAAGGACGAATGCGACACACACGTTGTCGTTTTGCGCGATTCAACTACAAATCTTATAGCCTCTCCGGACTGCAATCCGGCAAACTGCTATAAGACCGCGCTTGTCAGAGTCGAAAACCGCTCGTACCCGAAAGAGATCTACGTCCAGGACGCACAGTACGTCTATAGGGAACTCCCGTCCGGTGTTGAACCGAGCGACACTCCCGGTACACCGTTCTTCGCAAATCTTCTGAAAGAGAACGAATACTGCGGCTCGTCGTATGTTGAGGTGCCGTATAACGCATTCTGCCACTTACACTGGAAAGGTGAACAGCCCGAAGAATCGACTGATGACGTTCCCGACGACGAAGTACCCGATGAAGTCACGGACGAAACGCCCGACGACGTTGCCGATGTAACCGAGCCGGACGACGTGACCGATGTGACTGAGCCGGATGAAAAATCTTCGGATCATAACACGGAAACGCCGACGGAAGAGACTCCCGACGAAACAACCGACGAGATTTCAGATGAAGAGTCGTCCGAAACAGACGGCGACGAAACAGACGAGACGGAAAACACTCTCCCGAATTTCTGATACTAAAACCGAAAATCACCTCATATATTAACGTGAGGTGATTTTTTTGCGTAATCAGTTGAAAAGGGAACTCGAATTTCTCGGAGATCATATAACGCTCGTGATACTTGCGGCGTTCCTCGCATCCGTCGGCGGAGTTTTGCTCTGGATAAACGGCGGCAGCTCGTGGTATTTCATCCGTTACGGTGCGTCCGGCGTGCCGCTCGGCGTGATCTTCTCGGTGTGGTGTATCACTTATGCTCTCGCAGGCGCGTCTGCTGCTCTTATCTGGCTCGTCTACAGCGACGGACGGTGCGGATACAAAAAAGCACTGCCGCTTTTTTCCGTCGCCGCGCTGTCGTATCTTTTCATGCTTGTGTGGTACGCTGTATTCTTCTGCACACGGCTGAATATCTTCGCGGCGGTCATTCTGATACTGTCGTGCGTCGCCGATATCTTTCTTTTTGTCTCGATGCGCCGCACGATGCTCACTTTTGAAGCCGCAACAGTCGTTGTTTTCGCCGTTCAGACGTATTTTGTGTATTTTTCTTTCGTATCCCCGTAAGTTTTTCGGGAAAAGACTACCATTTCCGTATATTTTGTGATACAATATAACTGTATTATTGTGGAATAATAATATTGTCATAACAAAAAAGAAAAACGAGGAAGAAAAATGAAGCCGCTTGAAATAACCGAACAGAATTTTGATACCGAAGTTCTTCTGTCAGATAAGCCCGTACTGCTCGATTTCTGGGCGCCGTCGTGCGGACCTTGCAGAATGCTCTCTCCCGTAGTCGATGCATTCGCCGAGACGCGCGATGACATAAAGTTCGGAAAGATCAACGTCGACGAGTGCGAAGACCTCGCCGCACGGTTTGACGTTATGAGCATTCCGCTGCTCGTCGTTGTCGAAAACGGGGAAATTAAAAAGACCTCAGCCGGCTATATTACAGAAGAACAGCTCGCCGCTCTTTTTGAATAATACAGATTGATTAAATCAGAAAACGAAGGATCAAAAAATGGCAAAAAGCATCATCAAACGCGCACTTTCGTCGGACGGCGGAGTACGCATCATATTCATCGACAGCACGGAGATAGTGCGTGAATCGTGCCGTCTCCACCATACATCAAAGACAATGACAGCGACTCTCGGCAGAGCACTCACCGCGACCGCGCTGATGTCATCGCTTCTCAAAGATAAGGATAATTCGCTCACATTCCGCCTTGCCGGAGACGGACCGTGCGGAAACGTCGTATGCGTCGGCGACTATATGGGCAACGTCAGAGGGTACGCGGACGATATGACAGTCGAGCTTCCTCCTCACGAAAACGGAAAGCTCAACGTTGGCGGAGCAGTAGGCGGCGGTAGTATGTACGTCATAAAGGATCTCGGAATGAACGAGCCGTACGTCGGTGTGTCAAACATCGTAAGCGGAGAGATCGCCGAGGACGTAACAAACTACTTTGCGGAGAGCGAACAAACTCCGACCGTGTGCGCTCTCGGAGTCCGTGTCGACAACGACAATATGTGCTACGCCGCCGGAGGATACCTCATACAGCTCATGCCCGGATACGAAGACCGCGATATAGATATAATCGAAACGAACGTTAAAATGGCAGGATCGGTATCAAAGCAGATTGCCGACGGACTGAGCGGAGACGAGATCATCGCCATGCTGTTCTCGGGAATGGAATTTGAACTGTTCGACGAATTTGAGGCTGAATACCGCTGTAACTGCAACGAAGACCGTTATATGCGTGCGCTTACTACGCTCAATCCGCACGACTGGAGGGAACTAAAAGACGCAGGCGAGCCTGTCGAGACGTCGTGCCTCTTCTGCGGAAAGAAGTACAGATTCGAGCTTGACGCTATAGAGGCCGCACGCCACGAAGCACTCAAGGCTAAAGCAAAAGAGATAGTCAGAGGCAAACAGGAAGCAAAAGAAGAAGGAGAGGAGAACAAACAATGATAAAGCTCGAAAGAACATCGGTGATGAACCTCGAAAACGCCATACGAGGTGCAAGAAATCCGCTTAATAGCTGGGCGCGTTCCGACAGCGAATACGATGAAGACGGGAACTATATCCTCGGCGAAAACGACCTCTCGCTTGCACGCCGCCTTGCCGTATCGGGAAGCGATCATCGCAAATATCTCCGTATGATATTTGTTTCCGTCGATATAACCGCGCCTCTTTATTGGTGGAAAGAATACGATACATATAAAGTCGGCACGGTCGCAAACTCCTGCTCGACGATGCACAAGATCCACTCAAAAGAGTTCTCGCGCGACGATTTCAGCCACGACAGAATGAGCGAGACCGCGCTCGCGTGCCTTGATTCCACTATATCCGTGCTTGAAGAACGCCGTCAGAAATTCAACGAAACAAAGGACACCGCGTATTGGAACGATATGATCCAGCTTTTGCCGTCGTCCTATAATCAGATGCGTACCTGCACGCTCAACTACGAAAATCTTATCAATATCTATTACGCACGCAGATACCATAAGCTCGCCGAATGGCACGGATTTTGCCACTGGATAGAGTCGCTTCCGTACGCCTCGGAGCTTATTACCACACTCAGAGAAGAAAACGCGGAAAATAAATAAAAACATACCGAAAGGAATAACAATATGCCCGAAACCGAGACACTCGACCGGACAAAGATCGGCAGGAACGCCGGTATTGTCGGAATAGTCGTAAATCTGCTCCTGTTCGCATTCAAGCTGATAGCGGGACTTGCGTCGGGAAGCGTGTCGATCATCGCGGACGCCGTGAATAACCTCACTGACGCAGGATCGTCGATCCTTGTTATGATCGGCTATATCATCTCGTCGAAGCCTGCGGACTCAAAGCACCCGTTCGGGTACGCGAGAGCCGAATATCTCTGCTCACTGTTCATCTCGGTCATCGTTACCGTGCTCGGAGTGGAGCTTCTCAAGTCATCTATAGAGTCGCTGAGAGCGGCACTTTCGGGTGGAGAAGCCGCAGTATTTCAGCCGGTCGCAATAATCATAATGGCGGCGGCAATAGTCGCAAAAGCACTGCTCGCGCTGTTTTATCGGACTGTGGGTAAAAAGATCAACTCCGATGCGCTCAAGGCATCCGCCGTTGACTCGATAGGCGACGTTTGCGCGACTGCCGCCGTAATTCTCGGAATCATTCTCACTCCGGTCATCGGACCTGCGGCGGACGGCATTTTCGGCTGTATCATCGCGGTTTATATCCTCATAATGGGCGTAAAACTTATTCTTGAATCGTCGGGAACACTGCTCGGCGAAGCACCGGACGTGTCGCTCATCAAAGAGATCGCCGACAAGATCAAAACATACGACGGCGTTCTCGGGATCCACGATCTTGTCATCCATAATTACGGTGTGAATAATTGCTTTGCTTCCGTTCACGTTGAAGTTGACGCGGAACGGGACGTTATGGAAAGCCACGACGTCATGGACAACATCGAAGCGGATTTCCGCCGTGAGAAGGGAATACAGCTCGTCGTCCACCTCGATCCGATATCCGTAAGCGACGAAAAAACAAACACACTTCGCGCGAAAGTACACGAGATAATCGACGTGATAGCCGCTGAGTATTCGTCTCCCGTGTCGATGCACGATTTCCGCGTTGTTTTCGGTGTTTCTCACTCGAATATCATTTTCGATATAGCGGTGTCGAACGATTTTCCGCTTCAGAACAACGAGCTTGCCGAGCTTGTAAAGAAAATGATAAAAGAAAGAATCGGTGATGGATATTTCACCGTGCTGACTATAGACCGCGACTATATCACAACAAGATATTGATTTTTACTATTCCGAGTCAAAAAAAGAGCCGTACAGAACGGTTCTTTTTTTGTGCAAATATAAAAAATGTTTGTGTATATATAATAAAGAAACATAATTTCAATAAAAAAAGGATTTTTATTGTATTTTTGTAAAATAAATATTGACAGATGTTTCTGATAGTGGTATACTAAATTTTGTATACGAATACATATTTGCGTATTATAGCAATTTTCAGGAGGAAGACATGAAAAAAATTTTATCACTCGTACTCGTCGCAGTTATGCTCATCAGCCTTATGCCGCTGAGCGTTTTTGCAGACGGAAAAGCAACAGGCTACGGCTTGAAGCTCGTTATCAGCAAGGATACCGAGACTTTCAAAGAAGCCGAAAATGCTGTTTCCAAGACCGTTCTCAGACTTGACATTATGTATACGTCAGGCTCAAACGAGTCGACTTCTCAGCTTCTCAGCGTTGACTACGATGCAACGAAGCTTGAAATGCTTGATTTGTCTGATGATCCAGACTTTTTCGGAATATCAGGAGAGTATGACTTGACAAACTATTATACATACAGTGACGACACTGCAAGTACCTATGTTCGTAAGGGCAAAGAGTACTACACTAAAGCTTCAAAAACCGCTAAAAGAGATATAAATGAGCTTTGCTTCTACTCGATTATCTCTAACGGCATCGGATATATGACATTCCACATCACCGAAGGAAGCGGAGCATTGCCGTACAATAAAGAAGTTACCGGTTCCGACTATTCGACGCTCGCTTCCGTTTATTTCGCTCTTAAGGAAGGCGTATCGTTCGATGATCTTCCGACAGACCTTTTCTGGTTCTCGGATCTCTCCGAAGATAAGGATATTACAAAGCAGAGCAACGCGATCAGTATTTCCGACGGTAAAGTACTTTACGCATGGGGATGCATTGACTCGGCTGACGATACACTGGACATCTCTCCCGAATTCACTCCCGGTGAAGGCGTAACGTTCCACACTGAAAAGGTCGACGCAGTTGCTCCCGTTATTTCCGCTCAGCCTACCGGCAGCGAATATATCAAGGGCGCGACCGCAGAAGCACTTTCCGTGACTGCAAGCGTTACCGACGCAGGTACTCTTTCCTATAAGTGGTACAAGAATACCGAGAACAGCACGACAGGCGGAAGCGAAGTCGGTACGGAAGCGACATACACACCCGCCACAACTGACGTCGGCACGGCTTACTACTTTGTAGTCGTAACTAATACGAATGATGCCGCAACAGGCACAAAGACCGCGTCCGTCACAAGTAACGCAGTCGCCGTTACCGTTTCCGAAGATCCCGATGTACTTGCTCTCAATGCAGCGGCAGAGGCGATCAAGGATCTCACATACGAAATGGCTCAGGCTGACGCTACTGATGAAGCCGCAATAAAGACATTCATCAAAACGACCGCAGAAGCCGCTATCACAAACGGCGTAACGGTTTCCGAAGTCACGAAATCCTCCTATACGCCTGCCGTAGCCGGAACGAGTGCCGCTCCTGCAGGTACAAACGGAACGTATGAGTTCACACTGACTCTCTCGAAAAACTCCAAAACTCTTTCTCCTGATGCATTATATACACTTACTATAAAAGCAACCGCTTTCACAGGTACAACAGACGTACAGGCAGTAGCCGCAGCTAAGGCGGCGATCAAAGACGGCGAAGCAAACGTATCCTTTAAGGCTGATGCCGAAGAAAGATATACGAAAGTAAAAGCACTTGTTGATTCTCAGCTCACCGGAGTTACAGAATCTAAAGGCGTTGCAATAGTAATTGAACTAAAATCGAATAATGTTTATACAGTTAAATTGTCCAAGGGTTCTGTAAATGACGCTAAGGACATCACAGTAACATTCAACGAAGCTCCCGACCCGAATATCGCAGTGGCAGATGCCGCAAAGACGGTAGCAAACGGGGCAACATACTCCGAAACAACACAGGCGAAAGCTCCCGATGAAGACGCAGTCAAGGCTGAAGTTAAAGAGACAGCCGAGACAGCAGTCAATAACAACGATGTCACGGTAGAGATCGTAAAGGTTTCCTATACAGCTCCGGAAGCAGGAACAAGCGCAAAGCCTGCCGGAACAGACGGCGAATTTAAGTTCAAAGTCAAAGTCACAGCAGGTGAGATCACAAGAGAGACCGACGAAAAGACAGTTGTGATCAAAGCTACTGTATACGACGGACTTACAGACAAACAGGCAGTTGCAAATGCAGTTGAAGCAATCGGCAAGATTAAATGGGATGACATTGCACAGGCTGACGGCAACACCGAAGAAAAAGTTAAGACGCTCATTGAAAATAAGCTCGAAGACATCGACTATGCAGACATCACAGTCACTGTTTCCGACTTCACAGCCGCAGTTGAGGGAACAGCCGCAACATCACACGAAGGCACAAACGGCTCGTTCAAGTTCACCGTAAAGGTTCAGAAGAACGCCGAGAACGCAACACCGATCACCGATAAAGAGCTTGAGATCATTGCAACCGAGTTCAAGGGTGTGCTTGATACAGATGCAGTTGCAGCCGCTAAAGACGCGATCAAGGACGGCGAAGTAATTGTTCCGTTCGGCTCAGACCAGGCAGCAAAGACAGCAGCAGTTCAGAAGCACATCGACAGCTATCTCACAGGCGATGCAGAGGGCGTAAAGGCTGAGATCACAGGCGTTTCCGGCAACGTTTATACAGTTAAGCTCACAAAGGGCGCTGTTGTAGATACAAAGGACGTTACAATTACCGTAACAGAATCGGCTGACCCCGATATTGAGATCATCGCCAATGCTGTAAAGTCTGTCGAGGAAATCACATGGCAGGATGTACCCGATACAGTATTCAATACAGAAGATGGTGCAAAAGAGTATGTGGAAAATGCTGTTAAAAACGAAATTAAAAATGAAGAAATAGACGTAACAGTAATCACCAATCTCTTCACAGCCGCAGTTGACAGTAACGCCGCATCAAAGGACCACAAAGGAACAGACGGTATCTTCAAATTCGATGTAAAGCTCATAAAGGGACTTCAGTCCGGAGAAGATAAAGACAATACTATAAACATTCTTGCGCAGGACTACGAAGGACTTCTTGACTGTGAAGCAGTAGCAAACGCAGTTGAAGCAATTGGCAAGCTCACATGGGAAGACATTGCACAGGCTGACGGCAACACCGAAGAAAAAGTAAAGACGCTCATTGAAAATAAACTCGAAGACATCGAAAACGTAGACATCACAGTAACCGTTTCCGACTTCACAGCCGCAGTTGCAGGTTCTGCCGCAACATCGCACGAAGGCACGGAAGGCTCGTTCAAGTTCACCGTAATTGTTAAAAAGAACGCCGAGAACGCAACTCCGATCACCGATAAAGAGCTTGAGATCATTGCAACCGAGTTCAAGGGCGTGCTTGATACAGAAGCAGTTGCAGCCGCAAAAGCCGCACTTGAAAACGGCGAAGTAACAGTTGCATTCGGCGCAGATCAGACGGCAAAGACAGCCGCAGTTCAGAAGCACATCGACAGCTACCTCACAGGCGATGCAGAGGGCGTAAAGGCTGAGATTACAGGCGTTTCCGGCAACGTTTATACAGTTAAGCTCACAAAGGGCGCTGTTGTAGATACAAAGGACGTTACAATTACCGTAACAGAATCGGCTGACCCCGATATCGCACTTGTCGCACAGGCATTTGCCGCAGTTGACGGTCAGACATACTCGAACGGCAAGCAGAAGAATATCTACACCGAAGAACTCGCCGCAAATAAGATCAAGAAGCTCGCAACAACGGCTCTTACAAGCGCCGAAATTACATCCGGAATCGACGTAACAGTTGAAACAGTATCGTTCACAGCCGCAGTCGCAGGTGACGCCGATACAACAGCCGAAGGTGTAAACGGTGAATACAAGTTCAAAGTAAAAGTAACCGCAACAAAGGGTACTCCGTCCGAAACGACAGCAGAAAAGACAATTGCGATCACAGCAACCGCTTACGAAGGTGTCATGAACATCGACGCAGTCAACGCCGCCGCAAATGCTCTCAAGGATAAAGAGATCACAGTCCGTCACGGCGCATCCGCAACTGAAAAGACAAATGCCCTCAATGATTATCTCAAATCTGTTCTCACAGGAACAGCCGAGGGAGTAACTGAAGATGTTAAGAACGATGGTAATTCGTATACCGTAACATTCACAAAGGGCACAAAGTCCGTTACAAAGACAGTCACGATCGTTGTTGAGGAAGAAAAGTTCATCGATCTCGCAAAGGTAAACGGTCTGAAGTATGAAGACAGAGTTCTCTACTGGAACCCCGTTCCGAAAGCTTCCTATTATAAAGTATATGTAATGGCACTTCCCGAAACGAATATCGAACGCGCACAGGTTTATACAACAAGACTTTGCCAGCTCGATATGACAGATAAGCTCGCAGACGGTGTGTCTTACACATTCAAGGTTTGCGCTATGGGTGACTGGGTAACATACGCAGACGGACCTGTTTCCGATCTTTCTGCACCGTTCACCTATAAGAGACTTAGCGCGGCTGAGTGGAATATGTGGTGGATCCTCTACCAGCTTCAGACAAAGGTAAGCGTCATCACTGCAGAAGCAGGTGAGGGCGGCACAATATCCAATGCAGGCGACAAGAACATCACATACACTGAAAAGCTCAAGTACGTTATCACTCCCGATGAAGGATACGAAATAGAAGCTGTATACGTAAACGGCAAGAATGTCGGCGCACTCGATCTGTACGTCTTCGCAAAGGTCGAAAAGAACCAGACGATCAAGGCAACGTTCAAGAAGATCGCATCCGATGAGTGGGTCAACCCGTTTGAAGATGTCGCTGAGACGGACGAATATTTCGAAGCTATCAAGTTCGTAAACGAAAACGGCCTCTACAATGGCGTAAGCGAGACGAAGTTCGCTCCGCACTCCACAATGACAAGAGCGATGTTCGTAACAGTTCTCGGCAGACTCGCAGGTGTTGACACTGAAAAGTACACCGAAACATCGTTTGATGACGCAGAACTCGGTCAGTGGTACTCCGCTTATGTTGAATGGGCGGCAGATAACGGCATCGTAAATGGCTATGGCAACGGTAAGTTCGGCGTAAACGATGAAGTTACAGTTGAACAGGCTGCAGCAATCATCGCACGTTACGCTCGCTTCGTTGGAATCGATACGGCTGACGCTACACTCGACGAATTCGAGGACGCAGCAGACCTCTCCGATTGGGCAGTAGCCGATATGGCATGGCTCACAGAGTTCGGCGTATACGTTCCGAAGGATCAGAAGCTCGCTCCTAGGACAAAGGCTGAGCGTGCACTGGTTGCAACAATGATGTTTAACTTCTCCGTGAAGTTTGCATCGGAAACGGAAGACTGAGTTTCCCAAACTGACAGCATAAACTGAACAAAACCGACAGGTTTACCGATAACCGGCAGCCTGTCGGTTTATTATTGTTCTTTTATTGAAGAAAAATGTTGACACCAATTACCGAAAATGATATACTGATTATGGATTTTTGTGCAAATTAAGTAGAATAATAACGAGGTGTTATCAATGAAGCTATTTAAGAAAGTCACAGCCATACTTCTCGCATTTGTTCTTCTTATTCCTTATGCCGTATATGCCGGAGAAAATGTCGGTGCGGCGTCCGGCGGCGGGAAACTCGATCTGGCACTGTTTTGCGCCGGAGAGATGGTCGAATCCGTTCATTTCGATCCGGATTTTGAAATAAATATGACTGACGGCGAAAGAATAGTGTACGATTCCGTTCGTGAAGCGACCGAACGCCACACAAAAACCGTTGACATTTCTGCCGCAGGATTTACTGATGCAGAAGCGCTTGCCGTTTTCCTTTCGACTGTATTCAATTATAAGCTCTATGACAGAGTGATTGACGACAAAGTCAATTACACCGCAGAAGACGGCGTAATTTCTTCGCTGACATTCTCATACCCGAAAACAAACTTGCTTGACAAAGCAGAGATCGACTCTGTAAATAAAGGTATCGCGCACGCTCTTCTTGAAGTCGAAGACGGAATGAGCGACCTCGAAAAAGCTCTCGTTCTTCATGATTATCTCGTCCGCGAAGTCGATTACGACTACGAAAACTTCTTACTTGAAAACATACCTGCTTCGTCATTCTTGCTTGACGGTGTATTTGTTCAGAGAGTTGCGGTGTGCGCCGGTTATGCCGATGCGTATAGCCTTCTGCTCTCACTCTGTGGGATCGACAGCTACTATATTTCATCCGAAACGATGAATCACGCCTGGAATATCGTGAAAATCGACGGCGAGTGGTATCACGTCGACACTACATGGGACGATCCGATAATACACGACTCCATTGCAGGAGATATTACGTCCGAATATGTTACACACAGATATTTCTTGAGAAGCAACAGCGAGTTTCAACTCAAGCTCGACCATAAAGGTTGGACTTATCCTGCCGGACTTGATAAATTCGCAGAAGACAGCACAAAGTATGTCGGCTACTCGTTCAGACCGAATGATATGTATGAGAGTCTTCCCGGACTAATGAATAAGATCGGTGATAAGTATTATTCACTCTCAAACAGTGGCGGATCTGATACGATGAACATCTCTTCGTTCGACGGTAAAGACTTCAAGACAGTCACACTCAACAAATATTACGAATATCTCTGCGAACTTGACGGAAAGTTGTACGTCAACGATGAGCACAATATTTACGAACTCGGCACCGACGGAAAAATCAAATCATCGGTTTACCACCTTGACGAAGAAATACACAGCATAATCACAAAACTTGATTCACTTCTCGTTTATTATTACGACGGAAATACAATAAAGATAAAAACCGTGCTTGACGGCACTACCGAAGAAAACTATATCGTCGAGGGCGATTACACGTTCATCCTGAAAAAAGACGGTGAAGCGATCCTCGTAAGCTATGTCGGAGACGAACCGCATATCGTTATTCCCGGTACGGTCAGAGGACACAAAGTAACTCAGATCGGAAGCGAGGCATTCATTGAATCCGATATTCACTCTGTTGTAATCCCTGATACAGTCCGTCTGATCGGCAAAAGTGCGTTTTATCAACTACAGGACCTCGAAAAAGTCACTCTTCCTGCTTCTCTTGAAGTCATTGATCAGTTTGCATTTTATAACGATAATAATCTTAAAACCGTAGTTGTACCGAAAAACGTCAAAAAAATTGATCAGTACGCTTTCGAATATTGCCGCCGGCTCAGTACACTTGTATTTGAGGGCGACGCTCCCGAAATCATCGGTCAGAAAGCACTTACTCGATATGATGGACAGTCGCCTTTGATGATAGCCTATAAGAACGGTAAAAAAGGCTGGACTTCCGACACTTGGACAGACAACTACAGTCAAACCTATCCCACTGTTCAGTATAAATCATACGGGGAAGAGAACGACTTTGCCTTTATTGTCACACCGGACGGTAAAGCTATAGTTACTGCATATCTCGGTCACTCTGAGACCGTATCTGTTCCGCCAACACTCGGTGGATGCCCGGTTACCGAGATCGGAAGCTGTGCGTTCTTCTATAACGAAGAAATGGTCGATCTTACGCTTCCGGATTCCGTCGAAAAAATCGGTGATCAGGCGTTCTACACTTGCTGGAATATTTTGAACATTGATTTTCCGTCTTCTCTCAAAGAGATTGGATTTATGTCATTCTATCAGCTTGTGAATATCAAGCAGTACGTTTTTCCTAAATCACTGCGGAAGATCGGCGACAGGGCTTTTGAAAAAGCCACAATGTTAAAAAATGTATATTTTGAGGGCGACGTTCCGACCGAGTGGGGTGACGACGTCATCACCGGCGAGAGTAATGCTGTTACAGTCCATTACACATCCGGCGCAAATGGTTTCACGTCTCCGAAATGGACGGACCCGAAAGGTAAACAGTACAATTCCGCTGTTTATGACGCGAACGGCGGACTTACATATACAAAATCAAAAGGAGAAATCACAATCACGGGATATGACGGCGTAAAGTCGAAGCTCGTTATTCCGTCTGAGATCGAGGGCTGTCCTGTTACCGCTATAGCCGATAATGCTTTCAAGGAAAATGGTGTTATAACAATTGTATCTCTTCCCGACAGCATAAAATCTGTTGGTGACAGCGCATTTATGAAATGTTCCGCACTGTTTTCAGTCAATATTCCAAAATCAGTTGAAACAATAGGCAATTATGCGTTCTTCAACCTTAATTTCGTCACAGAATATCACTTCCCGTCAACTCTAAAATCAATCGGCGCACAGGCGTTTGCCTATAATCAGCGGCTCACCGACGTATATTTTGAGGGCGATGTTCCCGAAAAATGGGGAGCAAATGTATTTTATACTTGGGAAGACAGCGAGCAGACGACAGTCCACTATAACGAAGGAGCTAATGGCTTTACCTCACCGACATGGACAGACCCGAACGGATTTGTTCATCCGTCAGAGATGCTCGGGAATCCGACAGAGCCTGAAAAATTCAGCGTTAAAGGAAAAGTCAAGAGCTATAACCCGTCAAATCCGATAACAGTCTCTCTTGTTTCGGACGGTGAAGTGAAATATACCGCGACTATTCCCGCGCAGAATGGCGAAGAAAAATACGTTGCGGAGTTTGAGATTCCCGATGTTGCAGTCGGAAAATACGATCTCGTCATTGAAAAGGTCTGCCATATCAAATATACGGTTCGTAACGTTACAGTTTCGGACAGTAACATTGATCTCACAAAGTCGTCGAAAAACTATAACATTATTGATCTGATCGCAGGCGATGCTGACGGAAACGGCAGTGTAAACCCCGGCGACGTTATGAATATCCGTTTTGCGTCAAATATCAATCACGATGCCGATAAGGCTGAAAATCCAGATGCTGATGTAAACGGCGACGGCGTGGTTAATCCTTCTGATGTTCTCATAGTCAGACTATCGACAAATATAAATAAATCTGCATCCGATTGTACTTATGATTATTGAGGTTTAATATGAAAAAAATTCTTTTTGCATCACTCGTTGCAGTACTTGCGGTAATTCTTGCAATTTCAGCATTTGCCGCGTCCACCGACCACGGAATCAGACTCAGTTTATGCGAAGACAGCGAGAAATTCCCCGGTAAAACCGTTGTCAGACTTGATCTTATGTATTCGCCTTTCTCGAATCCCGTTGCATCGCAGGACGTCAATATCACATACGACGCAACAGTGCTGACTCCGCTGTTTGTTCGGAACGGTGAAGACGCATCCGACAGCGCGGATAGCTTTTACGATAACACCGCATCTGTTTTCGTTGACAAAACGAGATTTTCGACCTCCGATTTCCCGACAAAAAACGAAGAAGTGTACTTCTATGCGCTGATTTCCGACGGAAAAGGATATATAAGCTGGAATGTGGCTGAGTCGTTCAATGTTTCTCCTTTCAGTGAGTACAAAAACCTCGGTTCGGTCTATTTTGCGCTAAACGGTAAGGATTATTCTTCACTCACCGAAAAAGATATCGGTTTTTCCGATATATCGGTCGACAGCGCGATCACCTGCCAGTCGGCGGCGGTTTCGATCTCCGACGGCAGAGCGATCTATTCTTACGGCGGATTCGGCGTGGATACACTGACCGTTAAGCCGGAAGTTGTTTTTGTGGGACAGAAAATCGCATCGGGCAGTGATACACCGGAGCAGAAGACCGAGCAAATAACCGAGCAAATAACAGAAGAAAAACAGTTCACGCTTCCCGAAGACAGCGAAAAAGAGTGGGAAAACCCGTTCGCAGACGTTTCGGAAAAGGATAAGTTTTACACCGCAGTCCGCTTTGTGTATGAAAACGACCTTTTCAAAGGTGTGTCCGCACATAAATTTGCACCGGAAACCACAATGACGAGAGCGATGTTCGTAACGGTCCTCGGACGGCTTGACGGCGTGAATGAGAAAGAATACACAAAAATCTCGTTCGACGACGTGAAGAAGGATGAATGGTATACCGCATACGTCGGCTGGGCTGCTGATAAGGGCATCGTAAACGGATACGGAAACGGCAAATTCGGTGTTGACGATAAGATTACCGTAGAGCAGGCAACGGCGATTATAGCCCGTTACGCGCGTTATAAGAAGCTCACAACTGAGGGGACAGCCGATCTTAAATCCTATAAGGACGGCGCAGATGTGTCCGACTGGGCAAAGAGCGATATGTCGTGGGCACTGTCCTCCGGCATCTATCAGCCCGAGAATGGAAAACTCACTCCTAAGTCTCCCGCACCGCGCTCCCTCGTCGCAACAATGATCTACGGATATGTGAAATATAAACAGTAAAATAAACAAAAAAATGACTGAGATTTTCGTCTCAGCCATTTTCTTTTTATCTTGTTTTATTTCACCGGAATGTCGGGTGTCCAGTAGTGCTGCTCGTAAATATCGGTGAAACGGTACTTCGGAATAGCACGGTCAGCGTTGATGTAAACGTTCGAGATCTCAAGCTCGCCGTGAACGATGAGCTGATCACCGATCATGTAGCTGTCTTCGTATTCTCCGTCGTAGGAGTAGAAGTCGCCGACAAAGTCTATAACGTCGCCGTCTTCAAGACCTGTAGTTTCCTTTGCTATCGTATCGGTTTCGCCGTCCTTGTAGTTCCGTCTTGCACCTGCGATGTAACCGTAAGGCTCATCGTTGTCGAATACCACGATGAGATCGACGTACTCGCCGTTCAGAAGCGCCGGAATGCGGCCTGTGATCGTGTAGTTTTCGCCGTCGTCTACAGTAGAAACGTGATAATATGCGACAGGCTGACCGTTTACTGCAAGCCATGTGCCGTCGTATTCACCGACAAGCTCGCCGTCGTCCGTGAACTCGAAAATGTTGTCAAGTCCGAGATCGAAATAGCCGTCGCCTACGTCGTAGAATACGTTAAGCTCTAAATCGTGGACGAGCTTCCACTGTTCTTCGGGCATCGTGAGGTGGTAGTCCGAGCCGCTCTTCTTCCAGTCGAGATAGGAGGCATCGAAATGATTGTCCGCGATGAACGTTGCGGCGCGTCCGTCGAGCAGGGAAGAGAGGAAGCCCATATTAGAGCCAGTCAGTCCGGAAATGATCGAGCCGCCGGAAGAACCGGACGAAGAGCCGGAGCCGCCGAGGAACGACGAGAGCAGAGATGTGATCATATCCGAGCTTCCCTGAGAGGAAGAGGTTGACGGAGTTCCGAGACCGGAGAGAATGGAGCCGAACGGGTTTGCAGTACCGCCGGACGCGACCTGACCTCCGACCTCCATTGTTGCAAACTGCTTGATGCAGTCGGCGTATTCACCGTCTATGCCGATAGCTTCGTAAGTCTTTACCGCGCTGTCGACGGTTGAAGTTTTCTTCATCGGGAAGTAGATCGAAAGACCGTACGCATTCGTCATGTCTGACGAAGTTCTGTTGTACTTGACTGCGCCGAGTATCGCTTTTGCGAGTCCTTTTGATTCGCTTGTGCCGATGTTCTGCGCGAGGTCAACGAGGTCGACCTGGTCGATTCTCGACGAAGCGGCAAATTCTCTTGCGCCTGAACGTGCATTGGAGACTGTCGTGTATTCGTCGGATTTGAGCAGATCGAGAGTCGAAGAAGCGAACGAAGTCAGCTCTTTCGGGACGGTTTTTTCAAGCTCGGCAAGGTCGACTACAGAAAGAGTAGCAGTCTGTCCTCTGCATTTTTGAGCGCAGACGTCAACGAAATCGTCAACGATCTTCTTGCCGACTTCGAGAGTAGACGCGGATGTGTTTTTTGAGATAAGATTGAGCCAGTTTGTGTAGTACCAGCCGATACCGGGCTCGGTTTCTTCGGACGCGATGAGATAATCGGCGTAATCCGTCAGCATGAGCGCGTTTTCTGTGGTCGCCATAAGGCAGGCGTCAAAACCGATAACGTCAAACTTCACTTTCGCGTTCTTGAGCGCTGTGTTGATGCCCGAGAGAGACATCGAACCGCTCGACGGGTTCTTTTCGTCGTAGCCGTAGCCGGAAACCGAGCCGCCGCCGTGGTCCCAGAAAATCAGGAATTTGCGGTTAGCTTCGTAGTTCTTGTCGCACCACTTGATGAACGAAGCGAGAGTCGACGGGTCTGTCATTTTTTTGTTGCCGTCGTCCTTTACGAGACAGCTGATCCCGCCTTTTTCGACCTTGTAGATCTGGTTGACGGAGGACGAAATGCCCTGTATTTTCCAGCTCTTGCATCCGCCCGTGTAGACGATGACGTTTACGTTGTCGCCGAGGTCAGCCGCCGCCATTTCGGAGAGGTCGGCAGAAGCCATGCCGCTCTTCGATTCAAGGTCGGTGCCGCACATATAAACCATTATCGTGACGGTGTCTTTGCCGCTTCCGAGAATGTTCGTGTACTTGTTACGCGTACCCTTGACTACAGTCGTGTCGAGGGTGGAATTCGTGTTTTCGGTCTTCCAGCCTGTGGAAGTATTGCTTCCGGAGAAAGAAGTCGCACCGCCGAGAATGTTTGAAAGACCGCCGAGAGAGTTGAGAATACCGCCCGACGAACTGCCTCCGCCGATAACATCGGATATAATACTTCCGATGCCGGACTGACTCTGCTGCTGTCCGCCGGAAGTCGTGCCTGTATCACCGCCGCCGAACAGTCCGCCGAGAGCACCGCCGCCACCGCCGAAAATCAGAACTGCGGCGATTATTATGATCACGATAGTCGAGATCTTCGAGCTGCCTCTCTTGACGTTGCCGGACGACTGTGCGCCGTACTGTTCGCCACCGACATTTATGTGACTGCCGCCCTGTGCGCTCGGTCTTGATGAACCGCCTTTACCCGGACGAGTCCCCGGTCTGTCGGACATACTGCCGCCGCCAACGAGACCTGTGCCGAGTCCGTCGCCGCGCTTGTAGATGTCCTTGCCCTGACCTGTGACGTGTTTTTCTCTTCCGCGAGGTCTGTTGTTTCCTGCCATATCATACCGTCCTTTTTAAGTTTTTCGACTTTGTTTTACATATTATATTATAGCCTCTCCGACGAAAAAGTCAATATTCTGACTCATTCTTCCTCCGCAAGAACACGAATACGATCTCCTGCTTTGCCGGATTTTATATCGTCGAGGTCGATGACCTTTATCTGAAGCTCGGACGCACGGTGGCGTGTGATGCTTCTGCACCGTTCCGCTGTAACGATAGCGGCTTTTGCACCCTTGCCGCCGAAACGGTCGCGCAGGATAGCCAGCTCGTTTATCGCCTCCGTGCTGACGGCGCAGGTCTTGCAGCTTATGAAGAAAGGCATAACGCCGCGCATCGTCATAACGTCGATCTCGTTTGTCACGCTGTCGCCGGAAAAACTGCCTTCCCAGTCGACGACTGCGCTTGTCACAACATCGCCGAATAGACCCGAATCAAGGCATAGCTTCCATACATACAGCTCAAGCACGCTTCCGACGTCTCTCATCCACGTCCGCACCTGCTGATCGGCAAACTCGAACGAAACGCTCTCACCGCGCTTTATTTTCAGCTTTTTGATGAATCCGAGCGAGGCGTAGTCTCTGAGGATCTCTTCGGGTGCATCGGTGCGCGAGCCGCGTCCTGTTTTTACCGTGTACGATGATTTAACGTACAGAGAGGGCTTTTTGTCTTTCTGCCCCTGCGAGACTTGCTGAATGAATGAAACAGCCTTTGTCCAACCCACGCGGTGCTTCATATATAGCTTGAAATACGGCTCGATCTTGTCGCTGTATCTGCCGAGAATAGCGTTGTCGACTCTGCCTTTGCGGAGCGCACCGCCTGCCATGCGGAAGCAGTCTTCTACGCTGTGCTCAAGCGTGCAGGGAAGATTTTCGGCGAACGGAGCACCCGAGATGTTGAAAAACTTCTGCTTTCTGCGGCTGTAGGTGAACGCCGGAGTGCCGCACGACTTCGTCAGCATACCGCACGCGAAAAGTGCCGCCTCCGTTCCGCCGGTCAAGTCAACAACGCAGTCGGAATAAGTCTTTGTGACCTTTGTAAGCTGAGCGAGCAGTTTGTCGGCGTTGTACATCGACGATTCGAGAAAAATCGGCTCTGTTTTCAGCTTTCGGTAGGAAAAATACTCTTTGAGTTTCATTTTTAACAGCTTGTTCTGCGCCACCTCGGGAGGACAGAGAAAGACTGTTTTCTCGGGCATAAATACCTCGGACGCGAGCACATTTTCTATCGGTCTGTCGTCGTAAAGCTCAATAAGCGTTTTCATATTTCTGCTTTCTTTACAGTATGTTTTATGTAGTATGGTTATTATATCACAAATCGCTTCACCGCGCAACGCCAGACGTGAATCAATATAATAAAATTGTAGAATATTGCTCGGTTTTCCTTATTTCCACTTGTTTTTGCTCGATTTATGTGTTAAAATAAAACAAATATATGTAAAAAGGTAGTATGGTTATGCTGATTGTCGAATTGATTCTTATGTTCCTCGTCCCGGCACTTTTTGTTTTTCTGACAAAGAGAGTAAAATTCTTCTCAACTGTCGGCGCGATAACTCTCTGCTACGCATTCGGCTTCTTGCTTTCCGTATTGCCGCTTCCATTCGATAAAGACCTTATCCAGACTGTTGCATCCGTTCTTGTTGCGATAGCGATACCGCTGATCCTTTTCGGATTCGATATTCTGTCCGTCCGCAGTCTCGCAAAGAAAACAATAATCGCGTTCGCACTGATGATAGTTTCAGTCGTTCTTGTTTCATCCGCCGCGGCATTCATAGCATCTGGAAGCGGACTGAGGGAGCCCGCGTCTCTTGCCGGAATGGCGACGGGACTTTACATAGGCGGCACACCGAACCTGTTTGCGATCGGCGCGGCACTTCTTGACGATAAAGGACTCATAAACCTGGCAAATGTCTCAGATTCGCTGATCGGCGGAATATATATCCTGCTCGTGTTCGCCGTAATTGCAAAGATCTATAAAAAACTCCTCGGTGAGCGTAAGACTCCGCATAATAAAACAGAAAACACCGATTCTCTCGTCACGGGTGAATACGACTACAGTGTTCTTCCGAGGGACAAAAAGGGAATAGTATCCCTCGTTCTCACCTGCCTTCTTGCGGTTGCTTGCCTAGGACTCGGCGTGCTTGTAGAGATACTCGTGAACGGGAATATGGACGGAAGTCTGTTTATTATCGTCACAGTGTCCGTCCTCGGACTTGTGCTTAGCTTCGTAAAACCCGTGCGCCGCGTCAAGGGAACGTATCAGATCGGGCAGTATCTTATTCTGGTTTTCTCACTCGGACTCGGAATGAGTATAGATTGGTCGCGTCTCGTGAACGATATTCTTCCGACGCTCCTTTTCTTCGGTTCCGTACAGATGTGTGCTATACTTGTTCACTTCATTCTTTGTAAGATATTCCGCATAGACGGCGGAACGGCACTCACAACGTCTATAGCAGGTATCTACGGACCTCCGTTCATCGCGCCCGTCGCAAATGCGTACGGAGATCGCTCACTTATCGTTCCCGGTGTGATTTGCGGAACGTTCGGGCTTGCAGTCGGCAATCTGATCGGAATTGCGCTCGGCAATATTCTGTCTCTGTTTATATAAATCATTCGGGAGGGAATCGTTATGGTAGAGATCGTACCCGTATCAACAAAAAAACAGCAGAGGGAGTTTCTCGAATATCCTCTGAAGATGTATAAGGATAACCCGTATTTTGTGCCACCGCTCTGGAATGACGAAGCGAAGATTTTCGATAAAGACTTTGCATATAATGAAGTCTGCGAGGCTGTATACTATAACGCATACCGCGACGGACGAATGGTCGGCAGGATCTCGGGCATCGTTCAGAGGAACTCGAACGAAAGAAGAAATCAGAAGCGCGTCCGTTTCACCCGTTTCGACTGCGAAAATGACGAAGAAGTTGCACGCGCACTGTTTGAAGCCGTTGAAAAATGGGGACGGGAAAAGGGCATGGACGAAATATGCGGACCACTCGGCTTCTCGAATCTCGAAAGACAGGGACTTCTCGTTGAAGGCTTTGAAGAGCTTGCTACCTTTGAGGAACAGTATAACTATCCTTACTACGGCGAGCTTGTCGAAAAATGCGGGTACAGTAAAGAGGTCGACTGGACGGAGCGTAAGGTCACACTTCCCGAGGACGGCGGTGCAGAGCTTCACAAGCTGTCGTCACTTCTCGAAAAACGGTATCATTACAAACGCTGTCCGATAAAAAGCACAAAGGATCTCATCTCCCGTTACGGTAACGACTTTCTCGATCTGTTTGAAGAAGTCTATTCTCCACTTTACGGCACGGTGTCATTCACGCCGAAGATCAGACAGAACCTCATAAACAGCTTTAAGCTGATACTTAACGTAAAGTACGGCGGAGTCATTGTCAACGAAGAAGATAAAGTTATCGGCTTCGGTATCTGCTTCCCCTCGATCGCAAAGGCACTGCAAAAATCGGGTGGGCATCTCACTCCTGCCGCTCTTGTGCGTGTTCTGCACTCTCTCAAGCATCCCGAAATACTCGAACTCGGTCTCATAGGAGTTGCACCCGAATATCGCACAAAAGGTGCCGCCGTTTCGCTTCTCGTTTCTCTTGCCGATCTTCTCGCAGAGGACAAGAACATAAAATTTGCCGAGACGAATATGTGTCTTGAAGATAACCTCAACATACAGAACATCTGGGAGAACCGCTTCTCGTCGGTCATGCACAAGAGAAGACGCGCTTATCTCAAAAAACTGTAAGACGGAACAAAAAAACGCTTGACTGTATTTTACAGTCAAGCGTTTTTTTAATAATCGAAAGTAGAATCCGCTTCGCCTTTGTTGATGTTCGTTGCAAGTCTGACTATCAGAACATCGGTCGGGTTGACCGATCCGTTGCCGTCAACATCAGCGGTTTTGTTTTTGGCTTCGTCAGTGCTGCGGTTAATGTTCGATGCAAGACGAATCATCATAACGTCAGTCGGGTTGATCGATCCGTTCCCGTCAACATCTCCGGCACACAGTGTTATGTTTGCGTATTCTTTTCCGGAGGCGGTGAGGTCTATGTCTTCGCCGTTTACAATAACGTTTTTGACAGTGTATGTAATATGGCACTCTTTCGTAACAACGAGGTCGTAAGTGCCGTCTGCTATCTCATCAAAAGAGAACTGCTGTGTGATCGCGTCGTACCCGTCTGTCGGTGCGATCTCTGTCGTGTAGACAGCCTCTCCGTCTTTTTTCAGCTCGATCGTTGTCTTGTTCTTCGGATTGTACGATGTCACTTTGCCTATGATCGAAGAGCCTGTTATCAGCTCGCCCGTTTGTGTGGCGGTGAGGGAGACTGTGGTGTTTTTATCTTTGCGTGACAAATAAACTTCAAATGATATCGTTTCTTTGTAAATGTCCTCGGATGTTACCGTGACGGTAAAATCAACACCGTTTTTCGTTGCGATAGGCTCAATAATTACACCGAGTGCGGCTTCTTTTTCTTCTTTTGTGCCGTTAATATCAATAGCAAACGAGACTTTTCCGAGAGCTTCTTCGGTAAGATCAATCTTTTCCTGGTCTGTGTCTATAATGATGACCGGCGGAAGAATGATGTCAGCCGAAGAATATAACGGAAGAACGGTTGCACACAAAAGGAGTGCGACAAGCAGACATATATTCTTCTTCATTTGTTTTCTCCGAATAATACTTCTTTTCTATATTCTATATTAGTTTACCACAATCCGTGTTTTTTGTCAAATGTTTTATGTTTCTGTTCAGAATAAATAACTTGTTTTTATTTGTTTCTCGGTTTCGACGAAAAAATAAACGCGGAAATAAGGCCGAAGAACAGCGCGGCAGTGATCCCACCCGCAGATGAAGTCATTCCCCCTGTAAGCACGCCGAGCAGACCGTCCGAGTCGACTGCTTCTTTAACACCTTTGGATATGACATACCCGAATCCGGTCAGCGGAGTGGTCGCACCTGCACCTGCGAAGTCGATAAGCGGACCGTATATACCGATGCCGCCGAGGATAACTCCTGCGACGACGTATGCGACGAGAATACGCGCCGGAGTCAGTTTTGTTTTGTCAATGAGTAACTGCGCGATGAGCGAAAAAATCCCACCGACCGCGAACGCGCGAAGATATTCGCCTAACATTTCCATATTATCCTGTCCGCTCCTTTTCAGTTTGTTTTATCTTTTTCAACGGCTCTGATGTGTACGAGATGCGCTATCCCGGGGATAGTCAGTCCCTGATTGACGGAGAGCGGATTCATAAGCGCACCGGTTGCGAGAAAGAGAATGTTTTTCGCTTCTCCTCTGCCGATCTTTCCGAGAATATCCGCCGCCATAACAGAAGCAGAACAACCGCATCCCGACCCGCCTGCATGAACGTCTTCGCCTTTTTCGGGGTATATCATAAGTCCGCAGTCTCCGTGGACACGCGAAATATCATATTCTTTGACTTTTAAGAGATCGCAGAGTATATCACTGCCTTCGCTTCCGAGATCTCCCGTGAGGATCATATCGAATTCACCCGGTGAATGACCGGCGGAGAAAAATCTCTCAAGCGTGTCAGCCGCCGACGGTGCCATAGCCGCACCCATATTCGACGAATCGCTTATCCCACGGTCGATGATCCTCCCGGGCATCACGCCGACGATTTCGGGAACGTAGTCCGAATGAACCCGTTCAACATCTTCAGCGAGCGAAGAATACACGAACGCGCCGGACGCAGTGACCGTCCACTGAGAAGTCGGAGAACGCTGACCGCCGTATTCAAGCGGATAGCGGAATTGCCTCTCAGCCGTGCAGTAGTGTGACGACGTGACGCTCACGCACCTGTCTGCGACGCTTCCGGAATATACAGCCGCCATGATCATCCCTTCCGCACAGGTCGAGCACGCGCCGTACAGACCGAAGAAGGGTATGCCGAAATCTCCGATCCCGAACGCCGACGGAATGCACTGATTAACGAGATCTCCGGCGAAAACGCAGTCGATTTCATTCGCACCGAGCCTTGCTTTGTCAAGCGCAAGACGGACGGCGATCTTCTGCATCTCAGCTTCGGATTTTTCAAATGTGTCCTTGCCGAATTTGTCATCCCCACATAAATCGAATAAATTTCCTATTGGACCGCGCTTTTCTTTTTCGCCGCCTACAGCCGCAGACGAAATTATAAACACCCGTTTTGACGGACGAAGAATTTTATTTTTCATTCTATTGCCTTTTCCACTTTGTTTTTTTGTATTATTTCTGCAAGCGCGGGAAAATATACATCATTTTGTGATTTATCAGTCGCGGACCATTTATTAACTCGGTTATGTCCTTTTGACGTGGAAATGATATAATCGTAAATCAAGTCAAAGGAGCAGAACAAAAATGAAATTTATAAAAAAAGCAGCCGTCGCGGTTATTCTGTGTGCGGCGGCAGTAAATATGTACGGAAATTATTCCGATTTGATATATCAGACAGTCGGAGGAGCTTTTTCACTTGCGGCGACTGTCTTTGAAGAGCTTTATCCCGATACAGTCGCGCCGAAAAGAGGAAAGAACGCACCGACCGAGGAAACAAGCGAAACCGTGTCGACGGCTGTTGAGACTTTCTCGACGAATCCGTGCGGCTGGTACTGTATGCACAAGAAGAACGGCGAACGTCCTCCGCTTCCCGGCGAGATGAGCTATATCGGAAACTACGGCGGATACTACCTCGGAGACGACGAAAAAGTGATCTATCTCACATTCGACGCAGGGTATGAAAACGGAAACATCGAAAAGATCCTCGACACGCTGAAAGCGGAAGAAGTGCCTGCGGCGTTCTTCATTCTCGAAAACCTTGTTGAATCAAATACCGAACTCGTTATGCGAATGGCTGATGAGGGACATTTAGTCTGCAACCACACCGCCAAGCATAAGGATATGACAAAAATGGCGACGGAGTCCGACTTTGCCGCAGAGCTGGCAAGAATGGAGAATGTTTACACCGAGATAACGGGAAGAAAGCTCGCACACTATTTCAGACCGCCGGAAGGGAAAATAAGCGAACAAAGCCTTGCGTGGGCGGATTCGCTCGGATATAAAACTATCCTCTGGAGCTATGCATACGCCGACTGGGACAATGCAAAACAGCCCGATCCGTCTGCCGCAGTGGAAAAGATCATCTCCGGCACGCATAACGGCGAAGTCCTGCTTCTGCATCCTACTTCTTCAACTAACGCCGAGATACTGCCTGAGCTTATCCACCGCTGGAAGGAAATGGGCTACCGCTTCGGCACGCTTGACGAACTGACGGGAAGTGATAAAGGATGAAAAAAGCACTGATAGTCATTCTGTTGCTCTCTGTTCTCGTGATCCCTGTCCGAGCGGACGATAATGTTATATATTCGTGGCACTCGAACGAAAAAAAGATCGCGCTGACGTTTGACGACGGGCCGCATCCCGAACTGACGCGTGAGATACTCGATATTCTCGACGAATACGGCGTAAAGGCAACGTTTTTCGTCATTGGCGAGAACGCCGGATGGTATCCTGAGCTTGTCGCCGAGGAATATAACCGCGGACACGAGATAGGGAACCACACTTTTGACCACGGGGACATGAAAAAGCTGACGACCGATCAGATAAAAGCCGAGATAGAATCGACAGAAAATGCGGTGTACGAAAATATCGAATACCGCACGAAATTCTTCCGTCCTCCGGGAGGACTGATAGGGAACAGCGTTCTTTCCGCCGCGTCGGATGAGGATTACAGAATAGTCTGCTGGTCGGTCGATACGCGCGACTGGGCGCACACACCCGTTGATAAAATAGTCGAAAACGTGCTCACGAAT
The DNA here is from genome assembly GCA_045643285.1 of Eubacteriales bacterium. GTDB lineage: Bacteria > Bacillota > Clostridia > Oscillospirales > CAG-272 > UMGS1696. Next base: position 116,025 of record JAZUKN010000102.1, read on the forward strand.
ACCGGAGAGGGAGACATAATCCTTTTCCACGACTATATAAGCGGCGACAGCCCGACTCCTGCTGCACTGCGAAAAATAATCCCCGAGCTTCTCTCGCGCGGCTATACGTTCGTGACGATTTCCGAACTTGTGAACTCGGATTGAATAAAAAAAGAAATAACTCCATTTTTGAATGGAGTTATCAGCACAAAGCGGCTATAATAAGCCTTCTTCCGGGAGGAAGGTGGATGCCGGACGGGCAGACGGAAGGAGAGTGCGTGAAAAAACGATACGGTTATTTGTCGTTTTTGCGTATTCTCCTCCACCGCTGCGCGGAGCCCCCTCAAAGAGGAAGCCATATTAAATATAACAATCTGTTTTTATATTTCACTTTACAGAAGCATTATTCCGTTTTCGGCGCAGACACGCATCGTCTCTTCATCCCAGACGGACGCCTGAACCTCGCCGATGTGCGCGTTCTGCATCATCAGCATACAAAGCCGCGACTGACCGATACCGCCGCCGATAGTAAGCGGAAGCTCGTTGTTAAGCAGCATTTTGTGGAACGGCAGGGAAGCGCGCTCTTCGCATCCGGCTTCTTTGAGCTGGCGTGCGAGCGATTCGCTGTCGACTCTGATACCCATTGACGAGATCTCGAACGCCATGGCGAGAACGTCGTTCCAGAGAAGAATGTCTCCGTTCAGCTCCCAGTCGTCGTAGTCGGGTGCGCGTCCGTCGTGCGGCTTGCCGCTCTTCAGCTTTTTGCCGATCTTCATTAAAAACGTCGTGTGGTGTCCCTTGACGTAAGCGTTTTCACGTTCTTTGGAAGAAAGTGTCGGATACATTTCTTCCAGCTCTTCCGTCGTTACGAACGATACTTCGGGAGAGATGCTGCACTCAAGCTCGGAGAACTCGTATCTCAGCGCGTTGTTCGTTGCGACTACTGCGGAGATGATCTTTTTTACGACCGATTTGAGATAATCTTCGTTCCGCATCGTTTCGTCGATGACCTTTTCCCAGTCCCACTGGTCTACGTAGATCGAATGGATGTTGTCGACGTCCTCGTCGCGGCGAATGGCGTTCATGTCGGTGTAAAGTCCCTTGCCGACGCGGAAGTTGTACCGCTTCAGCGCGAGACGCTTCCATTTTGCGAGCGAGTGGACGACAACCGCTTCGTCATCGATCGACGGAACATCGAATCTGACGGGACGCTCGAAACCGTTTAAGTTGTCGTTAAGCCCCGAGCTGTCTCTGACGAACAGAGGAGCGGAAACACGTCTGAGATTCAGCTCTATTGCAAGATTCATCTGGAAAGTCCGCTTGATGTAGTCGATGGCGCGCTGTGTGTCGTAAACCGAGAGACGCGGCTTGTATCCGTCCGGAATTGTGATCATTTTTCGACCTCACTGAGTTAATACTCTTTTGATTTTTTACTGAAAAACTATTATTTATAACTGATTTATGAGAATTATACCATTCATCCGCACCCGTGTCAAGTATGTCAAAGAACAAAAAACACATTAAAAAGAACACAATTTGACCTAATTATTATGTAAAGTAAATATAAAATGTCGATTTATTTTGTAAAATACATAAAAAATCCAAAAAAGAATTGAAAAAGGCATTGACTTTACGGTAAAAACATTATATAATATGTTTCGTAGTATTACATTAGTAAAACAAAATTTGTCCTTTCGATTAAAAATACTTAAGATGTTGAGGAGCTGCAATGCAGTACAAGAACATGATTAAGCTGCCTGAAAGTGAGCTTGAGGTTATGCAGGCTATATGGTTGCTTAATGAATCAGGTGAGAAAGCAGTTTCCGCCGGGTTGATAATGGATAGATACCCCGAGCTGAATCGCCTTAAACTCACGACCGTCCTCACGCTGATCACGAGACTCCATTCAAAAGGTTACCTGAAAATCGAAAAGATCGGACGCTCGAATTGCTACACACCGATAGTTCCGCTCAAGGATTACAGAAAATTCGCACTTGCGGATTTTGCCGAAAAGCTGTACGGAACCGATAAGGTGGGATTCGTCAAAGCGATCTTGTCCGACGGTTCGTTTACGAAGAAGGAGCTTGAAGCGTTGAAGGAATTCATAGCCGAATAAGTGAATAGTGTTCTCTTCAATTATTATTATTTTACATAAACTTGAAGTGTTTTGTTTACTCAAAACACTTCTTTTTTGCTGTTTTCGGATAAGATACACGTTCTTGACGGAATAATTCGGGAAATATATTGAAAAAATCTCAAAAATGAGTATAATATACTATGTATAATTCTGAAAGGAGGAAAGCCGATGAACAGATTAGGGACAGACGGCAAAAAAAGCGGAAAGCTGTCTTCGTTCTTCCGCTCAAGCCTCATTATCTCTTCAATAGATAAATTCACTTCATATATATATTCGCTTTTCGGAAGCGGTTTGTTCGGTATGATCTTCACGGGCTACAGGCACGAGACAAAAACCGTTCTTTCCGAGAATAAAAAAGAATCCCGCGGACGACTGTCCGAGATTAGACGAAGCATCTGCCGCTTTATAGAATCGAGCTTTTTCGTCAATCTTGTAAAGAATATCGCCGACTTCTTCCTTGAATGTAAGATGAAGGTCTACGGCGCGTTCCTTGTATCATTTGCTGTATATAATATAATTGTGGCCTCTTTCACCGCGCTCGTGAAGAACGACGTGTCCGTTATAACGGGGAACACAGGCGTTGCGGTGGCACTTGTGATAGGTCTTGCGGCGATACCGCTGATTTTCTCAAAAAAGAATCTCGCCGAGGCACTGACCTCTTCGTTTATCGGAAAAGCTGTCCTCAGATATACGGGCTATACGTCGCTTGAACATTCCGGCAAGGACGCACACCGCGGATACGCAAGCGTCGGATTCTTACTCGGTGTAATCGTTGCGGTAGTAACACATACGTTTAATCCTCTCTTGGTTCTCGTCGGTATGCTTGCCGTGGTGTGGGCATATCTCGTGCTTATCAGACCGGAGATTGGCGTGCTGACGATGTTCTTTGCGATGCCGTTTCTGCCGACCATGGTGCTTGCCGCAATAGTTATTTACACTTTCCTATGCTTCTGCATAAAGCTCTTGCGCGGCAAACGTGTGCTTCGCTTTGAGCCGATCGACATAGTGGTGATAGCGTTCACCGCAATACTGTTCTCCGGCGGCATAATCACACTCTCCCCCGATTCGTTGAAGCCGGCTCTTCTTATGGTGTGCCTTATAATGGGGTACTTCCTCACTGTAGAGCTTATCGAATCACGCGAGTGGCTTGTCCGCTGTTCGGTGACGGCAGTCGTCTCCGCGTCGCTTGTGTCTCTGTACGGTATCATAACATACTACACCGGAAGCGGCTACTATTCAAAGGCATGGCTTGACTCCGATATGTTCAACGGCATTTCAAACCGCGCCGTATCGACTCTTGAAAACCCGAATATGCTCGGTGAATATCTGATACTGCTCCTCCCGATCGCACTTGTTATGCTTATCGGAAAGGGCGAGGGACTCAGAAAACTTCCGGCACTGTTCTGTATCGCACTTATGGGAGCGTGCCTGCTTCTTACATGGAGCCGCGGCGCATGGCTCGCACTGATAGTCGCGCTCGTCTGCTTCCTCTTTATGTGGCACTACCGCTCGATATGGCTCGTACTGCTCGGCGTTGCATCGATCCCGATTTTGCCGTCTATATTGCCGCAGTCGATCATTAACCGCTTTGCGTCAATCGGCAATATGTCCGACTCGTCGACGTCGTACAGAGTATATATTTGGCGCGCGGCAGTCAATATGCTCAAAGACAACGCCGTAGCCGGTATCGGGATAGGCGAGAGCGCGTGGAGACGGCTTTATCCGCTTTACGCATATATGGGTATCGAGGTCGCACCGCACTCGCATAACCTGTTCATTCAGACTTGGCTTGAGCTTGGCGTGTTCGGATTCACCGCACTCGTCGTGTTCATATTCCTGCTTCTGAAATCCGCATTTTCACTGTTCTCGGATATAAAGTCCTGCTCGCTGAAGACCGCAGAGCTGTCTGAGAGAATGTTGCTCGACAATACGCTCTTTCCAAACAGTAAGGTCGAATCCCGCAGCGCGAGCCGCCGACAGATTCGCCTGTCCGTAATAGGACCGCTCACCGGAATAATCGCGGTTCTCGTGCAGGGAATGACGGACTACTCGTGGTACAACTACAGACTGTATCTGATGTTCTGGCTTGTCGCAGGTCTGACTGTCGCATACATCAGAAACGGCAACTCGTATATTGAGCATACACCGTCCGTTGTAACGGAAATCAAACACAAAAAGAAAAAACGGGAGGAATCGTGATGAAAGAGAAAAAGATTCGCTTCAATTTCATTGACGTGCTGCTGATACTTGTTATCGCCGCCGTAGTGTTCGTACTTCTGTATATTTTCGTGTTCAGCGAAAACAAAAACGAAGTCTCGGCAGGCGCGGAACAGACGACCATTCGCTATGTCGTCCAGGCAACAGAAGTTGACGAACAGTTCGACGGACTCGCAAAGGTCGGTGATCAGGCAGAAGAATCCGTAGTCCGCAAGAATATCGGAACGGTGATCGGCGTTCAGTCTGAGCCATACAAAAAAGTCACGTTCGACTATGAAAACGGACGTGAAACGGTATCCGAGGTCGACGGCAGAGTGACGGTCAACCTGACTATTGAGGCAACTGCCACAGAAAGCGATACCGCGTTCAGCGTAAACGGATGCGATATAAGAGTAGGACAGCAGTACAGCGTCGCACTTCCGGATGTATTCCTTTCGGGATACTGCATCGAGCTGTCTGCCGACACACAAAACTGACTTAACGGGGATTTACTGAAATGATACAGTTTATTATGATTCTCGTCGCATTCATCTGCGCGGGACTGCTCGCTTATTCTCTGACGCCTGCCGTGAGAGTGCTTGCATTCAAGATCGGTGCTATCGACATTCCGCTTGATTCACGCCGCGTGCATGAAAAGCCGATCCCGCGTATCGGTGGACTTGCCATTTATCTCAGCTTCGTCATCACGACCGCTCTTTTCTGCGGAGCGAACAGAACGCTCCTTACGATATGGATAGGCGGCTTCATCCTCGTCGCAGTCGGGATACTTGACGACATCTTCCGCCTTAATGCATGGATAAAGCTGTTTGCACAGGTTGCAGTCGCAGTGTTCGCCGTCCTCTTCGGCTCGGTCATCGACCACGTCAATATCGGCGGTTATATCGATCTCGGCTTCTGGGCGTTCCCGCTGTCCGTGCTTTGGATAGTAGGACTCACGAACGCCATAAACTTCATCGACGGTCTTGACGGTCTTGCGTGCGGTGTCAGTGCAATTTCATCGCTTTCGATGCTTCTCGTCGTGCTTCTCCACGGAGATATGGTAAGCACGCTCCTCTGCGCCGTGCTGTTCGGATCGTGTATCGGATTTTTGCCGTTCAACTCTAATCCGGCGAGAATATTCATGGGAGACACCGGCGCGCTGTTCCTCGGATTCAGCCTTGCGATACTGTCAGTCAACGGTGTGTTCAAGCTCCACGCGATGCTGTCGTTCCTCGTTCCGTTGATAGTATTCGCACTTCCGATATTCGACGCCGCGTTTGCAATTTTCAGACGGCTTATCCACGGAAAAAGCCCGTTCGCTCCCGATAGAGGGCATATCCACCACAGACTTATCGACCTTGGCTTTACTCAGAAGGAATCCGTAAAGATCCTGTACGCGATCTGCGGCATCCTCGGACTTGTTGCGGTGTTCTGCTCCGACTCGTTCTTTGAGAGCTACCGCGCACTGAGAACCGTTGCAATAGCCGTTATCGCAATAGTGATATTCATAATCAATTTCCTTATCATGCGTTGCCCCGGTACACGCCGTCACTCCGGTCTTATCGACGATAATCTGACGACGGAAGAATTCATAAAAGAACTTGATCCGGAGACTGCAAAGAAACTCGAAAAGCACAACGGACTTCAAGAAGGTAAAGACGACTTAAAAGACGATATCGCCGCTGAAGCGGACGAGAAAAAAGAAAATGAATAATATGGATACAGAGAAAAAAACGAAAATTACGCTGAAAACAGCGATAATCCTCGCGCTCGCAGTGCTCCTTCTTGCCTTCGGCGTGATATTGCTCATCGGATTGCCGCGCGGCTGGTTCGGCGGAGATCCTTCCGAGAACGACGGACAGGGCGGAAAAGCCGGTATCGAGGATATCAAAGTCTTTACTCCCGACGGAGAACTGTTCATGACCGTAGACGGTGACGATCCGCTCGGCTCGGTCCCAAAAGTGACGGACTATACCTGCACTGTTACCGTTTCCGATTCCTACGACGCTGTATCAAGCGCGAAATATGACGTTACCGCTTATAAAGGACGCTTCCGCATCGACGGAGAGGGAAGAACGGTTATTTATGACGGCAAAACGTACTATTCCGAATCTCAGTCGTATATCATACGGAAAGAAACGACCGATATGACGTTTGAGAGCGAGGTCGGTATCTGTTCTTTTGACGAGCTGATAGCAAGAGGGGCAAGAGAGGCAAGAGGTCTCGACCGGGATATGGCATTCGTCATTACGTTTGAAAACGGGGACTTGAGGGAAGAATACACAGTTTCCCTTGTTTACGGCATCGTAGTGTCCGGAACAGTTTACAGCGGAGATACGTTGGTTAAATCCTTCTCCGTTACCGACATAAACATTCTTACAGATGAGAACATAGACCTCGGACGTTTAACGATTCCCGAATGAGAAAGCAGGAGTGAAAATATGAAAAACAAAAAGAAACTCGGTGCGCTTGACTACTGTATTATTTTTGCACTGATAGCCGTTGTCGTCTGCTTTGCAGTCAGATATATCGGCACGGACCGCTCGGAGGTCTCGGAGAAAGTCGAGCTTGAAGACTACATCGTATCGTTCAGAGTGTGCGGAATCAAGGATTCGTCGGCGAAAAACTATATGATGCCCGGCAGTAAATTCTATATCAAGGATACCGGCGTATATTTCGGAGAACTCAGAGAGGGACTCACGATAAGAGACGCAGAAACATATTACGAGCTTGATAACGGTGAGATCGTGATCGGCTCGAATAACGCAGTAGGGGATCTCTACCGCGTGGATGTTGACGGCAGCTTTACGGCACAGGGTAAGACGGACGCGAACGGCAAATTTCTCCTCGGCGGCAATACTTACGTCGGCGTGAATAAAACGTTCATCATACAGAGCAAATATCTTTCGATCTCGATAATCGTAACGGATGTAAGAAAAGCGTAAGCATAAAGAAACCAGACTGAATAAAAACTCAGTCTGTTTTTTCTTGTTTAACAGCATACAGCATCAGATCCCACATCGGGATGCACGGCACACGCCTCAGATACAGCCTGTGCTTAGGCAAAAGCTCGTGGACGTACAAAATCAGCCCGAATAAGTCGTCAGTCCTGTGATAGAGCGAAACGGCAAGAGAGGGCTTGTCGCGGCTTATGACAGATAATGCACCGTCGAGCGCGGCTTTTTCGTCCCCCTCAACGTCGAGCTTGATGAGATCGACTTTTTCGTTTCCGATAAGCCCGTCTATTGTCTGCTTGTTGACTTCAACGACCTTTGCACGTCTGTTTCTCCCGTTCTCCCCCGAACCGCGGCTTTGTGATGATATGTATTCAGCGATTCCGCACTCGCTTGAGAGCATAGCGTTCACCGGAATCACTTTCGTCCTCGATTCGCTTTCGGCGTATTCGCAGAGCTTTTTGTATGTCCTGCCGTCTGCTTCGACCGCATAGATTTTCTCCGGCTCAAGATACTCGGCGAACAGAGCAGTACTGTCTCCTTTGAAAGCACCGCCGTCGATCAAGGTTTTGATTTTGCCTTTTCCGAACAGGGAAGAGAGCGTCTCTTCCGTCGCTTCCGTCTCATGGAGATAGCATAGTTTGCCTGTCAGACGGAAGTTCACGGCGTCCTCGTACAGCTTTGCCGATACCTCGTCAGACAGCACAGAAGCCGCTTTTTCGAGCATATCCGCATGACTGCGGTAGTAGACCATGTCGAACAGTTCTCCGCCGTACAGAGGCACCTCGGGGATGATAAGCTCGTGCCGCACGTCTAGCTCCTCAATAAATGCCGTAACGTCAGGCAGAGTCGTTCCGAACGCGAGCAGAATAATTATATCGTCTCCGTATTCACTTACCACATCGCTGTATGACCGCACGGGATAACCTCGGAACGTCCGCTCCCTAACGAATCCGTCGGATGCAAACACCGCATCGGGCTTGACACCGTATTTTTCGAGCGCATCGAAAATTTTGTCCGCACCGTTGCCCGTTCCGTATATCACGATCGACTTGTCGTGTGTCGCCAGCCGATCCCATAAAGAATAGTTTTCCGTCATTGTATCTTATCTAAAACGAAGTATCGCTCCGCATTGTTCCAGAGTATGTCTTCGCGCTCCTTGTCTGTCAGTTTTATTTTCATAAATCTCTCAACTTCATCGGAGAGATCGGGTACGGGGTAGTCCGTGCCGAACATTATGTTTTCTTCGCCGAGCGTGCCGATTATCTCCGCCGCTTTTTCGGGTGACATCAGCCAAAGACTGCTCGACGTGTCGAACATCAGATTTTTGATCCCTTTCAGAACTGGTACGGATTCGTTAAACGATTTGTATCCTCCGAAATGCGCGGCAGTGATCTCAAGAGCAGGGAACAGAGAAGAGAGACGCACGAGCTTGTCGGGAGAAGAATAGCGGAAGGTCGTTCTGTCGTCGCCCATGTGAAGACATAGCTTCATTTTTTTCGCGCACATTATTTCGTATAGCGGCAATAGCTTCGCGTCGTCAAGGTCGATCCCCTGTATATCGGGATGCAGCTTCACGCCGGTCAAGCCGAGCGAGGCGGCTCTGTCAAGCTCCGCTTCAAAATCGGGGTAGTCCTGGTGCATTGACGCAAAGCCTACGGTTTTGAATCCGTGTTCGCGCGATAATTTAACCGATGCCGCAACAGCATCGTTGACTTTTTGAACCTGGTGCGGATTAGTCGCAACGCAGAAGAGCAGAAAACCGCCGAAGCCGAGTTTTTTCCCTTTTTCTTCGAGATCGTCGTATGTACCTTTGTTGTCGACGGGGAAAGAATAGAACTCTGCGAGATTAGCGCAGGCACGTGCGGCGATCACTTCGGGATATGTGTGAGCATGAGCGTCAAAAATTCTGAACATTTTCGTCTGACCTTGATTTTCCGTGATTTTTGTGATAAAATGAATTTACACTATATTATACCACAGGAGAGAACAAAATGGATTGCTTATTTTGTAAAATTATTGCCGGAGAAATACCGTCCGCAAAAGTTTATGAAGACGAATACTGCTACGCATTCAAGGATATAGCGCCGGAAGCACCGTGCCACGTTCTTGTAGTGCCGAAAACGCACATCTCGTCAATGGATGAGATCACGCCCGAAAACAGCGCAGTCGTTGCGCGTATCTTCGAGAAGATCCCCGAAATCGCACGGCTCGGCGGTGCTGAGAACGGCTACAGAGTAATTTCGAACTGCGGCGAGGACGGCGGTCAGTCAGTTATGCACCTGCATTTCCATATCCTCGGCGGCGCAAAGCTCCCTCTTCACCTGAACGGAAACTGAAAAAACATCTGTAAACGAAAATCCTTCTGTGGGCTTCAAATGAAAAGCGCATAGAAGGATTTTTTGTGTGAGTCAGTCTTTCTGTAAACCAACGGATCGAAATAAACCCGTTTATCACGTCACGATAAGTGAAAAGATAAAAAATTACCGCCATGAAAACAAGCTGACTCAAAGCGAGTTCGGACGGCTGATCGGTGTGTCTGCTCAGGTGGTATGTAAATGGGAGCAGAATATCTGTTATCCCGATATAATATTTCTGCCGCATCTTGCACGCAACTTAAGCTGTACGACCGATGATTTTTTCGAAAAACAAGAAACCGGCAAATGAAATTTTCCCAATTTCAATTAACGGTAAAGGTTTTTTCGGATAAAGTCTTGACGGAATACAAAACGGTATGATATAATACTTTTGCGACACAATTTAATAATTTTATCACTATGTAAGTGTGTGTTTTTTTGTTTTCGGCAAAAACGCATACTCTGTTTTTCGCATACTATCATAGTGAGAAAAAATTGTGTCGCAGCAATAGGAGTTATGCGTTTTTCAGTGTGTAGCTTCGGCTACGCACTTTTTTATTCCACTCAGTTGTGACTTTATAAACGAACAAGTGATTGACTCGTCGGCATAATTCTGTTATAATTTTCTCGAAAAACGAAATAATTCCGTGAGCCGATTGTTTATTATTATAGGAGAGAATATCGCACTCGGTAGAAATATACGAAAAAAGGAAATAACATAATGACAAAAAAAGTAAAAACGAAAAAAGAGAAGAAAGAAAAAAAGAAAAAGCTCCCTCTCAAAAAAACGCTTGCAAACAATATCTTTGCTCTTCGAGTTTTATGGCTCGCCGCCCCTGTTTACATATTTGTCTATCTCGGCTCATCGGTCATATACGGGATCCTCAATTTTTTGAGCGACACATATCTCCTCCGCGTGATCGTCAATAATGCCGAGAACGGTGTGGCGTGGCAGAAGACGGTCATATACATTGCCGTGATCGGAGCAGCTACCTTACTTACCGATTTGACTCTTGGCTGGTTTTTCAATGTCCAGTCCCCGAAATACGATATTCGCATTTCATCTTATATCAAAGGACTGTTATATCGCAAGGCGGCAAAAGTCGAGCTTGCCTGTTACGAAACTCCGTCGTTCTTTGATAAATATGTCAAGGCGATGGACGAAGCGAACGAAAGAGTTAGAAAGGTCATGTACACTCTCGACGACCTTATTGCCCGTGTAGTCGCGCTGTTTGCAAACTCATTTTTGCTGTTTGTGATAGACCCGTGGCTGATACTGTTCGGACTTTTTCCTCTTGTACTCGGGATTTTCAGACGGATGCAGAACGTCGAAAGCCACAATTTTGAAATGGCGAAAAAACCGATCGAGAGACGCCGTAACTACATCCGCCGCACATTCTATCTGAACGAATACGCAAAAGAAATGCGCGTCGGCGGCATATACCGCTGTATGCTTGAAAACTTCCGCGACAGCATAGACGATTTCCGTGCCGAAATGAAAAAGTACGGCTTCAAGATCGCCGCTCTCGATTATATACGGAGCATAGGGCTTGAAGTTGTGACCGTCCTCGGTGCGATGCTTTACGCGGCATGGCGTGCATCGAACGGTTACATAGGACTCGGAGACTGTCTCGTCGTGCTCGGCTCGATCGGTACGATCTCGTTCTGCCTCAACAATCTTATACAGAATCTTGCAGAGTTCGGCGAACACGCGCTGTACCTTGAAGATGTGCGGTTTTTCCTCGAATATGAGCCGAAGATCACGTCCGGAGTTGACGCTAAACCCGCACACGCAGGAGACGTGAAGCTCGAAAAAGTCTCTTTCCGCTACGAAGGAAGCGAGACTGACGCTCTGCACGACGTCAATATGACATGGAAGAGAGGAGAGAGGATCGCGCTCGTCGGCAAGAACGGCTCAGGGAAAACAACGCTTGTCAAGCTGCTTCTGCGACTATACGATCCTACCGACGGACAGGTGACGCTTGACGGAGAAGATATACGCTCACTTGATCTTGACTCGTGGCACGACAGCTTTGAGACTGTCTTCCAGGACTACAAGATGTTCGCCATGACCGTACACGACAATGTACTGCTCCGGGTGTCACAGGACAAAGATGCTGACAAAAAACGTGTGGAAGAAGCTCTCCGTCAGAGCGGCGCGTGGGACAAAATTTCCGGTCTTGAAAACAAAGCGGATACCATGCTGACACGCGAATTTGACGACAAAGGCACAAATCTGTCTGGCGGAGAAGCGCAGAAGGTTTCTCTTGCACGGGTGTTCGCGCATCCGACGCCGTTTGTGATCCTTGACGAGCCGTCGTCCGCACTCGATCCTATCGCAGAATACACGATGTTTGAAAATATGATGCGTGCGACAGAGGGACGTAGCGTTATTTTCATCTCTCACCGCCTTTCGTCCGCTGCCCTCGCCGACAGAGTATTTCTTATGGAAGACGGCACGATCACCGAGTCCGGAACGCACAAGGAACTCATGGAATTAAACGGTAAATATGCCGAAATGTTCAAAAGGCAGGCGGAAAACTATCTCGGAGGTGAGCAGATATGAGTAAAGCAAAAGAAAAGCGAAAGCGTCAGAAGCTTTCATCCATTTTCGGAAACAACTTCTATATGCTCAAAAAAATATACCGCATGGTGCCGGAATATTTATTCTGGACTGTCATCAATATTTTTTGGTGGGCATTCGCACATTCAACAGACGGTATTTACACTTACTATATTCTTAACTCGGTCGGAAACGGCTCTCCTTTTATAAGGACCGCTAAAATAATCGGAATCCTTGCGCTCGTCAAACTTATTATTTACGGATCAGAAAAACTGTACGGATATATAAAACATCCGCTGATCAAGCAAAAAGTTCATTTGAAAATGCACGAAGAACTGTTTTCGATTGCCCGCAGTGCCGATCTTGCCGCATTTGACGATCCCGAATACTATAACGATTTCGTCTGGGCAATGAACGAGTCCGACACCCGTGCGCTCGGTGTCGTTGCGACGACCGAAAAGTTTTTCAATCACTTCCTTGCATTCGGAACACTGACGACTTTGCTGGTTTCCATTGATTACCGCATCGCTATATTGATCGTTGTGTCAGGTATTCTCAGTATGATACTGAGGCAGGCAGGAAACAAGGTTTGGTATGAGCAGAAAAAGAAGCAGAATCCGCTCTGGCGCAAGGACGCCTACATAAACCGCGTTTATCATCAGGCGGACTATGCAAAGGAGTTGCGGATCACGCACGCGAACGATCTCATAATGCGTGAGTTCGACGAAAACAACGAAAAACTCGAAGAAACCGCTACTCATTACGGCAAGCGGTATTTCATGATCTATAAAGTTTTCGGCTCGATACTGTCGGAAGCTACATACTTCGGGATCATGCTCTTTATGTTCTCGGAGCTGATGAACGGTAAAATCGAGATCGGCGGTTTTGCGGCGGCTGTTTCTGTAATATGGCAGGTGCGCTGGCTGTTTACCGATATGATAAACAGTCTGACCGAATACTCCGAGCATTCACTGTATATCGAAAAATACCGTGAGTTCATCCGTCAGAAGCCGACTCTCTCCGGCGGAAAAATGATACCGTCGTCTTTTGATTCAATGGAAGTGCGCGACGTGTCGTTCTCATACGAATTTACGAATCACGCGAGATACGAATATCACGACAAGGATGACGAAAAGCCGGAAGAAACGCCGATAAAAGAGGCACTGCGTCATATTGACCTGTCGATCAGGCGCGGAGAGAAGATCGCATTCGTCGGCTACAATGGAGCCGGCAAAACAACGCTCATAAAACTCCTGCTCAGACTGTATGATCCGACTGACGGGGAAATACTCTATAATGGCAAACCGCTTCGGGATTATAACTCGGACGGGATGCGCTCAAAGATCGGTGTAGTATTCCAGGACTTCAAAATTTACGCGGCAAGTATCGCCGAGAACGTTATTAACGGGATATATGACGAAAAATCGGACAAGGAGACCGTGCTGTCCGCCCTGCACGCCGCCGACTTTGACGATAAGCTGTCGTCACTGCCCGACGGTATCAATACTGTCCTGACACGCGAATTTGACGATAACGGAACAAATCTTTCCGGCGGCGAGGCGCAAAAAGTAGCTATAGCAAGAGTGTTTGCACACCCGTTTGAACTGATCATTATGGACGAGCCGTCATCCGCGCTTGACCCGATGGCTGAATATAACCTCAACCGCTCTATTATGGAGAATGCGGCGGACAGGACTGTGATTTTCATCTCTCACCGCCTGTCGACCACAAAAATGGCGGACAAGATATATATGCTTGACGGAGGCAGAATAATCGAATCCGGAACGCACGATGAACTCATGGAGCAAAACGGCAAGTACGCCGAGATGTTCACGCTTCAAGCGGAGAAGTACAAGAAACAAGAGGAAGAATAATATCGGTAGCGGATAACATAATTAAAACGGCTGAGATTTTTGTCTCAGCCTTTTTTGGTATTGATAAGTATGCCGTCGATTTCAGTATAAGTTAATCCGTTTTTCATTTATTGTCCTTTCATTTTCGTGTTGTATTTTCGTGTTGTATATCGTGTTGTATTTTACAGTTTAGTGAAAGAACAACGGCGGAGCACGGATGTAAAATTCGTGCTTTCTCATGTTGGATCACCTATATAAACAGAAAATCCGAACCCGTAATCCATTAGGATTAGGTTCGGATTATTCCTGTTTGGTGCGGGAAACGGGACTTGCTACGACGACTGCCGTCGTCTACACGCCCTCGCCCGCGCAAAACTGTCCACCGGACACTTTTGCTTCCGCGCCATTGGCGCTCCGGGCTGTTCAAGTCCCGTTAAATATTGCCATATAACACAAAAAAGCACCATACGGTGCTTTTAGTGTTATGCGGGAAACGGGACTTGAACCCGTACAGTGTGAACTACACGCCCCTCAAACGTGCGCGTCTGCCAGTTCCGCCACTCCCGCAGGAGACATGACCGAAGTCCCTGTCAACATTGAACATTATACCACGGTACTTCGGTTTTGTCAATAGGTTTCAGAGAATTATTTTTGTTTTTTCGATTTTTATTTCAGAGTCAGCTCAGGCTTTGCCGTACCGTCGACACAAGCCTTTGTGATTTTCACGGATTTTACGTCTTTTCTTGACGGAATGTCGAACATGATGTCAGTCATTATTTCTTCAAGAATAGATCTGAGTCCACGTGCACCCGTGTTACGCTCTATCGCTTTTTCGGCGACCGCACGCATCGCTTCGTCCGTAAATTCAAGCTCGACTCCGTCCATTGAGAACAGCTTCTTATATTGTTTCGTGAGCGAATTTTTCGGCTCACTCAGTATCCGGACAAGAGCATCGCAGTCGAGGTTTTCAAGTCCTACGATAACGGGCAGACGACCGACAAGCTCCGGTATCAAACCGAACTTGACAATGTCGTGCGCCGTAACGTCCTTGAAAACGCCGTCTTTGAGCTTTTCTTCTTTTTTCTTGATGTCACCGCGGAAGCCGATCGTCGATTGACCTTTTCTCGCTTCGATTATCTTGTCAAGCGTGTCGAACGCGCCGCCGCAAATGAACAGTATGTTTTCTGTGTTTATCTGGATGAATTCCTGGTTCGGATGCTTTCTTCCGCCCTGCGGAGGTACGTTTGAGATCGTGCCTTCGAGGATCTTGAGCAGTGCCTGCTGTACGCCTTCTCCCGAAACATCGCGCGTTATCGAACGGTTCTCGCTTTTGCGCGAGATCTTGTCGATCTCGTCGATGTAGATGATTCCTCGCTCTGCAAGCTCGATATCATAATCCGCCGCCTGAATGAGACGGAGCAGGATGTTTTCAACGTCCTCACCGACGTAGCCGGCTTCCGTAAGCGTTGTAGCGTCGGCTATCGCAAACGGTACCTGCAATGTTTTCGCAAGTGTCTGCGCGAGGAACGTTTTGCCGACGCCCGTAGGACCGATCAAGAGAACGTTGCTTTTCTGCAGCTCAACGTCGTCGATCGAATCGAACGCCGCGTCATTTTTCTTTCTGTTTTTGTCCTTTGCGGCTTTGTCGGAGTGCATTATCCGTTTGTAGTGGTTGTAGACCGCAACAGACAGCGCGATTTTCGCCTTGTCCTGCCCGATAATGTACTCGTCAAGCGTTGCTTTTATTTCTGCCGGAGTCTTAAGCGAATCCATTTTCAGCTCGTGCGCTTCTCTTGAGACTTCGCTGTTTTCATAGTCAAAGATCAGATCGTTGCACGCATCGACGCACTTGTCGCAGATATATAAGCCGGTAGGGGAGGGAATGAGGAATTCGACCTCATCTTCTCCCCGTCCGCAGAACGAACAGCCGTGCCTGCCGCGCATATTGTTGTTTGATGCCATAATGATACCTTTCAGTGTGTCAGATTAACCGCGGTGTTCGATTACCTTGTCGATAAGACCGTATTCAAGTGCGGCGTCGGCTGTAAGCCAGTTGTCGCGCTCGGTATCGGCTGTGATGATCTCAATCGGCTTGCCCGTGTTCTTTGCGAGAATCGAGTTCAGACGCTCTTTAGTTCTGAGAATGTGTTCCGCCTGAATTTTTATGTCAGTTGCCTGACCTTGTGCGCCGCCGAGAGGCTGGTGGATCATTATTTCGCTGTTCGGAAGTGCGAGACGTTTGCCTTTTGCGCCGGACGAGAGCAGGAACGCGCCCATGGAAGCCGCCATACCTACGCAGATCGTCGATACGTCGCATTTGATGAAGTTCATTGTGTCATAGATAGCAAGACCTGCGGAAACAGAGCCGCCGGGGGAGTTGATATAAAGGCTGATGTCTGCGTCGGGGTCTTCCGATTCAAGATAGAGAAGCTGTGCAACGACGAGAGACGCCGTAACGTCGTTTACTTCGTCTGCGAGGAAGATGATTCTTTCGTTAAGGAGACGCGAATATATATCGTAGGAGCGTTCTCCGTGATTTGTCTGCTGTACTACCATTGGTACGAGTGCCATAGTGTTGTCCTCCTGTAATGTGTAAAAATGTTTCTGTGGATTGTTCGGCGCGCTCCGGCGGATTATACTCGTTTTTCGGTTATTTTCCGGAAATAACGCGCATTTACCGAAAACCGCCGCAACGGGGAAAACCGAAGCAGCGGCTTATATATGTTTTATTTCTTTTCTTCCTTGACTTCGTTGATCTTCGCGTTCTCACGGACTGCATCCATAGCCTTCTTGACCTTGATGTCTTCCTTGATTGCGTCTGCTTCAACTGCTTCCTTTACCTTGTCAAGCTCCATGCCGTACTGTTCTGCGAGGCGCTTGTATTCGTCTTCGACTTCCTTGGCACCTGCCTTGACTTTTTCCGCGGAAGCGATCTTTTCGAGTGCGAGACGGATCTTGACCTGCTTTTCGGCGTCGGGTCTCATCTGTTCTCTCAGTGAATCGAGCGTCATGCCTGTGTACTGGAAGTATGTCTTCATGTCAAGACCGTTCATACGGAGACGTGTGTCGTAGTCGCGTACCATGTTTTCGGTCTCATTTTCAAACATACATTCGGGGATCTTCGCGTCGAGCTTTTCAACGAGAGCGTTCATGAGAGCTTCGTCAACGAGGTTGTCGGAACGTTTTTTGTTTTCATCTTCGAGGCGCGTCTTAATATCTGCTTTATATTCATCGAGCGTGTCGAATTCGGAAACGTCTTTTGCGAAGTCGTCGTCAAGAGCGGGAAGCTCCTGGAACTTGATTCCGTTCAGCTTGCACTTGAATGTTGCATCTTTGCCTTTGAGTTCTTCTGCGTGGTAGTCTTCCGGGAACTTGACGTTTACGTCAAATTCGTCACCGATCTTGTGACCGACGATCTGATCTTCAAATCCGGGGATGAACTGACCGGAGCCGAGCTTGAGGGAGTGACCTTCGCTCTTGCCGCCGTCGAACTGCTTGCCGTCAACATAACCGTCGAAGTCGATGTTTACGAGGTCTTCGAGCTGTGCTGCGCGGTCGTCGATGTCTATCATTCTGGAGTTACGTGTCTGAACTCTCTTGAGCTCTTCGAGAATATCGTCCTCTGTTACGTCGTAAACAGGGCGGTCAACTTCGATTCCGAAGTAATCAGCGATCTTTACTGTAGGCTTTGTGAAGAATGTAGCGGAAAGAACAACGCCGTTTTCGTCGATCGAAACGATGTCGAATTCGGGACGGCTTACAACAGTCTTCTTGACTTCCTTGATAACTTCCGGATAAACCTCGGGAATGAGGTCGTTTACTGCGTCTTCGTAGAAAACGCCTTTGCCGTACATTCTCTCAACGATAGAACGGGGAGCTTTGCCCTTGCGGAAGCCGGGAATTGTGATGTTCTTCGACGCATTTTTGAAGACCTTGTTTATTGCGGCTTCAAATCTTTCCTTGTCGATGTCGAATGTGATTTTTGTCTGGTTCTGTGCGATTGTTTCCTGTGATTTCAGCGCCATTTTATGATTCTCCTTGGTGTTTATATAACAAAAAATTATTTCACATACGTAGTATATTTTACCGTCATTTGACTGATTTGTCAAGCGTTATCGTGAAATTTTTCACTCACTTGGAATAATTTTCGGCGAAAATCTCACAAAAATATCCTCTCGGGTGTAAAGTTCACATAATCAGCCGAAACGAGCGACATTTTTACGCCGTCCCTTTCAACAGTCGACGGAACATAGTAGTCTCCGTGGATGTGCCCGTAATAAACGCGCGCGACATTGTTCTCCGAGAGAATTTTCAGTATCGGCTCACAGACAAAGTCCCGGTAAACCGGCGGAAAGTGAAGAAAAACTACTGTAGGCAGGTCTTTTCCGTTTTTCAGTTTTTCGCCGTCTTCGAGAGACTTAGAGAGCCGCTCGCATTCACGGTTCACGAGCTTCGAGTAGTCTGTCGCAAAGGCATCCGCCTGCATTGATTCTTCGATGAACCAGCCGCGCGAGCCGCAAATCACCGTGTTTTCGATGAGAAACGCATTGTTGTGCAGAAAGCTGACATTCCCGACTCCCGTTTCGGCGAGAAACTCGTTCATCTTAGTCACCGACGACCACCAGTAGTCGTGATTGCCCTTAGATAAAATCTTTTTTCCGGGCAGGGAAGCGAGAAAGAGAAAATCTTCCCGTGTTTCTGTGAGTGTCAGCGCCCACGAAAAGTCGCCGGGCATTATAACGGTGTCGTCGTCCGTTACAAGAGCCGACCACCGTTTTTTTATCTTTTCTGTGTGATCCTGCCACCGTCCGCCGAATTTGTTCATCGGTTTGTCGCATCCGAGAGACAGGTGCAGATCTGAAATCGTGTACAGTGCCATTTTATACGCTGAATGTAAGCTCAGCCATTTCGTCTTTGTCGATGACCTTGTCAAAGCGGACAGCCATTCCTTTAACCTTGGAAAGCGGCGCGGGAATCTTCGTATCCGTCGCGGCTGAAAGGGCTTCCAGACCTGCAAAAACGTCGTCGGTCTGCTTTACTCCTACTGCCTCGGAGACAGCAGGTGCGAATTTGTACGGGCTGGCGGTGGACGCAAGTATCAAGGGAGTCATGTCGCCGCTTTCGGCGCGATATTTCAGTACAGATCCGTAACCGACTGCCGTGTGTGTGTCGATGAGGTAGTTTTCGTCAACGAATACGTCGTGGATCGCACCGAGCGTTTCGTCCTCGTCCATATAGTACGCGGAGAACTTTTCGCGTATCTTTTCCATAAGTCCGTCGGGAGCGGTGTATTTGCCGTTTTCTTTCAGCTTTGCCATAAGCTCCGACGTGATCTCTGCGCCGCCGAGAACGGACAGAAGCCGCTCAAGATTCGACGAGATGAGAATATCCATGGACGGCGAAACGGTTTTGTAGAATTCTCTCGTTCTGTCGTATACTCCCGTGTTTACAAAGTCCGTGAGAACATTGTTCGAGTTCGACGCAACTATGAATCTGCCGACGGGAAGTCCCATAAGAGACGCGATATACGCCGCGAAAATATTACCGAAGTTGCCGGTCGGCACGCAGATGTTCACTTTGTCGCCGAAGACGATCTCACCCGATTTCACGAGATCGCAGTACGCCGAGATGTAGTATACGATCTGCGGAGCGAGACGCCCCCAGTTGATCGAGTTTGCGCTTCCGTAGAAGAAGCCGTTTTCGTTTGCTTTTTCGGCGAGCTGTTTGTCGGAGAAGATCGCCTTTACGCCGTTCTGTGTGTCGTCGAAATTTCCGCGGACAGCCGCGACATAAACGTTCGAGCCGGTCGTCGTCTGCATCTGGAGCTTCTGCATCGTGCTTACACCGTCGACAGGGAAGAATACCGTTATCTTCACGCCGTCAACGTCTTTGTAGCCCTCAAGCGCGGCTTTTCCCGTGTCACCGCTCGTTGCAACGAGAATGTGCGCTGTGCGTTTTTCTCCCGTCATTCTGAGCGCAAGGGATAAGAGACGCGGCATGATCTGCAGTGCCATATCCTTGAAAGCGCAGGTCGGACCGTGCCACAGCTCAAGCGCGTGTACGCCGTCTCTCAGCGTGTGTATGGGTGCAGGACCGCCCGGAAAGCTCTCTTCCGAATAAGCGGCACGGCACGCCTCAAGAAGCGCGCCCTTGTCGTAATCGTCGAGATATAAGCCGAGGATAAACGCGGCTCTTTCGGCGTAATTCATATTCATAAGCGCGTCGAAGTCACCCTTTGCGAGCATCGGGAAGCCCTCGGGAATATATAGTCCTCCATCCGGCGCGAGCCCTTGCTTTATCGCCTCCGCCGACGAAACGCAGACGGGATTTTCTCTTGTGTCTCTTGTGCTTTTGTAGTTCATAATGTAGTCCTTTATTCTTTCGGTAGATTGTTTTTCATAAATTCAAACGCCGTATTATACGACAGCTTTTCGATAAATCCGCTGTCAACGCCCATTTCGGCGAGCCTGTCTGTTATCTTCGGCAGAGATGAAATATCGTCTATTCCGTCGGGAAGATCCGTTCCGTCCATGTCACAGCCGAACGCGACGGAAGCGGGAGACAGCTTTTTGAAGTGAAGTATATTCTCGCACACGTCGTCGATCGACGCACTCTCGGGCGTTTTCGTGAGGTGCAGACGGCAGAGATTCACGCCGACTATGCCGCCTCGTGCGGCGATTCGCATAAATCTGTCGTCGGTGAGGTTGCGCGAATGAGGATTGACGGAATACGCATCCGAATGAGAGGCGAACGCCACCTTTCCGTGCTTTTCGCAAAGCTCGATTATCTCGTCGGCTGACTTAAAAGAAGCGTGCGAGATGTCGGGAATAATGCCGAGTCTCAGCATTTCGCAGACTGCTTCACGTCCGAAGTCCGTCAGACCTTTGTCGGTGTCGTGCGAGCCGCCTATCACCGTTTCTCCGCCCCACAGAGGCGTTATAACGCGCACACCTGCGTCGTACAGTTCTCTTACTCTCCCGAGCTTTCCGCAGAGAATACGCGCGTCCTCGACCGTCAGAATGAATCCGTATTTTTTGTCCGATTTGCCGAACTCTTCAAGGTCGCGTGCGGTTTTTATCATCGTCGCGCCGTTTTTTTCAGTCTCGGCGAGAAGATTTTCGCGCA
This sequence comes from Eubacteriales bacterium, assembly GCA_045643285.1. Taxonomy (GTDB): domain Bacteria; phylum Bacillota; class Clostridia; order Oscillospirales; family CAG-272; genus UMGS1696. The sequence continues at coordinate 137,189 of JAZUKN010000102.1, forward strand.
CTTCCCGGAATTTCGCCCAGCCGTCCTCGTCGGAGAGCTTTGTTGACGTGAAAACCGCAGTGAGCTGAATGTACTTTTCGTATCGTTCGGCTTTTTTCAGTGAAATGTGAAAATCATTGTCATAAAGTGGCTGATTTTCGTATAAGAGCCGCGTGGCTGTGTCGCAGTGGAGATCGAATAGCTTCATTATGTATCACCTCATTTGCGTCTCGGTGCGCGTGAGAATCTGCCGCGTCTTTGCACGGCGTTCTCGAAATGCCGTATGTCAAGCACTTTGTACTGTTCCGATACGGGATCGGCATAAATCTCGATAACGTCTATGCGCGGTATTTTGTCTGTCGGATGTTCTGCCGAGTATCTTTCCGCCGCACGGACGAGAGAAAGCTGTTTTTTCTCATCAACCGCCGATGCAGGAGTGCCATATTCGGTCACGGTGTCGGGATACTGCCGCCTTGTCTTGACTTCGACGAATACAAGATATTCTTCGTTTTCCGCGATGATGTCTATCTCATCGTGTCCGATGTGGATATTTTTGCCGGTTATCGAATATCCGTTTGATTTCAGATACAGCGCGGCGCTCTCTTCGCCTATACGCCCGTATTCACGTCTGTTCATTTTGCTTTTTCGCCTGAAGCGCGCTCTCTAATTTGTCGTGGAATTTGTCTATACAACCGAGAAACGATTTTCTGTATATTTCATTCGCGCCGTACTCATAAACAGCGAGCATATGCTCAAACGTAGGGTACCCCTTGTGCTTTGCGAGGTTGTATTCGGGGTACTTCTCGTCAAGCTCTTTCATTATCCTGTCTCGCGTGACCTTTGCAAGCACCGACGCCGCGGCTATCGACTGCGATTTTGCGTCACCTTTTACGACGGTCACGGACGGGACGCCGAAGTCTGTCTGACGGTTTCCGTCGATAAGTACGACTGACGGCATAACGGTTTTCTTCACCTGTTCCACCGCTCTCCGCATAGCAAGCAGGGAAGCGTGAAGAATGTTTATTTCGTCTATCTCCGCAGGGGATGCGTCTGCGATACCGTAAGCAACGGCTGACGAAATGATTTCATCGTACAGCTTTTCGCGCTTTTTCTCGGTGAGCTTTTTCGAGTCGTCAAGTCCCTCTATCACAAGTCCGTCGGGAAGCACGACAGCCGCCGCAACAACGGGACCGCATAAAGGACCGCGTCCGGCTTCGTCCGTTCCGCAGACTGTTCCGTATTTTTTCGTAAATTCAGCATCAAAACAGCAGTCAAGCATTTTCGTCAGCCTTTTTCTTTATTTCGGGAGCGGATTCAAGCGTTATCCGCCCGATTTTTGCGTCTCTGAATTCGTCAAGAAGCATCGTCGCGGCTCTCAGTGTGTCAAGCTCTCCGCCCGAGATGAGAAAACCGCGCTTTTTCGCAACAGCGCACAGCTTTTCGTAAGGCGTAGTGTCCGAAAGTTCGTCATAATCGAGCTTGTATCTCGCGCAGAACAACTCCGGTGCACAGGAGTAAAGCCGTTCGCAAAGACCGCACGCAAGCTCTTCCGTGTCAAGGATAGCGTCGCGTATCGCACCGGTGAACGCGAGGTTCTCGCCGGTGGTCTTGTCGTCGAATTTCGGCCACAAAACCCCCGGCATATCGAGCAGATCTATTCCGATGCTCGTCGGTACCCACTGCTTTGTCAGCGTTACACCCGGTCTGTTCTCGACTCTCGCCTTTTTGCCGCCGCTCAGCTTGTTCACAAGAGAGGATTTTCCGACGTTCGGGATTCCGACTATCATAGCGCGTACCCGTCTGCCTTCCATTCCCTTTGCGGCATATCTTTCGAGCTTGTCGGACAGAACAGAACGCACGGCAGGTGCTATTTCTTTTATCCCGTTTCCCGAAAGTGTGTCAACGGCAATAGCTACCCAGCCGTTTTTAGAGGAGTAATATTCTATCCATTTTTTTGTCTCACTCGGATCTGCAAGAGCGGATTTTGTGAGCAGAACGAGCTTCGGTTTCAGTCCGACGAGCTTGTTTATTTCGGGGTTCTTCGAGCTTTTCGGTATTCTCGCGTCGAGAAGTTCGATAACGATGTCAACATCCGAGAGACATTCGGTTATCATTCGGCGCGTTTTCGCCATGTGCCCGGGGAACCACTGTATTGTCTGTGATGGCACGGTATTTCTCCGTTTCTGTCAGTTTTTGTAGGGATTCTTGAATAATGTGAATTTGTTGAGCGGGGAGACGCGCATTATGGCTTTGCCGACAACGCACGACTTCTTTACGGGGCCTATTATTCTGCTGTCCGCCGAAAGATTTCTATTGTCGCCCATGACGAAAATCTCGTCGTCTTCGAGCGTCAGCGGATAGTCTACCATAGACAGCCGTCTGTTGTCGCCTTCGAGATGAATATACGCGCTCTCGTCGATTACTTCGCCGTCGATCTTCAAGGTCCACGTCAGCTCGTCGATGTCTATTGTCTGACCGCCGACTGCGATAACGCGTTTGACGAGTGCTTCATTGTCGTAAGGAGTGGCGGAAATGTCGTGGATAATAACAATGTCACCCTGTGTAGGCTCATACATCAGATCGGAGACTACAAGCCACTCGCCGCCTTTGTAACCGCCCTTGCCGTCCGGCTCACCGCCGTAAAGCGTCGTGTCCATTGAGTGACCGGCTACGATGTTGAGTCGCACTACAAACGCGAACAGGAGCATTACAAACACGGTCACGAACGCCAGAGTCTCGACTATATCGTAAAACGATACGGTAAGGCTGAATTTTTCTTTTTTCTTTTTGGTTTCTTTAATTTCGGTATTGTTCTGATTATCGTTCATATCAATCTCCGTTATTTTTCGATCAGTCGGCTCATCAGAGTGCTTCCGTCGGGAATATAGAGAGGCATTTTCGCACATTCGGCTTCGGTGAAGCGAACGGCACCCGATTTTTCTTCACGTGAATCGTAGATGAAGAACGGTACGGGTTCAGGCGAGTGCGTGCGTATTTCGATCGGCGTCGGATGATCGGGCAGACACATTATTTTGTAGTCGTCTCCGCTGTTTTTGAGGTAATCAAGCACGGGAGCGAGGATCTTTTCGTCGATCAGCTCGATTGCGGATTTTTTCAGTTCAGCGTCGCCCTGGTGTCCGCATTCGTCCGGCGCTTCAACGTGGACGTATACGAGATCGTGACTGCCGAACGCTTTAATGGCGGCGTCTGCCTTGCCGGAATAGTTCGTGTCGTAGTCGCCTGTCGCACCGTCAACATTGTAAATGTCGCATCCGGCGCAGATGCCTATTCCTTTGATAAGGTCGACTGCACAAACGACGGCGGCTTTTACTCCCCATTTGTCTGAGAAAGAGGGAAGAGCCGGCTTTCTTCCGGGACTCCACAGCCACGGAGAGTTCGCGGGATGCAGACCTTTTTCGCGTCTTCTCTTGTTTACGGGATGCTCGTCAAGTACCTTTGCTCCCTCGCGCATAAATTCAAGAAATTCGCGCCCACCGTCGTCCTCTCTCGGGAGATAATCACCGATGACTCTGCCGAGAATGTCATGCGGACGGCTGAAATCGTATTTGTCCGGCGCGTTCTTCCAGATAAGGCAGTGGCGGTAGCTTACTCCGGTGTACAGCTTTCGTCCGTCAAGCGGAAGAGCATCATTCAGAGCGGCGATAAGCTCGTCCGCTTCTTCCGTTGTGATGTTTCCGGACGAATGGTCGATCATCGTGCGGCTCGCGTAGTCGTCGGCGGCAGTTCCGCTCAGAGTAACGATGTTGCAGCGGATAGCGGTGTCGTCGGGCTTCATATCAATGCCTATAGACATAGCTTCAAGCGGTGAACGTCCCTTTGAGTACGTTCTCGGATCGTACGACATTATAGCGAGGTTTGCGGTGTCGCTTTCGGGAACCATTCCGGCAGGTACGTTCGATACGGTACCGCAGAGCGATTTTCCGGCGAGCATATCCATAGTCGGCTTGCTTGCCGCTTCCATAGGTGTGAGATCTCCGAGCGTCGGTACGGGTCTGTCAGCCATTCCGTCGGGGATAAGTACGAGATACTTCAAAATCTATTCTCCTTCCGCGTTTTCATGCGCGATGATAATTCTGCTTTTATCAAAAATTATACCAACTATATTATAGCACAATCGGGCTTTGATTGTCAACGCTTTTACTTATCATAATAGCGTACTTTGCAGGGCGTGGACGCTTTTATTATTACAATTTTGTCATACATAATATTTTTATTCATTATCACCTTGCAAAAATCAGTTTTGTGTTGTATAATAATATCGGGAAATGATTTACACGGGTATTTCCCGTGGATTAAGATAAAAACGAAAGGGCGGAAGAAACGAATGAGCAAAGACATTGGTATCGACCTCGGCACTGCGACAGTTCTCGTTTATGTCAAAGGGCGCGGTATCGTCATAAAAGAGCCGTCCGTTGTCGCCATTGATAAATATTCGGAAAAGATTTTGAAGGTCGGACGCGAAGCGCAGGTCATGCTCGGACGTACCCCCGGCAATATAACGGCAATCAGACCGCTCCGTGACGGAGTAATAAGCCAGTATGAGGTCACGCTGTCGATGATTCGTTATTTCATCAAAAAAGCGTGCGGAACGGTCATTCTCAAGCCGCGTGTAATTATCTGCGTGCCGTCCGGGATCACCGAAGTCGAAGAAAGGGCGGTAGTCGACGCAGCAACACAGGCAGGAGCAAAGCGTACATACCTTATCGAAGAGCCTGTTGCGGCTGCACTCGGCGCAGGGCTTGACATATCCGGTCCGAACGGTCACATGGTGGTCGACATCGGCGGCGGCACTACCGATATAGCTGTTCTGTCGCTCGGCGGCGTTGTCGTTTCCGAATCAATAAAGGTCGCAGGCGATAAGTTCGACGAGGCAATAATCCGTTATGTAAAAAGAAAGCACAATGTTCTCATCGGTGAAACGACAGCAGAACAGATAAAGATACGCATAGGTTCCGCATGGCCGAGACAGGAGCCGCGTTTCATTGACGTTAAGGGACGCTGTCTTATCGAAGGACTGCCGAAGGTCGTCCGCATTTACTCCGATGAAATACCGACCGCACTTGAAGAGCCTATAACCGCAGTCATAGAAGCCGTTTGTTCAGTCGTTGAACGTACTCCGCCGGAGCTTATCGGTGATATCCTCTCGAACGGCATAGTCATGACAGGCGGCGGAAGCCTCTTGTACGGGCTTGACAGACTCATTGAGTATTCGACCGGAATCCGCACAAGAGTCGCTGATAAGGCGGTTTCTTGCGTTGCCATAGGTACCGGAAAGAGCCTTGAAAAGTTGACCTATCTTCCCGACGGCTCTGCGTCTCTCAGAGACAGGATAACGACCGGATTCCGCGGAATGCTGAAATAAAAAAACAGCTCTCTGAATATGATCGGAGAGCTGTTCTTTGCATTAAATCAAACAAAAAGCCCTCCGACCGGAGCAAACAGTCGGAGAGCTTGTTTTGTCTTTAAAACTTACGCCATCTTGTTGAGAAGAAGTGTGAATCTGCTCTTCTTGTGAGCGGCGTTGTTCTTGTGAAGAAGTCCCTTAGCTACAGCCTGGTCAACAGCTTTGATCGTGTTGCCGTAAAGAGCTTCTGCCTGAGCCTTGTCGCCTGCTTCTACTGCTGCAAGGAACTTTTTGATAGTTGTCTTGAGAGCAGTCTTAGCCATCTTGTTCTGAAGTGTCTTCGCGGAGATGACTTTTACGCGCTTTTTAGCGGATTTGATGTTCGGCATTGTTTTTCTCCCTTTCAAAAATTTTTACGGTTTTTGATAACCGAAGCGAGTTCCGTCGGTGCCTGAGAGGGTACACCTTCGGGCAATCTCATACAATTAGTAATTGTACCACGTTAATTCGGAAAATGCAAGTGTTTTCGGAAAAATAAAGGAAAAAATTTTATATTTGTCGTATAATTTTGTTATTTTTCCGCGCTGTCCCAGTATTTTCTGAAATAACTGTTCCTCTTCTGCTTCCGTGCGATGAAATATACGAGCAGAGCAAGCAGAGCGGCAACGATTACGGCACAGATGACATAGATCGATGTGCCGATGGTGGATTCGATCTTGAGGTCTTCCCAAAGGGAATTCATAAGGTTTCTCGTGTCGTCGGGCAGATCGAAGTAATATTCCATTTTCGATGAATCAAAGCCGTAGAGAATGTCTATTGCATCAGGGTGTATCTCCTCCATGCACTCGACATATTCTTCGTTCTCCATGATCCTCGACTGCGGAGACGCATAGCATATGTATTCGGCGTTTGCGACAGCCGCTTCTTCGTCGAGCATGAAGTTGATGTATTCGCACGCGAGATCATAGCTCATTACCGACGACGGAATGCACATGGCGTCAACGAATACGTTTGTGCCTTCTTCGGGGTAGTAGAACGCGAGACGGTCGTTGTCGGCATACATCGTGAAGAAGTCACCGGCATAGTACGACGTTACAGCCGCACTGCCGCCCTTCATCTTGTTGAACATCTCGTCCATGACGTAACCCTGAACGACGGGCTTTTGCTCTTTGAGATACTCAAAGGCATTTGTCCATTCGTCGGGATCTTCGGAGTTGATGCTGTAACCGAGCGAATACTGCGCCGTCATGAACGCATCGCGCGGATTGTTGAACTGGAGAATATTTCCGGCGTACTTTTCGTTCCACATCAGATCCCACGAGCCGGTGTCCTCTTCGTCGACCATTTCGGTGTTGTAGATAACGCCGACCGTTCCGAACGTGTAGGGAACAGAGTAGAGGTTTTCGGGGTCAAAGTAGAGATTTTTGAATTCGTCGTCGATATAGCAATAGTTCGGGATGTTCTCTTCGGGGTTAAGCTCAGCGAGCAACCCTTCTGCCGCAAGACGCGCAACCATGTAGTCGGACGGAATTATAACGTCATACGCCACGGCACCGGACGAGAGCTTTGCGTAAAGGTCTTCGTTAGACGAGAACGTCGAGTAGTTTACCGTGACGTTTCTGCCGAGCTCTTCGCGGCAATAATCTTCAAAAGCGGCATTGACGTCAAGCGAATCCTCGCTTCCGTCGGAGATGTATTCACCCCAGTTGTAAACGTACAGTGTTTCGCTCTTTCCGCTGGCAGGTGCGCCGCCGTCTTCTTCGCCGGATCCGCACGAAACAAGACAGAACGCGAGCGAGAGGATCATAAGAGCGGCGAGGACGAGCGTGAATATCTTTTTAAGTTTCATTCCGTTCACCTCACTTGCTTTCTTCATCTTTCTTGCCGAAGAAGTTTACGGCAAGCAGAAGAACGAGGATAACTACGACCATAAGAGCGCAGAGTGCGTACATACTGTACTTTACTTCGTGCGCGGTCTGGTTGTAGACATAAAGCGGAAGCGTCTGGAAATCGGGAGACGATACGAAATGGCTTATTACGAAGTCGTCGAGAGAGAGCGTAAAGCCGAGCATCAGTCCCGAAATAACGCCGGGCATAACGAGCGGAAGCTCCACCTTGAAGAACGAGCGCGCAGGTGTGCAGCCGAGGTCAAGCGACGCCTCAGTCAGACTCTTGTCCATCTGCTGGAAACGCGGAAGAACGGAGAGAATGACGTACGGCAGGTTGAACGTCGTATGGGCGATGAGCATTGTTGTGAATCCGAGGCCCTTTATCGGAGAGAACGGGATCGACATAGACGCAACGAAGAGAAGCATCATCGAAACGCCCGTTACGATATCGGGGTTCATCATCGGGATGTTCGTGACGGACTGAACGGCAGTCTTGAAGTAACGCGAACGCATACGCGAGATGCCGAACGCCGCGAGAGTGCCGATGACTGTTGCGATAACAGACGAAGAAACCGCAAGGATAAGCGAATTCTTCAGTGCGTCAAGCGCAACGGGAGAGTGGAACAGCTCACCGTACCATTTGAGGGAGAAAGTCGAGAAATGGCTGAGCGAGCCTGCTTTGTTGAACGAGAAGAGAACGATAAGAATGATCGGTGCGTACAGAAGCGCGAAGACGATCCACATATAAACCTTTGATAAAGTTTTCATACGATGATCTCCTCCTCTCCGTCATCCGAGAACTTGTTCATAACCGCAACGGATATGAGTATCAGTATCATCATAACGAGCGAGATCGCCGCGCCGATGTTGTATGTACTCTTGTTCTGGAACTGTCTTTCTATGGTATCACCGATAAGGTCGAACGAGCCGCCGCCGAGCTTCTGGGAAATATAGAACGTGCTGATCGACGGTACGAATACCATTGTAATACCGGAAACGACGCCGGGGAGAGACAGCGGAAATACGACCTTAAACATCGTTTTCGTGCTGTTGCATCCGAGATCGCTTGCGGCTTCGAGGTATCTTTCGTCGAGCTTTGATATGCTCGTGTAGATAGGAAGTACCATATACGGCAGGAAATCGTATACCATGCCGAGGATCACCGCACCTGACGTGCCGATTATTTTTACCTTTCCGATGCCGATAGCTTCAAGCAGGGAATTGAACAGTCCGCCGTTGTCGAGAAGCGCCATGAGCGAATAAGTTCTGATAAGCAGGCTTATCCACATAGGGAGCATGAGAAGCACGACAACGAGCTTCTGTCTGCTCGGAGAAAGACGTGAGATAGCATAAGCGAGAGGGTAGCCGATAAGCAGACAGATCACAGTCGCTATCAGCGCGAAGCATACGGAAAGCACAAAAATGTGCGTGTAGCTGCCGAGACCTGTTATGTTGTCGAGAGTGAACGTTCCGTAGGAGTCAGTGAACGCAAAATAGATCACGAAGATGAGCGGAGCTATAATGAACAGCAAAGCCCATACAAGATGCGGAACGGATGCAAAGCTCTCGAGAAAAGAGCGTTTTTTCATCCCCGTCAATCCTCCGTCACGCTGTCCTCAGCGTCTTCTTCATCGGACGAAGCATTGGAAAGCTCGTCAAATTCTTCGGAGTACGAGGAGTAGTCACCGAACATATTCGAGTATTCGGATTTTTTCATTACATGGATGGCGTCGGGATCTATCGAAAGACCGATAGTTTCGTCGGGCGCGCAGTAGTCCGTTGTCTGGATCATCCACTTGAATCCGTTTATGTCTACGATTATCTCCCAGTGAACGCCTTTGAACGTAACGGACGTTACAACGCCTTTCAGCATTCCCTTGTCGGGTGAAACGATGTCAACGTCTTCGGGGCGGACGACAACGTCCACTGACTCATTAGGCTCGAATCCTGCGTCGAGACAATCGAAGATATGTCCGGCGAATTTTGCTTTGAAGTCTGCGAGCATAACGCCGTCGAGAATGTTCGATTCACCGATGAAGTCGGCAACGAAGGCGTTTTTCGGCTCGTTGTAGATATCAGTCGGAGAGCCGATCTGCTGGATCTTGCCGTCTGCCATAACTACTATGGTATCGGACATCGAGAGGGCTTCCTCCTGGTCGTGCGTAACGTAAATGAACGTGATACCTGTTCTGTCGTGAAGTGCCTTCAGCTCGTTCTGCATATCCTTGCGGAGCTTTAAGTCAAGTGCGGAAAGCGGCTCGTCGAGAAGCAGGACTTTCGGGTTGTTGATCAGTGCGCGCGCTATTGCAACACGCTGCTGCTGACCTCCGGAGAGCTTTTCGACCTTGCGTTTTTCAAAGCCCTTGAGGTTTACAAGCTCAAGCATTTCGCGGACTCTTTCGACGATCTCTTTTTCGCCGACGTGCTTGACTCTCAGCCCGAATGCGACATTCTCGAACACATTGAGGTGCGGGAACAGGGCATAACGCTGAAAAATGGTGTTTACTTCGCGCTTGTACGAAGGAACACCACTCATGTCTTTTGAGTCAAAAAACACCTGTCCTTCGGTCGGTTCGAGGAAACCTGCGATAAGTCGGAGAGTCGTCGTTTTTCCGCAGCCTGAGGCTCCGAGAAAAGTGATGAATTCTCCGTCTTTTATCGACAGTGAGAGGTCGTCAAGGACCGTATCCTCACCGAATCGGACGGTGATGTTTTTCAGCTCGATGATATTCTTTTTGTTTTCCATTTTGCATCCCCCTTTGCGGCAAAAGACCACGTATAGCCGTATTACAGCTCTGCGCGAACCCACACTCGACTAATCGCAGTCCCCGCAAAGAGTGTGTTACAAAACAGCTTCATAGCCGTTTGCAACTGCGATTTCTCAGATTTTTATTATCTCGGTTTTGTAAAAACTGCCGGGTGTGAACACCAAATATTCAGTTGTGAATCTCCCGCGTCTTTTTGCGCCACAGACGGATACTGACTGTCTTTCGGTGGGCGGAGGAACACGGTATGATGTTTTGTAGATCCGACAGTCTTTGCACTATCGGACTTGTCAGCACAGATGCAAAAATCGTGCGATAAAATAATACTATGAATGTCGTAATTTGTCAATACATTTTTCATTATTTTTCCACAAAAAAATGTATAAAAAAACACTGCATAACCCCTTGTATTTATGCAGTGTAGTGTATTATTCCAGACCGTAGAGAAAACGTTTTACTCTTTCGGCTTTTGCCGCCATTTCGAGAGCGTAAGTAAGACGTATAGCATTATGTAAACCGTCGCTTAACACAACGGCAAATCTGCCGCGGATAAGCAGTGCTTTCGCGTCGGTTTCACGCATTGTGTCGGTTATTATATCGGGACTTGTGCAGAATATGTTCGATCCGAGAAGCAGAGAGGTATCTTTATCAAATATGGGAAGAGTTTCACACCGTTCTGCGAATGAAAACGCAAATCCCTCGCGCATCAGTACGACCGTGCCGACCTTTTCCGAATGCGAGTATATCTTTTGCAGGATCGTTTCGTCCTCGCCGCCCGATTCGGTTATGTCTTCCGTCGGACTGCTTTCGGTACGGCGGTAGAAGATCCGCCCGCTGTCTTTGTCTCTGTACGAGAGCGAAAGACCGTACGGCGTGAGGACTGAGTGGCGCGCCGCGTCGAGATATGCGCTGTCAAGAATATCCATATCAGTTGACAAATTCAAATTCAACGTCGTCTATCTTAACGATGTCGCCCTCTTCGCATCCGGCGTCGCGCAGTCTGTCGATAAGACCGAACTTCTGGAGAGAACGCTGGAAGTACATCATGGATTCTCTGTCGAAGAAGTTCACGCGGTTGACAAGCGCTGTAGTCCACGCGCCTTCGAGACGGAACGAAGCGTCGTCTTCGCGGCTGATCTCAACGTCTTCGGGCAAATGACCGAGGGAGGAAAGCTCGTCCTCTGCCGTAAATTCGGCTTCATAAGTAAGGATAGGCGGAAGCTCGCGGAGCATCGCGGCGATCTTGTCAATAAGCGGCTTCAGACCCATTTTCTGTGAAGCCGAGATGTATACGACTTCGTAGCCGAGCTCTTTGCAGTGTGCTTCAAGCGCCGCACATTCCTCCGAAAGCTCGGGTATCATCGAAAATTCGTCTTCGGAATTGACGAGCAGATCAGCTTTGTTTGCAGCGACGATACGCGGACGTGACGCAAGCTCTTCCGAGAATTTCTCAAGTTCTGCGGAGATCGTGTCAAAGTCTTCAACGGGTGTGCGCCCTTCCTGCCCCGAAATATCGACGACCTGTACAAGCATACGGCATCTTTCTATATGACGGAGGAATTCGTGACCAAGCCCTGCGCCCTCTGATGCTCCTTCGATAAGTCCGGGGATGTCAGCCATAACGAATCCGCTCTCGCCGCCAGTTGCTACGACACCGAGATTAGGCTCCAGCGTTGTGAAATGATAGTCGGCGATCTTCGGACGTGCGGCTGAAATTGCGGCGAGCAGGGAAGATTTTCCGGCAGACGGGAGTCCTGCAAGCCCTACGTCGGCGATCATCTTTAATTCAAGAATGACTTCTCGCTCGTCTCCTGGAAGACCGGGTTTCGCAAAGCGCGGAATCTGTCTCGTCGGGGTGGCGAAATGCCTGTTTCCCCAACCGCCTCGACCGCCTCGGCAGAGAATGAAGTCTTCACCGTCCGACATATCATGGATAATTTTTTCACTTGCAGCGTCACGGATAAGTGTTCCGCGCGGAACGAGAATGATAGTGTCGTCTCCGTTTCCGCCGTGGAACTTCTGACCGCCGCCGTCTTCACCGTTGCGAGCGACGAATTTTCTCTTGTATCTGAATGCGAGCAGGGTGTTCGAGCCCTCGTCGATGCGGAAGATGATGTTTCCGCCGTTTCCTCCGTCGCCGCCGTCAGGACCGCCCTTTGCGACGTATTTTTCACGTCTGAAAGAAACGACTCCGTTTCCGCCGTTTCCGGCTTTTGTGTAAATTTTTATTTTGTCGATAAACATAAGTCTTTCCTTATTTGTTTAATAGTACCTTTTGATTTTCGTTATAGAGTCTGAGACATTTTCTGATGATGCTTTCGGCTTCCGCTCTGTCACCAATTTCGTCGACCGCCGTCGTCTTGTTTTCAAGCTGTTTGTATACGGTGAAGAAGTGGCACATCTCGTCGTAAACGTGGTGCGGAAGATCGTAAAGGGAAGAGTAAGAGTTGTAGTACGGATCGGTAAACGGGATGCCGATTATCTTTTCGTCAAGCCGTCCGTTGTCCACCATTTTTATTACACCGATAGGGAAGCACGTCACGAGCGTCATCGGGAGAATCTCTTCCGAGCAGATCACAAGCACGTCGAGCGGGTCGTCGTCTTCTGCGTAAGTGCGCGGAATGAAGCCGTAGTTTGCCGGATAATGCGTCGAGGTGTGGAGTATTCTGTCGAGACGGAGAAGTCCTGTTTTTTTATCAAGCTCGTATTTTATCTTGCTTCCTTTTGTTATCTCGATTACAGCCGGAAATGATTCGGGTGTCACAAGCTCGGGGGACATATCGTGCCAGATGTTCATGATTACTCCTTAAAATGAAATTATGTATCAGTCACCGAACATTTCACGGGCAAGATCGGATATGATTTTAATTCCGCGGACGATATCATCGTCGGACGGCATCGAATAGTTGAGACGGAACGAATCGGACGTTGCTTCCGTGTCGCAGTTGAACGCCGTACCCGGTACGACTGCGACCTTTCTTTTCAGTGCTTCACGGACAAATTCCGCCGAATCTTTTCCGTCTGGGAGAGTACACCAAATGAACAGACCGCCTTCGGGACGTGTGTATTTCACGCACTTCGGCATATTCTTGTCAAGCTCTGCGAGCATCAGACCGCATTTCTGACGGTAGAGCGCCTGGATGTCCTTGATATGCGCGTCGAGGTCGCGTTCTGTCATATAGCGGTAGCAGAGCATCTGGAAGAAGATGTTCGTGTGAACGTCCTCGACCTGCTTTGCGACGACCATTTTCTGGATCACTTCGGACGGAGCGCACGCATATCCGATACGCATACCTGCCGAGAGTATCTTCGAGAAGGACGAGCAGTATATAACGATCCCGTCTTCGTCGAATGACTTGTAAGTCGGAATGTCTTCGCCTGCAAAGCGAAGCTCACCGTACGGGTTGTCCTCAACGATCAGCACGCCGTGCTTCTTTGCGATCTCGTAGACTTTCTTTCTGTTCTCAAGCGTCGAGCAGATACCTGCCGGATTCTGGAACGTCGGAATTACGTAGATGAGCTTTATTCTGTCGTTCTCGGAAAGCGTTTTTTCGAGAATATCGGCGTCGATACCGTCGTCACGGAGCGGAACGCCTATCGGAGTAACGCCGTTCGAGCGGAAAGAGTTGAGCGAGCCGATGAACGACGGATTTTCGCAGACGATATAGTCGCCCTCGTTGCAGAACGTCTTGCACGCAAGCTCGATGCCCTGCTGACCTCCGGACGTGATTATCGTTTCGTCAAATTCTCTGCCGATTCCGAATTTGTCGTGGATACGTTTCTTTATAGCGTCTCTGAACGGCGGATAACCCTCTGTGATGCTGTACTGGAGCGCGGCTGTCGAATCGTTCTCGAATATATCGGCGGAGATCTCGGCAAGCTCTTTAGCAGGGAAAGAAAGCGGAGACGGGTTGCCGGCTGCAAAGCTGATTATCGTTTTGTCGGAAAGAGATTTGAAAATCTCACGGATCGCCGACGGCTTGAGTTCTGCGAGTTTATTTGAAAAATTGTATTCCATACTGTATTATTCCTCACTTTTCGGTGAAATAAAATCTATAATATAATATTTTATCACAAAAAAAAAGGAAAAACAAGTATTTGTGTCCGAAAATCGGACGGGTGAATATATTTTATACCGAATTTTTCATAACTATTTGAAAACTATTGTATTTTCCGTATTTTTATGGTAAAATACATTTTGATTCTAAATAATATCCGGAGTATACTATGGAAAAAATAATCAAACCGCGCGGCACGATGGACGTAATGGCACCTGACGTGTTCGCATGGAACTATATTGAAAAGAAAGTCCGCTCGGTCGCCGAACGTTTCGGCTTTACCGAGATCAAGACTCCTATGTTCGAGGAAATCGGACTTTTCAAACGCGGAGTAGGCGAAACAACCGACGTCGTCCAGAAAGAAATGTACTCGTTCACCGATAAGGACGGCACTGTCTACGCGCTCAGACCGGAGGGAACTGCCTCCGTTGCCCGTGCGATAATCGAGAACGGCAAAGCGACAGATACACTTCCGCTAAAGTATTTCTACGTTATCAACTGCTTCCGCTATGAGAAGCCCGAAGCAGGACGGAGCCGCGAATTTGTGCAGTTCGGAACGGAAATGTTCGGCGCACCCTCTGCCGGTGCAGATTTTACGATAATCTCACTTGCAGACACCGTAATAAAAGAACTCGGACTCAAAAACATCCGTCTCCATATCAACTCTATCGGCTGTCCCGAATGCAGACCGAAGTACAGACAGATTCTTCGAGATTATCTCTTTGCGAACAAGTCCGAGCTTTGTGACACCTGTATCGACAGAATGGACGCAAATCCGCTCCGAGTGCTTGACTGCAAGAACGATTCCTGCAAAAAGATAGCGGAGAACGCACCGAAGACGATCGACCACCTCTGCCCGGAATGTCAGTCTCACATGAACGAGCTGAAAGCATATCTCGACGCATGCGGTATTGATTACGTCATCGACTCGCATATAGTCCGCGGACTTGACTACTACACAAGAACGGTATTCGAGTTCATCGCGGAAGGTATCGGCGCACAGTCGACAGTATGCGGCGGCGGCAGATACGACGGACTCATGGAAGAACTCGGCGGCCCTAAAATGGCGGGCATCGGCTTCGGAATGGGAATCACCCGTCTCATCCTTGCAATGAAAGAAAGCGGTATTGAGATTCCCGCACTTGCAGTTCCCGAGCTTTATATCGCGTCAATGGGACAGGCGGCTGCCGTAAAGGGAGCGGAGATCACAACAGCTCTTCGTAAAGCCGGAATCAACGCCGAATGCGATATTATGCAGAGAAGCCTCAAGGCTCAGATGAAATACGCCGACAAGATCGGTGCAAGATTTGTTTTAATGCTCGGCGACAGCGAGATCGAAAGCGGCAAAGGTACGGTCAAAGAAATGGCGACGAGCGAGCAGACCGAAGTCGAACTTGACAAAATCGCAGAGTTTATCGCGTCAAAGCAGTAAATTACAATAAAAATAATTTCCGGAGGAATTGAAAATGGAAAGAACATATATCGGCGAAATCAGACAGAACCTTGACAAGCCCGTTCTTCTCCGCGGATTCGTTGAAAACTTCCGCGACGGCAAGTCCATGGCGTTCATCGTTCTCAAAGACATTACAGGAAAAGTACAGATCACGATCGAAAAAGAAAAGCACCCCGAAGTCCTCGATTCTCTCGTAGGACTCACACCTGACTCCGTTATCTCCGTAACCGGCGTTGCTTATGAAAGCGAATACGTCAAAATGGGCGGCGTTGAAGTCATTCCCGAAAGCATAACAGTTGAGTCTGTTGCAACGGGACTTCCGATCATCAGAGAATATATCCCGGCAACGAAGAAATATCCCGCAGTTGAGAAGTCCGCTATCGACTCCCGCCTTGACTACCGCTGGATCGACCTCAGAACGGATGCAAACCAGCTCATGTTCAAGGTACAGACCGCATTCGTCGGCGCAATGAGAAACTTTCTTCTCGAGAAAAACTTCATTGAGATCCACACACCGAAGCTCATCGGCGCGGCTTCCGAATCGGGTGCCGATGTATTCGAGGTAAAGTATTTCGACAGACAGGCATATCTTGCACAGTCGCCTCAGTTCTATAAGCAGATGGCTATGGCGGCAGGTTTTGAGAGAATATTCGAGGTAGGACCTGTGTTCCGTGCGGAAAAGTCCTATACATCAAAGCACACGACTGAATTTACCGGTTTCGACCTTGAATTCAGCTATATCGAATCGTTCCGTGACGTTATGAAAATGGAGGAAGACCTCCTCACATACGCTCTCGGCGTTGTAAAAGAAAAATACGGCGACGCGATCAAGGAAACGTTCGGACTTGAAGTCATCGTTCCCGAAAAGCCGTTCCCGACAGTAAAGCTCGCAGACCTCTATGACGCACTCGAAAAAGAATACGGCTACGTTGTTCCGGAATCCGAAAAGGGCGACCTTACAACAGAAGCAGAACAGCTCTCCTACAAGTGGGTAAAAGAACACTACAACCACGAATTCCTTTTCATCACAGACTACAGTGCGGAAAAGCGTGCGTTCTATCACATGAGAGATGAAAATGGCGTTCCGATGGGTTACGACCTCATCTGGCGTGGTGTTGAGATCACGACAGGCGCACAGCGTGAGCATAGATACGACGTTCTCGCAGCTCAGGCAAAGGAAAAAGGACTTGACGAAGACGTTAAGTTCTATCTTGAATTCTTCAAGTACGGATGCCCGCCGCACGGTGGATTCGGTCTCGGCGTTGACCGTCTTACAATGCTCCTCTGCGGACTTCATATCAATGAAGCAATGTTCCTCTTCAGAAGCCCGAAGAGACTTACTCCGTAATGATTTATCACAATATCAAGACTGTCTTTTGCGACAGTCTTTTTATTTATCTATAGACTTCTGAAGATTTGTGTGATATAATTGATTGAACGAAATGAACTAAAGGAGAAGAATAATATGGATCTCGCAAAAACCGTACTCGGAATAGAACTCGGCTCAACAAGAATCAAAGGCGTTCTCCTCGATGAAAACAATAAACCCATAGCCTCAGGCTCGTTCGATTGGGAAAACCGACTTGTGAACGGAGTCTGGACGTATTCGCTCGACGAAGTTACGACGGGTATCAGACAGTGCTATGCCGGTATAAAGCGTGATGTGCGCGAGAAATTCGGCGAAACTCTTAAAACAGTAGGCGCGATCGGCATTTCCGGCATGATGCACGGCTATCTCGTGTTTGACAAAGAGCTGAATCTGCTCACGGATTTCCGTACATGGCGAAATACGATCACCGGAGAAGCGGCTGAAAAGCTCTCGTCTCTCCTTGATTTCAATATGCCGCAGAGGTGGAGCATCTCGCATCTCTATCAGGCTATCCTGAACAGGGAAGAACATCTGCCGCGCCTTGATCTGCTTACGACTTTATCGGGATACCTTCACCTACTTCTGACAGGCGAGAGAGTTGTCGGAATAGGGGAAGCATCGGGTATGTTCCCGATAGATCCCGAAACCTTGCAGTTTGACGCGCGCCGCGTTAAAATCGTTGATAAGCTCATCGAAGACGCAGGGTACACGTGGAGATTTGCCGATATAATGCCGCGTGTCGCTCTTGCAGGAGAAAATGCAGGAACACTCACCGAAAGCGGCGCACTTTTCCTTGATCCCGACGGCGACTTGCAATCCGGTATACCTTTTGCACCTCCGGAGGGAGACGCAGGCACGGGAATGATCGCCACAAACTCCGTCAGAGTCGGAACGGCAAACGTCTCTGCAGGAACATCCGCGTTCGCTATGTTCGTCGTTGAACATTCGCCGAAAGCACATCTCGGAATTGATATGATAACGACGCCGGCAGGGAAGACCGTGGCTATGGTACACTCGAACACCTGCACGACCGATATTAACGCATGGGTAAATCTGTTCGGTGAAGTGACGGAAGCGGCAGGGGTCAATATCGACAAAGGAGAACTCTTCCCGATACTGTTCCGCAAAGCACTTGAGGGAAAAGCGGACTGCGGAGGCGTGCTTACATACAATATGTTCTCCGGCGAAGATGTAGTCGGACTGAACGAAGGCAGACCGATGCTTGTCCGTGAGCAGAACGCCGAAATGAATCTTCCGAACTTTATGCGCTCACTTCTTATGTCTGCTATGGCAACATTGCGGATCGGCGCTGATATTCTTAACGCGGAAGCACCGATAAAAGTTGAAAAGATCTGCGGTCATGGCGGTTTCTTCAAGACTCCCGAAGTCGGGCAGCGGATACTCTCGTCCGCATTTGCCGCGCCTGTTTCCGTACTTGAAACAGCGGGTGAAGGCGGTCCGTACGGAATGGCACTGCTCGCCGCATATATGCTCAGAAAGAGCGTCGGCGAATCGCTCGAAGACTTTCTCGACAAAGTTTTCGTCGACGCAAAAGAAACGACGGTTATGGCGACGCCCGAAGAAATCGACGGCTTTACAAGATATACCGGGCGGTACAGAAATGCGCTTGCAATTGAATTTGCGGCTATAAACGTAATCTGAAATTATCAAATAACAGAAAACGGGAGCTATTTGTCACGGCTCCAGTTTTTGCATGAAAAAAGACCGCGGGATCAAATCCCACGGTCTTTTCGGTTTAGATTTATCCGACCGGATCAATCGTAAACAAGGATTGCGATATCAGCGTTGTCGATGTTGGATGCGTCGTACCACTTAGCACCTGTGTCGATGTCTGCAACTGCTTCGCCGTTAGCTGCCTTAACAGCCATTTCAACTGCCTTATAACCGATGGAGTACGGGTCCTGTGTAACGGAACCGTAGAACCAGCCGTTACGAACAGCGTTCTTCTGAGCTGAACCTGCGTCGAAGCCTGCAACAACGAGACCTGCATACTTGCCGCCTTCAGCGAGAGCCTGACCGTCTTCAACTGCTGCGAGGAAGCCTGTTACAGCGCCTTCGTTGGAGCAGAATACTGCGGCGAGGTTGTCGAGAGCGAGAAGAGCGTTAGCAGAAGACTGAACGGATGTAGCTTCTGTTGTAGCGGAGATTTCAACTCTTACGATAATGGAAGCATTGTCAGCAGGTTTAGCCCACAGTGTGTGACCTTCAACAGCTACAGTGCCGTACTGGGAAGCAACTTCAACCATTTTGTTGACGAAGCCGGTAGTTCTGCCTGTAACGGATGCGGAAACAGCGTCCTGAGAGAGGCAGGCGATAACGATCGGGTTTTCAGCCGTAGCTGCCTGCATCTTTGCTACGAGATCAGCGTTTTCGCCGAACTTTTCAGCTGCAAGAGCGGCTGCTGCTTCGTTGTTTGTGCAGGCTGTAGCCTTAACGGAACCTGTTGTGTCGCCGGGAACGCCGGAGTCGAAGCCGATTACCGGGATGTTCTTCTGAGCGCATTCTTCAAGGATCTCAAGAACTGCGTCTGTGGAAAGAGCTGCGAGAGCCATAGCCTTCGGGTTCTTAGCCATTTCTCTCTTAACCATGTCAACCTGTGCCTGGATTTCTGTTTCGGAAGCGGGGCCGTCGAAGTAGATGTCTACGCCGAGGTCTTTAGCAGCAGCTTCGGAGCCGGCTTTAACTGCCTGCCAGTACTGGTGCTGGAAACCTTTTGCCATTACGGGGATATACATCTTTGCGGTCTGCTGTTCGCCTTCATTGCCGCCTTCATTAGCAGGTGTTTTGTTGCAGGCAACGAGTGCAACGGAAACGAGGAGAATTGCGAGAACGAGTGCAAGGATTTTCTTCATGGGGTTTTCCTCCAATTAAATAATATTATTTGATAAACACACATTTTCATGCGTGTTCAGTCCGAAATAAAGTCAGCCGAAACAAATCAGCTTTTGCGTACCTTTTTCTTTGCCTTGGAACGCTGGATATCGAGAAGAACTGCAAGGATGACGACGATACCGGTGAGGAATGTCTGCCACTGTGCCTGAAGTCCGCAAGCCGGGAGACCTGTCTTCAGAACGGACATGATGAACACACCGATAAGTGTGCCGACCATTGAGCCGGAGCCGCCTGCCATTGAAGTGCCGCCGATGACAACGCCGGTGATACCGTTCATTTCCTGTCCGTTACCTGTACCGGGAGTTATAGTCGAGTATGCTGCTGCATAGAATAGACCTGCCATACCGATAAAGAAACCGGAGAGAGTATACACAGCAACCTTCCAGTTGTCCACATTGATACCGGAGAGACGCGCCGCTTCTTCGTTGGAGCCGATAGCGAACGTGTAGCGTCCGAATTTTGTTTTGTGCAGAATAAGTGCGGCGATGATGAACGCGCCGAGAAGCCAGAATGCACCGACAGGGAAGCCCTTTACTCCGAATATATCGGCGCGGATGAATACCTTCTTGAACCAACCGCCAACGGGGTCGGATGCCGGCGGCCATGTCTGTGCCTGAACGTTCGTGATGATCGAGCCGATACCCATGGACATCATCTGCGTCCCGAGGGTTGCGATGAAGGGCGGAAGTTTCAGCTTTGCGATCAGAAGACCGTTGATGAAGCCGAATACAACGCCGGTCAGTACACAAACGAGAACGCCTACGATCAGCGGAAGACCGAGTACCTTATAGCAGTAGCAGCCGAGAAGTGCGGAGCACATCATTACCGTGCCGAGCGAAAGGTCGATGCCGCCCGTGATGATGATGAACGTTACGCCGAACGCCATAAAACCTATGTAGTAGCTGGCTTCAAGGATGTTTTTCAGTGTCTCTGGCCCGAAAAAGTTGTTGCCGAATATTGAGAAGAATACGTAAAGGATAACCAGTGCGGCAGGTGCGAGAATTTTTTGAATGTCGAGCCGGAACGGTTTCTTTTCGAGTGTCAGATTGTCAGTCTTTTTCATTGATTAGCTCCTACCTCTCTTTTTGTTGCAAGGGTCATGACTTTTTCCTGAGTAGCTTCGGAAATATCAAGCTCGCCTGTGATCTGACCTTCGCACATAACTATCACACGGTCGCTCATTCGTAGAAGCTCCGGCATTTCAGACGAGATCATTATGATCGACTTGCCTTCTTCGGCGAGTTGATTCATGAGCTTGTAAATTTCGCTCTTGGCTCCGACGTCGATGCCTCTTGTCGGTTCGTCGAATATCAGAATATCGCAGTTGCGGAGCAACCATTTCGACAGAATAACTTTCTGCTGGTTACCGCCGGAAAGACCACGGATAACCGTTTTTGTCGACGGAGTTTTCGTGTTGATCTTTTCTATATATTCCTGTGTCGCTTTTGTGACTTTTCCGTCTTTCATGAAAAGCGGACCGGAAAACTTGTCAAGGGAGGGAAGTACGGTGTTGTCGGCAACGGAAAGCCCGATGCAGAGACCGTATCTCTTTCTGTCTTCGGAGAGATAGCAGATACCGTTCTTTACGGCGTCTTTTGGCGAGTGGATCTTTACCGTTTTACCGTGGACTTTGATAATACCGCTGTCCTTGGGGTCTGCTCCGAACACGAGACGCATAGTTTCCGTTCTGCCCGCGCCCATAAGTCCTGCGAAACCGAGTATCTCACCCTTGCGGAGCTTGAACGATACATCCTTAACATCAATCGAAGAAAGATGTTCGGCTTCGAGAACGATTTCCGCCTGCTCTTTTACACGGGATTCGGTTTTCGGCTCCTCATAAATGACACGACCGACCATCATCTTTACGATCTCGGGAATAGTCGTCTCGGCGGTGTTAACAGTGCCGACGTACTGACCGTCGCGCATTACCGTAATTCTGTCGGTGATCTCGGGAAGCTCTTCCATTCTGTGAGAAATGTAGATGATGCCTACGCCGGTCGCTTTCAGTCTGCGAATGAACATGAACAGTTCTTCGATCTCCGTTTCCGTAAGAGCGGCGGACGGCTCATCGAGAACGAGTATTTTTGTGTTGCTGTATGAAAGTGATTTTGCGATCTCCACCATCTGCTGTTTTGCGACAGTCAGCTTTTTCACGACTGTTGTGGGTGAGATATTCAGATTCAGAGACTCAAGGAGTTCTTTCGCCATCTGATTCTGTTTTTTCTGGTCTACGAACACGCCTTTAGTCGGCTCACGTCCTATGAAGATATTCTCGGCGACGGTAAGATCCTGCATTAGGTTCAGCTCTTGGTGAACGATACTGATGCCTTTTGACTGAGCGTCAGCCGGTCCGTGTATCTCGATAGGCTTGCCGAAAAATTCTATCGTGCCTTCGTCCTTTGTATAGATTCCGGTGAGTATCTTCATCAGCGTGGATTTGCCCGCACCGTTTTCACCGACAAGTGCCATGACTTCGCCGGAGCGGACTTCAAGCTGAATGTTGTCAAGAGCGTGGACACCGGGGAACGATTTCTGTATGCCGTACATTTTGAGAATTACTTCTCCCATGCTATGCCACCTTCCGTTCAGCGATTTAATAGTTCATATTGTTTAAGTGTGTTCAATTATGTATATTGGAAAAAATGAACAGTTCACATTTATCTTGATGTGATTATAGCATATTTGTGTACTTTTTGCAAGCATCTCCCATGCAATTTGTATACTATAACGAAAACATATTATTTGAATTGGTATTTTTGCATAATGTTATATTATTATTATTTTACACAAATGGATAAAATCGTTCATTATATTCTTTTTTCGGATATTATATGTATATTATATGTATATTTCTATTGCATTTGTTGGGATTTTATGATAAAATGTACGCGAAATCATTGAAGGAGAATGAAATATGGAAGTAATCCGCAATATTTTTGTGTCGCTTATTGATCATTTTGCCGCGATGACCTTGCCGGAAAAGCTGACAGGAATACTCGCAATGATCTTTTGCATTTCCGCATTTCTCTTAAAAAACAGAAAAGCTATCCTCGTTGTTCAGCTTATTGGAATGGGGTTGTGGACAGTTCACTTTTTCCTGCTTCACCAGTATGCAGGAGCTGCGATGAACGGCATCGCCGCGATCCGCGGTCTTGTCTACGTTCAGCGCGGCAGATTTAAGTGGACGGAATCGAAGATCATTCCGGAGGTGTTCATTGTTCTGTTTATCGGAGCAGGCCTGTTCACGTTCTTCTACGGCGGTGACAACAACTTTTGGCTGCCTGTTATAGCGATGACTATCACATCGATCGGTCTTTTCTTCAAGGACGAACAGCGCGTGCGTCTTATCAGCCTGTTTTCCTCTCCGCCGTGGATCGTTTATAACGCTCTTGCAGGCTCCATACCGGCTGTGATCACGGAATCGCTTGTAATGCTTGCGACCTTCCTCGGACTTGTGATTTACAGAAAGAAGAAAAATTCGTAAACACTAACAGAATCTCTCCTGTTTTCGCTAAACGGGAGAGTTTTTTGTAATAATTCGAATTATTTTTGCGAAAGGTATTGATTTTTTGATTATGATATGCTATAATACTCAGCGTTGTAGGGGTATAGCTCAGTTGGTAGAGCAGTGGTCTCCAAAACCACGTGTCCTGAGTTCGAGTCTTAGTGCCCCTGTGAAAAAAGACACCGTACGGTGTCTTTTTTAGTGATGTGTTCCACTTTGCGGAACGATAAGTACACTTCGTACGTGAAGCGTACTTGCTCCGCAAGTACAGTGAAGTAGCCTGCGGGCGAGTGTGGAACACATCTCTTCACTTTGCAAAGCAAAACTTCACTTCGGCGAAGCCGATACTTCACTTTCGTCGTAAGACGAAAACTTCACTTGATCATATCATACCGCGATATATCATTTTCCTACTATCATAAAACATAAAAATAAGGCAAACTTTTCGTCTGCCTTATTTTGTTTTTATCTTGTTGTTTGTGCTTCGACGAGCGACTGACCGCAGTAGATCTTGCGGAGCTTCGGTTTTTCGATCTTTCCCGTTGGATTGCGCGGCACATCTGCAAAGATGATCTTGCGAGGTCTCTTGTATCTCGGCATTTCGAGACAGAATTCGTTGACTTCTTCTTCGGTCATTGTCATGTCGGGCTTTACTTCGATGATAGCCGCGGCGATCTCACCGAGTCTGTCGTCGGGAAGACCGATGACAGCCACGTCCTTGATTTTGTCGTTGCGTCTGAGGAAGTCTTCGATCTGAACGGGGTAGAGGTTTTCGCCTCCTGTGATGATTACGTCTTTTTTACGGTCTACGAGGTAGATGAAGCCGTCCTTGTCACGCTTTGCCATATCTCCTGTGTAGAGCCAACCGCCTTTGAGTATCTCATTCGTTGCTGCTTCGTTTTTGTAGTAGCATTTCATCACGCCGGGACCTTTGACGCAAAGCTCGCCGACTTCTTCGGGTTCAGTGACTTCTTTGTCGCCGTTCATTATCTTTGCTTCCCAAAGGTATCCTGGAACGCCGATAGCACCGACTTTTTCGATGTTTTCAACCCCGAGGTGGACGCATCCCGGACCTATTGACTCGGAAAGTCCGTAGTTCGTGTCATACTGGTGATTCGGGAAGACTTTCTTCCATCTCTTTATAAGTGACGGCGGAACGGGCTGTGCGCCGATGTGCATAAGTCTCCACTGAGAGAGACGGTATTTCGATAAGTCTATGTCACCTCTGTCGATCGCGTCGAGAATATCCTGCGCCCACGGCACGAGAAGCCATACTATTGTTGCTCTTTCTTCGGATACTGCCCGGAGGATCCATTCAGGGGACACTCCCTTTAAGATAACGGCGCGGCTGCCAGAGAGAAGACTGCCGAACCAGTGCATTTTTGCGCCGGTATGATAGAGCGGCGGAATGCAGAGGAATACGTCGTCGCGCGTCTGACCGTGGTGATTCTGCTCTGTACGGCAGGAATTGATAAGCGAGCGGTGAGCGTGAAGAATGGCTTTCGGGAAGCCCGTAGTACCGGACGAGAAGTAAATCGCGCCGTCGTCGTCTTCGGTAAGTTCAACCGCCGGTGCGATCGTTGAGCAGTATTTTACCATTCTGTCGTAGCTGTCGGCAAATTCGGGAACGTCCTTTCCGACAAAGAAATGATGGCGGATGAACGGAATATCAAGATAAATCGAAGAAACACGCTCGGTAAATTCCGGTCCGAAGATGAGTACGGAAACGTCTGCAAGCTCAGCGCAGTATTTTATCTCATCTGCCGAATAACGGTAGTTCATCGGTACTGCGAGCGCACCTGTTTTCAGTACGCCGAAGTATATCGGAAGCCATTCGATGCAGTTCATCAGAAGAATGGCAACCTTGTCGCCTTTCTTTACACCGCGCGTGAGAAGCAGATTCGCAAACTGATTTGCGCGTAAGTCAAACTCTCTCCAGGTCAGCTCGCGTCTGTATTTTGCGCCGGGAGTGGATTCAATAAGCGAAAACTCACGCCACGACAGATTTGCGTCGGGCTGATTTGCGGGGTTGATCTCAACGAGCGCAACGTCATCCGGAAACAGCTTTGCGTTTCTTTCAAGAAGTTCTGTGATTACCATAGTGTAGTCCTTTCTCGTCTGCCGAGGAAACAAAAAAGTCCTTCGGCTGAAATATGCCGGAGGACGGATTTCTCCGCGGTACCACCTCGGTTGCCTTACCGTTTCCGATAAGACCGCTCAAAGCACACTGATATGTGCCGGACACTGTAACGGTTGTCATCCGACGCAGCCTACTCGTTTCCTTTCGGTGCGCTGCTACGGAAATGTATTCGCACGAGCCTATCCCATGACTTGCACCGACCGTCACTTCTCTGTGGGGAATCGTCTCGCCTACTCTTTTTCCATCGCCGCATTTACTATTTATATGTTGAATTTTATCACTCAAATGTGATTTTGTCAAGTATTTTTTGCGAAAAATATGCGCGTTTTGATATAAATAACTAATAATTATAAGAATTTTATTCCGCCGTAGTCCGTGAGTTGTCCGTCTGAGAGAGAGGCTATTTCGTATCCGTGCTTGTCGGCGAATAAACGTATATCATCTCCGGCAGTGGCAGAGTCGATATTTCCGAAGAAATACAGCACTCCGTCATAAAATCCGCCGCATCCGCCGATGAATCCGACGTCGTAACCCGATAGCATGATTCCGTCGTTCCGGACGTACAGATTTTCGATTCCGTTTTTCGTCAGTGCTTCCGAAATACCTCTATCGGATGTTATAACGGCATTTCCGCACACGATACACGAGCATCCGGCGTAACCCTGTTTTACGTCAATGATAATATATCCGAGCCGCTCGGCTTCTATGAGCAGGGAAGCGTCGGCAGAGTTCTTTCGGCAGATGATAAATCCGTTTCCTACAGCCGCGTTCAGTCCAACGTCGTGCGGATATGCCGAGCCTCGTTCAGTATCGGACTCAAAGATATTATATCCGCTTTTTTCGAGGAAAAAACAAAACAACGGATTATTCCTTGCATATTTTTGCGAGATAATTGCACTTTTCCCGATGACCGAGAGTATCATATCGGGGTGACAGCATACGGGACGGGCAAGAGTATCGTCGGGCGGCAGAAAAAACACGTCCGCGAGAGACGCGAGATTCTTTTTGATCTCTTCCGATACTTGAGACGATACGACAGCTCTCATAAAAACTCCGTAAATTTCAAAAACTCCCCGATAATCTCGAGGAGTTTTGAATCATTCTTCAAAAAGAATTAAGCGCGTTCAACCTTTCCGGAACGCAGGCAACGGGAGCATACGCATACAGTCTTGTGTTCGCCGTTTACAACAGCTTTAACTTTTCTAATGTTTGCTTTCCATGCTCTGTTTGTCTTGCGGTTGGAGTGAGAAACGTTGTGACCGAATGTAACGCCCTTTCCGCAGATAGAACACTTTGCCATAATTTTATACCTCCATCGGTTAGATTTACAATAATCAACGTTCTGTATTATAGCACATTAGTTTTCAAATTGCAATAGGTTATTTGATTTTTATTTTACAAATTTCAAATTATTTTAACTTTTTCACGAAATTTTCGATCCTGTCGAGTGCTTTTGCGATGTGTTCAACAGAATAAGCGTAAGAAATACGCGCGAATCCCTCGCCGCATTCGCCGAACGCGGTACCCGGTACTATTGCCACGCCGTTTTCGTAGAGAAGTCTTTCGCAGAATTTTTCCGAATCCATACCGAATCCGGATATGTTCGGGAAGACATAGAACGCTCCCTCGGGATCGAAGCAGTCAAGCCCTATTGATCTCAGCCCGCCTACGATGTACCTGCGCCGTCTGTTGTATTCGGAGCGCATCATTTCAACGTCTGCGTCTCCGTTACGCATGGCTTCGACTGCCGCAAACTGTGATGCTGTCGGCGCACACATTATTGCGTATTGGTGGATCTTGAGCATCTGTTTTGTGATCTCTTTCGGAGCGAGAGTGTAGCCGAGTCGCCAACCGGTCATAGCGTAGGTTTTCGAGAATCCGCTCGCTATGATCGTTCTTTCACGCATACCGTCAAGTGAGGCGATAGTGACGTGATCTCTGCCGTATGTCAGCTCGCAGTAAATCTCATCGGAGAGAACCATTATATCCGTACCGCGAAGAACGGCGGCAATCTCTTCGAGATCATCTTTTGTCATGATCGCTCCTGTCGGATTGTTAGGGAACGGAAGCACGAGCAGTTTTGTCTTCGGAGTTATTGCGGCGCGCAGTTCTTCGGCAGTCAGTTTGAAGCGGTTTTCTTCCTTTGTATTTATATATACGGGTACGCCGCCTGCAAGAGAGACGATAGGACCGTAGCAAACGAATGCAGGTTGTGGAATTATTACTTCATCCCCGGGTGAAACAAGCGCGCGGACTGTGAGATCTATTGCCTCGCTTCCGCCGACTGTAACGATAATTTCGTCCTCCGGCGAATAACTCACTCCGAAACGGCGGTTCATATATGAAGATATTTCATGTCTCAGCTCGGGAGTACCACTGTTTGAGGTGTAGTACGTTTTGCCTTTTTCGAGTGATTCTATTGCGGCGTCGCGTATGTGCCACGGTGTCACGAAGTCAGGTTGACCGACAGTGAGAGCCACAACGTCGTCGAGTGAGCCTATCATATCGAAGAACTTGCGTATTCCCGACGGCTTCATTTCCCGAACGGTATCGGGAATAATTTTTGAGTAGTCGAGCATCAGAATTCGCATCCTCTCTCATCGACCGGAGCCGCGCCGTAGATCACATTGTTGTCCTTGTATTTGCGGAGAACAAAATGTGTGGCGGTGGAAGTCACGTCTTCGAGTGTAGCGAGCTTTTCTGCAACGAAGAACGCCACCTCACGCATGGTTTTACCTCTGATGAAAACTGCAAGATCAAAACCGCCCGACATGAGATACAGCGATTCCACTTCGGGGTAGTTGTATATCTTCTGAGCGACATGGTCATATCCTCTGTCGCGCTGGGGGACGATTTTCAGCTCAATAAGTGCAGTTACATATTCGCGGTCTGTCTTGTCCCAGTCGATCTCGGTGTGATAACCGAGTATAACGCCGTCTTTTTCATATCCGTCGATCATTTTTTTGATGTCGCCGACTTCTTTGTCGAGCATGAGCGCGAGTGCATCTGGAGAGAGACGCGCGTCATTTTCGAGCAGCTTCAAAAGTTCTGTCATTTTATTTCAGTCCTTTCGGGGAAATTATCTTTGGATTTTTTCGATTATTCTGTCTATTGATAATCCGTATTTTTCGGCGATGTCGCGTGCGTAGCTCTTGCCGTCCGGTGCTTCTCTGAGTATTCTGAACGAGCGCGAGCCTTTTTCAATCGCCGCAACGAGATTGTCGATTTTTACGCCGCCTTTCGGGACGCAGGTTTCGTTTATCGAGTCGACACGCGCCGCAAGATCGTGCAGGTGAGTGGAGAATATGCCGCGGCATTTCACAAGCGAGAAGCCCTCGAGCACCTCGGACGCGATATAAGCGCCCTCGAATGATCCTGTGGACGACAGTGATTCGTCGAGCAGAACGAGCGAGTTTTCAGTTACATTTTCAAATATCTCCGAGAGACGGGAGCATTCCTCACCGAGTCTGCCTTTGTCGATAGTGTCTTCGCTGCCTGTCGGGAAGTGGGTAAAGATCGCGTCGGCAGGGCTGATCTCGCACGACTCAGCACAAACGGGAAGACCAAGCTCGGCCATAACGAACGCAAGTCCGACGGCGCAGGTGATGACGGATTTTCCGCCTCTGTTTGGTCCCGTGAGGACGTAGATCATACCGTTTTCGTCGAACGAAAAATCGTTCGGAACGATCTCCGTGTCGATTTTCAGCGCGACTACGGGATTCCACAGACCTTTTGCAGTGAACGCTTTCTCACTCTGTTTTTTCAGTGTCGGATTGACGAGCGGACAGCCTTTTTCTCGCAGAGTGCGGAGCATTTCCGTCGCTTTTGAGACAAATTCTATCTCCGGGATCATGCGGATCAAGAAGTCCGTGTTTTCGAGAACGTAGTGCTGTACTACTTTTTTCCACGAATGGATATTTTGCTTGAAAACGTCGTTTATCGCACCGTCAAAGGCGTTCGAGAGAGCTATTTCGGTGTTTTCCGACTGACCTTTACCGAAAGGAACGAGAGGAGCTATGCACGTCATTTCGTCGTTTCTGAAGTCGAGACGGAGTATCTTGTCGAGAAGCTCACCGGATTTGAACGGCTCGTTGTTGATCGAAAGAACACCGGCTTTTTCAGCGCGGAGAGTTCTGTCGAGATTAACGCCGATCGTCACGCTTTTGATCTCTCTGACGCGCGAAGTCAGCTCTTCGAGACGCTCGTTGATGTTTTTGTAATACTCACTCTCGGTCAGTGTTGTGATCCGTTCTTCAAAAGCACGGAACGCACGGCTATTGAGATTGTCCCTGAGCGGCTCAAGTCCGTTTTTCAGATCGGCGAGGAGGGAAGTATAAAGCTCGACTTCGGTGATGCTGTACAAATATCCGTCTGCCGACATCGCGGAATCGCTTCCGAGCTTTCTCAATTCAGTTATATCTCCGAGAACGGGGATCATTTTCGTGAGAATATCGGAAAGTGACGGATTTTCAAGCATATCCGCGAACATTTCCTGCCTGTAGAGAAGCACGTCTTCGTCGGACGAGAAGAACTGCGACGCTTCCGATTCGTTCATGTCGATAAGACGTGACAGCTCAAGCTGTTCGGCTGATGCTTCGGAAAGATGCGCGGACTGTTTTCTTTCAGCCTCCGACGGATTCGGGTAAAGAAGACTTATATCCGGAAATTCGGTTTTTTCCATATTGTGTTCCTTATAACTTATTTGCACATGAACAGACGGTAAACCGTCAGTATAGACTGTTCTATCGTGTATGAGCCTTTCGGAGAGAATTTGTTGTCGCCGACTCCACCCATAACGTTAGATTTCTCACTTGAAACAAGTGACGAGATGAATTTCACTCCGTCAGCCGCCCAGGATGAAACGGATGAACCGTCGGCAAAGTTGATGCCGTCGCCGCCTGCTTTGATGCCGAGGAACTGTGCCGCACGGGTGAGCATCGTTGCCGCCTGTTCTCTTGTCAGTGTGCCGGCAGGAGAGAATTTTCCCTCTCCCGTGCCGTTGACGATACCGAGAGCTGCGGCGGCGAGAACGGACGGATTGTTTGTATCGGTGAACATACCGCTGTCAACGGTTTTTCCGGCTTTTGCGAGCAGATCGTTTACGTCCTTTGCTCCGGTGTATTTAACGAGCATATTCGTGACGAGCGTGCAGAACTGCTCACGTGTGATAGTATTGCGATAGTTCTTCTGGAGAGAAGCCGGAACGAGGGAATATTTAAGTGCTTTTGCGATCTCAGGCTGAGCCCAAGCTGACGGAGTATTTTCGGCGTCAGAATGAGGACGGTCAATTATCTCGTGTGTTGCCGAGATCTTTTCGTCGGTCGTATCGAAATACGAGGCAGTCATAGGTATCGTGGAGAACTGACCGTATTCATAAATGTTGCCGGAGTCCCATGTCGGATCGAGTGTGATCCATCTGCCGTCGCAGTATGCGAAAACTATCGCGTGGTTAGCTTCGTGTCTCAGTCCGTCGAAAGTGTCGGCTGTGCCTATTGTAAGTGAATATGTCGTGCCGATCGTTGACGGGATTCCCTCAGAGCGGAGAAGAGCATTGAGAAGACGGCAGTAACCGTCACAGATAGAACGTCTTTCTCTGATAACATCGAGCGGATAATAGTAGATCGTCGCCGATCTGCCGTAAATATAATCGTTGTCGTAATATATATTTTCGGAAACCCAGTTGGAGAGCTTGCGTATTCTTTCGTAGGTGTTTGTTTCGTTTCCGATTATCGTGTCACCGAGGGCTTTGATCGTCTTGATTGTAGATCTAAGCTCGTTTTCGTACTCTTCTTTTGAAGTGTGTACGGCGAGAAGACGGTCATATGAGATAAAATACTGAGCTTCAAACGCAGACATCGTGGTTACGTCGTCCGGAATAAGACATTCGGCTGGATTGAGCCATTCGGAGAGTAGTTTTTTGTTGTTGTCGTATACAGAGGAGAGCTTGAAATAGTATCCCGACTGACCTTTGGCGATGTCAACCATATTGTAGATGTAGCTGATGAAGTTGCCGCCGGAGAAGTTCGTTTTGATGAAAACCTGTACAGGAACGAGAGAACCGTCGGCTACCTTCAGCGTTTCGGAGAACTGTTCGTTCTTTCCTTTGGTTATGATCTTGCTTGACGCGTCGAGAGATGCCGATGTCGTTGCGCGGATCCAGATCTGTTCAAGTCCTTCAATCGGAATACAACCCGAAACAGTAACGTCAGAGCCGTTTATCGTAAATTTCAGTGCTGTTTTTTCGTCATGTGACGTGACGAACGTTGTCGGTTCATTCGCCGCCGAGACGACAAGCGGAAGCGTGCAAAGAATCATTATCAGCGCGAGAATCAGAGAGAAGAGTCTTTTTTTCATTTGGTTGTCCTTTCGATTGAAAAGAAAATTTTTACTAATACATTATTATACACTACAAGTAATTAAAATGGAATAGTAATCCGCAAAAAAATCCCTGAAAAACAAAACATTTCATTACTTTTCAGAAAATCTATTTACAAACAGAAGAAAAAAGAGTATATTTATGATGTGATTTAATATGTTAAATTAAGGTGCTTATATGAAAAAAACGGAAAAAACGAAGAGAATGAACGCAGGATTGTTTCTCTCTATGTTTTTATTGAGTATTGTGCAGAAATTTTATCTGCTTATCCCGGGGATGGTGCTTTGTATTATTGGGATTTGGGTACCGAGCTGTGCAAAGATAGGGATTATTTTTATAGGTGTCGATATCGTTATTTCACTCGTTTGGATGTTATACGGCAAAAACATGATAGAAAACTCGGATTCAGAGCCGCTTGATACTATCCGTGACAGCTCCTTGAAAGGAATCGCCGAACATATTACTGACATAGTAGAAAACGAGCCGCCGTTCGCTCCCGACGAAAAAAACGGCGAAGACAATGACTGACAGACAAAAAGAAAGCTTGTGAATCAACAATGAGAAAACTACTTGTCTCTACCGGTACAATGGTCGGACGGATCAACGGCTTCGACTATCGTACCGCACTCGACGAGCTGTCGCGGCTGTACGGGAACGGTCTTTGCGACGGGCTTGAGCTTATGATGCTCAATTTTTATTATGATAAGCAAGAGTCGGTCGTTTCGGCTGTTAAGGGATCAAAAGTACCTCCGCTTGTCATCCACTGCGAAAAGGACGTCGGGACGTTTCTTTCCGATGCAGGAGCATATCTTGCTGAGGGAAAAAACGGAGATGCGCTTGAAGCACGGGAAAAAGCATTTGAATTTTTCGAGAAGAATTGCGTGTTTGCCGAAGAACTCGGTATAGATCGCATGGTGCTTCATCTGTGGGGAGGACTCAATTCCGACAGACATATCGAATATAATATTTCCGCACTCGAAGAACTGTCAAAGATCGCGCACGGTCACGGTGTACGACTGCTTATCGAAAATATCCCGTCACAGCAGTACGATCCGCGAACGAATTGGCACTCGCTTCTGCCGCATCTCGGAGACAACGGACTGATTTTCGACACCCGTTTCGGATGCCTCCACGCACAGTCAAAAGAGATACTTACTGATAAATCTTTGACTGACAGGATAGAGCATATCCACATCAGCGATTTCGGCGGCGGATACAGGGAGTTTTCCGCTCTCCGTCCCATTCTTCACCCGGGTGAAGGTCATGTCGATTTTGAAGAAATTGCTTATCTGCTCGATTCTTTCGGTTACGACGGCACTGTAACGCTCGAATCTCCGGTGATCCGTGAAAACGGCATCGACCGCGAGAAACAGCGCAGAACTCTTGAATATTTACACGAATTATTCCACATCTGAGATAACATACAGGTAAAAAACAAATGTCATTTTTCGCTAAACTCAAAAAGAAATACATAGGAACTCCCGAATTTTATAAAATGCTTCTTGTTATTCTCGTGCCGCTTGTAATTCGGCAGGGAATAACGAATTTCGTCAGCCTGCTCGACAACGTCATGGTCGGACAGCTCGGCGACGCACAGATGAGCGCAGTCTCGATCATAAATCAGCTTATCTTCATCTTCAACCTTGCGATTTTCGGCGGTCTGTCCGGAATCTCGATCTTCTCGACGCAGTATTTCGGAGCAGGTGACTGGAGGGGAATGTGTGACTCATTCCGCTTCAAGCTGTACTTTGTCTTTGCAACATCGGGTATTGCCGTGGCTGTACTGCTTCTTTTCGGCGAGCCGCTTGTTATGCTGTTTCTTGAAAGTGAAACGAATACGCCGGAAGAGGTCGCCGCTGTTCTCGGGTATGCGCTCGACTACCTAAAAATAGCGATAATCGGTCTTCTTCCGTTTGCGCTCGTTCAGGCATACGGCGGAACGCTCTGCGAAACGGGAAAAACGAAAATGCCGATGTACGCGAGCTTGGCGGCTATCGGCGTAAACCTTGTTTTCAACTACCTGCTTATCTACGGTAAATTCGGTTTTCCGGCACTCGGAGTACGCGGCGCGGCTATTGCCACTGTAATGTCACGTTTCGTTGAGCTTCTGTTCGTTCTCATAGCAACTCACGCGAACAGAAAAGAAAACCGCTTTGTCATCGGGCTTTTCTCAACGCCCAAAATCCCTCTTCAGCTTGTTAAAAGAGTATTCATCACCGGTATGCCGCTTATGATAAACGAAATTCTGTGGTCTACCGGCAAAACATTCATAAACCGTAGTTATTCTCTCCGCGGGATCGACGTTATAACCGCAACGAGCATTACAAATACCTCGTGGGATCTGTTTTGTATCATAATGTTTGCATTCGGTACGGCAATATCAATCATTATCGGGCAAAAGCTCGGTGAGGAAGACAGACAGGGAGCGATCGAGACCGTTCCGAAGCTGATGTTTGCGACGGTCGTATCTCAGGTCGTTTTGGGCGCCGCACTCGTGCTTTGCTCATCTCTTATTCCGTCGCTGTACAATACGAGCGACAGCGCGAGAGAGCTTGCCCGTTCGTTCCTCATTGTCTGCGGATGTATCCTGCCTATTGAGGCGATCGTACATAACATCTATTTCGTCATCCGTTCGGGTGGAAAAACGTTTATCACATTCCTTTTCGATTCCGTATACGAATGGACGATACAGTGTACACTGTCGTTCATTCTCTGTAAATTTACCGACCTCAATATCGTTCTGATATTTGCGATAGTAATGTGTTCGGGGTTCTTGAAGCTGACGTTCGGCTTACCGATGCTTAAATCCGGCTTCTGGGCAAATACGCTGATCGGATTCAGAGAACACAAAGACAAGTAAAAAGTAATAGTGAAGAGGTAAGAAGTAATGGAGCAGTATATCTCAAGAATATCGTTTGACGGCAAGCTCGATGAAAAATCTTATCTCAACGATCTTCCGATAATCAGATTTCTTTCAAAAAACATCATAGAATTCGATTCTCCTGTTACTTTTTTCGTCGGAGAAAACGGAACGGGAAAGTCAACGCTACTTGAAGCGATCGCTGTCGCGTACGGATTCAATGCGGAGGGAGGAACGAAAAATTTCACTTTCTCTACGAAAAAAACTCATTCGGAACTGTGCGAACACATCACTCTTTCTAAAAAAGCGTTCCCGAAAGACGGTTTTTTCCTGCGCGCGGAAAGTATGTACAATGTTGCGACGCATATTGATGAAGTCGATGCGGTACGTTCATACGGCGGTGTATCTCTCCACGAGCAGTCTCACGGCGAGAGCTTTCTTGCCGTTGTACATAACCGATTCAAGGGACAAGGATTATATATCCTTGACGAGCCGGAAGCGGCACTGTCGCCGATGCGGATACTTGCACTTATGAAGGAAATGGACTGGCTCGTGAAGAACGGTTCGCAGTTTATAATCTCCACTCATTCACCGATCCTTATGACTTTTCCGGGCGCGAGAATATTCGAGCTGACGACCGACGGAATAAATGAAGTGGACTACCGTGAAACGGAGCATTACAGAACGACAAAGGATTTCATCAATGATCCGGAACGTATGCTTCATTATTTGTTTAACACATAAAAAAAGATAAAAATATTCATCGGAGGAACAAAAATGAATTTCAGACAGGTACATCTTGACTTCCACACGAGCGAAAAAATCGACGGGATCGGCTCGAATTTCTCAAAAGAGCAGTTTCAGGAGGCACTGAAGCTCGGTCACGTCAATTCGATAACGGTTTTCTCGAAATGCCACCATGGCTGGGCTTATCATCCGTCGGAAGCTAACGAAATACACCCGGGACTTTCGTTCGATCTTCTCGGCGCGGAGATCGAAGCCGCACACGAGATCGGCGTAAAGACACCCGTTTATCTTTCTGCAGGCTTTGACGAAAAGACCGCGCGACGCCATCCCGAATGGCTTCGCAGACCTACACCGGACGATAAAATCGACTGGGTAACGCCGCAGTTCCATGAGCTGTGCATGAATACGCCGTATCTTGACTATCTTCTCGCGCAGGTCGAGGAAGTCGTGCAGAGATACGACTGCGACGGCATTTTCCTTGATATCGTCGGCGTTCGTACCTGCTACTGCCAGCACTGTGTAAAGACTCTGCTTGACGAAGGGAAAGACCCTTACGACGAAAAGAACGCCGCAGAACTCGGTGAAAGAGTATACCTCAACTATACTCGCAGAGTACGTCAGGCTATTGACAAATATAAGCCCGGTATTCCCGTGTTCCACAACGGCGGTCACATCAGAAAGGACAAGAGAGTCCTTGCTCACTGCGACAGTCACCTTGAACTTGAATCTCTTCCGACGGGCGGCTGGGGATACGATCATTTCCCGCTTTCTGCAGCATATGCAAGAACGCTCGGTATGGATTTCCTCGGTATGACGGGTAAATTCCATACAACATGGGGCGAATTCGGCGGCTTCAAGCATCCGAACGCACTTCGCTATGAAGAAGCTCTTTGCGTTGCAAACGGTGCAAAATGTTCGATAGGCGACCAAATGCACCCGGACGGACACATGGATATGACGACATATTCGATGATCGGCAAGGCATACTCCGAAATCGAAGAAAGAGAACCGTGGCTCACGCAGGTCGAATCGGTCGCTGACATCGCACTGCTTTCCCAGGAAGCCGTCATGAACTACTTCGACGACGACGCGGCGCGTACCTGCACATATTTCCGCGGAGACGTCGGTGCTGTCAGAATACTGCTTGAAGGGCATTTCCTCTTTGACGTAGTAGATACACAGGAGCATCTTGACAACTATAAGCTCGTTATCATGCCCGATTCCGTTGAGCTTGACGACAAACTCACAGCGAAGCTGAAAGATTTCATCGCAAAAGGCGGTAAAGTTCTTGCGTCCGGCAAGAGCGGACTGAAGCGCGGTACTAACGAATTTGCACTTGATCTCGGATGTACATACAAAGGCGAGTGCGAATATTCTCCCGTTTACTTCAAATATCCCGGTAAGAACGACGGCGACGGATTTACGTCTTATGTCATCTATTCAAAATCCTACGATGTTGAAGCAAAACCGAACGCCGCTGTCACGTACGAAAGAGAAAATCCGTATTTCAACCGTAAGACGTTCTCGTTCTGCTCACATCAGCACGCACCGAACGACAAATCCGCACAGTTTGCAGGCGTAACAGTTGGCGAGGACGGCGCGTATATCTCAACCGAAATATTCGAGAACTATGAGCAGATCGGCAGCTTTATCTCAAAAGAGATCGTGATAAACACTATAAATCTGCTTCTTGATAAAAAGACGCTGTTCACGAATCTTCCTGCACAGGGAGTCGTATCTCTTATGGATCAGACAAAGGTTCACAGATATGTAAATCACCTTTTGTATGCCTCTCCGGTTTCCCGCGGCTGGCAGATCCAGATCATCGAAGACATTATCCCGATCCACGATACCTTCGTTGAGCTTCGCATTGACAAACAGCCGAAGCGCGTTTACCTCGCGCCGGAGATGAAAGACCTCGATTACACATACGAAGACGGCGTTCTGACATATACTATCGACAAGTTTGAAAACCACGCCATGGTCGTAATAGATTATTGATTAAGAAATGGAGACGCAAAATGAAAAGATCGGAAATCAACGCAATAATCACAGACGCGAAAAAGCTTCTCGATGAGTATAAGTTTCTGCTTCCTCCGTTCTCCGCTTTTACACCGGACGAATGGAAAGAAAAGGATCACGAATACGACGAGATCAGAAAAAACTGCCTCGGCTGGGATATAACCGATTTCGGATCGGGTGACTTTAAGAAATGCGGTCTGTTCCTTTTCACACTCCGCAACGGAAACGCTCACAATCCCGATGACAAAAAGGTCTACGCCGAAAAAATCATGATCGTCGACGAGAATCAGACGACGCCGTACCACTATCACTGGTATAAACAGGAAGACATAATCAATCGCGGCGGCGGAAATCTTATGATAAAGGTCTACGGCGCGGATGAAAACGACGAATTATCGGCTGATCCCGTTGAGATACAGGTCGACGGACGACACTACACCGTTCCGGCAGGAAGCGTTATCCGTCTCACACCCGGTATGAGCATGACGAACACAAAAAAGCTCTATCACGCTTTCTGGGGTGAAGAAGGTCACGGAAAAGTCCTCGTCGGTGAAGTCAGCCAGTGCAACGACGACTCAACGGACAACCGTTTCTATGAGCCTGTCGACATGAAACCGTATC
The DNA here is from genome assembly GCA_045643285.1 of Eubacteriales bacterium. GTDB lineage: Bacteria > Bacillota > Clostridia > Oscillospirales > CAG-272 > UMGS1696. The sequence goes on from JAZUKN010000102.1 coordinate 175,251, forward strand.
TTGGCGCAATTAGAGACGCAGACACCGCCGACAGTGACAGATTCTTCGCAAAAGTCGGCAGATTCCCCGAAATAGAAGAAGACGAAGCACCGATCCACCTCCTCTGCAACGAATATCCGGAGGCTGAATAATTTTATGACGACGAAAACCTCCGAGCTTTTCGGCTTAAGAGAAGTCGACTTCACGTTTGAAGGCAGGGAAGCCCTCATCGTTTTTCCGGAAACAAAGCCAAACGGAAAATGGATGATCAAAATGGAATACTACAACGCATTTCCGACGCTTGAAGCGGAGTTGTTATCACGCGGCTGGCATCTCGCGTATCTGAGAAACGAAAACCGCTGGGGAACTGACGGCGAATGTGACATTAAAGCCCGTTTTGTCGAGTATGTTTCGCGTGAATACGGGCTTGAAAAGAAAGTCACCTGTATCGGAATGAGCTGCGGCGGTATATGCTCCGTGAATTTTGCGTCGCGCTATCCCGAGCTTGTCTCGTTTCTGTATCTGGATGCACCTGTGATGAATCTGCTTAGCTGTCCCATGGGATACGGCGACGGAATTGAGCTTGACGGCGGAAACGCATGGTTCGAGATCGAATCGTCGTACGGATTCACGAAATCTTCTCTTCTCACATACCGTGAGCATCCTATCGACAGAATACCGATCCTTGCCGAATACAAAATACCGGTGGCACTCGTTCACGGTGACAGTGACACTGTCGTCCCCTATCACGAAAACGGACTTATCCTCGAAAAATACTACCGCGAACACGGACTGCCGCTGTATACGGAGTGCAAGGTCGGCGTCGGTCATCATCCGCACGGACCGATCGACGTAAAAAGAACTGCCGATTTTATCGAAAAAAACGCATTATAAAGATCAAAATACGGACACTGTCCGAAATCATAAAGGAGAAAACACTATGGAACTCGACATCAAAGCAAAAATCGAAGAACTCGTAAAGAAGATCACAGGTGACAAGAAACTTCTCGCAAACTTCAAAAAGGATCCGATCAAGGTAGTTGAAAAGCTCATCGGAATCGACCTCCCCGACGAACAGATCAAGGCGCTTGTTGAAGGCGTAAAAGCAAAGATCAACCTTGACGACATCGCTGAAAAAGCAGGTGGACTGAAGAACGTTCTCGGCGGACTTTTCGGAAAGAAGAACTGAAAAAATTTATGAGAATACGCACCCGATAACGGTGCGTTTTTTCATTAAAATACAGAAAATGATTGACATAAAACAAAAAAGTGGTATAATTATTCTGTAATATTTTAGAAAGAAAAAGGACACTGAAATGATAAAGCTTTCTGCGTTTACGGATGAAGCGGCGCGCTCTCTTGAAGGTCAGATCATGGCGATGAAAGAGAACGGTATCATGTATACCGAGCTTCGTTCTATCGACGGAAAAAACGTTGCCGATTTCACGCTCGATGAAGCGAAAACATATAAAAAACAAATGGACGAAGCAGGCGTTAAGGTCTGGTCGATCGGCTCGCCTCTCGGGAAAGTCGATATTTCCACCGATATCGACGAATATCTCACAGTCGTTCGCCACGTCTGCGAGCTTGCCGTGATTTTCGGAACTGACAAAATCAGAGCCTTCTCGTTTTACGGCGCATACGAAAGCCGCGACAAGGTCATCTCCAATATGAACAGAATGGCAAAGGTCGCAGGCGAATACGGCGTGACGCTCTATCACGAGAACGAAAAGGATATTTACGGCGACACATACGAAAGAGTTCTTGACATAATGAACTCCGTCAAGGGCTGGAAGTTCATATACGATCCGGCAAACTTCCTGCAGTGCGGAGTCGATCCCAATAAATCCGTTCCGGGACTGAAAGGGAAGATCGACTACTATCACGTCAAGGACGTTATTGCCGAAACCGGTGAGATCGTTCCTGCCGGATGCGGTGACGGACAGATACTTCGGATCATCGAAAATGTTGATTTCGACACGACATTCACGCTTGAACCGCACCTCAGACTGTTCGACGGCTACGGCTCGATCGACGCTACCGAAATGAAGAACAAATTCGTTTACAAGAACAACACCGAGGCTTTCGGTGCGGCTGTGAAAGCATTCAAAGGACTTCTCAAAGAAGCCGGTTATAAAGAAACAGAAACAGGAACTTTCTCAAAATAAAAAGGTATATTAACTGAAATGAAAACTGCAATAATCGGACTCGGAAATATGGGAACAATTCACGCGAGAGTATCACGCGAGCTTGGCTGTGAACTCGTCGCTGTATGTGACATCGATTCCTATAAATTCGATTTATTCCCCGAATGTGAGCATTACACCGACTACCGCGAAATGCTCGACAAAGTGCATCCCGATGTTGTTCATATATGCACACCTCATTATCTTCACGCTGAAATGATAATCGCGGCACTTGAGAGAAACATCAGCGTTCTCTGCGAAAAGCCGCTCTGCATCCACGAGGAAGACATTCCGCGCATTCTCGAAGCGGAAGCAAAATCGACGGGCAAGCTCGGTGTTTGTCAGCAGAACAGATACAATGCGTCAAACCTTTTCGTGAGGGATTGGCTTTCGGACAAGAAAATCTTCTCGGCAACGGCGAATGTCGTGTGGTCGAGAGGACGCGACTATTATGCTTCCGGAGAATGGCGAGGAAAATGGGCGACAGAGGGCGGCGGAGTGCTGATAAACCAGGCACTTCACACGCTTGATTTATGTCAGTGGCTCGTCGGAATGCCCGATACACTCGTCGGAAACATCGCAAACAATACCCATTCCGATTACATCGAAGTCGAAGACACAGCCGCGCTTGTCTACGGCGGTGAACACAGCTTCACATTCTTTGCGACGACTTCGGCAGACGCGGACTTCAATACGCAGATCTCCATAGCGACAGACAAAGGCGAAGTCAACATTTTCCCCGATTATGCACTGATAAACGGCGAAATGAAGCATTTCGACAAGGACGACCGCGTGTACGGCAAGGCGTGCTACGGAAGCGGACATTCGAGACTCATCGAGGACTTTTATTCGTGTGTCAGAGACGGACGCGACTTCAGGCTGAACGGGCGCGAAGCCGCAAAGGTAGTTAAGCTGATCCTTGCGGCGTATAAGACGAACGGAAAATTGATCGAAATATAAGTAATTTTTCTTACCGAAAGGAAGATTTAATATGAAAATGACATTCAGGTGGTACGGCGAAGGGGATTCTATCCCACTTCAGTACATCAGACAGATCCCCGGCATGACCGGCGTCGTAACGGCTGTTTACGATGTTCCCGTCGGTCAGGTGTGGGAAGAAGAAAAGATCGCACGGCTGAAATCTCTCTGCGACGCCGAAGGGCTCGAAATGGAAGTCATCGAATCCGTTCCCGTTCATGAGGACATCAAGCTCGGCAAACCGACGCGCGATAAACTCATCGCAAACTACGCGCAGACTATCCGCAACCTCGGCAAATACGGAGTAAAATGTATCTGCTATAACTTTATGCCTGTGTTCGACTGGCTCCGCACAAACCTCAAAACCAAAGCGCCCGACGGCTCGACCTCTCTTTCATACGATCACGAAGAGCTGATGCGCCTTGATCCGAAGAATCTTCATCTTCCCGGCTGGGACGAAAGCTATTCCGTCGATCAGCTCAACGGACTTCTTGAGGAATATAAAGGAATCACGCACGAAAAACTGCTCGAAAACCTCAAATATTTTCTCGACGGGATCATGGCGGCGTGCGACGACACCGGAATCAATATGGCTATTCATCCAGACGATCCGCCGTGGGATATGTTCGGTCTTCCGAGAATCATTACGTCAGCCGACAGCTATGACAAGCTCTTCTCGGCTGTTCCGAACAAGCACAACGGCGTGACATTCTGCACGGGTTCACTCGGTGCGGGACGCGACAACGATCTTCCCGAAATGGCGAAGAAGTACGCCGACAGAATCTATTTCGCACATCTCAGACAGATCAAACTGAGCGGAAAAAAGGACTTCTGCGAGGCAGGACACATGACCGACACAGGCTCGCTCGACATTTACGGAATCGTGAAAGGTCTTGTCGAAGCCGGATTTGACGGATATGTCCGTCCGGACCACGGCAGAAATATCTGGGGCGAAGACGGCAAACCGGGTTACGGTCTGTACGACAGAGCACTCGGCGCGGCTTATCTCAACGGTCTTTTTGAGGCAGTCGAAAAAGAACTGAAAAAATAACATAAAAGAGGTAAATAAAATGAGTACACCTTTTAAGGTTGACCTTTCCGATAAGATCATAGCCATTACGGGAGCAGGCGGCGTAATTTGCAGTGAATTTGCGCGCGCACTTGCCGAAAACGGCGCAAAAGTCGCTCTTCTCGACATAAACTACGACGCGGCAAAGAAAGTTGCTGACGAAATCGGCGAAAACGCTCTCGCAGTTAAGTGTAACTGTCTCGAAAAAGACAGCATAATTGAAGCCAAAAAGCTCATAAACGACAAATTCGGCGCAGTGAACTTCCTTATCAATGGAGCAGGCGGAAACAATCCGCGTGCAACGACTGATAACGAAACAATGACGCCCGATCTCGACGGAGTAAAGGACTTCTTCGCACTCGAAGAAAGCGGACTGAAGTTCGTGTTTGATCTCAACATCACATCCGCATTCCTCGTAACACAGGTTTTCGCCGAAGAAATGGTAAAGACAGGCGGAAACATTATCAACATTTCCTCGATGAACGCATTCCGTCCGCTTACGAAGATTCCCGCATATTCCGCTGCAAAAGCAGGTATCTCCAACTTCACCGAATGGCTTGCAGTCCACTTCGCACCGTGCGGAATCAGATGCAATGCTATCGCCCCGGGTTTCTTCGTCACGAATCAGAACAGAGGTCTGCTGTTTAACGAAGACGGCACTCCCACACCGAGAACGGGAAAGATCCTCGCGGCTACTCCGATGAAGCGTTTCGGCGAGATCTCCGACCTTATCGGCGCGCTTCTCTGGCTTGCTGACGATAAGGCAAGCGGATTCGTTACCGGTACCGTTATCCCCGTCGACGGCGGATTTGCGGCATACAGTGGAGTCTGATTTGACTGTAACTTTATATACGGCAGATACGTCATCTTTACGGGATGACGTTCTGTTTAATTATTACTATAACAAAATGAACGGATTCCGTCGGGAAAAGATCGACCGTATGCGTTTCGACGAAGACAAACGGCTTTCGCTCGGCGTCGGTGTCCTTCTCGAAAGAGCCGCGCACGATTTCGGCGTGACGGATAGTTCCGTTTCCGTAATGGAGAACGGCAAGCCGTTTTTCACTCATTCTGACGTGAAATTCAGTTTGTCTCATTCGGGAAGCCGTGTTATTTGCGCCGTCTTTCGGAATGAGATCGGATGTGATACGGAGCTGATCTCTAAAGCCGACTACAAGCTCGCAAAGCGGTTTTTCGCGCCGGAAGAGAACGAATACATTAACTCTTTAGTCGACGAAATAGAGCGTAACAACGCTTTCTGTCGCCTTTGGACGCTGAAAGAAAGCTATGTCAAAATGCTCGGAACGGGATTTACGCTTCCTTTCGACCAGTTTGCCGTGATCATTGACGAGGACGGAATCAAAGTGAAGTGCGAGAATCATCTTACCGACTGCACTTTCATTGAATCGGCGGAGGAAAACGGCTACAGAACGTCCGTCTGCGTCAAAGGTAAAGCAGACGGCATAAAAGAAATAAAAATTGATTTTTCGGAGAAAATTATATGAGTCATACTGATATTTTGGAAGGTAAAAAGTGGTACGCCTGCGGTGACAGCTTCACCGAATGGGCAACAGCGACATTTGAAAAGGGAGAGCTTCCGAACCTCGACGGTGTGAGATATTTCAAGTCTTACCCGTACTTCATCGCAAAGCGTAACCCGGGACTGACGGTCTTTAACGCAGGACTGAGCGGTCAGACAATGGCATATCCGAAGGAGCACGACTATGACAACTGCTTCTCGAACGAGCTTTACAAGAACGTATGGGACGATGCCGACTATATCACGTTATATTTCGGCATTAACGATTCTCACCACAGAGAGTGCTACAAAGGTCAGAAGCCAGGCATTATCCCGTTCGGAACGATCGACGACACGACGACCGACACTTTCTGCGGCGCGTGGAACGTTGTTCTCGAATATCTCATCGAGCATCATCCTTACGCACACATCGGTATAATCATCTCGAACGACTGCGAGCTTACAGATTATCCCGAGGCGGAAGTCAAGCTTGCCCGCAAGTGGGGCATACCGTATCTTGACTTGAACGGCGGCTATCAGGTGCCTCTCATGCAGCACGTCACGGGTAAGCCGGAAGTATGCGAAAGAGCGATCGAGCTTCGCCGCAACGCTTTCTACACCGATCCCGTGAATAACAATCCTCATACCAATGTTAAGGCACAGGAATATCAGAGCGCATTTATCGAAACGTGGCTCAGAACACTATAATAACCGAAAGGATATATTTCTTGAAAAAAAAGAACATCTATCTCGATTTGTTTCTCACGATGCTGAAGATCGGAGCATTCACGTTCGGCGGCGGTTACGCGATGATCTCGATGTTTGAGAACGAATTCGTCACGAACAAAAAATGGGTGACGGATGAAGAATTTCTCGATCTCGTCGCCATAGCCGAATCTACACCCGGACCTATCGCCATTAACTCGTCGACTTATATCGGTTACAAAATGGGCGGTATTTTCGGCTCTGTTGCCGCAACTCTCGGAATGGTACTGCCGTCTTTCACGATAATTTACATCATTTCGCTCTTCTTTGACAGATTCCTCTCGCTTTCGTTCGTTGCAAATGCGTTCAGAGGGATCCAGGCGTGCGTTGTGTATCTTATTCTGTCGGCGGGTGTGAAAATGTTCAAATCTCTCAAAAAGAACGCCGTCGGAATCGTGATTCTTGCGCTCACCGTAATCTGCATGATTTTGTTCAGCATCTTCTCGGTGAAATTCTCGTCAGTTTTCTATATTCTCATCAGCGGTTTTGTCGGCTTTGTCGTCTGGCTTATCGGCAGACAGAGAAAGGAGGAGACGAAATGATCTACCTCCAACTGTTTCTCACCTTTCTCGAAATAGGCGCCGTTTCTTTCGGCGGAGGCTACGGTATGATCTCGCTTATCCGTGAGCTTGTTGTCGCAAACGGTTGGCTCACCGAAGCCGAACTGATGAACTTTATCGCCGTGTCCGAATCAACTCCCGGACCTATCGCCATAAACATGGCAACGTTTGTCGGCTCGTCTCAGGGAGGAGTCCTCGGCGCGATCTGCGCGACACTCGGCGTTGTTCTTCCGGCGTTTATTATTATTCTCGTCATTTCAGTTCTCGTCAGAAATCTGATGAAGCTGCCGGCGGTGCAGGGAATACTGTCGGGTATACGTCCGTCGGTAGTCGGACTTATTCTCGCAACAGCGTCAATTCTGTTCCTTTCGACCTTTTTCGGATTCTCGAAATCAGGCGACGGCGTATCGTTTAATCCGATAGGACTTGCGATTTTTGCAGTAATCGTAATAATTGCAACTGTTTATAAAAAGATTCGCAAAAAGAAAATCTCTCCGATACTGCTTATCGTTATCTCCGCAGTTCTCGGCGGCGTTCTGTACAGCATAATATAAACCGAATATAAAAAAACCTCCCGTATCATTCCCTGCGGGTGGATAAGGAAGTATTTCATTGTCATTATTCTTTCTTTCTGCTCTGATTGGGGTATTAGGGGCTTGCTCCTAAAAAACAAGCCAGTGCAATACGGCTTTGAACGGAAAAAATATATATTTTTTCCCTGCTTGATATCGTATGAGACAAAGATACCCGCTGAAAAAGATTTTTTCAGCGGGTTGTTTCTTTTGGCACGACAAACCGGGATATGTATGTTTACATCGACTCCATAATTATTACTATATCCTTAAATGATGCCTCATCAGTCACACGAAAATGAATCCATCCACCATTATTGCAAGGATATCTGTGATCTATAATTTCTCTTGCCTGTTTTGATACCTGTTCATATATGGCTGCAAATTGTTTATCAGTTTTCCTAACCATCACACAAAATGAATCATTCTCTGCAAAGACATTGCAGATAAGCTTCGACTTTCTATGATGGGAAACACACCATCCATATGAATTACCATATGGAAAAGACA
>JAZUKN010000103.1:0-2038 GCA_045643285.1 Eubacteriales bacterium
CCTGATTCTTTGTTTTGATTTTTGTCATGCCCAGCGTCGTTTTGCAGATGATCTTATCAAACAGCATGAAACAAGCCGGAAGGACGAGGATAACGAGAAGCATCCTTGCAGGGCATTCAATGGGTGGCCTTACCGCTTCCGGTTATGCCGACGATCATCGGGACACGGTCGACGGGCTGATCCTTATCGCCGCCTACACGAACCGTGATATGAAAGATTCCGACCTGCCGGTGCTTGCCGTGTTCGGCGACACCGATGGCGTGATGAACAAGGACCTGTATGACAAGCGCCTTGCGTGGAATCCCGCTGATTTTGAGGAGCATATCATTCCGGGTGCCAACCACGCACAGTACGGCGATTACGGAAAGCAGCCCCGTGATAACGATGCTAAAATTTCCGCAGAGGAACAGCAGTCACAGACGGCAGAGATTATTCTCGATTGGCTGATCCGGCACATTGCGTACGGGGGAACGAATGAGTAAAAAGCCGAAAATGACAAAAGATACGATCCCGGAAAACTTTACCTTGTCGCTTGCCCTTGTTGACGCTCTGCCCGTTCTCTTTTTCGGCGGGAGTATTTACGGGAATACTATTTCTTCTCTGAAAGAATTATCTATGAAAGTGAAATGAAACAGAAAGTTATATATTACAAAGACGAATGGAACGACGATTTTGCGGGAACGGATATCCAACGCAAACCGCTTCGACCCGATTTCGAATACGTTTTCAGCAATCGTTTAAGAAAAGGGTGGGCATTTTTCGTCTATCATTTTATCGCATTTCCGATAGTCTTTATTCTGCAAAAGGTCATCTACCGGGAAAAGATCGTAGGACGGGAAAAACTTCGGAAATATAAAAAGACGGGTTGCTTTCTATACGGAAACCATACCCGTGCTATGGGGGATGCATACTCCCCGGCAATCATCGCAGCCCCCTATAAGGCATACGTCACGGCAGGCCCGGATGCTTTTTCTATTCCGTTCGTCGGAAGAATCGTCGAAGATTTAGGAGGACTTCCCGTTCCCGACGGCATGACGGGCATGAGGAACTATTACAGGGGAATTATCGAACACGTCGAAAAAGGACACGTTATCGCGTTTTATCCGGAAGCGCATATCTGGCCGTATTACACGGGAATAAGACCTTTCCCTGATTCGTCTTTCCTGTTTCCCGCAAAAACGGGGAAGCCGGTATTTACTTATACAACAACTTACCGGAAAACGGGAATCTTCAAACTCACGCAAACGGTCGTATATATCGACGGCCCGTTTTTCCCGGAAGAAGGATTATCAGCTACGGAAAATAAAAAAAGGCTGAGAGATTTATGTTATGACGCAATGGTGGAGCGGAGCAGGAATTCAACTTACGAAAAAATAAAATATGTTAAGATTGACGAGGATCGTGTATGAGTAAAGAAGATAAACAAAGTGAAATCATTGGAAACTTTTCCGTTGCGCTCGGCTTGTTCGACTATATCAATCCGATTTTTTACGGCGTTACCGTGATTACGATCCTGATAAAAATGTTCGGGATAATGAGCGTCCCGACCTATATCCTTTTTGCGGTCGGGGCGGTGATTTCGCTGATCTTCGGTCTTTCTATTCCGACGGTCAAGCTCATCGTCGGACTCGGAAAAATGCAGTTCAAAATGCCGGTCAATCTCGTGTCGTTCGTGAATACGGGGATTTTGCTTTCCGGCATAGCGCTCGTTTCACACGTTGTCGGAGTAAAGCCGCTGACGCTGATCATCGTTCTGCTCTGTGCGGCGGGCATCATCGGCTTTTTGTGGTATAAGACGGGAAAATTCAACACCGTTGCCGTGCTGATCGGCGCGGTCGGGTATCTGATGATCTACGCCTCTCTGATCACGCTTTCGGTCAGAAGCGGCATTCTTTCGCCCGTCTTTCTGTACGCGCTTGCGATCTGTCTCTTTGTTTTCCTCTGCCTTGTCGGGATTCTTTCCGATCTCAAAAATGCCCGGGTGCATTGGGTGATCGAGATCTCCAACGTGATCTGCCAGCTCTGTGTCGCTCTCGGG
>JAZUKN010000104.1:0-2034 GCA_045643285.1 Eubacteriales bacterium
CCTGCACCAAGGACGAAACCGTCAGAAAGGCGGCAAAGCGTTCGCTTCTCGCTATGATAAAACTTGTTGAAATTACGGGCGTTGAGGGCTTCGCCGCAAGAGCAATCCGCTATGAAGATGAACCCGGCTTCGGCACGGGCAACCGCCGCGAATGGCATATCACAAAGGACGCGGACGGCAAAACAGTTGAATGGCTCGGCGAAACTTCGTCCGCCGAAATGGTCGGTCATTTCTACTGCTACGCAAACTTCTTTGACCTTGTCGCAAACGATGAGGAAAAGGAGCTTATCAGAAGCACTGTAACAAAAATTCTCGACCACATTCTCCGAAATAATTTCAGACTTGTTGATACCGACGGCATTCCGACAACATGGGCAAACTGGAATCCCGACCTTCTTAACAACGACCAGAAATGGATGTATGAAAAAGGCACAAATTCTTTGCAGATGCTCACATTCTTAAAGGTCGGCTATCACATTACGGGCGACGAGAAATACGAAAAGATGTTCAGATACCTTGCGGACGACAGGCATTACGCAATGAATCTGATGCAGTACAGAATCCTTGACGGGCATCTTTGCCACATTGACGATAATCACGATTTTCTCATGATTTCGCTTCTTATGAAATACACCGATGACCCTCAGCTTCGCGCTATGTTCGCAATGGGACTTACATATCACTGGAACGACGAAAAAGAGGAACGCAACGCGTTTTACAATTTTGTCTATGGCGCGGCGACAGGTGAAATGTTTGACGCTGACAACGCCATTGACGAGCTTGCGGACTACCCGATGGATCAGATTGCGTGGTCGCTTTACAACAGCCACCGTCCCGACCTCGAGTGGAACATGATTCCCGTTGAAATGGGAATGATTCCTCAGCTTGTTTCGCCGCTGAGCGCGCACGAGAGAAGAATAATCGACAACGACTGCAACCGTTTTATTGCCGACAGCGGCGTTATCGGTTACGCTGAAAAGCTTCTCGGCGAGTCCTCAGACCCGACAGCCTACAACGTTTTCCCGAGCACGGGCAATGACAAGGGCATGGAGCTGAAAGCCTGCACAAACTTCACTCACCCCTACTGGTTTGCAAGATACTACGGACTTATTGAGGAAGCGGAATAAGCCTTTCTCAATGAAATAAAATTATTCAAGGAGGACTTTTTATGTGCCCATTAATGACAAAAATCACCGCCGCGTTTTTATCTCTGATTTTCGCGATTTCGGGACTCAGCCCGTCAGTCATGAATTTCTCGGACGGTGAGCCGATTCAGGCGACAAAGAGAGACTACTGCTTTGACAACAGCGGACTTCTCATCGGCGGATATTACGCAAGAGAGGACGAGCTTCAGTACTGCAATGACGCAGGTATTCAGTTCATCATCGCAGGCGGAGTAAATGAGAAATATCTCGACACCGCTCAGAGCTACGGCGTCGGAATTATCGCGTCGAGCTACAATGTTCCCTATTGCTATGCTGACATGACAGACTCGGCAACGCAGAGCTATGTCAACGCGGACCCCGCCGCCTATAAAGACCATCCCGCTCTCTGGGGCGACAATGTAATTGACGAGCCGTGGTCGATCTCTTACCCGAATGTTGCAAAGAGCACGGACGCTTATTACAGCAAATTCGAGGGTAAGCTCCCGTTTGTAAATCTTTTCCCGATGTACGCAAGCGACGAACAGCTTACGGAGTTTGACACGCTGAGCTTCGGCAAAAAGATTTTCTCTCCGCTTTCAGACCAGTTCACGGATGTAGTTAACCGCTACAAGCTCTACACCTCGGATTATATAAACACAATCGACACAGACTATATCTGCGTTGACATTTATCCCTACCGCATAGAGCTCAAAAACGGCAAGACGGTAAAATCAACAGACGACAACTGGATTCGCAACCTTGATATTCTTGCCGAGGCGTGCAGAGAAACAGGACGCGATCTCTGGGTTATTCCTCAGTCGGCAGGTCTTTCAAAGGACGGCGCGGACGGCAAGGATATGCGCTGGTGCGACGAGGTCTGCGACATCAG
>JAZUKN010000105.1:0-1683 GCA_045643285.1 Eubacteriales bacterium
GAGTATCGTCGGCAACTGTGACGAGTTTGTCTATCTCGGAGGGAACGAGCAGTCGACTCACAAATATGTTTCCGAAATGCTCGGTAAAGCGACGATTGACACAAACACCTACGGCAAGAGCGAGGGAGCAAAGGGAAGCTACTCCACCAACTATCAAAACGCCGGACGTGAGCTTTTGACACCTGACGAAGTGCGCCTCCTTGATAACCGATACGCGATTCTCTTTATCCGTGGAGAACGTCCTGTCATTGATCTGAAATACGATATTCTGAAACACCCGAATCTATCCTATACGGCAGACGACGACGCAAAGAACGCCTATGAACACGGCTCACAAAAGCCGGAAACTGTTTATGTTGAGATCGTCGATATATCCGACTATCCCGGCAAGACAATGGACGACTTCCCGTATATCGAAGAATACTACGCCGACTTCGACATCTTTGATGACGAAGATCTCGACGAATACGAAAATTATGTAAAACAGGAAATCGAAAGAAAGAAAAAACAAAACGAGGTAAAAGAAAATGAATAACAAAAAGAAGAAAAACGAACTGACTCCTTGCGCAAAGAAAGGACTGAAAATCTGGTCGCGTGTCGTTTGCGCCGTACTGATGCTGACCGTTTGTGTCGTTCCTGCTTTTGCGGCAGGGGACGATCCTATTGCAGTCGTAAACAATCTCTCGACCTTTATGTTCGGGCTTATCCGCGCTGTCGGTATGATCATGCTCGGATTTGCTGTCGTACAGATCGGTCTGTCGCTGAAATCTCACGACCCGTCTCAGAGAGCGCAGGGATTTCTGACGCTTGCCGGCGGCGTTGTCATTACGTTTGCAAAAGAAATTCTCTCGCTCATTACCGGCTGATCAATTCTTGATCCGGAGGGATATGAATGTCGAATAACTGGGTAGTAGAAAACATCCAAAACGCCCTCAACACCTGGAACGGCAAACTCGCCGAAATATGGTCGCTTTTATCCCAGTCTCCTACCGCTTTCAAAGGCGGTACGGTCTGGGCTGTCATGGTAAACATAAACGGAGCACTCAAAGCAATAGGGTACGCCCTTGTCGTACTGTTCTTTCTTATGAACATCATGAAGCACTACAACTCTATGGCTGAGATAAAGCGACCGGAGCAGGCACTAAAACTGTTCATCCGATTCGCACTTGCAAAAGCGGCAGTATCGTGGGGACTTGATCTTATGATGGCACTCTTTACAATCGCACAGGGTATCATCTCAAACATTATGGCGACATCCGGCATCGGAGGTATGACAACGCTTACGATACCGAGCGAAATGGTGCAGACTATCGAATCGTGCGGCTTCTGGGAGTCGATCCCACTGTGGGCTGTAACGCTGATCGGTAATCTGCTGATATGGGTACTGTCTTTTGTCCTTATTCTGACAGTGTACGGGAGATTTTTCAAGCTATATATGTACGTTGCCATAGCACCGATACCGCTCTCATCCTTTGCGGGGGAGGAAACGAGCCAAATGGGTAAATCGTTTATGAAATCCTTTGCCGGAGTATGCCTGGAAGGAGCGATCATCGTACTCGCATGTGTCATTTATTCGACGTTTGCAACGGCAGCTCCGTCCGTCTCTGCGAGTGCTTCGGCAGTAACGCAAGTGTGGACTTACGTCGGCGAGATAATCTTCAATATGCTCGTGCTTGTAGGAAC
>JAZUKN010000106.1:0-1850 GCA_045643285.1 Eubacteriales bacterium
GATTTGAAATAAAATTCTGATATATTAAAAATGAAATACATAATTAAAGGATGGGGCGCTTGTAATGGCTGAAATTTTAGCATTTTTTTTGTCTCTTATCATGTTTTTTACCGGCTTGGCCGGCAAGGCGGTAACTTCTTACGGAGAAAGAAAAGAGCCGCTGCATACGGCGGAGAAGGATTTTTCCGATTCTGCCGCACCGGAAAAGGACGGTAAAAACGTAAACGTCACGTTCAAAGCAGAGGATGCCGGATATGACGTATATGCCCCCTTTAAGGATCACAGCGGGTACAGATACGGTCCGTCGATCATGTATTATGAGGACGGTTCTGCCGACGCATGGTTTGCTACCAACGGCCAAAACGGTGAATGGGACTGGTTTACGTACAGGCATTTCGACGGCAAGGAGTGGAGCGATGAGAAGGTCGTTCTGCGCCCGACGGCGGATTCGATGGATCATTATTCCGTATGTGATCCCGGCGTCATTTACTTCGGAGGCTACTATTACATCGGCTACACATCCACCATCGTTTCCACAAACGGCGGGATCAACAACAATATTTTTGTTGCGCGTTCCGAAAATCCCGACGGTCCGTTTGAGAAATGGAACGGAAGCGGCTGGGGCGGTGACCCTGCTCCGATCATTTATTTTGATGAAAACGCATCCTTGTGGGGTGCGGGTGAACCGAGCTTTGTAATTGTCGACAACATTCTGTATTTCTATTACTCCTGGTCCGGCTCGGGCGAAGGAAAAGAACTTGTCGCTGTCGCCGACACCTCGGAAAACTGGCCCGCATCACTGTCTCCGCGCGGAGTCGTCGCAACAAAGGAAAACAGTCAGGATTCATGGGACGTTATCTATGTTGAGGAGATCGGAAAGTTTGTCGGTTTCTGCACCTATGAACGCTTTACCGATACCTCGGGGGTCGCGATTTATCAGTCCGATGACGGAATACATTTTGAAAAAAGTGATATTATCCGCACGGGGATCTGCTCAAAGTGTCACAATATGGGTATTTCAAAGCGCCCTGACGGTCACGTAAGACTTACCGACGATCTGTTTATCGGCTATGCCTACCAGACCTCAACAGGCGGCTGGGGCGACTGGTCAACAAGATTCCAGCCCATTGAGCTTATTACTTATGAAGGAGAGATCTGCGCGTCCGATAACGGAGGCACACCGACTCCGACGGAAAGTGAACGCATAAAGGAACCGTCAGCCCCTGTTGTCACGGGAATCACGACCGATAATGCGGAGATAGACGTTAATCTGAATAATACTAAAAAAATAAAGTTGTGCTGGCTTGACAAGGCACTTGAAAGACATGATCTGATAGGCGGAGCGGTTTCTTTCAGCAGCTACGACGAAAGTGTCATCACTATAAAAAACCGAAGAATTACACCTGTCAGCATCGGCTCAACGCTTGTCACCGTTCACTATGCCGATCTTTCTTACACGTTTAAGGTAACGGTGCATGAAAAAGGCTATTCCTCAGATGACGGAAAAGGTGAAATTGAAAGCTTCCGGGCGGTAAATGACAACATCACCGTTGCTCTCGGCGATTGGAGAAGCACGCAGATAAGAGGCTTCGTGACCTTCAAAAACGGCGATTGGGGCGAAGCGTACAATGACTACGGTTCAAGCCGCGAAAATTACCCGCCGATGGTCGATGCGGACGTTTATCACATGACCTTTGACGTTGAGGACGGCAGCATCCTATCCGTGGATGACAGCGGGATCATCACTCCGTTAGCCGCAGGTACAACTACGGTCATCATTACAATGACGGGCGGCTTTACCGACACGGTGACCGTCACTGTAAAATAAAAGAATCTTGAAGCAACGATGG